>JBDUDP010000001.1:0-210377 GCA_040002895.1 Gemmatimonadota bacterium
AGGGGCGCCGCATGCGGCGCCCCTACGGTTCCGCCGGCCGACGGCTTTCGGCCACCGCAGGATACGCGCGCTCCACTGTGGAGCGCGATGACGCACGCCTTCCGATGCCAATGCGGGTGCCCTTCGGGGTCGCAACGGCAGATGACGGGGGCGGTCGCACCAACCATTGAGGAGTCGGACGCACCATGGCCATGCCAACCCTGCAGGAACTGCTCGACGCCGGCACCCACTTCGGGCACCAGACCCGTCGCTGGAATCCGAAGATGCGCAAGTTCATCTTCGCCGAGCGCTCGGGCATTTATCTCATCGACCTCCAGAAGACCCTCAAGCAGCTGACGATCGCCACCGATCTGGTGCGGTCCATCGCGCTCAAGGGCGAGAACATCCTCTTCGTCTGCACCAAGCGGCAGCTCAAGGCTGTCGTGGAGGCCGAGGCGCGCAACGCCTCCTGCCACTGGGTCAATGAGCGTTGGCTCGGCGGCACGCTCACGAACTTCCAGACGATCAAGAAGCAGATCAAGCGTCTTCGGGACCTGGAGCTCGGCTCGGCCGAAGGCGACTTCGAGAACTACACCAAGAAGGAACAGCTGCTCTTCTCGCGCGAGCGGGAAAAGCTCAGCCGCAACCTCGAAGGCATCAAGATGATGACCCGCCTGCCGGGCGCGTTGTTCATCGTCGACGCCAAGAAGGAAAAGATCGCAATCCAGGAAGCCAACCGTCTTGGCATCCCGGTGGTCGCCATTGTCGACACCAACGCCGATCCGGATCCGATCACGGTGCCGATTCCGGGCAACGATGACGCCATCCGGTCGGTCTCGCTCATCACCTCCGCGCTCTGCGATGCCATCCGCGAGGCGCGCATGGCGATGCCGGTGCGGGAAGTCGCGGGCGAGGATGATGCCGAGACCTATTCAGCCGGTGACGGCGATGGGGCCTCGGACGAGGATCGCAAGAAGCGCCGTCCCCGCCGCAAGCGGAAGGCGCGTCCCGAGGCGATCGCCGCGCGGCTGAAGCACGACCCCGCCGCGCCGGGCGACGCCGGCGCCTGACCCGGACTGTCCCGGGACTCGCGTCACTCCGCCGCCGCAGGGGCCCCATGGCTCCGGGCGGCGGTTTCACACACGGAACCAGAACCTCCAGGCGATGAAGATGACTATGACGATCAACACCAAGGACATCTCCGAACTTCGCGCCCGTACCGGCGCCGGGATGATGGATTGCAAGAAGGCACTCGAGGAGGCCAACGGCGACATGTCGCTCGCCTCCGAACTGCTGCGCAAGAAGGGCATCGCGAAGGCGGAGAAGCGCGCCGGCCGCGACGCCTCGCAGGGGCTCGTCATGATCGAGACCGCCGCCGATGGGGCGACGGCCGCGATGGTCGAGCTCAACTGCGAAACCGATTTCGTCGCGCGCAACGAGGCCTTCCAGGCGCTCGCGAAGCAACTGGTGCATCATGCCGAGTCCGTGAGCCCGGTGGGGGTGTCGCATGCGGCCTTCCTCGCGGAGACCATGGACGGCAAGAACATCGATGAGGTCGTGAAGCTCGCGTCGGGCAAGACCGGCGAGGCCATGACCGTGAAGCAGGTCGCGAAGTTCGGCGTCGCGGGCGGAGTCGTGGGCGAGTATCGCCACCACAACAGTCAGGTAGGCGTCCTGGTCGAGCTATCGGGCGCCACGGGCGACGCCGCGCTGGCGCTGGCTCGCGAGATCGCGCTGCACGTGGCCTCGGCCGATCCGATCGCCGTGGCGAGCAGTGACATTCCGGCCGAGCTGATTGAACGCGAACGCCGCATTGCCGAAGAGCAGGTTGCTGCGGAAGGGAAGCCCGAGGCCATTCGTGCCAAGATCGTCGACGGCAAGGTCAAGAAGTTCGCCGCCGAGCGCGCACTGCTGGAGCAACCCTTCGTCAAGGATGAGTCGGTGACGATCGGTGCCCTGGTCGCAAAGGTTCCCGGCGCGCGGGTGGTCCGCTTCGCGCGCTTCAAGATTGGCGAGGCCTGAGATGGCCGTCGCCTACCGTCGGGCGCTGCTGAAGCTCTCCGGTGAGGCACTGGCTGGAGGGAAGGATGGCGGCCTCGATTATGGCGTGATCGAGGCCCTCGCCGAAGAGATCAAGCAGGTCAACGCGCTTGGCGTCTCGCTGGGCCTGGTGGTCGGCGGCGGCAACATCGTGCGCGGTGCGACCGCGAGTCGTGAAGGACTCGATCGCGTCTCCGCCGATTACATGGGAATGCTGGCTACGGTCATCAACGCGCTGGCACTGCAGAATGTGCTCGAGACGCTGGGTGTCGAGACGCGAGTGCTGACCGCGATCCGGATGGAGTCGCTCGCGGAGCCGTACATCCGCCGCCGAATGATGCGCCACCTCGAGAAGGGGCGCATCGTGATCTTCGCGGGCGGCACCGGTAATCCCTTCTTCTCGACCGACACCGCGGCGGTGCTGCGCGCGCTCGAGATGGATGCCGAGGTGGTCCTCAAGGCCACCAATGTGGACGGGATCTACACCTCCGACCCACGCAAGAACGCGGACGCGAAGTTGCTCACCGAGTTGACCTTTCAGGATGCCCTGGTCAACGGATACGCCGTGATGGACGCCAACGCCTTTGGGCTCTGCCAGGCCAATGCCTTGCCGATCATCGTCTTCAACATCAATCAACCCGGTGCCATCGCCCGCACGTTGAGTGGTGAACGGGTCGGGACCCTCGTCCGATGACTCTTGCAGATATCGTAAAGGCCTCACGCGACGGCATGCAGAAGGCCGTTGAGAACACCAAGCGCGAATTGAACGGCATTCGCTCCGGCAAGGCCTCGCCGGGCTTGCTCGATATCGTGCGGGTCGACGCCTACGGCAGCCAGCTGCCGTTGAACCAGGTGGCGATGGTGAGTGCGCCGGAGCCGCGGATGCTCGCCGTCACCCCGTTCGACAAGGGACTCACGGCTGCCATCGACAAGGCCATCCGCGACGCCAATCTCGGCCTCAATCCGCAGACGCAGGGCGGCCTCATTCGAGTGCCATTGCCCATGTTGTCGGAAGAGCGGCGCAAGGAGATGGTGAAGATCTGCGGCAAGCTCGTGGAGGAGGGCCGCGTCTCCGTGCGAGGCGCGCGGACCGACGCCATGGGCAAGATCAAGAAGGCCGACAAGGTGCCCGAGGACGAGAAGAGCCGCGCCGAGAAGGATGTGCAGAAGCACACCGATGAGGCGACCAAGCAGATCGAGGAGCTCTTCAAGGCCAAGGAAGCCGAGATCCTCGAAGTGTGAGTACCGACCTGACGTCGCTTCTGGACCAGGTGCGCCTCGGCGGCGCCATCCCACGGCACGTCGCGATCATCATGGATGGAAACGGCCGCTGGGCGCAGGAGCGCGGCCTGCCGCGCCCCGCCGGGCACCATGCCGGCATGGGCGCGGTGCGCGAGACGGTCGAGGGCTGTTTGCACGCCGGTGTCCGCGTCCTCACCATCTTTGCCTTCTCCCAGGAAAACTGGCAGCGCCCAGCAGCCGAGATCGACGCACTCATGGCATTACTGGAGGAGTTCATTGCCAAGGAGGCAGAGGAACTCCGAGTGCGTGGTGTGGCCGTGCGGATGCTCGGCGATCTCACGCGGCTCTCGCCGTCAGCCCGTGCCGCCGTGGATCGCATCGAGGCCGCCACCGCCGGCGGAACGCAACTCAACTTCAACATCTGCATCTCCTACAGCGCCAGAGCCGAAATCACCCGAGCGGCGCGCCAGCTCGCCGAGCGCGTGCGCGATGGCAGCCTCTCGCCCGATGCGATTGATGAGGCTGCGCTCGCGGCGGAACTGTACACCGCACCCTGGCCAGATCCCGATCTTCTCGTGCGGACGTCAGGGGAGCTGCGGGTGTCGAACTTCCTGCTGTGGCAGCTCGCGTACGCCGAGTTCCACGTCACTCCGGTGCTGTGGCCCGACTTCGCCCGCGATGATCTCTACGCGGCGATCCTCGATTACCAGCGTCGCGAACGACGCTTCGGCCGCGTGAGCGCCTGAGGATGGCGATGGACAACAACCTGATGCGCCGCCTGGTGGTGGCCGTGATCGCGATCCCGTCGGCGCTGCTGCTGGTGTGGGCCGGAGGGTGGCCGCTGGCCGCCCTGCTGGCGACCATTGCCGTGCTGGGCGTGCGAGAGCTGTTCGACATCGCCGCGAAGCAGGGGATTGTGCCGCTGCGCGGGCCAGGGCTGTGCGCGGCGGCCGTTTTGCCGTTGCTGTTCTACGCGGGCCTCAGCGTGCCATCGGTCCAGAGTTGGCTCGCGACCGACTCGCGCTACCTCGCGGCCGGCTTCATGCTGCTGCTGTTGCTCGAGGCGCTGCGGAGTCGCGGCCCCCAGGCGCGCCCGCTTGGCGCGGTGGCGGTCACCCTCTTTGCGGTGGGCTACGCGGCGTATCTCCCCGCATTCCTGCTCGAGATTCGCCACGCGCGCTTTCCGCTCTGGTCGTGGGCGGGTACCGCGATGGTCTTCTTCCCGTTGGTCGTGACCTGGGTCTGCGACAGCGCCGCGATGTTCGGTGGTCGCGCGTTCGGCGGCGCCAAGATGGCTCCTACCATTTCGCCCGGGAAGACGCGCTCTGGCGGCATCGCAGGACTGGTTGGTGGCATGCTGGTGGCACCAATCTTTTCGCTCTGGATCTTTCCGTCCGTGGGCATCACTCTCGGGCTGCTCCCGGCGCTCGGTATGGCGCTCTCCCTGTCGATCATCGGGCAACTCGGCGATCTCGCCGAATCGCTCTTCAAGCGCGAGGCGGGCGTCAAGGATTCTTCGAATCTGATTCCGGGCCACGGCGGCGTGCTGGATCGGTTCGATTCCCTCTACGTCGTGCTCCCCACCGCCGCCTTCTGCTATCACCTGTTGGGCTTCGTGTGAAACGGATCGCCCTGCTCGGTTCCACTGGCTCGATTGGCGTCACCACGCTGCGAGTGCTGGAACGGCAACGCGAGGCCTTCGAACTCGTGGCCGTCGTCGCGGGATCCAATCGCGATCTGCTGTGCGAACAGGTGGCCGCGTGGAATCCGCGGTATGCGGCGCTCGTTGGCGGCACTGGTGAATCCGGATTCCCGTGTGGGCCCGAGACGCTGCTGGAAGCGGCAACCCGCGACGACGTGGACATTGTGGTGAACGCCGTGGTTGGGGCGGCAGGGCTCGATGCCACGCTGGCCGCACTGCGCGCGGGCAAGCGTGTCGCGCTGGCCAACAAGGAGACGCTGGTGATGGCCGGGGCTCTCGTCGCCGAGGCCGCACGCGCGGGCGGCGGGGAAGTGGTGCCGATCGATTCGGAGCACAGCGCCGTGCTCCAGTGTCAACTGGCGCAGGGCGCGACCCCGTCCCGGCTCATCCTGACCGCGTCCGGGGGACCGTTCCGCACCTGGGAGCGCGAGCGACTCGACCGAGCCACGGTGACCGAGGCGCTGAACCACCCGACGTGGCAGATGGGCGCCAAGATCAGCATCGATTCGGCGACACTTGCGAACAAGGCGCTTGAGGTGATCGAGGCCCATTTTCTCTTCGGGCTCGGGTACGACGCGATCGAGGTGATCGTCCATCCGCAGAGCATCATCCACGCCTTCGTCGAGTTTCCCGATGGCAGTGTGCTGGCGCAGCTCGGCTTCCCCTCGATGGAAGTTCCCATTTTGTACGCGCTGACCCATCCCGCACGTCTCCCGGATGCCGGGGTGCGTCGGTTCGACCCGATTGCCGCGGGCTCGCTCTCGTTTGAACCGATCCGGACGGACGACTTCGGCGCCTTTGCGCTCGGCGTGGCGGCGGGTCGGGCGGGTGGGACGGCACCGGCGGTGTTCAATGCCGCCAATGAAGTCGCGGTCGCGGCCTTTCTGGAGGGACGCATTCCCTTCGGCCGGATTCCGCAGGTGATCGAGGCAGCGCTCCGACGTCACGAGGACGTCGGCACCATTTCGCTCGATGCTGTGCGCGCCGCGGATGCGCGCGCGCGGTGTCACGCAGGGGAAGTCCTGGGATGAACGGGTTGCTGTTCACGGTGGCCATTCTGGCCGTGGTTCTCGGTGTGCTCGTCTTCGTCCACGAGCTCGGCCACTACATCGCGGCCAAGGCCTTTGGCGTCTGGGTCCATCGCTTCGCCATCGGCATCGGTAAACCGATCAAGGGGCTGACGTTCCAGCGCGGGGAGACCGAGTGGGCTATCGCCTGGCTGCCGCTCGGTGGCTACGTCAAGATGGCATCGAAGGAAGAGGATCCGTCGTCGTCCGTGCTCGAGGGCGGGGCATCGGTCGAGGTGCCGCCGGATCGGGTCTTTGAGGCCAAGCCGATCTGGCAACGAATGGTGATCATCCTGTCCGGGGTCACCCTCAACATCGTGTTCGCCTTCGTGGTGTTCAGCGGGCTCGCCATCAAGAACGGGCGCCAGTTCGATCCCACCACGACGATCGGTCGCGTGGCAGCGGATCAGCTGCCACCTGCGGCGGCTGCATTGGCTGAGCTGCCTGCGGGTACCCGCATCACGGCCGTCGATGGCCAGCCGGTGCACTCATGGGACGACATCCTCGAGCACATCACGTCGGCGAGCCAGAACGAGTTGACGTTCACCTTCGCTGATCACGCCCCGATTGCGCTCGCGATGCACCGCGATGCCCTCGCCGAACGCGGCGCGGTCGCCTCCGCGCTGGAGCCGATGCGCTCGACCATGATCGGCACTCTCTCGGCGGGATATCCTGCGGCCTCGGCCGGCATGGAGCCGGGCGATTCGATGATCAGCATCGACGGCGCACCCATTGCCCAGTGGGCGGACGCCGTCGATCGGATCGAAGCGGCAGCGGGACGGCCAATCGAGATTGCCGTCATGCGTGGTGGTGAGGTGAAGCAGCTTGCCGTGACGCCGAAGGCAGAGCACAAGATCCGTGGCGACGACACGTCGCCCATGATCGGCCGGATCGGTGCCACGCCCCGCACGACCTACCAGACCGAGTCGCTGAACTTCGTCGGGGCGTTGCGCGCCGGCGGCGATGCCACCATGAGCTCGGCCGGGATGATCTTTCAGACCTTCCGCGGGCTCGCCACGCGGCAGATCAGCAGCAAAGAGATTGGTGGACCGATCCTGATCGGTCAGATGGCCGCGCAACAGGCGCGCGCCGGCCTCGAAAACCTGCTGGCGTTCATGGCGCTGATCTCGGTAAACCTCGCCGTCGTGAACCTGTTGCCGATCCCAGTGCTCGATGGCGGCGCATTCCTCATGCTCGCCATCGAGGGAATCATCCGGCGTCCACTGCCGAACCGGGTGCGCGAGATCGTGTCGTTCGTCGGCCTGGGCCTGGTGGTGCTGCTCATGGTGCTGGCCTTCAGCAACGACATCGGTCGGTTGATTGGTCGCTAGGGCTCAGGGCTTCCGCACCCGCTTGAGGACATCGTTGATGAGCGACTTCCCGGCGTCCGAGGCAGCGCCCCGCGCTGCGTCTGATGCGTTGGGGGCGAGATCGGGAAAGGAGAGTGCGAAGTCTCGCACCGACCGGATCTGCCCGCCGCTCAGCGGCTCCAGCTGGGTGAGCACGACATCCCACGAAAATGCCGTCCCCGTGGCGGTGTTGCCCGGTCTGAAGCGGACAAGCGTGAAGGTCGCGCTACGGCTCTCACCCGGATCCAGTGCGAAGCCGGGATCGGCCTTCTGCCCGGTGACGGTTCCGATACCACTCGCACTCAGATCGTAGGTCCCCGCCCGACCCCAGTAGAAGCGATTGCCGAGGTTGTCGATCACCACGCTCGATCCCGACTTGTAGCCGAGGATCAGGCGGGCGGGCGATGTGTTGTGCACTTTCACGGTGATGCGCACCACGTGATCGCGATAGGTTCCCTCGCGGCTGTCACGCGCATTCACGACTTCCGCCACGAATCCGGGCGTGGCGAAACAACGACTCTTGCCGAGGCAGGGGTCTGCGGCCGGTCCGCTGGGCGGGGTGGCGGAGGCGGGTGCTGCGGTGGGCCCAGCAGCTGCCGCCGCGGCCGCGGCGATCTGGCCATTCCTGGAGCCCTCGGTGATGCCACGGAAGGCGAGCGAGTATTCGCGACCCACACGGTATTGCTGCGCCGTCACCGGGTCGATGCGCCGGAGGGCGAGCTCCATATCGAAGACGCTGCCGTAGATCGCGCCGCGGGACTCGGGTCGCCAGCGCATCTCGATGCGGGCGTCAGCGGTTTCGTTGCCGGCGAGGGCAAACTTGGGATCGAAGGTGCTTGCCCGGATGATCCCGAGCCCACGCACGGCGTCGTCGCCGTACGCGCCGTAGCGATTGCCTCGGTCGTCGATGCTGACCGCCGACTGATCCACGTAGCCCAGAATCAACGGCTGGGTCGTGAGGTTGGTAATTCGCAGGGTGGCAGTGACGACCCGATCCGACGTGCCCACCCGGCTCAGGCGTACGTCGGTGAGTACCGCCACGAACTCGCGGTTATCGGCGCAAAGCGGCTTCCCGGCGCACGGGGAGGCGGACTGGGCCGACAACGCGAGGCAGGGGAGGGCCACGAGGGCCGCGGCGAGGCGACCAATGAGTGGGCGACGGATGGCAGGCATGGCGGGTTGCTCCAGGGCGGCAGGCGGATGGGCTGTGGTGCTCTGGATGAATTGCGCGGAATGGGGGTGGAAAACGTCATGGAGAGGAGAGAGGAGAGAGGAGAGAGGAGAGAGGAGAGAGGAGAGAGGAGAGAGGAACAGAGCGCAGAGTGAGGGGGTGGTGGCCGAAAATCGGTCATCTGTCATCCGTGATCGGTATTCCCTCGCCCGGGGGTTGCCCCTCCTCCGATGTCTGGGCTATATTCCGTGGCTATCCAAGCGAACCTAAGTGTAAGCGCAGCATTGACTCAGGGCAGGAACAACACGGCATGATCGAGAAGCAACCCGTCATCGAGAAGCACCGCCTGCATGGCGAAGACACCGGCTCCGCGCGAGTGCAGGTCGCCCTGCTGACGACGCGGATCAACAGCCTGACCGATCACTTCCGCACCCACGCGAAGGACCATCATGGTCGCCGTGGCTTGCTGAAGATGGTGGGTACCCGGCGCCGGCTCTTGAACTATCTCAAGAGCAACGACATCTCGACATACCGCGCCCTGGTCACTGAACTCGGCCTCCGGAACTGACCGTCGGCTGAAACTGCAAGGCGTCCCACGCGAGCACCGTGGGACGCTTTCCGTTTTTGGGTGCTCAAACGCATTGAAGGAAAATCGTGCATCGTATTGAAACGCAGTTCGCGGGCCGTCCGCTGGTCATCGAGACCGGCCGCCTCGCCAAGCAAGCCGCCGGGTCGGTTCTGGTCCAGTATGGAGAGACCACCGTCCTCGCCGCCGTCACCGTCTCGCCCAACATCACCCATCTCCCGTTCTTCCCCCTGACGGTGGAGTACAAGGAGAAGACCTACGCCGCGGGCAAGATTCCGGGCGGGTTTCTCAAGCGGGAAGGGCGCCCGTCCGACGGCGAAATTCTCAATTGCCGGATCATCGACCGCTCCATTCGCCCGCTCTTCCCGGAAGGCTTCCGGCATGAGGTGCAGGTGTTCGTCACGGTGCTCTCCACCGACCAGGAGAATGAATCCGACGTGATCGCCGTGCTGGCCGCGTCGGCCGCACTCTCGATCTCCGAGATTCCGTGGAATGGCCCGATCGCCGCCGCGCGCGTCGGCAAGGTCGAAGACAACTGGATCATGAACCCGACCTTCCAGCAGCTGGAGTTCTCGGCGCTGGATCTTGTCGTGGCCGGCATGGCCGACTCGATCATGATGGTCGAGGGTGGCGCCAACGAAGTCAGCGAGGCGGAAGTCCTCGATGGCCTCAAGGTCGCGCAGGTCGGCATCAAGGAGCAGGTCAAGCTGATCGCAGACCTGGTCAAGAAGGTCGGCAAGCCCAAGATGGCGTGGGAAGCCCCCACCAAGAACGCCGACATCGTCAAGGCCGTGAAGTCCGCTGCCGAGAAGGCGATGGCGAAGGCCATGAACGGCAAGGACAAGGCGGGACGCGCCGGCGCGATTCGGACCGTACGTGACGAGGTCAAGGCCAAGCTGCTGGAAACCTTCCCGGATAGCGGCAAGGAGATCGGCAACGAGCTCGAGGAAGTCGAGTACACCGTGATGCGCGCCCAGATTCTCGACAAGGGCGAGCGGATCGACGGGCGTGATGGGGTCACCATCCGTCCGATCACACCGGAAGTCGGCGTGGTGCCGCGCGTGCACGGCTCGTCCGTGTTCACGCGCGGCGAGACGCAGGCCTTCGTCGCCGTCACCCTCGGCACCGCCGACGACGAGCAGCGCATCGACTCGATCGAAGTGCCGGGAGAGTCGAAGAAGTCGTTCATGCTGCACTACAATTTCCCACCGTATTCGACCGGTGAAGTCCGGCCGTTGCGCGGGACGTCGCGTCGCGAAATCGGGCACGGCGCCCTGGCGGAGCGGGCGATCCATCCGCTGCTGCCGGCCACGGCCGACTTTCCCTACACCATCCGCATCGTCTCGGAGATCCTCGAGTCGAACGGCTCGTCATCGATGGCGACGGTCTGCGGCTCCTCACTCGCCCTGATGGATGCCGGTGTGCCGATCAAGGCCGCCTGCGCCGGTGTGGCGATGGGACTGATCAAGGAAGGCGACCGCGTCGCGATCCTGACCGACATCCTCGGCACCGAAGACCACCTCGGTGACATGGACTTCAAGGTGGCCGGCACGGAACAGGGCATCACCTCGATCCAGATGGACATCAAGATCGCGGGGCTCTCGCTCGCGATCATGAAGTCCGCGCTGGAGCAGGCCCACAAGGGCCGGCTGCACATCCTGGGCGAGATGAACAAGATCATTGCCACCCAGCGTGACGAGATGTCGCCGTGGGCGCCGCGGATCTTCACGATCCAGATCAAGCCGGACAAGATCGGCGACGTCATCGGCCCCAAGGGCAAGACCATCCGTGGCATCCAGGACGCCTCGGGTGCCAAGGTCAACATCGACGACACCGGTCTCATCACCATCGCCGCCGTCGGCGCCGAAGCGGGTGCCAAGGCCCGCGAGATGGTCATGGGCATCGTGGCGGAGCCGATCGTCGGCACCATCTACACCGGTCCGATCAAGAGCATCACGGCCTTCGGTGCCTTCGTCGAGATCATGCCGGGCGTGGAAGGGCTGCTCCACATCTCGGAGATCGACCACAAGCGGGTCGAGAAGACCGAGGACGTCCTCAAGAAGGGTGAGATGGTCACGGTGAAGCTGCTGGAAGTCGACGAGCGCGGCCGCATGCGCCTGTCACGGAAGGCGCTCCTCCCGAAGGAATGAGCACGACGTCGGTGCGAACCGTCCAGCTCGACGACGCGCTGTTTCGCACCGACGCCCCGAACGGACTCGTCGTCGTGACCGAACGCCTTCCCGGTGTTCGGTCCGCGGCGGCGGGGATCTGGGTCCGATCGGCGAGCGGGCATGAGTCCCGCGCCAAGATGGGGGTCTCCCATCTCCTCGAACATATGGTCTTCAAGGGCACCGAGAAGCGGACGGCACGCGACATCGCCGTCTCGCTCGAGGCGCGCGGCGGATCCCTCGACGCCTACACGTCGCGGGACACCACCTCGTTCCAGGCGCACGTCCTCGATGCCGATCTGCCGCTCGCACTCGACGTCCTCACCGACCTGGTGCGGCAGCCGTTGCTGCGCGACAGTGACTTGGAGCTCGAGCGCAACGTGGTCCTCGAGGAGCTGCATGGCGTCCAGGACACCCCCGACGACCTCGTGTTCGAGCTCTGGGGCGAGACGCTCTGGCCCGACCATCCCTACGGCTACTCGATCCTGGGCACGGCCGAGACGGTCAGCGCACTCGGGACCACCGACCTGCGCGAACTGCACTCGGGGAGCTACTATCCGGGGAACTCGGTGATCGCGGTGGCCGGCAACATCGAACACGGGCAGGTCCTGGATCTGTTGGACGGGCTCGGGTGGTTCGCCGGGGATGCGAAGGCGCCTTGTCCAGTGGTGATCGCAGCTCCCGCGGTGCGCGGAGCGACCCGGATTGAGCCTACCGCGCTGCAGCAGGTGCACGCCGTGCTCGGCACCGACAGCATCGCGGCCAACGATCCGCGACGCTACGGCCTCGCCCTGCTCGGTGCCGTCCTTGGCGGCGGGATGTCGAGCCGCTTGTTCCAGCGCGTGCGGGAGGAGCTGGGCCTCTGTTACGCCGTGTATGCCTGGCATTCGGCCTACCGCGCTGCCGGGACCTTCGGAGTGTATGTCGGCACGGCGCCGGCAACGGCCGACAAGGCGCTCGATGCCATCGGGGCCGAACTGCTGCTGATGTCGCGTGAAGGATTGCCGGCGGATGACCTCGCCGACGGCAAGGGACAGTTGAAGGGCCAGCTCATGCTGGCGCTCGAGAGCACCACGAGTCGGATGTATCGGCTCGCCACACATGTCCTGCAGGATGAACCGTATCGTCCCCTCGACGAGGTCCTGCGCCTCGTCGATGCGGTGACTCGTGAGGAATCGGCGGCACTCGCCGCGGAGTTCCTCGCGCCGGAGCGGATGACCACTGTCCGCCTCGGCCCAAGCCGTTGACCCTTTCGACGCGCGCCCAGAGCGCGCAAGCGAGATCGCGATGCTGATTGGCGTGCCGAAGGAGATCAAGACCAACGAGAATCGGGTCGGCCTCGTGCCGTCCGGTGTGGAGGCGCTCGTCCGCGAGGGCCATGCCGTGCAGGTCGAAACCGGTGCCGGACTCGGCAGCGGCTTCAGTGACGCGAACTATGTCGCCGCGGGGGCCACGATCGCGCCGGATGCCGACGCGACCTGGGCCAAGGCCGACATGATCATCAAGGTCAAGGAGCCGATCGCGGTGGAGTGGCCCCGGATGCGTCCGGGCCTGGTGATGTACACCTACTTCCACTTCGCCGCGGATGAACCGCTCACGCGTGCCGTGATGAAGTCGGGCGCCATTGCCGTGGCCTACGAGACGGTCCAGTTGCCCGGTGGCCAGCTGCCGCTGCTCACGCCGATGTCGGAGGTGGCCGGCCGTCTGGCGGTGCAGGAGGGTGCCAAGTACAACGAGAAGCTGTTCGGTGGACGCGGCGTGCTGCTCGGCGGTGTCCCAGGCGTGAAGCCGGCCAAGGTGGTGATCATCGGGGGCGGCGTGGTGGGCATCAACGCGGCCAAGATGGCCGCCGGCCTCGGCGCCGATGTGACCTTGCTCGACAACTCGCTCGACCGGCTGCGCTACCTCGACGACGTCCTCCCGGCGAACGTCGACACGGTGTTCTCGAATCGGCACAACATCCTCGAGGCCGTGAAGGATGCGGACCTGATCATCGGCGCCGTGTTGATTCCCGGCAAGAAGGCACCGCACCTGATCACCCGAGAGGATCTCAAGCAGATCCCCGATGGCTGCGTCATCGTCGATGTCGCAGTGGACCAGGGTGGCTGTGTCGAGACCATCAAGCCGACGACGCACGAAAATCCGACCTACTTCGTCGAGGGCGTGCTCCATTACGCCGTCGCGAACATGCCGGGCGCCGTGCCGCGCACGTCGACGCTCGCGCTCACCAACGCCACGCTGCCCTACGCCATCACGCTCGCGAACCTGGGCTGGAAGGATGCCTGCCGTCGTGACAGCGCCCTCAAGCTCGGCCTCAACGTCGTCAATGGGAAGATTGTCTATCCCGGCGTGGCCGAGGCGTTCGGACTTGACTGCACTGACGTTGACAGCGTCCTCTAGCGCCGAGCGGACCATTCAACTCCTCGTCGTGCGCCTGCCGCACGGCGAGGGGTTGCCGCTTCCGGCTCGGGCCACCCCGGGAGCGGCCGGCATGGACGTGGTCTCGGCGGTCGACGTCGCCATCCCTGCGGGGGGGCGTGGTCTCGTGCCCACTGGCCTCGCCGTGGCGGTCCCCGAGGGCTATGAGCTGCAGCTGCGCCCCCGTTCGGGGCTGGCGCTGAAGCACGGCGTGACCCTCCCCAACACTCCGGCCACGATCGACAGCGATTACCGGGGTGAGCTGCAGGTGATCCTGATCAACCACGGCAGCGAACCGTTCGTGATTCACCGGGGCGATCGTATTGCTCAGGCGTTGGTACAGAAAGTCGAGCCGGTGGAGTTCGTCGAGGTGGCGGTGCTGCCCGAGAGCGGGCGCGGGGCAGGGGGGTTCGGGAGCACCGGGAGGTAGCCCGGTGCGAAGTACTTCGGGGCCGTTGCCTTTTGATGCAGCTGGCTGGCTCGATGAGTGTGAGTAACCGCTCACCTGATCCGGTTCGACGTCGACGCGGTTCGGCATAACCTCCCGTGTCTCTTGACGTTGCGCTTGCCGAGCGGGTGCTCCCCTCTTAGGTTGGCTCTCTGACTCCGTCGGCGGCCTCCTACGTGAAATTTCCCAGCTTCGGCACCTTCCTTCCTGCGAACGAAATCGCGGTCGACCTTGGCACGGCCAACACCCTCATCTATGTGAAGGGTGAAGGGATCGTGCTCAACGAGCCCTCGGTGGTCGCCATCGAAAAAGCCACTGGTCGCGTGAAGGGGATCGGGCTCGAGGCGAAGCGCATGCTGGGTCGCACACCCGAGGCCATCGTCGCGGTACGTCCGATGCGCGATGGCGTCATCGCCGACTTCGATGTCACCGAAAAGATGCTGCGGTATTTCCTCAAGACCATCATCGACAAACACTTTTTCCGCGTGAAGCCGAAGGTGATTGTCGCGGTGCCGTCCGGCATCACCGAAGTCGAGCGTCGTGCCGTGCGTGACTCCGCGGAGACCGCCGGTGCGAAGCAGGTGCTGATGGTGGCCGAACCGATGGCCGCCGCGATCGGTGTCGGTCTGCCGGTGGACACGCCCACGGGCAACATGGTGATCGACATCGGCGGCGGCACCACCGAGATCGCCGTCATCGCCCTCAGTGGCATTGTGTCCGACACGTCAATCCGCATCGGCGGTGACGAGTTTGATCAGGCCATCGTCATGTTCATGCGCAAGAACTACAACCTGCTGATCGGCGAGCCGACGGCCGAGCTCATCAAGATCAAGGTTGGTTCGGCGTACCCGTCTGGCGATGAGCGGGAGATGGAAGTGAAGGGGCGGGACCTGGTCTCGGGGATTCCCAAGACGGTGCGGGTGCACTCCACCGAAATCCGGGAGGCCGTCCAGGAGCCGGTGCAGCAAATTGTCGATGCGGTTCGCCGAGCGCTGGAAATCACCCCGCCAGAACTGGCGTCCGATATCGTCGATCGCGGCATCGTGATGACCGGTGGCGGTGCCCTCATCCGAGGCCTCGATCTGTTGTTGTCGCAGGAGACCGGCTTGCCGATCCACGTCGACGAGGATCCCCTCACCTGCGTGGTTCGGGGCACCGGCCGGATCCTCGACGATTACGAGAAGTACCGCAGCGTCCTGACGACCTGACGATGCGTGGCCAGGGTGGGCGGGAAGCAGCCCGCAGCGACCTGGTGCTCTTCGTGGGCTGCATTGTGCTGGCCCTCTTCGCGCTCGCACTGCCCCGCAGTTGGGCCAGCGGCCTCACCGGCGCCATCCGCCAGACTGCCCTGCGCCCCCTGGTGGCCATGCAGACGCGTGCCGTGGCCGATCGGACGGCTCGCTCCGGGCTGTTGGTCCTGCAGGGCGCTCGGGACTCGCTGGCGCTGCTGGTGCAGGACTTCGCCGAGACCAGCCGGGAGAACAGCGACCTCAGGGGCCTCCTCGCCCTCCGGCCCAAACTGCCGCACCCCTACCTGCCAGCCGAAGTCCTCCATCAGCCCACGATGACGGACGACCGGATGACGCTGGTGAGCGTCGGATCGGCCGATGGGGCGTCGCAATTCGATCCCGTCGTCAGCACTGAGGGATTGGTGGGATATGTCTGGTCGGCGGGTCGGCACGCCAGCTCGGTCTATACCTGGGCGCATCCGGAGTTCCGCGCCGCAGCCGTGACTGGGGACGGTCGGGTCACCGGGCTGATCTCCGCCGCACCGAGCACCGATGCGAGTCAGGCGGTGATGCAGTTGCGCGGCGTGGCGCTGCGCGACTCGCTCGCCATCGGAACACCGGTCTACACCTCGGGCCTCGGAGGTGTCTTTCCGCGCGGGATTCCGATCGGTCGGATCAGTACCATCGAACGCGACCAGTTCGGGTACGAGCGGGTCTACCGCGTCACGCCGTTCGCCCATCCTGCGGTCGTGACGCATGTCCTGGTGCTCACCGTCCCGCGTGACACGGTATTCCTGCCGTTCCCCCCGTCCGATTCCGCGCGCAAGGCGGAGGCGCTTCGCGCCGTCGAGCTGCGGCGCCGCGCACTCGATTCCCTCACCCGTCCGGACTCGGCGCCATGAGTTCGGTCTGGACGGGAGGCGGGCCGATGCGTCGGCGCTCGAGCGACAAGTTCCGCGTCGCCGTGGTGATCGTGGCCCTGCTGGTGGCGGAGTTCTACCTGCGCCCCTCGCTGGTGGAAGGGCGAGGCATGCCCGACTTCCTCATGCTGGCGCTGCTGCTGCTGGCCATTCGACAGCGTCCCGGTGTCGCCGCAATCACCGGCTTCGCGGTGGGCCTGCTGGTCGACGTGCTGACCCCGGCACGATTCGGCGCCGGGATCCTCGCGCACGTGCTGGTCGGGTGGGGAGCGGCGTGGGGACGCTCGGTCTTCTTCGCGGACAACCTGCTGGTGACCTTCGGCGTCTTTTTTCTGGGAACCTGGACCCGAAACCTGCTCGTGCTCTCCTTGAGCGGCACGCCGGCGGGACGGTTCGTGACCGATGTCCTGGTCTGGTCGCCGTTGCAGGGGCTGAGCACGGCGGTGGTGGGCTCGCTGATCGTGATCCTCTTCCGTGATTGGCTCGCGATCCGGATGGACCGATGAGCGCGTTCGCGTCATTCGAGGTCGCGCGCCGCGCCGATGCGGCGCGCTGGGTGCTCGGGCTCACCTTCGCCGTGCTCGCGGGGGCGTTCTTCAAGGCCCAGGTTCTCGAGCACGATCGCTTTCGGGTGGAGGCTGGGAGCAATCGACTCCGGCCCATCAAGCTTCCCTCGCCACGCGGTGACATCCTCGATCGCAACGGGCTGCCGATTGCAGAGAATGTCCCTGGCTACTCCATCAAGCTGTTGGCCTCTCGCGAGGACTCGCTTCGCGCAGTGCTCGCGCGGCTGCTCGCCTTCGTCCCCGCCGATTCGGTGAAGATCGAAGCAGTGGTGCAGCGCTGGCGCGCGGCGCGCTACCAACCGACCCAGGTCTTTGCCTCGGGAGAGGATCGCGTCGTTGCCGTGCTCGAGGAGCACCGGGCAGCCATTCCCGGATTGGTGATCCAGGCCGAGCCGCGGCGGACCTACCCGCACGGGCTCTCGATGGCGCATCTGGTCGGCTACATCGGGGAGATCAGCGAGGGCGAACTGAAGGCGGGCGAGTTCGGCACGGCGGCCATGGGCGAGATGGTGGGGAAGCAGGGGTTGGAGGTGGAGTACGACTCGCTGCTGCGCGGGCAGACCGGCACCCGCTACGTCGAGGTCACCGCGCGCGGTCGCACGGTGCGCGACCAGCAGAATGGGGGCGCCGTGCGGCCGATCGCCGGCAGCGTGATGCGCACCACCATCGACCTGCCGCTGCAGCTCTTCATCGATTCGATGTGGAATGCGGACATGCCCGACATGCGCGGCGCCATGGTGGCGATGACGCCGAAAGGCGAGGTGCTCGCCTACTACTCCCATCCCGGGTTTGATCCCAATGCCTTCATTGGCGGCATCAGCGTCGCCGACTACGCCGTGTACCACGAGGATTCCGACAACCCGCTGCTCGATCGGGTCATCAACGGGCGCTACCCACCCGCGTCACCCTTCAAGCTGGCGATCGCCACCATGGCGCTTCGCCGCGGGCTCGTCACCATGGACAGCCGGATGCCCGCACCATGCACGGGCGGGTATCGCTTCGGCAACCGCGTGTACAAATGTTGGAAGCGGGACGGCGGCCACGGTTCGCTGACCCTCACCGAGGCGATCAAGACCTCCTGCGACGTCTACTTCTATCAACTCGGCCTGTTGCTCGGCCGCGACGCGATGATGGAGGATGGCCAGGCCCTCGGACTCTCCGACCCCAGCGGGATTGACCTGCAGCAGGAGAAGCGCGGGCTCTTCCCCCGCAGCGTCAAGGATTACATCAACTCGCGCGGCCAATCGACCTGGAACAATGGCGAGGTGCTGAATCTCGCGATCGGACAGGGCCGCAACAGCCAGACCCTGATCAACATGGTTTCCTTCTACGCCGCACTCGCCGGTGATGGCATCAAGCGTCCCCCGCACGTGTTCGAGGAGCGGCAGGACGCCAAGCGCTACGATCTCGGACTCACGCCGGATCAGCTGCGCGGCCTGCGTCACGCGATGTCTGAGGTGGTGCGCAGTGGCACGGCCGGCGCCTCCGGTGGCGCGGCGTTCGATGTCGCCGGCAAGACCGGTTCGGGGCAGGTGAGCAACCAGAAGGACATCGCCTGGTTCATTGGCTTCGCGCCGGCCGATTCGGCCAAGGTCGTGATCGGGATCCAGGTGGAGGAGGGACTCCACGGCTCGCTGGTGGCCAAATATGTGGTGCGGGCAATCGGGCGCTTCCTGCAGGGTCCCGGCAGCGCGGCGATCAAGTCCGACTTCGTGCCGCCGTTGAGCGAGGATACCACGCCCGGCGTGGATTCCCTCGTGTCGGACTCCACCGGCGCCGCCGCGCCGCTCCCCAGCCTGCTGCAGGCCCGCGCCCCGCGAGGTCCGCGATGAACAGAGGCCTCGATCGCACCCTCCTTGTGGTGGTGGTCCTCCTCTCGATTCTCGGCGTGGTCATCCTCTACTCTGCCGGGCAAACGGACTTCAAGTCGGACGGCGACGGCAAGTGGATTCGCCAGCTGATCTGGCTCGGGGCCGGGGGGCTCGCCGCGGCGATCAGCTATCGGGTGTCGTTCCGAATTCTCGAATGGGCGGCGCCCTGGGCCTACGGCTTCGGACTGCTGCTGCTCGGGATCACGCTGGTGGTGGGGAAGGGCTTCGGCACCGGTGTCGGGAGCAAGAGCTGGCTTGCCATCGGGAATATCCGGCTGGGGCAACCTGTCGAGCTTGCGAAGCTGGCGACCATCCTGATGCTCGCGCGTTGGTTCGCATCGCGGCGGGACCCACCCAATACGCTGCGGGGGCTCATCCCACCAGTGATGATCGCGTTCATTCCGGCCTTGCTGGTGTTGAAGCAGCCCGATCTCGGCAGCGCGATTGTCTTTGCCGGCATCCTCTTCGCGATGTTGTTCTGGGCTGGAGTCGCGCCCTCACTGCTGCTCCTGCTGGCGTCACCGGTGATCTCGCTGCTGCTGGCGTGGAACACCGCGCTCTGGAGCGCCTGGATGGTGCTGCTCTTCGTGCTCTTGCTCACCTGGCGGCCGTTCATCTTCGAGGCGATCGCGGTCTACCTTGCCAACTCCGCCATGGGCGTGCTCTACATCGTGGTCTGGGGAAAGATGGCGACGTATCAGCAGGAGCGAATCCTCTCCTTTCTCAATCCGGAGAACTACCGCAAGGGACCCGGCTACCAGGCGATCCAGTCCAAGGTGGCCATCGGTTCCGGTGGCTGGCTCGGGACCGGCTTCACCCTCGGGACCCAGAAACGCTCCGGTTACATCCCAGAGCACTGGACCGACTTCGTCTTCGCTGTGGTGGGGGAGGAGTTCGGCTTCGTCGGCGTGGTCGTGGTATTGGGACTCTTGCTCTCATTGCTCTACATCCTGATTCGGATCGCACGGCGCGCCAGCGATCCCTACGCCTCGCTCTGCATCTTCGGGATCGTCGGGTTGATCTTCACCCACATCTACGAAAACATCGGGATGAGTGTCTCGCTGATGCCGATCACCGGCATTCCGCTGCCGTTCTTTTCGTTCGGCGGCTCCTTTCTGGTGGCGATGTTCATCGCCCTCGGGCTGGCGTTCCGGGCCTCGGGAGAGCAACGGGCCTCCAGCTATCTCGAATCATGACAACGGCTTAGCTGTCAAGGTCTTGCGCGGATGCCGGGCGGGCTCCAGCTTGAAGGGTCACGCTGGATCTCCCCCCGGAGTCCGGCGCCACTCGAGGTACTATGGCCGTCATGGCGTGGTTCAAGAAGGAGCGAAAGCCCAGAACCGCTCCCCGGGAGCGTTTGGAGATTCCCGCGGACGCCTGGGAGAAGTGTGAATCCTGCGGTCACATCGATATTCGAGAGAAGTTCGAGAAGGCGCTGAACGTCTGCCCTGAGTGTGGCACGCACAAGCGCTTTTCTGCCGAGGAGTACATCGAGCTCCTCACCGATGATGGCAGCTGGAAGGAACTGTTCGGCAACCTCTCGTCGGTCGACCCGCTCGGCTTTGAGCATTATGCCGATCGACTGGTCGCCGCGCGGAAGAAGGCCTCGGGATCGGATGCCATCTACACCGGCACGGCCCGGCTCGAGCGTCGCCCGTTGCATCTCGGCGTCATGAACTTCCGGTTCATGGGTGGTTCGATGGGGTCCGTTGTCGGCGAGAAGATCGCGCGCTTGGCGCGCCGCTCAGCCGAGAAGAAGATCCCCCTCGTGCTGGTGTGCACCTCCGGCGGTGCCCGCATGCAAGAGGGCGCGCTCTCGCTGATGCAGATGGCCAAGACCTCCGCCGCGATTGCGATGATGAAGCAGGCCGCCGTCCCCTACATCTCGATCCTCACTGATCCCACCACGGGCGGCGTCTCGGCGTCGTTCGCGATGCAGGGCGACGTGATTCTGGCCGAACCGGGTGCCGTGATCGGCTTCGCCGGCGAGCGGGTCATCAAGATGACAATCGGGCAGGATCTCCCAGAGGGATTCCAGACCGCCGAGTTCCTGCTCGAAAAGGGCCAGATTGACGACGTCGTGCCGCGCGCCTCGCTGCGCGAGACGACGGCTCGGCTCCTCCGCCACTTCCAGGGCCACCGGGTTCCCGGAAAGGCCGCGACCGCGGCCTGAGCCCCGGCACCGCCCCTTGGACTCCGGGGGGCGGTGCCGGACCCCACCTCCTGTGACCGAGAGCTACCAGAGCGCGCTGGAATTCCTCTTCCCGCGCACCACCCAGATCAAGTTCGGACTCGACACCACCAGGACGCTGCTCCGCGCCCTGGGCGAGCCGCAGCTGCTCTTTCCGACGGTTCACATCGGAGGCACCAACGGCAAGGGGAGTGTCTCCACCCTCGTCGCGACCGCGCTGCAGGCTGCCGGCTTCCGGGTCGGGCTCTACACGTCGCCCCATCTGGTGTCGTTCTGCGAGCGAATTCGCATCGACGGTGTCCCCATCTCCGAGACAGCGGTGGCGGCGTGGACGGCGCAGCTCCGTCCCACAATCGAGGCCTCGGGGGCCACATTTTTCGAGACCACCACGGCGATTGCCCTGGCACACTTCGCCGCCCGCGAAGTGGACATCGCCGTGGTCGAAGTGGGCTTGGGTGGGCGACTCGACAGCACCAATGTGTTGCTGCCGCTGGTGAGTGCGGTGACCCACATCGCGCTCGATCACCAGAAATACCTCGGTGACACGGTGGCGGAGATCGCCGCCGAGAAGGCCGGCATTGCGAAACCCGGTGTCCCCTTTGTGATCGGCGAAGCGGATCCCATCCTCGCCGCCGTGCTGCGCGATGCCGGGGCCGCCGCGGTGGCCCAGGGTCGGGACGACCAGAGTTTCCGGCCCGTCTTCGTGCCGGCCGGCCAGCGGTGGGCTGGGCCGCTGGGGTTGTTGGGCGCGCATCAGCGTCGGAACGCGGCGGTGGCGGCCACGGTGCTCGCTGCACTCCCCGCGCGGCTCCGTCCTCCGCAGGAGGCCATCGAGGCCGGGTTCGCGATCGCGAAGCTGCCGGGCCGGCTCGATCGCCGCGGCAAGTGGTTGTTTGATGTTGCACACAATCCCGATGGCATGGATGCGCTGGTCGATGCGCTGCGTGAGCTTGCGCCAACGGCGCCGATCCATGCGGTGGTGTCGATCCTCGGAGACAAGTTCTGGCCCGAGATGCTGGTACGGCTCGATGAGGCCGTCGACGTCGGGATCCTGACGGTGGCGCCGAGTGCCGACACGCGTCGTTGGGACCTGGGCTGGTTGGAGCGCTGGCTGGCCGACCCCGCACGACCGACGGCCCGCGCCCGCTGGCGCCTCGTGCCCGATTTTGGGGAGGCGCTGCGCGCGGCGGAGCAGGGTGCCGGGACCGTGCTGGTGACGGGCTCCTTCCATACCGTGGGCGACGTCTTCTCGGCACTCGGCCTGCCGGTGCTCTGAGTGGGCTGAATCCGCCCAACCGAGGCGGCCCCGGTGTATTTTGTGCCATGACTTTCCGGCCACTTCCCGGATTCCGCGACTTCGCACCGGCCGATCTGGCGCTCCGTGCCCACCTGTTCGGGGCGTGGCGACGGGTGGCGACGCGGTACGGCTTCGAGGAATACGACGGTCCCCCCCTCGAACCGCTCGAGCTCTACACGGCCAAGAGCGGCGACGAGATTGTGGGGCAGCTCTACAATTTCACCGACAAGGGTGGGCGCGAGGTCGCACTCCGCCCCGAAATGACGCCCACGCTCGCGCGGATGGTGTCGGAGCACGCCAACGGATTGAAGAAGCCGATCCGGTGGTTCTCGATGCCCCAGCTCTTCCGCTACGAACGGCAGCAGCGCGGGCGGTTGCGCGAACATTTCCAGCTCAATTGCGATCTCATCGGCGAAGCTGGCGCGCTGGCCGATGCCGAGATCATCGCCCTCGCGATCGACGTGCTGCGGGAGTTGGGGCTCACGGCCACTGACTTCAAGGTGCGACTCTCCGACCGCCGCCTCCTCGACGGCATCCTCGATGCCCTCGACATCGCCCCGCCGCATCGTCCGCTGCTGATGCAGGCGCTCGACAAACTCGGCCGCGCAGAATACGCCGGTCGCAAGCAGGCGTTCCTCGAGGCGGCTGGAGCCGACCGGGTCGAGGCGCTGGAGATCGTCGAGGCGCTCCGCGATCGACGCTCCTGGTCGGAGCTGGAGCAGTCGCTGGCGGCGTATCCGACGGCAATCGCTGCCGGGCAGCCGCTGCGCGAGGCCGTCGCCGCCCTCGAGGCCATGGGCCTGGGCGAGTTCATTGAACTCGATCTTTCCATCGTGCGCGGGATCGCGTACTACACCGGCACCGTGTTCGAGCTGTTTGATGTCCAGCGCAGCCTGCGCGCCATCTGTGGCGGCGGGCGCTACGACACCCTGCTCGCCAACCTCGGCGGCGTCGACCTTCCCGCGCTCGGTTTCGGGATGGGTGATGTGGTGCTGGGGGAGTTGCTCAAGGAGCGCGGGCTCCTCCCCGCGACCGAGAGCAGCATCGATGTCTTCGTGACGGCGGTGACGCCGGAGGATGTGCCGCACGTGCTCGCGATGGCGCACCGACTGCGCGGCGCGGGGATGCGGACGGAGTATGCCTTTCACGCCACCGCGTTGGGGAAGCAGTTCAAGACGGCCGATGCCCGCGGGGCACGACTGGTCGTGGTGATCGGCCCCGACGACCGGGCCCGTGGTGAGGTCCAGCTGAAGCAGTTGATGGCGAAGACACAGGAGAGCGTGTCGCACGAGGCGGTGACGGATCGTTGCCGCGAACTTCTTTCCGGGATTGCGTAACCGATGGCCGAGTCGAAAGCCCTGACCCCCCGCGCCCAGGATTTCAGCGCGTGGTACAATGACCTGATCATGAAGGCCGAGCTGGCCGATTACTCCCCGGTGCGCGGATGCATGGTCATTCGCCCCAATGGGTACGCCATCTGGGAGAACATGCAGCGCGCACTCGACGACATGTTCAAGGCCACCGGCCACCAGAACGCCTACTTCCCGCTCTTCATTCCCCAGAGTTTCCTCTCCAAGGAAGCCGAGCACGTCGAGGGGTTTGCTCCTGAAGTGGCCGTCGTCACGCACGGAGGAGGCAAGGAGCTGGAGGAGCCGCTGGTCGTGCGACCGACCTCCGAGACGATCATCTACGCGATGTTCTCGAAGTGGATCCAGAGCTGGCGCGACTTGCCGCTGCTGATCAACCAGTGGGCCAACGTGGTGCGCTGGGAGATGCGGACCCGTCTTTTCCTGCGGACCACGGAATTCCTCTGGCAGGAGGGCCACACGGCCCACTCCAGCGAAGCGGAAGCGGAGACCGAGACGATCATGATCCTCGGGCTGTACCGCACCTTCATGGAAGAGTGGATGGCGATGCCGGTGATCACCGGACGGAAGAGCGACAGCGAGCGCTTCGCCGGGGCGCTGCGCACCTATTCGCTTGAAGCGATGATGCAGGACAACAAGGCACTGCAGGCGGGCACCTCGCACAATCTCGGGCAGAACTTCGCCAAGGCCTTCGAGGTCAAGTACCAGACCGCCGATGGTGGACTGGACTTCGTGTGGAACACGTCGTGGGGTGTCTCCACCCGGATGATCGGCGGCCTCATCATGGTGCACGGCGATGACGCCGGCATGGTCTGCCCCCCGCGCCTGGCGCAGTGGCAGGTGGTGATCGTCCCCATCTGGCGCAGCGATGACGAGCGGGACCAGACCTGTGCCGCAGCAGAGGTGCTGGCCACGGAGCTGCGTTCCGCTGGCATCCGAGTGAACACCGACACGCGCGAAGGGATGAAGCCGGGCGCCAAGTATTACGAGTGGGAGTCCCGGGGTGTGCCGCTTCGGCTCGAGCTCGGCCCACGCGACCTCGCGAATGAGAGTGCCATGCTTGCGCGTCGCACCGGCGGGAAGGAGCCGATTCCACGCGCGGGCATTGTCGAGCGCATCAAGCAGGAGATGGATGCCATGCAGCGCGCCCTGTTCGAGACGGCACTGGCACGGCGCGAGGCAGCCTCGCTACGGAATCCAGCTTCCAAGCAGGAGTTCATCGACTGGATTGCGGCCGACAAGGGCTTCGTCTACGCCGGCTGGTGTGGCGATCCCGCGGTCGAGGCCGAGATCAAGGAGCAGACCAAGGCCACCATCCGCTGTCTGCCGGATGTGGAGTTTCGCAGCCCCACCGCGCCGACGACGTGCATCTGGACGGGGCGGCCAGCTACGGTCGAGGCCATGTGGGCCAAGGCATACTAGACGCCCGGCTCGGTGAGGCGGGGCTGAGTCGCCTCGCCGACGGTACGCTCGCCATGGGCGAGGTGCCACTCACCGCCATCGCGGAGCAGGTGGGGACCCCTGCCTATTGTTATGACGCGCTGACGATCACCGCACGCTACCAAGCGCTCGACCACGCCTTCGGCGCCCTGCCGCACCGGATTTGCTACGCCGTGAAGGCCAACTCGAACCTCGCCATCCTGCGCCTGCTGGCGCGGCTGGGTGCGGGGGCCGATATCGTGTCTGGCGGCGAACTCTTGCGCGCCCTCACCGCTGGCTTCCCCGCGGACCGGATCGTGTTCAGCGGCGTCGGCAAGACCGACGAGGAGCTGCTCGCCGCGATGGCCGCCGGCGTTGGACACATCAACGTGGAATCGCTTTCCGAGTTGCGGCGTCTCGGCATGCTGGCCGACCTCCGCGGTGCCACGGTGCGCGTCGGCATCCGCTTCAACCCTGATGTCACGGCCGACACCCATCCGTACATCTCGACCGGGAAGGGCGGGGTGAAGTTCGGCATCGCGGTGGATCAACTGGACGAGGCACTCGCCATCCTGCAGGAATCGTCGGGCCTTGAGCTCGGTGCCATCGCGATGCATCTGGGCTCCCAGTTGCTGGCGACGGCGCCGTATCAAGCCGGACTTAATCGGCTGCTCGAATTGCTCGCCACGGTCCGCGCCGCTGGCCATACCCCGGACGTGCTCGACATCGGCGGTGGTCTCGGAATTCGGTATCACGACGAAGTGCCGCTCACGCCGGCGCAGTGGCTGGCCCCGCTTCGGGATGCCCTGCAGGAGAGCGGCTGCGTGATCGGGGTGGAACCGGGTCGCTTCCTGGTTGGAAACGCCGGCGTGCTGCTGACGCGAGTGGTGCATCGCAAGCACTCGGGCGGTCGAGAAATCGCGGTGGTCGACGCCGGCATGAATGATCTGTTGCGGCCCTCACTCTACAAGGCCTGGCACGACATCCTCCCGGTGAGCGCCCCGTCCGAGCCGGAGGTACCGATGGACGTCGTGGGGCCGGTGTGCGAGACGGGCGATTTCCTGGCGCTCGAGCGAAGCCTGCCGCCCGTCGGCGCCGGCGACCTCTTGGCGGTCCTGGGTGCGGGCGCGTACGGCTTCGTCATGAGCTCCAACTACAACAGCCGCGCGCGTGCCGCCGAGGTGCTGGTGGAGGGAGGGCGCTGGGGAGTGATCCGGCCCCGTGAACGTCTGACCGATCTCTTTCGTGATGAAATCGCCGACCCTTTCGCCGACGAGTCTCCGTGAGTCATCCCGACGGCATCCTGATCATCGACTTCGGGTCGCAATACACTCAGCTGATCGCACGGCGGGTGCGCGAGCAGCGGGTCTATTGCGAAATCCATCCACCGTCCCGCGACATCGCCTGGATTCGGGACTGGAAACCAAAAGGGATCATCCTCTCCGGCGGTCCGAACTCGGTCTACGGCGACGGTGTCCCCACGGCGCATCCTGATCTGCTCACCCTCGGCCCGCCGGTTCTCGGTGTCTGCTATGGCATGCAGTTGCTGGCGCACCTTTCCGGCGGAACGGTGATCAGCGCCTCGCGCCGCGAGTATGGCCGGGCGGAATTGCGGGTCGGCGCGGGGCAGTTGTTCACCGGCTTCGAGGCCGGCGGCACGACACCGGTCTGGATGAGCCATGGTGATCACGTCGACACGACCCCCCCGGGGTGGCACGCCACGGCGTCGAGCGACAACTCCCCGATCGCGGCCATGGAGCACGACCACTTGCCGCTGCACGCCGTCCAGTTTCATCCGGAGGTCGCGCATACACCGCGGGGTGGGGAGTTGCTCGGCAATTTCCTGTTCGGGATCTGTGGCTGCGCGCCGGATTGGACGCCGGAGCACTTCGTCGAGAGCGAGGTGGCGCGCATCCGCGCGCTGGTCGGCGACAGCACGCGCGTCATCTGCGGGCTTTCTGGCGGGGTCGATTCCTCGGTCGCCGCGGCGCTGGTGCACCGCGCCGTGGGAGATCGCCTCACCTGCATCTTCGTCGATCACGGATTGTTGCGGCTCAACGAGCGGGAGCAAGTCGAGCAGACCTTCCGGCGCAACCTGGGCATCGACCTGCGGACGGTGGATGCATCGGTCGCCTTCCTGGCCGACCTCGCCGGGGTGACGGATCCGGAGGCGAAGCGGAAGCTTATCGGGCACCGGTTCATCGATGTCTTCGAGCAGGAAGCCAAGCTGGTGGGGGACAACGTCGGTTTCCTCGTGCAGGGCACGCTCTATCCCGATGTCATCGAATCGTTCTCGCCCTCGGGCGGCCCCTCGGTCACGATCAAGACGCACCACAATGTCGGCGGATTGCCGGAACGGTTGCCGTTCAAGCTGATCGAACCACTGCGCGAACTCTTCAAGGATGAAGTGCGCCAGGTCGGCCGCGAACTCGGGCTGCCTGAGGAGATGGTGGGTCGGCATCCATTCCCGGGTCCGGGGCTCGCGATCCGGATTCTTGGTGAGGTCACGCCGGCCCAGTTGGATCTGCTGCGTAAGGCCGATGCGATATTCATCGAGGAGATCCGGGCTGCGGGTCTCTACGATACGATCTGGCAGGCGTTTGCCGTGCTGCTGCCGATCCGCTCAGTGGGTGTGATGGGCGACTTCCGCAGTTACGACCAGACCATCGGCCTGCGCGCGGTGACATCCCGGGACGGGATGACCGCAGACTGGTTCCCGTTCCCTCACGACGTGCTGGCTGTGATCTCGAACCGGATCGCGAACGAGGTGAGCGGGGTGAATCGGGTGGTCTACGATATCAGCAGCAAGCCGCCCGCCACCATCGAGTGGGAGTAGTCAGCCCGCGCGCTGTTCGAGCAGGGCGAGGAAGTCGGCCGGGGTCGTGAGGGCCGCCAACAGTCTCGGAACCTCGGGGTCCTTCGCGAACTGGGCCAGCCGACCGAGCACGGGGAGATAGTCGTTGGAGACCTCGATCGGCGGGGCCACGATCAGGAAGACATGGTGCACCGGGTTGCCGTCGATGGCATCGTACCCCACCCCCGCCGGCACGCGTCCGTAGGCCATCCGCAGGCTTGGCACCACAACGGAGCGGCAGTGGGGAATGGCGATTCCACGCCCGACCCCGGTGGAGCCGAGCTGCTCCCGACGCTCCAGCATCCGTAACAGCACCTCGGCGGACGTCTGCTCGACGTGGAGCAGGGCGACCATCGCGGCCAGGACCTCCTCCTTGGAGGTGGCCGGCAAGTCGAGCGCGATCGCGTCAGGCGCGAAGAGGGGATGGAGGGGCATGGACCGGGAAGGCTAACCGGCTCCGGCTGAGCCTTCAACACTCACCCCCCGTTGGACTAGATTGGGGTATGGAGTTTCCCTATCGGACCGGCTCCCCGGTCCCGCTCTTTCTTGCCCCGATGGCCGGGGTCTCCGAACCGCCGTTTCGTCGCATCTCGCGACGGATGGGGGCGGACGTCGTCCTGACCGAGTTCCTGAACTCGGAGGCGATCCGGCGGCGCATCTCCAAGACGCTGGAGGGGTGCGAGTTCGATGAGGTGGAGCGGCCCATCGGGATCCAGATCTACGGGTCGCACGTCGACGCGATGGCGGAGGCCACCGCGCTCGTCACCGAGCACTATGCCCCCGATTTCATCGACATCAATTTCGGTTGCCCGGTCAAAAAGGTGGTCCAGCGGAACGGCGGGAGCGGCTGCCTCCGCGACATGGATCTCGTGGACCGGATCATTCGTGGCTGTGTGGCCGCCACGCACCTTCCCATCACGGTGAAGACCCGTAGCGGCTGGTCTGACGACAGCCGAAACCCCGTCGGCATTGCCCTGCGGATGCAGGACGCCGGCGCGGCGGTGTTCACGCTGCACGGCCGGACTCGGACCCAGATGTTCACGGGCAAGGCGAACTGGGATGACATCGCCATGTGTGTCGAGGCGCTCGACATTCCGGTGCTCGGCAACGGCGATGTGAACACCCCCGAAGATGCGCTCCGGATGCGGGAGCACACCGGCTGTGCCGGCATCATGATCGGCCGCGGCTCCTTCGGGAACCCGTGGCTGTTTCGTGACGCGCGCGCCCTGCTCGACGGCCTGCCGAAGCCTGCCGATCCCACGCCGGCCGAGCGCCTGCAGGTGGCACTGGAGCACGCCCACCTGGCCATCGAACTGCAGGGCGACACCCCGCACACCGTCGTGGAATTCCGCAAGCACTTCGGCTGGTACACCAAGGGCCTGCACGCCTCGAGCACCCTGCGGGGCCGGCTCTTCCACGTGACCTCGATGGTCGAGGCGGAGCGGATCTTCGCCGACTATCTCGAGCGCGAAGCGCTGGTCCCAGCGGCATAGCGGGCGTGCATCATCGCCATGTCGGACCTGACGGATTCACCTGGATCGACGTCGTGGAGCCGACTCGCGACGAGCTGCAGGTGCTGGCGCAGGAACACGGCCTCTATCCGACCGTGGTCGAGGACTGTCTCGAACCCGACCATCTGCCCAAGTACGAACGCATCGGCGACGCCACCTTCCTGATCCTGCGGGCACACGACGATTCCGCCCCGGAAGACGCGGGCACCATCCAGGAGTTGACGCGCAAGGTTGCCGTCTTCTTCCGGACCGACTTTCTCCTCACCGTGCATCGCGTGGACCTGCACGAAGTCATCCGCTTGCGGGAACGATTCGGCGGCGGAGAGGGGAGCGAGGCATGTGCGCTGTGGCCGCTGCTGTTCGGGCTGGGCCACGCGACGCTGGATTCCTATGATGCGCCACTGACCCGCGACGAGGCGACCCTGGATGCCTTCGAGGGGGCGATCTTCGATCGTGGCGCCCCACCCTCGCTGCAGCAGGCCTACAATCTCAAGCGACGCGTCTCGCTGACACGGCGCATCCTGGTCCAGACCAGCAACGTGCTCCAGAAGCTGGTCCCGCCCGCCGACCGCAGCGAACCGCTCTTCCAGGACCTCCGGGAGTCGGTCGATGCCTATCTCTTCTGGGTGGAGCAACTGCTTGATGAGGTCAACCTGCTGCTGCAGGTGCATCTCGCGATGGCGTCGCATCGGACCAACGAAGTGATGCGCGTCCTCACCGTGTTCAGCGCCTTCTTCCTGCCGCTCACATTCATCGTGGGCATCTACGGGATGAACTTCGCGCACATGCCGGAGTTGTCCGAGCGCTGGGGCTACCCGGCGGTGCTCGCCCTGATGGTGGCGGTGGCCCTCGGTGTCTGGACCTGGTTCCGGCGCCGCGGCTGGCTCGGCTAGGCGTCCGGCGGGGCGGCATGTGGATAATTCGTGGCGGCCCCCCTATATTTCCTGAACGGGGGCGACTGGCTTCGACGGGTTGGTAGAAGGCTTCGCCGCGTGCCCAGCTCCAGAGCGCTGGTAAAACTCTCCGGACTTTTTTAACTGCCAACTCTGAACTGGCAATGGCCGCGTAAGCTGAGCTAACGCTCGCTTGACGTACCTCCGTTGTTCGCAGCTCGCCCAGTGCGGCGGCAACGGATCGCAAATCTGGGCTGGTGACCGACGACGCTCCGCCGTCGGAAACGAGAACTTAGGAGATCAACGTCGGATCGGTTGGTATTGCACCGGACCGGCGCCAAGTTGAGAGCGATACCTACGCACGTAGACGCGGTCCCGGACGCTGATTCGGACCAGGGTTCGATTCCCTGCGCCTCCATCACGCCAGCAGCATCAGTGAACAGCAGACGGGCCCCCGGCACGATGCCGGGGGCCCGTTTGCATGCCATGCCCACCTGAGGCCTCAGTCCGGGAAGCGCCCCGCCAGGTCGTACCAGACGTAGCGCCAGCTGGGGCGCATCTTGCCGTCGGCCGCCAGATGCGGCTGTTCCGACTCGGCGGTGCCTCCCTCGCGGTGGTAGAACCGAACCGCATCTTCGTTCGCGGTGTAGACCCAGAGGTGCATCGCGTTGGCGCCCTCGGCCCGGATCCGGCTGGCCGCCGCGCGCAGCAGGCGGCTCCCGATGCCGCTGCTGCGGCACTCCGCTGCGACATGCAGATTGGCGATCAGGTCGCCGAATTCGCCGCCGCAATGCAGCACGCAGACAAAACCGACCGCGGTCCCGGCCTGTTCCGCCAAGAGCAGATGCGACGGTGGGCCGCCGATCAAGGTGAACCACGCCCGCCAGCGACGCGCGGAATATTCCTCCAGCGGGCCGTCGAGGAACTCGTCATCGAGCATCCCGCGATACGCCGACCGCCAGCTGGCACAATGCAGCGCCGCGACAGTGTCGGCATCGTCCGGGCCGGCGATGCGCAGCTGCAGGGATTCCGAGCCATCCAACGGAAGGGCACTCGACAGGGGGTTCTCCGGCGGTCAGGGGTACTCGACAAAATAACCGGATCCCCCGGCTTCGGGACCGTGCGTGCGACGGTTGGACTTATCTTCGGACACCCAGCACCCCTGACCTCGATCGCAAAGGCCCCCCATGCCGGCAAGTGTGACCCCGCCCACCGCGCCCCGCCGCCCCCTCGCCACCACCCGGCATGGCGAGGTGCTGGTCGATGAGTACGCCTGGCTTCGGGATCGTGACGATCCCGCCGTCCGCGAGTACCTCGAGCGCGAAAACGCCTACGCTGACGCGGTGCTCGCACCGGTCCGGGAGCTCGAGGGTCGACTCTACCCCGAAATGCTCGGTCGCATCAAGGAGACCGATCTCTCGGTGCCGATCCGTCGCGGTGCCCACTGGTACTACTCCAGAACGGTGGAGGGGCTGCAGTACCCCATTCACTGCCGGCGAGCGGAGTCCATGACGTCGGGTGTGGAAGAGATCCTGCTCGATCTCAATGCATTGGCGGAGGGCAGGGCATACCTCGCGCTCGGCGATTTTGCCGTGAGTGACGACGCCAACTTGCTCGCCTATTCCCTCGATGAAACCGGCTTTCGGCAATACACGCTGTTCCTCAAGGATCTCCGAACCGGCACGGACCTCGGCGTGCGAGAGGAACGGGTCACGTCGGTGGCCTGGGCTCGGGACGGTGACGCACTCTTCCTGGTGCGCGAGGATGCACAGACCAAACGTCCCTTTCAGCTCTGGCGATACCGGCTCGGTCTGGGCACGGCCGAGTTGGTTTCGGAGGAGCACGACGAGGCGTTCTCGCTCGGCGTCGGACGGAGCCGGAGCCGGGAGTGGCTGCTGCTGCACCGCGGGAGTCACACCACGAGCGAGGTGGCGGTCCTTCCAGCCGACACGCCGCTGGCGCCATGGCAGACCCTGCTGCCACGAACGGCGGACGTCGAGTACGATGTGGAGCATCATGAGGATGCGTTCTATCTACGCATCAATGACACCGGCCGAAACTTTCGCATCGTGCGGGCCCCCACCACGGATGTCCGCGCGGCGACCCTGGTCGAGCTCATTGGACACCGGCCGGAGGTCATGCTCGAGGGGCTCGACTGCTTTGCGGGCCACCTGGTCCTCAGCGAGCGCGAAGGTGGCGTGACCCAGCTCACCGTCCATCGGTTCGGGGATGGGGCGTCCCATCGGATCGCCTTTCCGGAGCCAACCTTCGAGGCCTATCTCCACGGCAACCCGGAGTGGGACGTCACGACAATCCGCCTCGGCTACCAGTCGCTCGTCACGCCGGCCTCCGTGTTTGCCTATGACATGGCGTCACGGGAGCGAGAGTTGCTGAAGCAGCACGAGGTGGTGGGTGGCTACGACTCCTCGCGCTTTGTGTCAGAACAGCTGCACGCCGTGGCACGTGACGGCACGCGAGTGCCGATCTCCCTCGTGCGCCGTGCCGATCTGCCCGTGAACGGAACGGCACCGTGCCTGCTGCATGGATACGGCGCGTACGGATATTCGTATCCAGTGGCGTTCTCGTCCGCACGCCTTTCACTCCTCGAGCGCGGCATGGTCGTCGCGATCGCTCACGTGCGTGGCGGCGGTGAGCTGGGGAAGCCCTGGCACGACGGCGGGCGCATGGCACAGAAGGCACATTCGTTTTCTGATTTTCTGGCCGTGGCCGACGAGCTGGTCGCGTCGGGTCGGGTCGCGCGCGAGCGCATCGCGATCGAGGGAGGAAGCGCGGGCGGCCTGCTGATGGGGGCGGTGGTGAACCTTGCCCCGGAGCGCTTTGCGGCCGTGCTGAGTCAGGTTCCCTTCGTCGACGTGCTGAACACGATGTCGGACCCGGGACTCCCCCTGACGGTCGGGGAGTATGACGAGTGGGGCAATCCGGCGCTGCAGGATCAGTACGCCTGGATGCGGGCCTACTGCCCCTACACGAATCTCACTGCCACCAGATTCCCGACCATGCTGGTCCGCACCTCGTTTCACGATTCCCAGGTGATGTATTGGGAGCCGGCAAAGTATGTGGCGAAGCTCCGCGCGATCCGGACCAACGATGCCCCCCTGCTGCTGCTGACGAACATGGGGGCCGGGCATGGTGGCGCCTCCGGTCGTTACGATCGCCTTCACGAGGTCGCCCTGGACTACGCCTACCTGCTTTCGGCCCTTGGTGTGGAGGGGGAGCCACTGAAGGCGCATCCGGAGGCGCTGCCCCCCGCCGGGTAAGGTCCGTGCGGTTGCGTGAGACGCTGCCGCGGATAGGTTCCCAGTTCACCAATGTGTTGGAGGTACCTCATGTCGGTCGCCAAGGTCACCGAGCTCAGCTCGGAATCAAAGAAGAGCTTCAAGGATGCCATCGAGGAAGGTGTCGCGCGCGCCAACAAGAATCTGCGCAATGTCACGGGCGCCTGGGTCGAGAGCCAGAAGGTCATCATCAAGAACGGGGAAATCGCGGCCTACCGCGTGATTCTCAAGGTGACCTTCGTCCTCGACGACTGAGCCGTGGCCGCCGCCTCAGTCACGGGTGGCGGCAAGGGCCTCCAGGAAGTCGTGACTCCAGTCATCCACCGTGAAGCCATCGACAATGCGGGCCAGCCGCTGCATCCGCTGCCGGCGCTCCGCGATCGGCATGGTCAGCGCTTCATGCAGGTCGTCGCACATCCCGTCGATGAAGTACGGGTTGGTGAGCAAGGCACCATGCAGTTCGACGGCGGCTCCCGCAAACTCGCTGAGCAGGAGGACACCGGCGCCATCCACGCTGGCCTGTGCCATGACGTACTCCTTGGCGACGAGGTTCAGGCCGTCGCGCAGGGGCGTGATCCACGCGACATCAGCCGCGGCGCCGTAGACGATGACATCCTCGAACGGCAACGCCCGGAAGAGGTAATGCACTGGCGTCCAGGTGAGCGAGGCGAACCGTCCGTTGATTCGCCCGACGGCCTCGTCGACTGCCGTGCGTACGGTCTCGTAGATCTCCATCCCTTGGGCTGGCGGGGTGGTCACGAAGACCAGTGAGACTTTGCCCACGTGTTCGGGATGCCGCTCGAGCAGGCGTTCGAAGGCCTCAAGCTTCTGTAGCGGGCCCTTGACGTAGTCCAGGCGCTCCACCGAGAGCACCAGCCGTTGGCCGCGAAACTGCTCGTTGACCTCGGCCACCGAATCGCGGTGCTGTGGCTCCGCGAGGATTTTCCGGACGGCCTTCCCATTGACGCCGACCGGGTGCGCGCCGAGGCTGAGCCGCCGATCGCCGGCGCGCACGATGCGCGGCATGGTCGGGATGGCGAGGGCGACGCCGTGCACCCGATAGCGCGGCGCGCAGGGCACCGCTTCGATGACTTCCGTGGGCATGTGCGATCGCAGCACGTCGTAGAAATTGGCGGCATAACGGGGGATGTGGAATCCGATATGATCGCACTGGGCCAGCGAGGCGATGAGCTGCCCCGCCCAAGGAATCACGTTGAACACGTCGGCCGGCGGAAACGCGGTGTGGTGGAAAAACCCAATGCGCAGGTCGGGCCGGATCTGTCGCAGGTAGCCGGGCACCATCCAGAGATTGTAGTCGTGGATCCAGACCAGGGCACCATGGTCCGCTTCGGCCGCGGCGGCCTCCGCGAAACGCTGGTTGATCTCGCAGAAGTGTTCCCAGTCGCTCGCGCTGAACTGGGCTCGATCCACGAACGAAAAAATCACCGGCCAGAATGCTTCCTTGGAGAACTTCTTGTAGAACCGTTCCACGTCACTGGGCGCGAGCGGAACCTTGGCCGCGACGAGATTGGGGTAGTGGACCTCATCGACGAGCTCATGGCTGATGTCGCTGCCTTCACTGGCCGCGGTGGTCCACGCGACCCACGATCCCGGTCGACCGCCCTGGAAGCAGCCGAGCAGCGTCGGAATGATCCCGTTGGGCGAGGTGTGGCCGCGGCGAACGACCGCCCCATCCACCGCCCGCTCCTCGAACGGCAGCCGATGGTAGACCACCACCAGCTGGGCATCGCCGGACGGCGGTTGTTCCTCAATCGGCGCGAACCGTTCGTCGTCCGGCAGGGCACGCAGCACCTCAAGGATGCCGCCGGCCCCCGCGGCCGTCGCGTGCTGAACCCGCGGCAACGACAGGGTGGCTTCGAGCAGCGCCGGTTCCGCGTCGCCCACCACCACTCCGCGGAATCCGTGCTGATACAGGGAGAGGTCGTTGAGCGTATCACCCGCGACCAGGATGTGGTCCTGCTCGATGCCGAGGTGTGCCGCGAGACGGACCAGGGTATCGCCTTTGCTCGTTCCGCGAGGAAGCACATCGAGGTAGCGGTTCGCCGAGAAGAGCACGTCGACGGCGAGGTCGCTCAGTCGCTCGCGCACCGTCTCGATGATCGACGGGTCATCCAGGAAATAGGAGACACGGCGTTCCTGCGGCACCGGTTGGCGGACCAGTCCCGGAATCTCCCCGAGCGCGGCCAGCACCGCCGGCACACCGACCCAGCGACGATCCAGCTCCCACTGCAGCGGGGAAACGGGGCGCATGCCGGCGACCTCGATGACGGTGGCACCGACATCGGCGATGATGTACTCGGGGGTGGGGATGAGCGGGTCGGCGAGCAGCGGCAAGACGCTTTCGACGCCTCGTCCGGTGACGAAGACCAGTCGAGGGGCCTGGGGCCCCCGAAATGCCCGGTAGAGCGCCAAACGGTGGGCGAGTTTGCCGCCGAGGAAGGTTCCGTCGAGATCGGTCGCGAGAAGCTGAATCAGGGACTCCATCAAGCGTGGCACAGGTCAAGGGGCAATCGTCTTAAGCTAGGCCCCTCAGGCCTCGATGCAACCCGCGCCATGCCCGGGTGCGACAGTGGGTCAGCGGCGCCGGACGCATCGCCGGGCGGATCGTTCTATTTTCCGGGATGAACGCTCCCCAGGTCACCGAAAAGTCGTCGCTGCCGCTGCGCGCGGTCATTGTGGGCGCGGGATCCCGCGGCAACAAGGTGTTTGCCGAGCTGATGGCCACTGAGGAGACCGGATTCGTCGTGGCCGGAGTGGTGGAACCGGATGACCGCCGGCGCGAGGCCTTCGTGGAGCGCTATGCGGTTCCGCTGGCTCGGGCATTCGCCTCGGTCGACGCATTCCTCGCGGCGGAACGGTTCGCCGACCTGGTCTTCATCTGCACCCCCGATCAGACCCATTTTGCCCTCTGCCGCGACATCTCGGAACATCGCTATCGCATCGTGCTCGAGAAGCCCGTGGCGACGACGCTTCCCGAGTGCCTTGAACTGCTGGAGGTCCAGCGTCGGTGCGGCAACGAAATTTTCGTCGCGCACGGGTTGCGCTATGCTCCCTTCTTTCAGCGAGTGAAGGAGGTCATCGCAAGTGGCGAGCTGGGGCAGGTCCGCCACATCCATCTCTCGGAGAATGTCGGCCATTGGCATTTCGCGCACAGTTACGTGCGGGGCCAGTGGCGTCGCTCGGATCACGCGGCCCCGATCGTCCTCACCAAGACATCGCATGATCTGGACCTGCTGCAGTGGCTGGTGGAGCAGCGGGTGGTGTCGGTCACATCCCACGGGTCGCTCAGCTACTTCCGGCGGGAAAACGCCCCGGAAGGCGCCACGCCAAAATGCGTCGATTGCCCGCTGCAGGACAGCTGTCTCTACAGCGCCACCCGGTTCTACCTCGACGAACGGCCCGAGTGGCCCTACGACGTCGTCCTGGGCGGTGCGGCAGGCAGCCGCGAAGCGCGCTACGAGGCGATCGCCACCGGCCCATACGGGCACTGCGTCTGGCTCAACGACAACGACGTCTGCGACACCCAGCTTGTCCTGCTCGAGTACGCGTCGGGGATTTATGCTTCCTTCGAAATGCTGGCCCACACGGCGGAGAACACCCGCAAGCTGCGGGTGCTGTTCGAGCGAGGTGAGGTGTACGGAGATGTGCGGCGCGGTGTGCTCTGGCTCTCGCGGTTCACGGGTCAGAAGGAGCCCGCCGACGAGGAGCGGTTGCCGCTCCCGGCACTGATCGACTCGCACGGCGGCGGCGACCTGTACTTCCTGCACGCCCTGCGCGAGCACATTACGCACGGCAAACGGGCGAACGAGATCACCTCGCTCGAAAACTCCCTTGCGTCGCATGTGCTGGCGTTTCTTGCCGAGGAGTCCCGCGGGAACGACAACAAGAAGGTCGCCGTGTCGTCGCGCATCATTCCGGCCGCATGGCGTCCGGCCGAGGCGGTCCTCGTGCCTGAACCGGTGCCGCTGACCTAGCGTCGCAACGCGTCCCAGGCGCGAGTGGCCAGCGCGAGGGCCTCGGCGGAGGTGGCCGCCATCGCCGTCAGGTGGCCCATCTTGCGGCCGATCCGCGGTTGCTTCTTTCCGTACAGGTGCAGGCGCACCCCCGCGTGTTCGAGGGCGCGCTGCCACGGGGGTTCGCCGTGCCGCCAGAGGTCGCCGAGCAGATTCACCATGGCCACGGGCGTCAGGGTGTCGGTGGCGCCGAGCGGAAGGCCGGTGAGGGTGCGGACCTGCTGCTCGAACTGGGAAGTGACCGAGGTATCGAGGGTCCAGTGACCACTGTTGTGCGGCCTCGGCGCCAGTTCATTCACCAGGAGTTGCCCGCCATCCGCGACGAAGAGTTCCACCCCCATCACCCCGACATAATCGAGGCGTGCGACGATCCGCTCCGCGAGCTCGCGAGCCTCGGCGGCAAGCGTCTCGTGCAGCGCAGCCGGGACCACGCTGCTGTGCAGAATGCCCTGATGATGCACGTTCTCCGCAATGGGCCAGGTCGCCGTCGATCCATCCGCACCGCGCGCCACCATCACCGACAACTCGCGTTCCAGCGCCACTCGTTGCTCGAGGATGCAGGGGACCGCGCCGAGTCGTACCAGTGCCGAACGCAGCTCACCGCTCGACTCGACGATCTCCTGTCCCTTGCCATCGTAGCCCATGCGCGCGGTCTTCAGGACGCCACTCCCGCCGCCGATGGCTGACCAGGCCGCTTCGGGGGAGTCGCCGGGGCGGAAGGGATGCCAGCGCGCGGTCGGAACGTCGATCGAACGGAGGAAGCGCTTCTCGTCGAGTCGATCCTGCGTCGTCGCCACGGCGTCAGCGCGAGGGCGGACCGGGATGTGCGCCGCCAGCGCCCGCAGCACGTCGGCCGGGACGTTCTCGAATTCGGTGGTGACGGCGTCACAATTCTTGGCGAGTTCGGCGAGTGCTTCCGGATCACTCCACGAGCGGGTGATGTGGTGGTCCGCAAGCTGACCGGCTGGCGCATCGAGATCGGGATCCAGCACGATGACCCGATACCCCATGCGGCGCGCCTCTGCGGTGAACATCCGACCAAGCTGGCCTCCACCCAGGACGCCCAGGGTCTTGCCCGGCAGGATCACGCGAGGTCCGGCAGGACCAGGGCGCGGATCCGTGCCTCCACCGTGCTGCGATAGGCCGCCAACTGCGCGGCGAGGGCCTGGTCGGTACCGGCGAGAATCGCGATGGCGAAGAGCGCCGCATTGTGGGCGCCAGCTTCCCCGATAGCGAAGGTGGCCACCGGGACTCCCGCCGGCATCTGAACAATGGAGAGCAGGGAATCGAGTCCCTTGAGATGCCGGCTCGACACCGGCACGCCCAGCACCGGGATGGTCGTCTTGGCCGCCAGCATGCCCGGGAGATGCGCCGCGCCCCCGGCGCCGGCGATGATGCATCGTAGTCCGCGGTCGGCAGCTTCGGCGGCGTAGCTGAACAGCAGGTCGGGTGTCCGGTGGGCAGAGACCACGCGCGTCTCGTAGGGAACATTGAATTCGACCAGTCGGGCCGCGGCGTGCTGCATCACGTCCCAATCGGAGTCGCTTCCCATGACCACGCCGACAATCGGAGTCGTCATACGGTGGCCTTGGTCCGGTCAACGGTGCCGCGCGCGGCGAGCGCGGCCTGTGCGGCGGAGAGCCGCGCAATGGGGACGCGGAACGGCGAGCAGGAGACGTAGTTCATCTTGAGAGTCTCGCAGAAGGCAATGGATGCGGGGTCTCCACCATGTTCACCACAGATGCCCAGCTTGAGATCGGCGCGGGTCGCTCGCCCGAGTTCGCTCGCCATGCGAATCAGTTTCCCGACACCCGCCTGATCGAGCGTCTGGAACGGGTCTGCGTCGATGATGCCCGATTCGACATAGTGCGGCAGGAACCGGCCGGCGTCGTCGCGCGACAGTCCCCAGGTGGTCTGCGTCAGGTCATTGGTGCCGAAGGAGAAGAACTGCGCCTCCCGGGCGATCTCATCGGCCGTCAGCGCCGCGCGCGGCAACTCGATCATGGTGCCGAGCAGGAAGGGCACGGTCAGCTGTCGCTCCCGGAACACCTCCTCGGCCACCTGGCGCACCAGCAGCGATTGGCGACGAAACTCGACCACGGACGCGACCAGCGGCACCATGACCTCGGGCATCACGCGACCCTTGCGCGCCGCGACGGTGCAGGCCGCCTCAAAGATGGCGCGCGCCTGCATCGCGGTGATCTCGGGATAGATGATGCCGAGTCGACAGCCGCGGAGGCCGAGCATGGGATTTTGCTCGTGGAGGGACTCGACCACATGCCGCACGTGATCGAGCGGCTTGCCCAGTTGCCCAGCCATCGCGACCAGCTCCTCCTCATCTTTCGGGAGAAACTCGTGCAGGGGTGGGTCAAGCAGCCGGATGGTGACCGGGAAGCCTTCCATGGCACGGAAGATCGATTCGAAGTCGCCGCGCTGCATCGGCAGCAGCTTGGCGAGAGCGCGTTCGCGCTCGCCGTCACTCTCGGCCAGGATCATTTCCCGCACCGCAAGCAACCGGTCGCCTTCGAAGAACATGTGCTCGGTCCGGCAGAGTCCGATGCCTTCGGCTCCGAAATCGCGACCCCGGTGCGCATCGGCCGGTGTGTCGGCGTTGACTCGCACCTTCATGGGGCGAATGCGATCGGCCCACGCCATGAGCCGGAAGTAGTGGTCGCTCATCTCGGGAACCGACAACTTGGCCTGGCCCGCGTACACGGCACCGGTGGAGCCGTCGAGTGTGATCCAGTCGCCAGCGCGCAGGAGGTGCTCCCCGGCGCGGAGTGTCCCCGCCGCTTCATCCACTTCGAGGTCCTGGGCACCGGCCACGCAGGGCTTGCCCATGCCTCGGGCCACCACCGCCGCGTGCGACGTCATGCCGCCGCGTGCCGTCAGCACCGCGCGTGCGGCCACCATGCCGTGGAAATCTTCTGGCGACGTCTCCCGCCGAACCAGGATCACCGCATCCCCCTGACGCGCCGCCTCGGCGGCGCCATCGGCCGTAAACACGATGGCGCCCGACGCCGCACCGGGGGAGGCCGGGAGGCCGGTCGTGAGCGCATCGAGTACCGCCCCGGGGTCGATGGCGGGGTGCAGCAACTGCTCCAGCGCCTGGGGCGGAATGCGGGCCACCGCCTCTTCCTCGGAAATCGCCCCTTCATCCACCATTTCGCAGGCGACGCGGAAGGCCGCCTGACCGGAGCGTTGCGCCCGGCGCGTCTGCAGCATGTAGAGCTGGCCCTCTTCGACCGTGAACTCCATGTCCTGCACGTCGCGGAAGTGGCGCTCGAGGGTTCGGGCCATCCGTTCCATTTCCTGATGGACGGCCGGCATGCGGTCGCGCAGGATGGCGATCGGCTCCGGCGTGCGGGCACCGGAGACCACGTCCTCGCCCTGCGCGTTGGAGAGGAACTCGCCGTAGAGCCGCCGCTCGCCGGTGCTGGGGTCACGGGAGAAGGCCACACCCGTCCCCGAATTCTCACCCAGATTGCCATACACCATGGCGACGACATTCACGGCGGTGCCAAGCGCATCGGGGATGTCATGAATGCGGCGATAGTCGATGGCGCGTCGCGTGTTCCAGCTCTCGAACACAGCGGCAATCGCGCCCCAGAGCTGCTCCATCGGAGCCTCGGGAAACGGCTGCCCCGAGGCATCGGTCACGTGGGCCTTGAATCGCGCCACCAGCGCTTTGAGGGCGGCCACCGGAAGGTCGATCTCCCGAGTGACATCATGCGCGCGGCGTGCCTCCTCGAGCAACGACTCGAAGGGCGGCTTGGGGAGGTTGAAGACCACCGCGGCATACATCTGCACGAATCGGCGGTAGCAGTCCCAGGCAAACGCGGGATTGTTGCTGCGGGATGCGAGTCCCTCAACCGTCTGGTCGTTGAGTCCGAGGTTGAGGATGGTTTCCATCATCCCCGGCATGGAGACGGCGGCCCCGCTGCGAACGGAAACGAGCAGGGGGTGCTGTTCACCGCCAAATTCCTTGCCCGTCGCCGCCTCGACATGCTGGAGCGCCTGCTCCACCTGCGCGCGGAGGCGCGACGGGAAGCCGCGCGCCTCGAGATAGGTCTGGCAGAGGGTGGCGGCGATCGTGAACCCAGGCGGGACCGCGATGCCGAGGTTGGTCATCTCGGCGAGACCGGCGCCCTTGCCGCCGAGAATGTCCTTCATCGCCGAGGTGCCGTCGGCGCGCCCCTGACCGAAGAAGTAGACCAGCGGTTGCTGCCCGTAGGGATCACTCATGCCGGCACTCCTGCCGCGACCGCAGAGTCGCGCATGCGGCCGAGCGTGAGCTGGACCGGGGTGGTGGGGTACTCCCCCGAGAAACAGGCGTGGCACCATTCGTTCCGCCGTCCGGCGGCGTCGACCATCTCGTCCAGCGTGAGGTACGCCAGCGAATCCACGCCGAGATAGCGGCGGATCTCCTCGTGCGAGTGAGTCGCCGCAATCAGTTCGTCGCGGGTCGGGGTGTCGATGCCGTAGTGGCACGGGCCGGTGATGGGCGGGGAGCCGAGCCGGAGATGGACCTCACGCGCCCCGGCCGCGCGAATCATCTTGACCAGGCCCTTGCTGGTGGTGCCGCGCACCAGGGAGTCATCGATCACGACCACCGATCGGCCTGCAATCACTTCTCGCACCGGGTTGAACTTGATTTTCACTTTCTCCACCCGAAGGGCCTGAGTGGGATTGATGAAGGTGCGACCCACATAGTGATTGCGGATCAGGCCGTGCTCGAGCGCCACGCCCGACACCTCGGAGTACCCCAGCGCCATCACGTTGGACGAGTCCGGCACCGAGAAGACCACGTCGGCACCAGGCGCCGGATGGAATCGCGCCAGTTGGCGGCCGAGTTCACGCCGGACGCGGTCCACCGATTCGCCGAAAATGGTGGAGTCCGGTCGCGAGAAGTACACCAGCTCAAAGATGCAGCGTGTCACCCGCCGCGGACTCAGCGGCGGCAAGTCGGTGATCTCGCCGTCGGCGATCCGGATGAATTCGCCCGGGCGCAACTCGCGGACGTCCGTCGCGCCGACAAGATCGAGCGCGCAGGTCTCCGACGCGGTGATCGCGCCGGTGCCGAGGCGTGCGACGAAGAGCGGGCGAAACCCGCGGGCATCGACGGCCGCGTAAATGGTACGCCCCACGCTGATCACGACGGAGTAGGCACCATCGGCGCGCTCGAGTGCCGCGCGAATCTGCCCCTCGACGGTCGCGGCCTCGGAGCGTGCAATCAGATGGATCAACACCTCCGTGTCGCTGCTCGAGGAGAAGATCGCGCCCTGCCGCACCAACTCTTCACGCAGTTCGACGGCGTTGACCAGATTGCCGTTGTGGGCAACCGAGAGCGGGCCAGCGTGGTAGTTGACGAGATAGGGCTGGGCGTTCTCGAGAATGGTGCTGCCGGCGGTGGAGTACCGCGTGTGGCCGACCGCCACGTCACCAGGGAGGCTGGCGAGGGCCGCCTCATCAAACGCATCCGACACCAACCCCATCGCGCGATGGATGCGCGCACGGCCCGCGGCATCGACCGAGACGATGCCGGCGCTCTCCTGTCCGCGGTGCTGCAGGGCATACAGCCCCAGGTAGCTCACCCGGGCCGCGTCAGCGACACCGGAGACTCCGATCACGCCGCACATCGCTCAGCCCTCCCCGGGAGACATGCGCCGCGGAATTGCGGTGAGGTAAATCCGTCGCAGCTCGGCCGTGCTCCACTGCCACGTAGTCATCGCGCGACGCACCCGAAGGTGGCCGTCCCGCTCGCCCACCAGTCCGAGGAAGTGCACCGGAATGCCGCGGTCATGACCGAGTCGTTGGAGTGCCGCCACATGTTCCGGGGCGCACGAGACCAGCGCACGAGCGCCCTCCTCGCCGAAGAGCCAGCCCTCGTTGGAGACGGCATCGGCATGGCGGCCGAGGTCGACATCCGCGGCCCAGGTCCCCGTGGCCCAGGGGCCGCCGATGCAGCATTCGGCGAGCGCCACAGCAAGCCCTCCATCCGAAAGGTCATGCGCGGAGCGGAGCAGCCGCTGCGCGGCGCCGGCGATGAGGACCTCTTGTAGCTGCCGTTCGGCCGCGAGATCCACGGGTGGTGGCGCGCCGACGGTGGCGTCGAGGACTTCCGCCCAGTAGGCCGAGCCGCCGAGGTGTCCGGTCGTCCCACCCAGCAGGAGGATGGCGTCGCCTTCCACGGAGAAGTGGCTCGGGACCGCGGTGGTGATGTCGGGCAGGAGGCCGACCATGCCGATGGTGGGCGTCGGGTCAATGGCCCCGCGTGGGTTCTGGTTGTACAGCGACACGTTGCCGCCGGTGACCGGTGTGTCAAAGGCGCGACACGCATCCGAGATACCGCGACAGGCCTCACTGAATTGGAAAAAGATCTCAGGATGATCGGGGTTGCCGAAGTTGAGGCAATCGGTGATGCCGAGCGGCCGCGCGCCGGTGCAGGCGATGTTGCGCGCCGCTTCGGCCACCGCGGCCTTGCCACCCTCATACGGGTCCAGCAGGACGAACCGTGCGTTGCAGTCCACCGTCATCGCGATGCCGAAGGTGGTGCCGGGAATCTGGAGCACCCCGGCGTCGCCGCCAGGCAGGATCGTGCTCGCCGCCCGCACCGTCGTGTCAAACTGCTCGAACACCCAGCGCTTGCTCGCGATCGTGGGTGCATCGAGCAGACGCTTCAACGCGGTCACCGGGTCGGGGGCGGCCATCGTGGGGGCCTCGCGGCGCCGTGCCACTGCCGCCGGCGCTTCCACCGCGTCGGGCGTGTACATCGGGCAGCCGTCGACCAGTTCCTGGCCGGGAATCGCGGCCACAGTACGGCCGGCGTGGACGATGCGGAAGAGGCCGTCGTCGGTGACGCGACCGATGGCGGTGGCGTCGAGTTCCCAGCGGCGACAAACGGCCTGGATCTCCGCCACGCGGTGCGGTTCGGCGACCACGAGCATGCGCTCCTGCGATTCGGAGAGCATGATCTCGTAGGGCGTCATCCCCGCCTCACGCGTGGGGACCAGCGACGTGTCGAGCTCGACGCCCACCCCGCCGCGCGCCGCCATCTCAGCCGACGACGACGTCAACCCGGCGGCGCCCATGTCCTGGATCGCGACGATGTAGTTCCCGGTGATCAACTCCAACGAGGCCTCGAGCAGCAGCTTCTCGGTGAAGGGATCGCCGACCTGCACCTGGGGCCGTCGCTTCTCGCTCTCGGCCGTGAGATCTTCGGAGGCGAACGAGGCACCGTGGATGCCGTCCCGACCCGTCTTCGCGCCCACGGCGAGCAGGATGTTGCCGACCCCTTCGGCGCGCGCCGTGATCAGGTCGGATTCGCGCAGCAGCCCGACGGCCATCGCATTCACCAGGGGATTGCCGCTGTAACTCGGCGAGAAGCAGACTTCGCCGCCCAGCGTCGGTACCCCGACACAGTTGCCGTAGTCACCGACGCCCTTCACGATACCGGCAAAGAGGTAACGATTGCGGGCATCGTCGAGCGGACCGAGGCGGAGCGAATTGAGTACCGCCACCGGCCGGGCCCCCATCGTGAACACGTCACGCAGGATGCCGCCGACACCGGTCGCCGCCCCTTGGTAGGGCTCCACCGCGCTCGGGTGGTTGTGCGATTCGATCTTGAAGGCAACGGCCCAGCCGTCGGGCAGGCGCAGGACGCCGGCGTTCTCGCCCGGTCCCTGGGCTACCTGCGGGCCGTCGACCGGGAAGCGTCGCAGCACCGGCTTGGTGTGCTTGTAGGAACAGTGTTCCGACCAGAGAGCAGAGAAGATGCCCAGTTCCGTGAGCGTCGGATCGCGCCCGAGCAACTGCTGGATGGCGCGGTATTCCGCGTCAGTGAGCTTGTGCTCGCGCACCAGTGCGTCGGTGACCGCGGGCTCGCCGGGAAACGCCTCGGCCGCGATGACCGTGGTCATGCGGCCGCTCCCAGCGCCAAGTGTTGCATCAGCGAACTGAAGATGCGATGTCCCGCGTCCGACCCGAGCGTCGCATCGGCCAGTCGCTCCGGATGCGGCATGAATCCGATCACCGTGCCGGCCGCGTTGCAAATGCCTGCGATGTCCGCGGCCGAGCCGTTGGGATTGTGATCGGCATCGCTACCCGGCACGCGGACGTAGCGCATCATCACCCGACCCTCGACCTCGAGTTCCTGGAGGACGGCGGGATCGGCGGTGTAACGGCCTTCGCCATGCGCCACCGGGATGCGGATGATCTCGCCGTCGACATACGCCGTGGTGCAGACGGTGGTGCGTCGCTCGATGCGGACGTCGACCGGGCGGGAGACAAAGCGCTGCTGCGCATTGCGGAGCAGGGCGCCGGGGAGGAGGTGCGCCTCGCAGAGCATCTGGAAGCCATTGCAGATGCCCACGACAGCACCACCCGCCGCCGCGTGGGCCTGAATGGCCTGCATGACCGGGGCGAAGCGGGCAATCGCGCCGGAGCGCAGGTAATCCCCATACGAGAAACCACCGGGCAGCACCACCGCCTCGGCGCCGCCGAGTGAGGTCTCTCGGTAGTCCAGCAGCACGCCGGCGCCGCCCGCGCGCTCGATGGCCTGCAGCGTCTCGGTCTCGCAGTTGCTTCCCGGAAAGCGAACGACGGCGACACGACTCATGCGCGTTCGACCTCGATGACGAAGTCTTCCGTCACAGGATTGGCGAGCAGCTGTTCGCACATGCGACGTACCTGATCCTCGGCCGCGCGTGGGGAACTTGCCTCGATGGCGAGCTCGATGGCCTTGCCGATCCGGACCTTGGACACGCCGGCAAAGCCGAGGGCGCCCAGGGCATGCTCCACCGCCTGGCCCTGCGGATCGAGCAACCCGGTGCGGGGAATCACACGCACATGAACACGGTGGGTCATTCTTTCTCCTGTCGGCGTGCGGCGCGATCGTGACGCAGCAGTGCGATCGGCGTCTGCCCGATCTCATCGGCAAGCTCGCCACGATCCGCGAGGCTGCGGACAAAGGCCCGCAGCAATCCGTAGGCGAGGTAGGTCAATCCCAGCGGAAAGAGGAAGTAGGCCGGTACCAGCAAGCCGCAGGCGAGGATGACGGCGTACACTGCCAGTCCGGCGAGTCGCTTTGCGCTGCCGAAGCCGGCCGCGGGCCAGCGCGGGTATTTCACGTTGCTCACCATCAGGACGCCGAGTGCGACCATCAGGATGCCGAGTCCGAAGTTCTGCAGCTTGAGGTAGGCCAGCGACTGGCTGTACCAGGTGGTCTGCGAGAAGGAGTAGTACGCGGCGAGCGTCATGCCGGCGGCCGGTGATGGCAGTCCAATGAACCAGGCCGAGTGCTTCCCGCTTTGCGCCGAAAGCACGTTGAAGCGGGCCAATCGGATCGCCGCCGCCGTCACGTAGAGGTAGCACAGCACCCAGCCGAATCGGCCCGCGGTGCTGAACTCGAGGAAATACATCAATAGCGCGGGCGCGACGCCGAACGAGATGACGTCCACGAGGGAATCAAGCTCCGCGCCGAAGCGACTACCGGTGTTGGAGATGCGGGCGACGCGACCGTCGAGGGTGTCGAGGATACCCGCGAAGATGATGAACCACCCGGCCCACAGGAAGTTGCCGTGGCTCGCCGAGACAATGGACCAGAAACCGAAAAAGAGATTGCCCAGGGTGAAGGCGCTGGGCACCACGATCACGACGCGGCGCATGCCGCGGCGTGGCGTCGGGGGAGTGGTGGCTACGCCCATTCGGCAATCACCGTGACGCCGGCCTGCGTCATCGCGCCCTCCGTGACGAGGATGCGGGTCCCCGCGGGGACGAAGACGTCGACGCGCGATCCAAAGCGGATCAGTCCCATGCGGGAGGCCTGGGTCACCACCGTGCCCTCGGGATGATCCGTGATGATGCGACGGGCGATCAACCCCGCGATCTGTCGGGCCAGTACCGGACCGCCGGGTGAGGCAATGCCGACGTCGCTCTGCTCGTTCTCGATGGCCGCCTTTTCATGCGCGGCGTTGATGAACTTGCCGGGGCGGTAGCGCCGAAACGTGATCGTGCCGTCGGTCGGATACCGATTCACATGCACGTTGAAGACATTCATGAAGATCGAGATTCGCACGGCCGGGCCACCCACCACATCGGGCTCGTCCATCGGAATGATGCTGACGACGCGGCCGTCGGCTGGTGCCAGCACGAGCGAGTCGCCTCGAGGCCCCGGTCGTACCGGGTCGCGGAAGAAGGCGATCACCCACACGGCGACCGGCAACCACACCAAGGCCGCGAGCCACCAGCCGACGATGACCGCCGCGATGAGGACCAGCCAGGCGATGAGAATGAAGGGGCGTCCTTCGGGTGCCACGCGCATCATGCGTCCTCCGGCAGAGCAGTGCCGACAAGTCGGCGGTACGCCTCGCGATAGCGATCCGCCGTCGCGGCGATCACCTCCGGCGGGAGCGGTGGGGGCGGCGCATCGCCGTTCCAGCGGCCTGCCGTGCGCGCCGCCGCGAGCCAGTCACGCAGTGGCTGCTTGTCGAAGCTGGGCTGCGGTCCGCCGGGACGATACTCGTCGCGCGGCCACCAGCGCGAGGAATCCGGTGTCAAGGCTTCGTCGATGAGGATCGGGCGCTCGTCGGCGGTGAGGCCGAACTCGAACTTGGTGTCGGCGAGGATCAAGCCCCGCTCATGCGCCGTGAGGCGCCCCGCCGCGTACAGGGCGAGCGACGTATCACGCAGTCGTGTCGCGAGGTCGTGTCCCAGCGCCGTTTCCATCCGGCTGAAGGGGACGTTCTCGTCATGCCCCTCCTCCGCCTTGGTGGCCGGCGAGAAGCGCGCCGGCTCGAGGGGAGCGGATTCCACCAATCCCTCCACGAGCTTCTCCCCGGCCAGCGTGCCATCGCGACGGTACTCCGACCACGCCGAGCCCGCGAGGTAGCCGCGCACGACGCATTCGAACGCGATCGGGGCCGTCCGTCGTACCAGCATCGCCCGGCCAGCCAGTGCCTCGCGGTGCGGGGCCAAGGCGGGAATTTCGACGACAATGGCGTCCGTGTTCGCCGTGAGAAAATGCGACTCGGTCACGCTGCTCAGGCGCTGGAACCAGAAGGCTGACAACTGAGTCAGGACCCGGCCCTTGTCCGGCACGGCCTCCCCCATGATCACGTCGAAGGCACTCACGCGGTCACTCGCGACCAGCAGGAGGCGATCGGCGCCGACCTCGTAGACTTCGCGGACCTTGCCGGCGCGCCAGAGTGGGAGCGGCAGCGCGCTGCGGAGCTGTGGCCCCGCCGTCATACCCGCACCTCAGCCGGTTCGGCCGCGTCGGCCCATGATGCGGCGCGTGCCGCGAGCGGGTCGAGGTACTCATCGAGAAACTCCGCCACCTGTTCGCGAGCCCGCCCAGTGTAGCGCGCGGGGTCGAGTTCGGCGCGCAACAGGTTGCGGTCGATGCTCGCAAACGCGGCGTCGGCACCCAGACGCTCCATCAGGTCGTTGCGGCCGCCTGCCGCCACCGCCGCATGGACGGCGTGGGCGTGGACCCGGACCACTTCGTGCAGCGCCTGACGATCGCCGCCGGCTTGCACGCCGAGCATCAACCATCGCTCTGTGGCCATGAACGGCATCTGCTCCTCGACGTGGCGCGCGATGACGCCTTCGCGCACCTCCAGTCCACCGGCGATGTTGGCCGCGAGCAGCAGGATCGCGTCCACAGCGAGAAACGCCTCCGGCAGGGAGAGGCGTCGATTGGCGGAGTCATCGAGGGTGCGTTCCAGCCATTGCGCGGCGGCGGTGTGCGCCCCGTTGGCTTGCAGCGAGATGACATGTCGTGCAAGGGCCCCGATCCGTTCCGCGCGCATCGGATTGCGCTTGTAGGCCATGGCGCTGGAGCCGATCTGCTCCGACTCGAACGGTTCGAGCAGCTCGCCCTCGTGCTGGAGCAACCGCAGATCGGTCGCAAACTTCGCGGCCGACTGGGCGATGCCGCTGAGGAGGTCGAGCACTTGAGCGTCGGCCTTGCGCGGGTAAGTCTGGCCGGTGACGGCATACACCGACGGGACGCCCAGCCGGGTGGCAATCAGCTGCTCGAGCCGCCGAACCTTGGCGTGCTCCCCGTCGAACAACTCGAGGAAGGAGGCCTGCGTACCCGTGGTCCCCTTGCAGCCTCGGAGGCGCAGGGTTTCGAGCCGGTGGACCAGCGCCTCGACGTCCAGCGCGAAGTCCTGCATCCACAGGGTGGCGCGCTTGCCCACGGTCGTGAGCTGCGCCGGCTGGAAATGGGTATAGGCGAGGCAGGGCAGGGCGGCATGCGTCGTGGCAAACCGGCGCAGTGTGCCCATGACGTCGAGGACCCGGCCGAGCACGAGCCGAAGCGCGTGGCGGATGACCATCAGGTCGGCGTTGTCGGTTACGAAGGCGCTGGTCGCGCCGAGGTGCAGGTAGGCGCGTGCCTCAGGCACCTGCTCGCCGAAGGCGTGGACGTGCGCCATCACATCGTGGCGGAAGCGCCGCTCGAAGTTCGCCGCGCGCTCGAGGTCGGCGTCGTCGAGATGGGCGCGCATCGCCTCGAGGGCGGCGGGAGGAATCGCGATGCCCAGTTCGTGCTCCGACTCGGCCAGTGCGAGCCACACCCGACGCCAGCATCCGATGCGATGCGGTTCGCCCCAGAGCCGCTGCATCGCGGGCGATGCATAGCGGGTGGAGAGTGGCGACTGCCAGTGCTCGCTCGTCAATTGAGTTGCAGCCGCAGGTTGCCGCGCATGCCGCCCCGCTCGATGTTCAGGATGAAGCTCGTCCCCGGCGGAATCGCCTGAATCGCGCGGCCGACTTCTTCGGCGGAACGCAACGCCTGGTTGTTGATCCCGATGATGACGTCGCCGCGCGCGAGTCCCGTCTGGTCAGTGACATCGGTCGGCACGCTGTAGACCAGCGCGCCGGCGGTGCTCTGGATGCTGCGCTCGGCCCGGATAGCCGGCGTGATGGTGATGAGGTCGAGGTTCTGCAGGACGCGAACTTTTTGCGCCACCACCGAGGGCAGGTCGCCGGTGATGATTCGCCGCGTGAACACCTCGCCGCGACTGCGCCCGGTGACGCGCACCGAATCGCCCACGTGCAGGTCGAGCTGCACGGCATCCCAGTCGAGGTAGTTGCGGAGGTCGCGCCCGTTGGCGCGGGTGAGCACATCCCCGGCTTGGAGGCCCGCGCGGGCAGCCGGTCCTCCCGGGGCCACCTCGCCGATCGGCACGCCGCCGTTCTGTTTCCAGTCGCCGCCACCGCTCCCCGCATTGACAGTGAGTCCCACCCAGGCACGGCGCACCGCGCCGTTCCGGATGATCTCCTCCGCTACGCGCACCGCGCGTTCGATCGGGATCGCGAAGCCGAGTCCGACGGAGCCGCCGTTTTCGGAGAAGATGGACGAGTTGACACCGATCACCTCACCCAATGCGTTGGTCAGCGGGCCCCCGGAGTTGCCGGGGTTGATGGCCGCATCGGTCTGGATCATGTCGAGGTAGGAGCCCGACTGATTGCCTGTCGGCAGAATGTTGCGGCCCGTCGCGCTGATGACGCCGGCCGTGACCGTAGGCTCCGAGTTCCCGAGCAGGAACGAATACGGGTTCCCGAGCGCGATGGCCCATTCCCCGATCATCAGGTCGCGCGAGCGTCCGACCGTGACGACCGGCAGGCCCGTCCGTTCCACCTTGATGACCGCGATGTCGGTGAGCGGGTCCTCGCCGAGCTTGCGACCCTCGACATCGGTCCCGTCCGCGAGCGTCACCGTGATCTGCTGCGCGTTGGCCACCACGTGCTGGTTGGTGATGATGATGCCGTCGGCGCGCAGGATGAAGCCGGTGCCGAAGCTCTGCGGCGTCCCCTGCGGCTGCTGCATGAACATCTGCTCGTAGAACGAAGGTCGCGGCTGCGGCAGCGTCACCCGCACCGACACCACGGCGGGTGCCACGCGCGCACTGGCATCGACAATTGCGGTTCGACGGGATGCGTCGACGGTCCGGCCGGCCGGTGGGATGATCGGTTGCTGGGCCTCGGCGCGCTGCTGCGAGCGGCAGGCGGCCAGCACGAGGGTCACAAGCAGCAGTCGGGCACAGCGGCTCACCATGTGGCCCGCTCCTCCAGAAAGATGTGCTTGGGGTAGTCCGCGTGGACGAAGCTCAGTCCCGCCGCAGGGGCGGGAGCGCTCGTCTCTGCGTTGTGCTGCAGGGTCAGCAGGCGCGCCATGTCACTCTCCGATCGACGTCCGAGGCCGATGTCCACCATGGTCCCGACGAGCATCCGCACCATGTGGTGCAGAAAGCGGTCGGCCGCCACCGTGAAGCGAAATCGCATTGGTGCGAGCGGCGTCCAGCCAGCATCGAGCACGCGACAGCGATAGTGCGGCTTCGGTTCTCCCACGACGGCAAACGCCCGGAAGTCGTGCTCGCCGGGAAGCCGTGCGGCGGCGGACTGCATGGCGTCAAGGTCGAGTGACCGTCCCACGGCCCACTCGGTCCGGCTGCGGAACGGTGAGCGACCCGCGCCGTCCGTCGTGACGTCGTAACGATAGTGGCGCGCCAGTGCCGCGCGGCGGGCATCGGCCCCAGCGACCACTTCGCGCACCTCCCGCACCGCGACGTCCGACGGCAGGACGGCGTTCATGGCCCGCAACAACTCCGACGGCGACCAGCGCGCCGGCATGGCGGCACTCACCGGCATGGCCAGCGCGTGGACACCCGCGTCGGTCCGACCGGCGCCGATGGCGCGCCGTGGTCCGCCTGCGAGTCGTCCCAACGCGTCTTCCACCACGCGTTGCACCGAGCGTCCCTCGGGCTGGCGTTGCCAGCCGCAAAAGTCGGTGCCATCGAACTCCAGGACGAGCAGAAAAGAGCGCTCCATCGAACCGCGAAAACTAGCCGTGCGCGGGAGGGGCGGCAACCCGCGTAAACCGTTGTGAATATTGACAAAACGCCCGGAAGTCCGGTACGCTTGCCCACGCCGATGCCCGATTCCAAGCCGACCCCTCCGAACGCCCTCCGACTGGCGTTGCACCGCCTCGCCGCCGGCGACTCGCTGAGCGAGGAGGCCGCCGCCGCCGCGTTTGCGGAGGTCATGGCGGGTGGCGCTCCCGCGGCCTCCGTCGGAGGGCTGCTGCTCGCGATGCGGACACGCGGCGAGACTGCCGCAGAGATTGCCGGGGCGGTGCGGGCACTGCGGGGCGCCATGCGCCGGGTCGAGACGCCGATGCAATCACGACTGGTCGACACCTGCGGGACCGGTGGCGGAGTCATCAGCACGTTGAATCTCTCGACTGCTGCCGCCTTCGTGGTGGCTGGGGCGGGAATCCCGGTGGCGAAACATGGCAACCGGAGCTTCACGTCGCGATCGGGATCGGCGGATGTGCTCGAGGCGCTCGGGATCTCGCTCGAGCTCGAGCCGACGCAGGCGGCCGACCTCCTCGACCGCACCGGGCTGGTCTTCCTCTTTGCACCCCTCTACCACCCCGCGATGCGCCACATCGCGGCCGTCCGTCGCGAGCTCGGCGTCCCCACCCTCATGAACCTCGTCGGCCCACTCGCGAATCCGGCCGGCGCCGAACGGCAGGTGGTCGGGGTGTCCGATCCACAGCGCGCCCCGCTGTTGGCCGCAGCGCTGGCCCGGCTCGGTGCGCGCCACGCACTCGTGGTTCACGCCGTGATCGGCATGGACGAGATCTCTCCGGTGGGGGAGACCGATGTCTGGGAGGTTCGCGAGGGGGCCGTCACGACCTGGCGCCTCGATCCAGCTGCATTCGGCCTCGAGGCGGCGGATCTCGCGGGACTCGGCGGGGGCGAGCCTGAGCAGAACGCCGAGCGGATCGAGTCATTGTTCCGGAGTCCGACGGCTGCCGCGCCGGCACTGCGGGCGGCGGTCCTGCTGAACGCGGCTGCGGCCGTCTACGTTTCGGGGCGAGACTTGGACTGGAACGCGGCGGTCGCGCTGGTGACGGAGTCGCTCCGCAGCGGGGCGGCGCGCGAGCGACTCGAGCAGCTTCGCAGCGCCGGCCGCTAGAACTTCCGGATGACGCCGACGACCACGCCCTGGATGAGGACGTCGCGCTCCTGATATCGGAGTGGGCGCATCACCGGGTTAGCGGGCTGCAGTCGGATCCAGCCGCCGGGTTCGCGGTAGAAGCGCTTGACCGTCGCCTCGCTGCCATTCACGAGGGCGATGACCATCTCGCCGTTGTCGGCTGATTCGCGGCCGTTCACAACCACGAGGTCGCCATCGAGGATCTGCTCATCGATCATCGACTCACCGCGGACGCGTAGGGCGTAGTTCGGGCCCCGTCGGGGCAACATGCTGTCGGGAACCGGCACGACTTCACCGCTCATGAGGGACTCGATGGGGTAGCCGGCGGCAACAGAGCCGAGCAGGGGGATCTCCGTGGCACCCGCGCTGCCGCGAGGGGGGAGCACCTCGATCGCCCGGCTCTCGTTGTAGCCTCGACGGATGTAGCCCTTCTTCTCGAGATTGCTCAGATGCTCGTGCACGGTGGCCAATGACTGATAGCCAAACTGCTCCGCGATCTCCTCGAAACTGGGCGCGAAGCCGTTGCGGGCAATGGCTGATTCGAGAAAGTCGAGAATTTCGCGCTGCTTCCGGGTGAGTGGCACGGTGGCCTCCGAGGCGTTGGCGAAGAGAACCCGAAGATGAACCTACCCGAACGGAAACCGAAGAGCAAGATGCCGGTACTCGATGCCATCCTCGCCGCCACCCGTGCCACCCTCCCGGACCTCCGGCGCCGTTCGGCTGCCCTCGAGGCGGCCGCCCAGGCCCAGCAACCTCCCCAGGATTTTGCTTCCGCCCTGCGCGGCGAGCGGGTCGCACTGATCGCGGAGGTGAAACGGCGATCCCCGTCCGCCGGGGCGATCCACGAGTCCCTGGATCCGGCGGGGCTGGCAGCAGCGTACGGTCGTGGCGGCGCGGCGGCCATCTCGGTCCTCACCGACGGTCCCTGGTTCGGCGGTTCACTCGCCGACCTGGAGGCGGTGGCCCGGGTCGTCCCGCTCCCCCTGCTGAGGAAGGATTTCATCCTCGACGAGGTCCAGCTGCTCGAGGCCCGCGCGTCGGGCGCCGCCGCCGCGCTGCTGATCGTCCGGGCCCTCGATGACGCCAGCCTGCGACGACTGACCCGCTTCGCTCACGAGTTGGGGCTGTCGGTGCTGGTCGAGACCCATACCACTGCCGAGGTGAGTCGGGCCATGGACGCCGGCGCCCGCATCATCGGGGTGAATTCGCGCGATCTCGACGACTTCACCATCGATTGCGCCAAGGCGTGGCAGATCATGTCGGCCATTCCCAGCGAACTCACCGCGGTGGCAGAAAGTGGCATGGCCAGCGTGGCCGACGTGGAAGCGGCGGCAGCGGCTGGTGCGGATGCGGTGCTGATCGGATCGGCGTTGGCGAGCTCCGCGACGCCCGAATCAGCAGCACGTGCCGTGGCGGAGGTGCGGCGCCGTGGTCGTTGACGCCAAGATCTGCGGCCTGACCCGGCCGGAGGACGCCGCACTGGCGGCGGAACATGGGGCATGGCGACTCGGGGTGATCTTCGCGGACGGCCCCCGGTTGATTGACGCCGCCCGCGCGCGTGCGATCGTCTCGGCCAGCCGAGGGGTTCCCGTGGTCGGGGTGTTTCGAGTCCAATCGGTGAGCGACATCCTCAAAATGGTGGGCGCGACCGGCATCCGGGGGGCACAACTGCATGGCGACTACTCGCGGCATGACGCCGACGCGGTGCGGGCCACTGGGGTGGAGGTGTGGCGGGTGGTGACCATCGACGACGAGACCGACCTATCCCACGAGCTTGCCTCCGGGGCCCTCGGTGCCGATGCCTTGTTGGTGGAGCCTCGGCTCCCGGGAGCGAGCGGTGGCCGGGGTGTGGCACTCGACGGTGCGCTGGCCGAACGCGCACGTCGTGCCGCGCCCGCGCCCGTGCGCTTCGTCTTGGCCGGCGGCCTCCGGCCGGAGAACGTGGCGGAGCAGATCCGACTCGTCGGTCCTGATGTCGTGGATGTAAGTTCCGGGGTGGAATTTGCCCCGGGCCGCAAGGACCCCGAGCGGCTCATTCGTTTCCTGGAGATCGTTCGTGACGCTCGCGCTTCCCGCTGAGACCGCGGTCGACGGTCGTTTTGGGCCGTATGGAGGCCGCTACGTCCCGGAGACGCTGGTCGCCGCGCTGGACGACCTCACCGCACTCTACGATCAGGCGCGCACCGAGCCAGGATTCTGGGAGGAATACCACACCCTCTTGCGCGATATTGTGGGTCGGCCGTCGCGACTCTCCGACGCCCCGCGGTTCAGCGAGCTCGTCGGTGCGCGCGTGCTGCTCAAGCGCGAGGACCTCAACCACACTGGCGCGCACAAGATCAACAACACCATCGGCCAGGCGCTGCTCGCGCGGCGGATGGGGAAGCGTCGGATCATCGCCGAGACCGGCGCGGGACAGCATGGGGTGGCGACCGCCACGATCTGCGCGCGCTTCGGGCTCGAGTGCGTGGTGTACATGGGCGAGGAGGATGTCGCGCGGCAGGCGCTGAACGTCTACCGGATGCAGCTGCTCGGGGCGACGGTGGTGCCGGTGACGTCGGGCACCCGCACGCTCAAGGACGCCACCAATGAGGCGCTGCGTGACTGGGTCACCAACGTGCCCACGACGCACTACATCATCGGCTCGGTCGTCGGTCCGGATCCGTATCCGCGCATGGTGCGCGATTTCCAGTCGGTCATCGGTCAGGAATCGCGAGAGCAGGTGCTGGCGCTGACTGGTCGCCTGCCGACCACGGCGGTCGCGTGCGTGGGCGGTGGGTCCAATGCCATGGGGCTGTTCGCGGGATTTCTGGGCGACGCGACCGTGGAGCTTGTCGGCGTGGAGGCGGCAGGCGAGGGAATCGCCAGCGGACACCACAGTGCGACGCTCTCGGCGGGATCTCCCGGGGTGCTGCATGGTTCGCTGTCGTATCTGCTGCAGGATGGCGACGGACAGGTCTCACCGGCGCACTCGATTTCGGCGGGGCTCGATTATCCCGGGGTCGGTCCGGAGCACAGTCACCTGCGCGACACAGGCCGGGTCGAGTACGCCGCGATCGGTGATACCGCGGCCTTGGCGGCCTTCCAGCAGTTCTGTCGCCTCGAGGGCATCATCCCCGCGCTCGAGACCGCACACGCCATCGCCTGGATCGCGCAGGAGGCCGGACGGTGGGCGCCGGAGGATGTGGTGTTGCTCTGCCTGAGCGGACGTGGAGACAAGGATGTTGCGCACGTCGCCTCGCTGCTGCATGGGGCCGCGTGACCGTCCCCGTTCTGGATCGGCCGAATGACGCGGATGTGCGCGTCATCGAGGAACTCCTCACCGCGCTGACCAAGGGCCAACGCGCGCTCCAGATGTACCTCCCCAACAATCCGATGTACGCTCGCGCGCTCGATCAAATCGCGGGGGCGTTTGCTCCGATCTGGCGAATCACCGGTCGGCTCGTGCTCGACATTCAGGAGGGCGAGATCAGTTGGGATGGCGCGGTGGTGTATCGTCAGGCCAACCGCAGCGAGGGCCTGGCGTGGCAGCTCTACCAGGACGGACTGCGCCGCCTGACGCTGTTGCCGGGAGTCGAGAGTGAGGAGATCGTCCGCTTCCTCGATGTGGTGAATCGCTCTCGACTCCTCCCGACCGATGCGAGCGATGACCTGCTCACCCTGCTCTGGGAGCAGGATTTCGTGCTGGTCGCTTACGCCTTCGTCGAGGCGCTCGGAGAAGGGTTCGAGTTCCTGCAGGAGCGCCAGGCCGAGCCGGTCGAGCTTTCGCCCGATCAGGCGCGCCAGGAAGTTGGCGGTCAGGAGTCGGCGTCCACGCCCGCGGGCACGGTCGACCCCACCGATTTCGATTCCACGCCGTTCTTCCTGGAGGAGGCCGAGATCCGCCTGATCCAGAGCGAGCTGGATGAGGAGTACCGCCGCGACATCCGCGAGGCCGCGATCGATGCCCTGCTGGATATCCTCGAGGCACAGAAGGAACCCGAGGTCCGCCGCGAGGTGGTCTCGTTGCTCGAGGACATTCTCCCCTCGCAGCTGTCGACCGGCGGCTTCCGCGCGGTGGCGCGAGTCCTTCGGGAGCTGCGGGTCATCGCCGTGCGGGCCCCGGGACTCGATCAGGAACTGCACACGGCGCTGCTGTCGTTCGAGGATCGCCTCTCCCAGCCGGATATTCTCGAGCAGCTCTTCATTGCCCTCGAGGACGCCCAGACCCGGCCGAGCGAAGAGGACGTCGGCGAGGTGATGCGCGAGTTGAAGCCCAGCGCGCTGCCGGTGGTGCTCGCCCACCTCGGTCGCACACTCGACGCCACGGTGCGGCGCGCCTTGGAGCCGAGCGTCGAACAACTCGCCCGGGCGCAGCCCACGGCCCTCGCGCAACTGCTTGACGGTGAGCGCGGAGACGTGACCGAGCCGGCCATCAACCTGGCCGCAAAGCTGGGCCTCAACATGCTCATTCCCTCGATCGTCGGCCACCTCAAGGATGGCTCGGCCGCCATTCGACTGGCCGCCGTCCGTGCCCTCGGGGATTTCGGCACGCCCACCGCCGTGAGCGCGGTCGAAACCGCGCTCGACGATGAGGAGCGCGCGGTACGGTCCTCCGCCCTCGCGGTGCTGGTGTCCCGAGGTGGGTCGGCCGGCTCGGTCCGTCATCTGGAACGCATCTTGTTCGACGGGGCCGACCCCGACTGGGATCGCACGGAGCGTCGTACCGTCTTCGAGGCGTATGGTCAACTGGCCGGTGAGGCAGCGCTTCCGAAGTTGCGTGAACTGCTTGAGCCCCGCGGGGTGTTTCGTCGCAAGGTGGCTCCCGAGGTGCGCGCCTGTGCCATTTTTGCGCTCGCCAAGGTGCGCAGCTTCGATGCCCGCTTGCTCGCTGACCGCTTCGCCTCGGACAAGGAAGCTGTGGTGCGGAGTGCGGCGAACGCCGTGTTGCGGGATTGGTTGGCATGAGCACCGGTTCCCAGGATGATGCCATGCTGCGCCAGTCCGGTCGCGGGCTCCTGGTCGCGATTCACGGTGCCCAGCGTGCGTTGAAGCTGTATCCGCTCGAGAACACCACGGTGCAGCGGGCCCTCGACGAGTTGCACGGTACGGCGCTGTCGGTGCTCCAGCTCGAGGGGTTTGTGGAGATTCGCCTGACGGGCGACTTCATCTTCATCAACCAGACGCGGCTGCGTCTCGGCCTCGACAACTTCGCGGCCTTCAGCGGGTTCGTGGGGCTGATGAAGAGTTGCGGCATCGGCCTGCTGCGGGTTGACGATGGCGTGACCCGCCGGGAGTGGCAGGGCTGGCTGAGTGCGCTTGGTGGGCTGCCGGTCGACCGCGAGCCCGAGGAACGGCTCGACATTCTGCGGCAACGGATGCAGCAGGCGGACATCGTCCGACTTTCCGTCGACACCGTGGCTGAACAGGCCGAGGAAGTGGTGGAGGGCGACGAGGCGCTCGAGCGCGCCAAGCGCACGTACGCGCAAGGGGTCTCGGTGGCGCGCGATGTGGTGCAGGGCGTCCGCATGGGCAGGGCACCGAGCAGTCGCCGGCTCAAGCGGGCGGTCCAGCTCATCGTCGACCAGGTGATGGAGAACGAGCTCTCCATCACTGGACTGACTACGCTGCGCGAATACGACGAGTACACCTTCACCCATTCGGTGAATGTCACGATCTTCGCAGTCACGCTGGGCAAGCGGCTCGGGCTCGAGCGCATGCAGCTGTATGACCTCGGGCTGGCCGCGCTGATGCATGACATCGGCAAGGCACGGCTCGACATCACGCTGCTCAACAAGGCGGGCTCGCTCGACGATGCCGAATGGCTCCGCATGCAGGGGCATCCTTGGCTGGGCACCTTGACGCTCTTCAAGATGCGCGAGGGCGAGGATCTCCCGTATCGTGCGATTCTGGCCGCGCACGAGCATCATATGAAGGTTGATCGCAGCGGATATCCCCGCGCCATTCGGCCCCGGCGCCTCGGCCTGTTTACGCGCATCGTGTCGGTCGCCGACGGCTATGACGCGGCGACGACGCGACGGGCCTATCAGAGCGAGCCGCTGGAGCCTGACGCGGTGCTCCGGGAGATGTGGCTGAATCCGGGACGGGGCTACGATCCAACGCTGGTGAAGGCGTTGATCAACCTGTTGGGCATCTATCCGGTCGGTACCTGCGTCATCCTCGACACCTTTGACGTCGCCGTCGTGGCAAGCGCGGGGACCGATCCCGAGCAGCTCCACCGTCCGCTCGTGCGGATTGTGGTGGATTCGTTCGGCATCCGCGCCACCCCTCCGGGGGAACTGGTGGATCTCACCACCACGCGCGCCGATGGCAGCCATCCGCGCACCATCGTGAAAGTCACGTCTCCCGATCGCTACGGAATCACTGTCGGTGATTACTTCGTCTGAATCGGCGCTGACCGCGACCTGGGCGGCGCTCCGTGCCCGCGGTCGCGCCGCGCTGGTGCCCTATCTCACGGCGGGATTTCCCACCGTGGCCGATTCCCGCTTGGCACTTCAGTCGGCCAACGCGCACGCCGACGTGATCGAGGTCGGCGTTCCATTCTCCGATCCGCTGGCGGACGGCCCCACGATCCAGGCGTCCACCTTCGCCGCGCTCGCCAATGGGATGACCCTGCCGCGGACGCTCGCCCTCATCGCCTCGGCGGAACTCACGCGCCCGGTCGTGCTTTTCTCCTACCTGAACCCGGTGCTGCAATACGGCGTCGAACGACTCCTCACGGATGCCGCGGCCTTGGGCATTGCCGGCTTGCTGCTGACCGACCTCCCCGCCGGTGCGGACCTCGACATCGAGACGCGCGTGCAAGCGTCGCCACTCGACCTGATCCGCATGGTCGCGCCTACGACCGCGGCGGGACGGGTCGCGGCGGCGGTGCACGGGGGTCAGGGATTCATCTATCTCGTGGCCCGACTCGGCGTGACCGGGGCTTCGCAGGAGCTCGCGGGCGATCTCGCCGAGTCGGTGGCAAGGGTGCGCGCTGCGACGTCGCTGCCGATTGCGGTGGGGTTTGGCATCTCCACTCCCGAGCAGGCCCGGGTCGTGGGTGGCCTTGCCGATGGCGTGGTGGTGGGGAGCGCGTTGATCGAAGTGCTCGGAACCCGCGGCGTCGCCGCGGCCGACCGCTTCCTCGCCGACCTTCGGTCTGCGATCGACGGGTCGTGACGACGATGGTGCGCGCGACGGTGGCGCTCGGGAGCAACCTGGGGGATCGTGCCGCCGCCCTCGCGTTGGCCCGGCACCGACTCGCTGAACTGGCCGAGACCGAGGTCGTGTGCTGTTCGTCGGTTGACGAGACCGACCCGCTCGGGGGCCTGTCCCAGCCACGCTACCTGAACCAGGTGGTGCTGCTGGTCACCGGCGCCTCCGCGGCTGCACTGTTGACAGCATGCCACGATATTGAACGCGAAGCGGGACGGACGCGAGATACCCCGTGGTGCTCACGCACGCTCGACCTCGACCTGATCTATTTTGGGGACCTGCTCTGCGACACCCCGGAGCTCGTGCTGCCGCACCCGGGGTTGCGCGACCGGACATTCTGGGCGCGGCACATTGCCGCTGTGGAGGCCCATGGCTGACAAACTGTTGACGATGCCGGACTTGGCCACGCGCAAGCGGGACGGTCGGCGACTCGTCATGCTCACGTGCTACGACGCGCTCTTCGCTCGCCTGCTCGAGCACGCGGGCATCGATCTGCTGCTGGTCGGTGATTCGCTGAACGAGGTGCTGGCCGGGCAGCGCTCGACGCTGAGCGCCACCCTGGACCAGATGATCTATCACGCGGCGAGTGTGCGCCGCGGTGCAGCGCGCACGCCCATCGTGGTGGACCTGCCGTTCCTCTCCTATCAGGTGTCGCCCGAGGAGGCCATCCGCAACGCCGGGCGCGTCCTCGCGGAGACGGACTGCCACGCGGTGAAGCTGGAGGGCGGAGCGCCGATGGCGGAGACGGTGCGGATGCTGGTTGATCGCGGCATTGCGGTCATCGGCCATCTGGGACTCACGCCGCAGGCGATCAACACCCTGGGTGGCTATCGGGTGCAAGGACGCGATGCGCCCGCTGCCGCACGCCTGCGCGACGACGCGCGCGCCCTGGAGGACGCCGGGGCCAGTGCCATCGTGCTCGAACTGGTGCCACAGGGACTCGCGCGGGCGGTGTCGGCTTCGCTCACCATCCCGACCATCGGCATCGGGGCGGGGAACGGCTGCGACGGACAAGTACTCGTCCTGCACGACATGCTGGGGCTGAACGAGGGCTTCTCCCCCAAGTTCCTCAAGCGTTACGCAGAGCTGGCCGGCACGGTGCGCGACGCGGCGTCGCAGTACGCGGCGGAGGTGCGATCCGGCGCCTATCCTGACGCGTCCCACTCTTTCGACTGAGCGCCGCCATGGAGGAATGCACCACGATCGCCGCGCTGCGCGCCCGGCTCGACCGCGAACGTCAGGCGGGGCGCTCGATCGGGCTGGTGCCGACCATGGGCTTTCTGCATGATGGCCATCTGGCCCTCGTCGACGACCTGCGGTCGGTCTCCGATGTCGTGGTGATGAGCATCTTCGTGAATCCGCTGCAGTTCGGCCCCAACGAGGACCTCTCGCGCTACCCGCGGAACATCGAGGGAGACCGTGCCCTCGCAGCGTCGCGCGGCGTTGATATTCTTTTCGTGCCATCGGTGGCGGAGATGTATCCCCATGGCGCCGAGACGCGCGTGGTGGCGGGGGAGACGGGGTCGCGATGGGAGGGTGCCCACCGCCCGGGGCATTTCGATGGCGTGCTGACCGTGGTGGCGAAGTTGTTCAACATCGTGCAGCCGGCTGTCGCCGGCTTCGGGCAGAAGGACATCGAGCAGTTCACCCTGATTCGCCGAATGGTGCGTGACCTCGATTGTCCGCTCGCCCTCCGCCGACTGGCCACGGTGCGGGAACCCGATGGGCTCGCGCTCAGTTCGCGCAACGTCTACCTCACACCCGAGGCGCGACAGGATGCGCTCACGCTCTCGCGGGCGCTGGGTGCGGTCGTCGAGCGCTGGGGGCAGGGTGAACACGATGCGGAACGGCTGCACGCCGTCGCCGTCTCGGTGTTCGCTGCCGCCGAGCGCGTGCAACCCGACTACATCGCGATCGTGGACCCGGAATCGCTCGCCCCCGTCCCCCGCGCCGTCGCCGGGACGATCGTCGCTGTCGCGGCGCGAGTCGGTGTGACCCGCCTCATCGACAATGTCATCCTAGGGGAGCGGTCGCCATGACCACGCCGCGTCCCACGCTGCAGTCCGGGATCCACCGCGCCACCTTCACCTCGACCGGCTTTCCGCACCGGGACTGCTCGGTGTTGCGTCCGTCGGTGGTGCTCGTCGACGCGGGCCATCGCCTCGTGGCGTTGGCGGGTTGAGCCACATGCTGCCGTCCGCTCCCCATTCCCCCGCGGATGGGCTTCCTGCTTGGGCCATCGTGACGCCAGCGCGGCGGGAGCATATCGAGCGGGTGATCACCTTGATGCGAAGCTGGGTGACCGCGCTCAAGCTGGCACCCGAGGAGCGCGCCCGCTGGCTGCGCGCGGTCTGGCTGCATGACGCCTTGCGCGATGCCCCAGAAGGCGAGATGCGTCGCTGGGCCCCCACCATCGAAGGCCCAGTGGAGCTGCGCCACGGTCCTGCCGCGGCCGCGCGCGCAGAACTCGAGGGCGAGGGAGACGCGGACGTGCTCAGCGCCGTGCGCTGGCATTCCGTCGGCTGGGTTGGGTGGGGCCGGATCGGCCGGGCACTCTACTGCGCTGATTTCCTCGAACCTGGGCGGACCTTCGATCGCGACGACCGTTCGGCGCTCGCCGTCCGGTTCCCTGAGGAACCCGATGCCGTGCTGCGCGCGGTGGTGGCCCGGAGACTCAGCTACGCCGCGACCCGCGGGTGGAGCATCTCGCCTGAGTCCGTGGCATTCCGGGAGGCTGTTGGCGCATGACCTCCCGCCGATGGCTCTGGCTCGGTGGGGGAGTGTTCCTGCTCCTCCTCGCGGTGCTCCTCCTGCGCCCCCGCTCTGCGGTGGTTGAGCGTCCCGCCGAGCGTCGCTGGGAGCCGCTCGATCGACGGGTCACGATCGAGGTGTTGAACTCCGGCGGCGTCACCGGCGCCGGCCGGGCGGGAATGCTGCTGCTGCGACGCGCCGGTCTGGACGTGGTCTACGTCGCCAATGCCGATTCGGCGCTTTCCGGGCGAGACCGGAACCAGATCCTCGTGCGGCGCGGCGACACGACGGGCGTCGGAAGGGCGCTCGACGCACTCGGGGACGGGGAAGTGGTCACCGCGAACGACCCCGCCAGGCTGGTGGACCTCACCATCCTGCTCGGCAAGCGGTTCCGGGTTCCAAAGGGCAACTGAGCCGTCGGGGGGAACCGACTGGGCCGCTGGCACGTTTTAAGCTGCGAGTGGCATCAGGTCACTCGGAGGAGCTACTGCCATGACGACATCCGAACTGCAATCGCGACTTGCCCCGGTCCGGGAGGCGATGCTCAACCTGCATCGCAATCTCCTTGATGCCGAGCGCATCGCCTACGAACGCTTGAACGGTCGGGTGCCGGGATCGGCCGACGTCCTGCAGCTCGCCATCCACGATCCGTGGTTCGCCTGGCTTCGGCCCCTCACCGCGCTGCTGGTCGCGATGGATGAGGCCATGCTCGAGGACTCGCCGGATGCCGATGCCCGGGTGCCGAATCTGCTCGACGAGGCGCGGCTCATGGTGCGCGCCGACGAGGATGGCAGCGATTTCCAGCAACGGCTCTTTGAGCTCGTCCAGCGCTCGCCCGACGTGGCGATCGCCGAGGTGTCGGCGGCGCGACTGCTCCGCTGACCCGCTGTCCAGGCGCCGCACCCCAGATGTGGGTCGACGCCTGTGTCAGCCCTCCACCGATGGAATCCCGCCACGACTTCGCAGCGCCAGCACCACATCCATGACGTTCGTCCCGGTCGGGCCCGGCGCCCAGAGCGCTCCGCCCGCGCCGAGCGCGGCGTGGGCATCATGGCGGGCAAGGTCGGCGGCCGGATCACGGCCCGCGTCGCGAATGCGCTCCCAGGTGTCGCCATCGACCACGGCGCCGGCTGCGTCGGTTGTGCCGTCGCGACCGTCCGTCCCCGCCGCGAGCAGTGTGGTCGCGTTGCGACCTCCGCCGATGGCCAACGCGTGGGCCGCGGCAAGCGCCAACGCCTGATTGCGGCCGCCGGGCGGGGCGTCGTCGGGGAGGGCGACCACGCATTCCCCACCATGGAGCCACAGCTCCGCGATCTCGGGCGACAGGATGACCGAACTCTCCGCGCGATGGTGCGCGGCGATGAGGGCCGCGCCGAGCTTCGTGCCCGTCGTCGCGGCATCGCCCAGGAGTGGCGTGCCCACCGCATGCACGCGCACGCCATGTGAGGCGGCATGACGCGCGGCGGCAGCGAGCGCGTCAGCATTGCTGGCGAGGATGTGCAGTTCCACCTCGGCCAGCGCGCGGTCGTTCGACTTCAGGGTTTCCTTCGCGATGACCTGCTGCAGCGGTGCCCCGAGCGCGGTCCAGAGCTCATGGCGACGGAGCAGGGCGGTGATCTCGGCGCTGGACCAGGAATCCGCGCTCAGGGGACCCGAGCCGATAAGGGACGGGTCGTCGCCGGGAACATCGGAGATCAACCAGCCGATGGTGCGGCGCGGGGCGAGCGCCGCCGCGAGACGACCACCGCTCCACCGCGTCAGGCGCTTGCGGATCAGGTTCATCTCGGTGATGTCGAGTCCCGCGTGGAGCAGGCGCGCGAACACGGTGTGCAGTTCGTCGGCATCCACCCCTGGCAGCGGCGCCGCAATCAAGGCACTCGTTCCGCCCGACACCGCCACGTGGACGTCGACGGCGATCGGCAGATCGCGAATCCACGATCCGAGGGCATCTGCAGCACGTTGCGAGGCCGTCCCCGGCACGGGATGATCCCCCGCCATGATCTCACCCGGTTGCCCGTGACCGATGACCAGCCGGGCCACCGGCGGTCGGCCGAGTGTGGTGAGGGATGCGTCGATTGCCGCCGCCATCGGCGCCGCGGCCTTGCCGATGGCGAGCAGGGCAGTGGGACGGGCGCCGATGGTCGGTTCCAGGCGGTCGGCCGTGAGGATGCGCTCTGGCAGCACTGCCGCAATGCCCGCCTCGAAGCAGGATTTCAGGAAGTCGGCTGGTGTGCTGAGCATTGTTCAGGTGACTCCTGCGCGAGACCGACCAATATTACCACCTGTTCCGCGACGACCGACCACTCCGCACGTGAGGCAACCACATGGCAACGCGTCCGAGCGTTCTCGTCACCCGACGCCTGCCACCCGCAGTCGAAGCCGTGCTGCGTGACACGTTCGACGTGACGCTCTCCTCGGACGACGCGGCCATGTCCCCCGAGGCGTTGCAGCGGGCGCTGGGGAGCGTGGACGCCATTCTCTCGACCGTGACCGATCGCTTCACCGCCGAAGTGCTCGCCGCGTACCCCATTCGCACGCGATTGATCGCGAACTTCGGCGTCGGCGTCGACAACATCGACCTGCCCGCGGCGCACGCGCATGGCATCGCCGTGAGCAACACGCCGGGTGTCCTCACGGATTGCACTGCCGATCTCACCATGACCTTGCTCATGATGGTGCTGCGCCGGGCTGGGGAAGGGGAGCGTGAGGTCCGCGGCGGTCGGTGGATGGGCTGGGCCCCGACGCGCATGCTCGGTCGGCGGGTGACCGGCCGCACGCTTGGAATCATCGGGGTGGGGCGCATCGGACGGGCGGTCGCGCGGCGCGCACACTTCGGCTTCGACATGCGGGTACTGGGGTACTCTCCGCGGGCAGTGCCGGGCCCCGAGCTCGAGGGGTGCGGCATTGAACTCTGCCCCTCGCTCGACACGTTGCTGGCGGCCAGCGATGTCGTCTCGCTGCACTGTCCCAGCACACTCGATACGCGCGGAATGATGAATGCAACGCGCCTTGCCCAGCTGTCACCCGGTGCCTTCCTCATCAATACCGCGCGCGGCGACATCATCGTGGAAGACGCGCTCGTGGCCGCCCTCGACTCGGGGCACCTCGCCGGCGCGGGCCTCGACGTCTACCGCGACGAACCCGCGGTTGCTCGTCGCTTGTTGGGCCGCGACAACGTCGTCCTGCTGCCGCACCTCGGCTCCGCGACCAGGGAAACCCGGGAGGAAATGGGATTTCTAGCCGTCCAGAACCTCCGGGCCTTCTTCGCCGGCGAGGAACTCCCCAGCCGGGTGATCTAGCCGGGACCCCAAGGGCTTGACGGAGATATTTAGACACTTACCTTAATGTCTATGATTGACGAGACCTTTCGGGCCCTCGCCGACCCGACCCGACGCCGAATCCTCGCGCTGCTGCGCGACGGTGATCGGCCGGCTGGCGAGCTTGCCGCGGAGTTCCCGATGGCGTGGGCCTCGGTTTCGCATCACCTCCAGGTGCTGCGCAACGCGGGGCTGGTGCGCTCCCGGCGCGAGGGGCAGTTCATCGTCTACTCGCTCCATACCACCGTCTTTCAGGACGCCCTGCAACACCTCCTCGAGATTGTTCCGGCCGTTCCGGCCACTGCCTCCGGAGATTCCCATGCGGACTAGGCTCTGGCCCGGACTGACCCTGGTGCTGGCGGCAACGATTTTCGGCATCGCCTCACGCGGGGCGCTGCCCGACCGGGTGGCATCGCATTGGAACCTGGCGGGAGAGGCCAACGGTTGGTCGTCTCCCACCGCGCTGGTGGTTGGCTTCCCGCTCCTCGCGTTGTTTGCCGCCCTGGTGCTGACCGTCGCCCCCCGCGTCGATCCCAAGCGGGGCAATTTCCCCGAGCACGCGAGCGAATATTGGCTCGTGGGCAACACGCTGCTCGCGTTCCTCGCCGCGCTCTTCGCCGGGGTGGTGGGGGTCAACACCGGCTGGCCGGTCCAGATCGACACCGTGCTCGGCGTGGGCCTCGGCGTCCTCTTCCTCGTGATCGGAAATGTGCTGACGCGGGTGCGTCCGAACTGGATTTTCGGCGTGCGCACGCCGTGGACGCTCTCGAGCGAACGCTCGTGGCGTGAATCGCATCGCGTCGCGGGGTACGGCTTCGTGCTGGTGGGGCTGATGGCGTTGTTGTTGACTCTGCTGGGGACGCGGCGGCTCATGCTGCCGGTCATGATTGGGATTGGTGTGGTCGCGCTGTCGGCCACTGTCTGGAGTTTTATCGCATGGAAGCACGACCCCAACGCTATCGGAAGGAATCCCTGATGCGCCATCTCTCGCGTGCTGCAGCCGCGATGCTGCTCCTGGTTCCCGCGGCCGGGGCACAGTCGCTGCCTGATGGCCTGGTCGAACGCAACCTCACGATCCCCGGGCCCGTGCCACTCCCCGCCGTGCTGACCCTGCCCGCGGGCAAGGGGCCGTTCCGCGCCGTGCTCATTGTGCACGGTTCCGGTGCCGGCGATCGCGACCTCACGGTGGGGTCGCTCAAGCCGTACCGCGATATCGCGTGGGGGCTGGCGCAACAGGGCGTGGCGGTCCTGCGGTTCGACAAGCGTGCCAAGGTCGCGCCGATGTGGTATGCGGGAAAGGCGTTCACCGTCTGGGACGAGACGGTGCAGGACGCCGCGAGCGCGCTGGCGCTGTTGCGGGCGCAGCCCGGGATCGACGCGCGACACGTCGTGATGATCGGGCACTCGCTGGGTGGGATGCTCGCGCCGCGGATCGCCACCGCCGATGGCAAGCTCGCGGGAATCGTGCTGCTCGCTGGTGCCACGCGGGCGCTGCTGGCTGATCAGGTCGAGCGCCAGTTCGCCTACATCGCCTCGATTTCCGCCGGCGATTCGGCCACGCTCGCGGCGGTGCGGACGCAGCAACTGCTGATGGCGCCACGCGTCGCGCGCATCCGGGCGCTCGTGCCGGCCGACTCGACCGACCTCACCATCATCATGGGGGCGCCGGCGAAGTACTTCCTCGACCTCAACGCCTTCGACCCCGCCGTCGCGATGCGGGCCATCCCGTTGCCGTTGCTGATTCTCCAGGGTCTACGCGACTATCAGGTCACACCCGAACAGCTCGACGATTACCTGCGCACGCTTGGTCCGCGGCCAGACGTCACGGTGGGTCGCTATGAATCCCTGAATCACCTCTTCCTTCCCGGGGTCGGCGTGCCGTCACCCTCGGACTATGCGGTGCCAGGCCACGTGGATCCTTCTGTGATCGCCGACATCGCCGTCTGGATCAAGCGGCTTCCGTGACCCGCTAGCCGGCGCGGCCGGCTGCGACACGCACCAGTGTCGACCCGAGCCAGATCGCGCCGAGGCCGGTCGCGACCGAGACGGTGACGTAAAGCGCGGCGCGAGTCCAGGCCCCGCTCTGCATCAACTCGATGCTTTCAAAGGAAAAAGTTGAGAAGGTCGTGAAGCCACCGCAAAACCCCGAGATCAGCAGTACGCGCATCTCGGGCGAGAGTCGTCCGGCGCTCAGTGCCGCCTCGGCGAACACGCCCAGCAACAGGCATCCGAGCATGTTCACGACCAGTGTCCCGAGCGGGAAGGCGAGCGACCGGGGTTGGGCGGCGATGGTGAGGGTGTAGCGCGCCATGCCCCCCGCGGCACTGCCGAGTGCCACGGTCGCGAGCAGAGCAGGGGAGAACGATGAATTGGTCACCTGACATTCCCCAAAAGTGGAGGGGTGGACGCTACTCGGGTGTCGCGGTTGCGATCGCGGGCGGCACGGCGCGCCGCCGCTTCTCCATCTGGACACGCAGCTGACCGCACGCGGCGTCGATGTCGAGTCCGCGCGACCGACGCACGACAGCCTCGATGCCGCAATCGACGAGGTACTGCCGGAACTCCCGGATTCGCGGCACGGCGGTCGGCACCAGGCCCGGGGCACCGCCTGGGTGGAGCGGCAGCAGGTTCACGTGAGCCCCGAGTTTGCGCGCGTGGCTCGCGAGGACCGCCGCGTCCTCGTCGCGGTCGTTGCGACCCGCGATCATGACGTACTCAAAGGTGATGCGCTGCGAAAAGATCTTGGCGGTGTCGAGGACCTCGCGCAGAGCATACTTCTTTTCGATCGGCATCAAACTCTGACGGTCGATGGCATTCGGCGAGTGGAGGGAGATCGCGAGTCGGAACTGTTCCGGCCGCTCGGCCAACGCCCGCATCCCCGGCACGATCCCGACGGTCGAGACGGTGATATGCCTGGCGCCGATCCCGAAGCCGTCGGGATGATTGAGAATCGACAGGGTCACGTCGACGGCCGGCCAGTTCAGGAGCGGCTCGCCCATGCCCATGAAGACCACGTTGGTCGGCTTGTCGTCCGGGGTCAGACGGACGATCTCCCGGACCTGCCCGGCGATCTCCCAGGCCGTCAGGTTGCGTCGGAACCCCATGAGGCCGGTGGCGCAGAAGACACAGCCCAGCGCGCAGCCAGCCTGTGACGAAATGCAGAGCGTGCGCCGAGCGGCCGAGGGGATGAGCACGGACTCGATCTTCTCGCCGTCGGCGAGTGTCCAGAGGTACTTCCGCGTCCCGTCCTGGGATTGCTGGACGACCTCTGCCACGAGTCCCGGAAGGGGCCAGACGGCGTCCAACCGATCCCGGAGTGACTTGGGGAGCTCCGTGGCCTCCTGCCAGCTCCCGACCGGGGCCACCCAGAGTCGCCGGAGCAGTTGGCCGGCGCGGTAGCCGGGGAGCCCCTCTTCGGCGACCCAGCGTTGCAGTCGGGTCGCGGCGTCGGCGGGGGCGAGGTCAAGCAGGGTCTGGGGCGTGGACATATCACGGAAACCTAAGTCATTGGCCCACTTGCGGCGAGTCAGCTCAGCCACTGCATTCCTTCCGCCCCCCTCCCGAGCGCGTTAGTTTCGGACCATGCAAAGCACCTCTCTCCGCACCCACCGCGCGGGTTCCCTGACCCCGGCCGAGGTGGGGACGACCGTCCGCCTCGGCGGTTGGGTTCATCGCCGCCGCGACCTCGGCGGCATCGTTTTTCTCGACCTGCGCGATCGCGACGGACTGGTGCAGCTCTCCTGTGATCCGGCGTGGACGCCTCCCGAGGTGCTCGCGCTCGGCGCGTCACTCGGGGCGGAGAGCGTGGTGCTCGTCGAGGGCGTCGTGGCGATGCGTCGGGACCCCGCCCCCGATGCCTCGATGCGCTCGCGCGAGATCGAGGTGCATGTCACGGCGCTCCGCGTGGTCGGTCCTGCCACCACGCCGGCGATTCCCGTGGCCAGACGCGAGGGCGAGGAACTCGCCTCAGAAGAATTGCGGTTGCAACACCGCGTGCTCGACCTCAGGCGTCCCGAGTTGCAGGCCAACCTGATGTTGCGCCATCGGCTCGCGCAGCGCGCACGCCGGACGCTCTGTGACCTGGGCTTTCTCGAGATCGAAACGCCGATCCTGACCAAGCCCACCCCGGAAGGCGCTCGGGACTACCTCGTGCCGTCACGCGTTCACCCGGGCGAGTTCTACGCGCTGCCGCAGTCGCCCCAGATGTACAAGCAACTACTGATGATGGCAGGCTTTGATCGCTACTTCCAGATCGCGCGCTGTTTCCGAGACGAGGATCTGCGCGCCGACCGTCAACCGGAATTCACGCAGATCGACCTCGAGGCGTCGTTCATCAATCAGGAGGACGTGCTCCGGGTCATCGAGGCCATCTTGCGTGACCTCTGGGAGGAGGCCGGGTACGCCGTGGCACTTCCGTTCCAGCGGTTGACCCACCGCGAGGCGATGGAGCGGTTCGGGATCGACAAGCCGGACCTTCGCTACGGCCACGAGATCGTCGATGTAGGCGCCCTGATCGGCGAGGACGCCGCGCCCTTCGTCCGGGAAGCGTTGGCTGCTGGAGGTCGCGTGCGCGCGATCGTCGCGCCGGGCCAGGGGACGCTGAGTCGCAAGGAGCTCGACCAGCTGACCGAGCTGGCACGCAGCCAGGGCGCGGGGGGACTCATCTGGGCCAAGCGCGCGGAGGCCGGCTGGGAGGGACAGGGGGTGAAGGCCCTCGGCGCATCGGCACTCGCGCGGGTCACCGCCAAGGCGGGCGACCTGATCGTGGCCGTGACCGGAACCGACGCGGTCACCCATCCGACTCTGCACGCCGTGCGGACGGCGCTGACCCAGCGACCTGAGGTCGCACCGACGTCGGCCCATGCCTTCGCCTGGGTGGTCGACTTTCCGCTCTTCGAACAGGACACGACTTCCGGGGAATGGGTGTTCACGCATCATCCGTTCACGTCTCCCCATCCAGAAGATCAGGCCGTGCTCGAATCCGAGCCCTGGCGTTGCCGTGCCCTGCACTATGATGCGGTCTACAATGGCAATGAACTGGGCAGCGGCTCGATCCGGATCACGGATCCTGCGCTGCAGGCCACCGTTTTCCGTCTCCTGGGGATCCCCGACGCGGAGCAGCGTGAGCGTTTCGGCTTCCTGCTCGACGCCCTGGCGTCCGGGGCGCCACCGCACGGCGGTTTTGCCCTCGGATTTGACCGGATCGTCATGCTCCTCGCCGGCGCACCGTCGTTGCGTGACGTGATCGCCTTCCCGAAGACGGCGGGGGCTCGCGCGCTGTTCGAGGGCGCACCGACGCCGGTTGCGGCAACGGAACTGCTGGCACTGAACCTGCGCACCACCATGGGGCCCGCGAATGAACGCTGATGATGTCCGACACACGCTGAGTGCGGAAGGCGCTGATCCGCTGCTGCTCGCGGGCGTGAACGACGCGAACTTCGCGGAGATCCAGCGGGCCATCGGCGTCCGGGTGTCACAGCGCGGGGACATGCTGACCTTGGTGGGTACCGCGGATCAGATCGAGCGTGCCACGCCGGTCATGCAGGGCTTCGTGGACTTGGCGCGCGCTGGCCAGCCCATCGAACCCGAGGACGTCTATCGGCTCGCGACCGATGGCCACGTGGCCGATGGTGCGACCGCCACCGATAGTCAGAAGGTGGTGATCCCCGGGATGCGCAAGGCGATTGTCGCCAAGACACCGGGGCAGCGGGAATATCTCGCACTCATCAACACCCACGACATCGTGATCGGCATCGGACCGGCCGGCACCGGCAAGACCTACCTTGCCGTCGCCAAGGCGGTGGAGGCGCTCGCGCGCAAGCGCGTGAAGCGCATCGTGCTGGCCCGACCCGCGGTCGAAGCGGGCGAGTCGCTGGGGTTCCTCCCCGGCGACCTGCAACAGAAGGTGGATCCCTACCTCCGGCCGCTCTACGACGCGCTGGAGGACATGATGCCGCACGAGAAGGTGTTGAAGGCAATCGAAACGCGGACTATCGAGATCGCGCCGCTTGCCTATATGCGCGGACGCACGCTTGCCGATGCCTTCATCATTCTCGACGAGGCCCAGAACGCGACCATCGCGCAGATGAAGATGTTCCTCACGCGACTCGGCGCGAACAGCAAGGTGGTCGTCACGGGTGACAAGACCCAGATCGACCTCCCACGCCGGGAGGAGAGTGGCTTGGTACAGATCGAGCGTGTGCTGCCAGGGATCGAGGGAATCGGCTTTCACTATCTCACCGATGAAGATGTGGTCCGCCACCGGCTGGTGCGGGACATCATTCGTGCCTATGCGGAGGATCAGGCCGGCTGATGGCGCACTCTGCAGCGACCAATGTGGTGGTGGGCGGGACGGTGGGTCGACTGCCTCGACGCGTCGTGCGCGATGCCGTGCTCCACGTCCTGCGCGAAGAACGCCGCGAGGCATCGGTGGCCATCACCTTTCTGGGTGTGCGCCGGATGCAGGACATGAATCAGCAGTACAAGGCGCACGATGAACCGACCGACGTCCTCTCCTTTGCGCTGCCACTCCCCGATGGGCGACTCACGGGTGATATCTACATCTGCCGCTCCATGGCCGCCCGGGAGGCGCATCAGCGCGCGCTCCCGCTCCGCGAGGAACTGCTCCGGCTCGTGGTCCACGGCACCTTGCATGTGCTCGGATACGATCATCCCGATGGGGCGACGCGCACCGACTCTCCGATGTGGCAGCGGCAGGAGCGGTACGTGAAGGAGCTGACGTGACGGCCCTGCTGCTGGCGCTGCTCCCCACGGTGGCTGGGCTCATCATGCTCTGGGCGGGACTGGTGGCGCTCGCGGGCGAAGGCGACACGGAACTCGGTGCCCGTGCGCTCGCGCGCGATCCGGGTACCGATGATCTGCCTCCTGCGCGTATCCTGCACGTCATTCACCTCGCCTCGCTGACCGCCGCCGCCGCGGTGGCCGGAACCGCCGTGGCCTGGTGGGCCTACCCCCCGGCGATCGCACTCGTGCGCGTGATGCTGGTCACCGTGCTCGTGTGGACGGTGGGCGACCTCGCGCCGCGCCTGCTGGCGACGCTGGCACCGGAACTGGTGCCGCACGCCCGGCAGATCGCGCTTGCCGCGCGCCCCCTGTTCGCGCCCTTGCTCTGGATGGCGGCGCGCCTCGACCGGAGCCGCAGCGATACCTCGCGCCTCGGCGCACGCCCGGATGGACACTCACCGCAACAAATGGCCCTCGGCGTCTTCTCGCTGGCGGAGATGGGCGTCGCCGAAGTGATGACGCCCCGGCTCGATATCATCGCGGTGCAGGTGAGTGAGAGCGAGGCGGAGGTGGTGGCGACCATGCGCCGCAGCGAACACGCTCGCCTGCTGGTGTTCGACGGGCATCCCGACGCGGTGGTCGGAGTCATTTATGCCAAGGATGTCCTGCCGCGGTTGTTTGCGATCGAAACGCTCCGTGACGCATGGCAGACGCTGATCCGTCCCGCCGCGTTCGTGCCCACGGGCAAGACGCTGGATCGCCAGCTGCGGGATTTCCAGCGCGGCCCCGGGCATCTCGCCGTCGTGGTGGACGAGTTTGGCGGGACGGCGGGGATCGTGACGCTCGAAGACATTCTCGAGCAGATCGTGGGCGAAATTCAGGATGAACACGACGTGGATGAGGTCCAGCCATTGCAACGGATCGACGACGGCCATCTGGTGGTGGAAGGGGGCGTGCCGCTCGCGGACCTCGAAGCGGAACTCGAACACGATTTCGATCGTGAAGACGTCGCCACGGTCGGCGGGCTGGTGCTGGCCACGCTGGGCCGCGTGCCGCGCAGTGGCGAGAGCATCGAGATCGACGGTTGGCGCGTCGAAGTGGAGTTGGTGGTGCGGCGGCGGATTCGTCGCGTTGCCTTCTGGCCGGCCGCCCCCGTCGGCCTCGGGCCGAGCAAGGACGGCGACGAATGAACTGGTTCCTGTTGGTGCTTGGACTCGTGATCGCGATCATCGGGTCGTCGGGTGCCGCGGCCTTGGTCACGACGGCGCGCCGCGCGCTTGCCGAGACGATCTCGCGTCGTCTCCGGGGCGGGGAGGAGTCGCTCGACTGGATCGCGGCCACTCAACGCGAGGTGGCGGCATCGGCCGCGGCGACTTCCCTCGGCGTCGTGCTCGTGGGCGCGGCAATTCCCGCCCTGTTCGGTCGGCTGTTGTTGCCCCAGTGGGCACTGATCATCGCGCTGCTGGTGGTCCCGATTACCCTGCTCGGCGGCTACCTGCTGCCGCGTTGGCTCACGGTCCCGCGTGCGGCGCGGACGGTGGAGTTCATCGGGCCACTGGTGCGCGCGTGGGGCACCCTGCTCGCGGTGGTGCTTCCAGCACGCGGGTCCGACCGTGCCGATGACGTGCGGGCGCTCGCCCGTGAGGGCCGCGCCAATGGACTGGACGGTGAGGAGCTGGTCATGGTGGGTGGCGTGATCACCTTCGCCGAGCGTCCGGTGCGCGAGATCATGACGCCGCGCACTGACGTCATTGCCGTTCCCGCGGATGCGACGCATGCGCAGGTGGTCGCCACCTTCGCCGAATCGGGCTACACCCGGATCCCCGTGTATCGCGGCACCCTCGACGACATCGCGGGGATGGTCCACGCCTTCGACCTCTTCAAGCAGGATCCCGAGGCGGCATTGCCGGTGCGGTCGGTCTCCTTTGCGCCGGTCTCCAGACTCGCCGGCGACTTGCTGCTTGATCTTCAGCGAGATCATCGTCACCTGGCCGTCGTGGTTGATGAATTTGGGGGCACGGCAGGCATCGTGACGTTCGAGGATCTGCTTGAGGGGCTCGTGGGCGAGATTTCCGATGAGGATGATCTTGGCATCCCCGTGGTGGCCGCGGCCGCGGGCACGCTGCTGGAGCTCGACGGATCGGAGTCACCGGACAGCGTGGCACAACACTTCGAGGTGACATTGCCCGCTCGCGGTGCGGCCTCGTTTGGCGGCCTGCTCGCGGAACTCGTCGGTCGGATTCCGGTGACGGGGGAGCGTTTCATGCTCGCGGGACTGGAGATCGACGTGGTGCAGGCATCGCCGACCCATGTGGATCGCCTGCTCGTGCGTCGCGGCGTTGGCGTCCCGGTGGATCTGGATCGACTGCTCGGATGACCTCGGGCCAGGAGGCACGCCTGGAGGAGCTGGTGCTCCTGGTCCGCGAGGGCCGAATCGAGACCTTCGTGCAGCTGGCCTGGGAGCTGGAACCGATCGACCTCGCCGATGTACTCGCGAGTCTTGACGACGACGAGCGCCTCGAGTTGGTGCGCGTGTTGCCGGCCGAGCTGTCGTCGCAGGCGCTGGTGGAACTGCCGGCCGATGCGCACGCTGAGGACATCGTGGCGGCGCTGGGTGCGGCACAGGCCGCCGAGATCGTGGACGAGCTCGAGGACGACGATGCCGCCGACTTGCTCGGTGAGCTTGATCCCGAACAGCAGGAGCGCATCCTCGCGGGCGTCGAGCGCCGCGGGGATGTTGATCGACTGCTGCGCTACGATGACGAGACGGCCGGTGGGCTGATGACCACCCACCTGGTCACGGTGACAGATCTGGACACCGTGGGTCTGGCGTTGGAGGCGGTTCGGCGACAAGCCGAGGACGTGGATGATGTCACCGAGATTTTCGTGATCGACACGGCGCGACGCCTGGTGGGAACGCTGAGCTTCAAGCTGCTGGTGGTGATGCCGCAGGTGCGTCTCGTCCGCGAGGTGATGGAGGATGCGGACATTCGCGTCGGGGCGGAGGAGGATCAGGAGGAGGTTGCGCGCATCATGTCGCGCTACAACATGGTGGCGTTGCCAGTGGTGGATCTGGCCGGTCGACTGCTGGGTCGGGTGACCTACGACGACGTGAGCGATGTGTCCGAGGCCGAGGCGACTGAGGACCTGCTGCGCTTCGGCGGCGTGTCGCCGGACGAGGAGCTCTCCGCGCGGTGGTCGAGCTCGGTCCGGAGCCGACTCCCCTGGTTGTACGTGAACCTGCTCACGGCATTTCTTGCCGCCGCCGTCGTCCTCTTCTTCAAGGGCGCCATCACCCGCATCACGACACTGGCCATCTGGATGCCGATCATCGCGGGGATGGGCGGCAACGCCGGGACCCAGGCCCTGGCCGTCTCGGTACGCCGACTCTCGCTCGGACAGGTGCCGGTGGATCGAAGTCGGTCCATCATCACCAAGGAGATCCTGGTCGGCATTATCAATGGCATCGCGATCGGGGTCGTGGTGGCGGGGGTGTCGGTGTTGGTTGGTGAAAGCTGGCGGATGGGGCTGGTGGTCTTCCTCGCGATGAGCGGAAACCTCCTCGTGGCCGGCTTCGCGGGGTCATTCATCCCCGTGCTCCTCGATCGGCTGGAGATCGACCCGGCGGTGGCGTCCTCGATTTTCGTCACCACCTTCACCGATGTGTGCGGGTTCGGACTGCTGCTCGGGCTGGCCACCGTAATTTTGCTCTAACTCCTTCAACCGTGGTACGTTCCGGGATGGCCGACGACTCGCTGCTCGCCCCATTGCTCGACGGAAAAGTGGCCGCGCTCGCCCGCGCGGTGTCGATCGTCGAGAACGGTCGGGCCGGCTTCGAGGAGCTGCTGGCTGCCATCCATCCGCGGCTGGGGCATGCCCGTCGCATCGGCATTACCGGCCCCCCGGGGGCGGGGAAGTCGACCCTCACCGAACGGCTGGTGTCCGCCTACCGGGCGTCTGACCTGCGCGTCGCCGTGGTGGCGGTGGACCCCACTTCGCCCTTCAGTGGCGGCGCACTGCTCGGCGACCGCATCCGGATGGAGCAGATCGCGCTCGATCCCGGCGTCTATATCCGGTCCATGGCGACGCGGGGCTCGCTGGGTGGGCTGGCGACCTCGACGCGCGAGGTCTGTGACCTGCTCGATGCAGCGGGTTTCGACCGCATCCTGGTGGAGACCGTGGGTGTCGGGCAGTCGGAGTTGGATGTGGCGCGGATGGCCGACACCACGGTGCTGGTGCTGGTGCCGGAGTCCGGCGACGGAATTCAGGCGCTCAAGTCGGGCGTGATGGAGGTGGCCGACTGCTTCCTCATCAACAAGGCGGACCGACCCGGCGCCGACAAGGTACGGCGCGAGGTCGAACTGGCGCTTGACCTGCGGCTGGGCAAGGCGGAGCGTCAGATGCCGGCGCATCACGGGGCGCTGAAGGGGAAGCGGCAGCCGGCGCGGGACACCGCGGAGCCTGAGGCGGCGCGCTGGCGCGCCCCGGTGCTGACCGGCGTAGCCTCGAAGGGCGAGGGGATCGATGCGCTGATTGTGGCGCTCGATCGTCACTGGGACTGGATGTCGGCCAGCGGCGAGCTGAAGCGTCGTCGCCGCACGCGCCTCGCCCAGCGCACCCGCGAAGTGGTCGACCGTGCAACGCAGCGCTGGGTGTGGCAGGAGTCGAATGCCGAACGCGCCATCACGGCGCGTCTCGATGATGTCACCGCCGGGGAATTGAGCCCGTATGCATTGGCAGCGGAGATTGTTTCCGCGTTGAAGGAAGGAGCTCGCCTATGACCAGTCTGGTATCGCCGGGCCCGCTGCTGGAGCGACTGGCCCTGCAGGAAGAGGAGATCGTCCGGCTGCGTGCCGAAGTGGCGGCCTGGGAAGCGTCGACGGCCCGGCTTCCGGTGCGCGACGACGGCGATTTCACCACCATCAGCGGGATGCCCATCGAGCCGGTCTACACCCTGCTCGATGCGCCGGGGCGACTGCCACTGCCGGGGAACTATCCCTACACTCGCGGCATCCACCCCACGATGTATCGCGGGCGGCTCTGGACCATGCGGCAATTCGCCGGCTTCGGGACGGCGGAGGACACCAACGCGCGCTACAAATTCCTGTTGGATCGCGGCCAGACCGGACTGTCGGTGGCGTTCGACTTTCCGACTCTGATGGGCTACGACTCCGATCACCCGCGGTCCGAGGGCGAGGTGGGCAAGTGTGGGGTGGCGATCTCCTCGCTCGCCGACATGGAGACCCTGTTCGACGGCATCCCGCTGGATCAGGTCTCGGTGTCGATGACGATCAACGGACCGGCGGCGATCCTGTTCTGCTTCTTCGTGGCGGCCGCCGAGCGGCAAGGCATCGCGATCGACAAGTTGCAGGGCACCATCCAGAACGACATCCTCAAGGAGTTCGTCGCGCAGCACGCCTGGATCTACCCGGTGGAGCCGTCCCTCAAGATCATCGTTGACCTGTTCGAGTGGACCAGCGAGCACACGCCGAAGTGGAACTCCATCTCGATCTCGGGCTATCACATTCGCGAAGCCGGATCCACGGCGGCGCAGGAACTCGCCTTCACGCTGGCCAACGGCTTTACCTATGTCGAGCGCGGCATCGCGCGCGGCCTGGACGTCGATCAGTTTGCACCGCGGCTCTCCTTCTTCTGGGACGTGCACAACGACTTCTTCGAGGAGATCGCGAAACTGCGCGCGGCACGTCGGATCTGGGCGAGGCACCTGCGCGAGCGCTACGGGGCCCAGGACGAGCGCTCGCTCAAGATGCGGTTTCATTGCCAGACCGCCGGGGTATCCCTCACGGCACAGCAGCCCCTGAACAACGTGGCGCGCGTCGCCTACCAGGCGATGGCCGCGGTGCTCGGGGGCACCCAATCGCTGCACACCAACGCCCTGGACGAGACGCTGGCCCTTCCGACCGAGACGGCGGTGCGCGTGGCCCTGCGCACCCAACAGGTGCTCGCCTACGAAACCGGAGTCCCCAACAGCTCCGATCCGCTCGGCGGGTCGTATCTGGTGGAAGCGCTCACCGATCGCCTCGAGGCGGAGGCGGAGGCGATCTTTGCCCACGTGGAGACCTTGGGCGGCGTGGTGCCGGCCATCGAGGCGGGCTGGTTCCAGCGCGAGATCGCGCTGTCGGCGTCACGATTCCAGACCGAGGTCGAGACCGGTCGCAAGATCGTGGTCGGCTTGAATGCCTTTGTGGAGGAGACCGAGGCGCCGATCGAGATCCTCAAGATCGACGAAGAGGCCGAGCGGGTGCAGCGCGCACGGATGGCCCGCATGCGGGCGTCACGCGACGACGCCCTGGTGGCAGAGCGACTCGCGGCACTCGACCGCGCGGCGCGCGCGGACGAGAACATCATCCCGGCGATGCTGGATTGCGCCCGCGCCTATTGCACCCTGTACGAGATCCGGCACGTACTCCAGGACGTCTGGGGTGCCTACCGCGAACCCGTGTTCTTCTAGCAGCGAGGAGTTGTCATGGCCACCATCAAAGCGAGCACCACGGGGCAGGATCTGCTGCGCATGAAGCCTGGCGCCCACCCGGTGATCACCTGTTATCTCAAAATCGAACCGCGCGATCGTGCGCGCCGCAAGTATCTCGTGAAGGTGAAGAATCGGATCAAGGAGGTGGAGTACGCCCTCCCGTCGATGGGGTGGTCCAAGGCGCACCAGGATGCCATCAAGCTCGATCTGGCCCTGATGCTCGACTACCTGCGCGACGCGGATCGACTTCCGGACACCCAGGGCGTCGGGATCTTCCTCTCGTCCGGTGCCAAGCTGTTCGAAGTGCGCCCGCTTCCTCGCGTGCATCGCTCACGACTCGCGGTCGATCGGACACCGTTTGTGCGCGAACTGGCGGCCAGCGAGGAGGAGTTCGGGCGGTTGTTCACCGTGACGCTCGATCGTGCCACGGCACTGATCTGGGAAGTCACGGCATACGAGGCCAAGGTGGTCCGCAAGGTGGCAACCGAGGTGACGCGGGGCGGGCGCTTTCACGCGACAGGTGCGCGCAGCAACGCCACGGGGGAACATGCCTACCACAATCGCATCCAGAACGAGAAGCGCCAGCACCTCGAAGCCGTGGCGCGGGCCCTGTTCGAACTCGATCGCGCGTCGCCCGGCCATCAGGTGGTGATCGCCGGTGCCGGCAATGACGCCAGTTCCCTCGAACCGTACCTGCACAATTACGTGGCCGACCGACTGATCGGACTCGCCAAACTCGCGCCCAAGGATGCGACACCGGAAGCGGTGCACCATCTCACGATGGACGTCCGGGAACACCACGCACGACTCTCGGAATCGCGCCACGTCGAGGAACTCGCCGAGGGACTCGGTACCGGCTGGGGGGTGAACGGCGTCCGCGCGACACTCAAGGCGCTCTCCCAGGGTCAGGTTCGGTTGCTGCTCGTCCGCGGCGACGCGGCGGTCAGCGGATTCCGATCGCTCGCGACTGGGCGCCTGTCGACCCTGGCGCGCGATCTCCGGGATGATGGCGAGGTGGTGCCGAGCGTGGACGTGATCGATGACGCGATTGAAGAGGCCCTGCGCCAGCGGGTGGCGCTCGATGTGGTCTACGACACCCAGGCGGCGGACGCGGTCGACGGCCTCGCCGGCCTGCTGCGCTTCAAGTGAGGATGCACTGATGATGGCTGCCCCTGACGCGCCACCGCTGTCACGTCCAATCCGCGTGCTGGTGGCCAAGCCCGGCCTCGATGGCCACGACCGTGGCGCCAAGGTCGTCGCGGCCGCACTGCGCGATGCCGGCATGGAGGTCATCTACACCGGCCTTCACCAGACGCCGGAAATGATCGCGACTGCTGCCGTGCAGGAAGACGCCGATGTGGTTGGCCTGTCGATTCTCTCGGGGGCGCACATGACGCTCTTTCCCCGGGTGCGCACCCTGCTGGAATCAATGGGTCGGACCGACGTGCTCGTCACCGGAGGCGGCATCATTCCTCAGGAGGACATGGATGCCCTGCACGCGCAAGGCATCGGCAAGCTGTTTGGTCCCGGCACGCCGACCGGGGACCTGGTGACGTACATCCAGGAGTGGGCCCGTATCCACATCCGTTCCTGAGCGCGTGATGACGTCGAGTGAATTGCCCTCGCGGGCGACACGCCTGCAAGCCCTCACCGAGGAGTACCGCACCCTGGCCGCGCACCTGCGCGAGGGGGGCGGGGAGAAACGCGTCGCCAAGATGCACGCCAAGGGGCAGCTCTCGCCGCGCGAACGGGTGGGCCGCCTGCTCGACGACGACACGCCGTGGTGTGAGCTCGGACTCCTCGTCGCCTACGATCGCTACGACGGCGAGGCGCCATCGGCCGGGGTGATCACCGGGGTCGGCGTCGTGGCAGGGCGCGATGTGGTCGTGGTGGCGAACGATGCCACGGTCAAGGCGGGCTCCTGGTGGCCGGAGACGATCACCAAGATTCTCCGGGCGCAGGAAGTCGCCATGCGGCAGCGGATTCCGATCATCTACCTGGTCGACTCCGCCGGAGTGAATCTCCCATATCAAGGGGGCGTCTTTCCGGGGCAGTACGGTGCTGCGCGCATCTTCTATTACAACTCGCTCATGCGGCGCTACCTCCACGTCCCGCAGATCAGTGCCGTCATGGGCAGTTGCATTGCCGGAGGCGCCTATCTGCCCGCACTGTCCGACGTGATCTTCATGGTCGAGGGCACGTCCTTCATGGGGCTCGGCGGCCCGAACCTCGTGAAGGGGGCCACCGGACAAACGGTCGACGGCGAGTCGCTGGGCGGGGCACATACCCACACGCGGGTGAGCAACGTGGCGCACTACCGGGCCACCAATGACACCGACTGCCTGGTGCAGATCCGCGAGTACGTTGGGAGGCTGCCAACCCTTCCCGGCCTCTCGCACGCGCTGGTGGCGAGTCGTCCGCCCAAGACCGATCCGATGGAACTGTACGAGATTCTGCCCCAGGATCACCGCATGTCCTACGACATGCGGCACGTGCTCGATGCCGTGCTCGATGAGGGACGGCTCGATGAATTTCAACCGGATGTCGCGGGCGAGATGTTGTGTGGTCACGCCCGGATCAAGGGGCATCCGGTGGCGGTGATCGCCAATCAACGCGGCATCATCAAGCGCAAGCCCGGGGAACGGCCGCGGTTCGGCGGGATCGTCTATGCCGAGAGCGCCGAGAAGGTGGCGTACTTCATTGAGACGGCAAACCGGGAACGGATCCCGATCCTTTTTGTCCAGGATGTCAGCGGCTTCATGGTGGGGCCCGAGGCCGAGCACGAGGGCATCATTCGCGCCGGTGCACAGTTTGTCGAGGCGATGGCGACGACGGTGGTGCCGAAACTGGTGCTGACCGTGAACCATGCATCGGGAGCGGGATATTACGCGATGGCCGGGCAGGGATTCGATCCCGACTTCATCCTTTCCTGGCCCACGGGTCGCATGGCGGTGATGGAGGGCGAAGCCGCCATCATGGCGGTGCATGGCACTGCGCTCCAGAAGGCGCAGCAGGCAAAGGCGGAGCTGGACACCGAGACCCAGGCCTCCGTCGATGCCATGCGAAGCGATTATGAGGCGCAACTCGATGCGCGCTACGCGGCCGCCCGAGGGTTTGTCGACGCGATCATCACACCGGAGGAGACCCGCGATATGCTCGCGTTCCTCCTCCGGGTGACCGCCCACAATCCAGGCCCCCATCTTGGGCCCTTTGTGCTTGATGGCCTGAGGGGATGACTGCACCACGTTGCGCGCTCCCCGCGATGCTGCTGTTCCTTGCGGGCTGCGCGGCGACCACTCCGGCCGCACGACCGGGTCCGGAGCCGGGTCCTGCGGGCCGCGACATGGCACCGCCGAGCGGTCCCGCCACCAACGTTGCGCCCGTGGCCACTGCGACCCGGAGCCTGCCTCCCGCGGAGGCCTTTCGCGCGGGGATGATGCCGCTCGCGTCGGCGGGGATTCCACGATTCGCCGCCGAGCATCCCACTGAAGACGGCCGCGGAGTCGTCATTGCGATCCTCGATAGCGGAATCGATCCCTCGGTGCCGGGACTCCAGCTTACCAGCGAGGGACTGCCGAAGCTGCTCGACCTGCGGGACTTCTCCGGTGAGGGCCGTGTCGTACTGCAGCCGTTGGCGCGGCGGGGCGACACGCTCTTCGTGGCGGGCCATCGGCTGCTCGGTGCGGCACGCGTGGCGGCGATGGCCGACGGCGGCGCATTCTGGGGCGGCGTGCTCGACGAACTGCCCCTGGGCGAGCCACCTGCTGCCGATCTCGACGGCAACGGCACGGTGGGGGACTCGCTTCCGCTGGTCGTGATCCGGACTGGATCGGGATGGGCGATGTTTGCGGACACCCAGGGCAACGGCACGCTCGCCGACGATCGTCCCATCCGCGACTACGCCGTGGCCCGCGAGACCTTCGGCTGGAGTCTCAGCAATGCCGCCCCGCCGGTCACGCTGGCCGTGAACCTGGCCGATTCGGCCGGCGCGCCGGTACTCAATCTTTTCTTTGATACCAGCAGTCATGGGACCCATGTTGCCGGCATCGCAGCCGGTCACGATCTCTACGACGTTCCCGGCTTCGATGGCGTGGCGCCGGGCGCGCGCCTCATCGGTCTCAAGATTGCCAATGATGCCCACGGCGGCGTGACGGTAACGGGTGCGATGATTCGCGCCCTCGACTACGCCATTCGCTTCGCCCGCGATCGCAACCTTCGCCTGGTCGCAAACCTTTCCTTTGGGGTGGGCAATACGCCGCAACGGACGGCCCGAATTGACGTCCTGATCGATTCGGTGCTCGCGGCGAATCCCGATGTGGTGATGACGGTCGCCGCAGGGAACGACGGACCGGGCCTCGGCACGGTCGGCTTTCCGGGAAGCGCTGCCCGCGTGCTCTCCGTTGGCGCAAGCGAGCCGGGCGTGTTCGATGGGCTTACGGTCGCCGACGGAGCGGTCGAGGGTGTCGCCCCCTTCTCCAGCCGAGGTGGCACGCGTGCCGCCCCCGATATCATTGCGCCAGGGACGGCGTACTCGACGATTCCGAATTTCGCGATCGGTGGTGAGCAGGAGAGCGGCACCAGTATGGCCACGCCCTACGCCGCCGGTTTGGTGGCACGACTGCTCTCAGGGTTCGACGCCCACACGCGCCCACCGCCCGCGAGCGCGATTGTGCAGGCGTTGCGCGCGGCCGGGCGGTCGCCAGCCGTGGGCGGTCCGCTCGATGCCGGCTGGGGTCTCCCGGACCTCACGGCGGCATGGACCTGGATTCGCCGCTCACCCCAGCCGCCGCCGCTCGTGATCGCCGTTGGCGGGCAGGAATCACGCGGGGCCGTGTTCGTTGCCGCCGCCGCCGGTGAGCGGGCCCGATCGGTGCATGCGTCGGTGCAGCGCCGTGAGGGCGAGGGTCGCCTCGAGCTCGAGCTTCGGCCCACGGAGGCGTGGATCCATGCGCCCCTCACCCTCGTGCTGGCACGGGGAGGCGCGGAATTCGAAGTGGCCGTCGCGCTTGCCGCACTCGCGCCGGGGGCGCATACCGGGGCCATCGAGCTGCGGATCGCAGGATCTGACTCTCAGCCCATCGCGCGGATTCCGGTCACAGCGATCATCCCGCTCTCGGCCACCGATCGCGTGGCAACACAGTCGGTGGTGGTGCCTTCGGGTGGCGTGGGTCGGGTGTTCATCCCCGCCGAGCGCGGGCGCGGCATGCAGATCGAGATTGCTACGGCCGTGTCGCTCCCGCAAGTCACGGCGTCACTCCATGAACCGGGCGGCATGCCGTTTCGCGACGGCGCACAGCTCCCGGCTGGGAGCGGGGATGGCGCCGCCCTGTTCGACATCGGGGCGGGAGATGTCATGAGCGGACTCTACGAGGTCGACGTGGCGTCGGGACCGTTGGCTGGTTCCTCGGCCATCGTCACCGTGCGCCGCGCACCGCTACTGCTCGATGCCACCCTCGCGGGCGACACGGTGCGTGTGGTCGCCCAGAGCATCATTGGGACGCCACTCGCTGTGCGGCTGCGGGCCGGGCTCGTGGGGGCAGAGCGGACCATCGCCGTCCGGAAATCCGGCGACGCCCCGGTGCGGGTCGCGATCGCCGTTCCCGCATGGGCGGCACGGGTACAGGTCGACTCGAGGATGCCCGACGAGCAGTGGGATGCCTTCACCGATCTCGGCATGAGCTTCACCGACCGGCATGGTCGCCAGTTCGCAACCTCACCGGTCAACTATCCCTTCGCGCGAGCGGCCCCACGGCTGCCTCCCGAGCTGATCGGTGATACGCTGGTGGTGGTGTTGTCACCGGCCTTTGCCAAGCGCCTCGAGCGCGTGTGGCAACTCGACTTGCTGGTGCGTTTCTATGGTGAGCGCGTGGTGGGCCTCGACAATGGCGGTCGACCCGCCGTCACACTCGGCGCCGGCGCGTCGCTGGAACAGCGATTCCACACCGGCCCGATGCCGATTGACCTCTCGGGCGGCCTCGTGCCCGTACTCATTGTCCTGGCGCAGGAAGGCGAGGATTCCATCTGGATGCGCGAGCTCGCGCCGCAGGGAGGCAGGACACCATGACGGAAGGGAAGGACACCGTTCGAATTGCCGCAGGGCAGGGGTTCTGGGGCGACTGGTTGGAAGCGCCGGTCCGTCAGGTGCGAGGCGGGCCGATCGACTATCTCGTGCTCGACTATCTGGCCGAAGTCACCATGTCGATCCTGCAGAAGCAGCGAACCCGCGATCCGGCGGCCGGGTACGCCCGTGATTTCGTGACCCTCATGGAACGCATTCTCCCTGATGTGGCGGAGCGTGGCATCAAGGTCATCTCCAATGCCGGCGGCGTGAATCCGCGCGGCTGTGCCGAGGCGGTTCGTGCGGCGGCAGAACGCGCGGGCGTGGGCGACAAGATTCGCATTGCGTTGGTGACGGGCGACGACATTCTTGATCGACTCGACGAACTGACGTCGGCAGGTGAGCCGTTCGCCAACATGGACACAGATCGCCCGTTGAGCGATGTCCGCCCGCAGGTACGCTCCGCCAACGCCTATCTCGGCATGCAGCCTGTGGTCGACGCGTTGGGCCTCGGCGCGAATGTCGTGATCACCGGGCGGGTGACCGACACCGGCCTCACGCTGGGTCCGCTGGTGCATGAATTTGGCTGGGCCACTGACGACTGGGACCGTATTGCTGCCGGCACGATCGCGGGGCACATTCTCGAGTGCGGGGCGCAGAGCTCGGGTGGCAATCTCCTGCGCGGATGGCGCAACGTGAAGCGACTCGAGGATGTGGGCTTTCCGATTGTCGAGGCCTCACCCGATGGTTCGTTTGTCGTAACCAAGCATGAGGGCACGGGTGGCGTCGTGAACATCGCCTCGGTGACCGAACAACTGGTGTACGAAATGGGTGACCCGACGACCTACATCACCCCGGACGGCATCGTGGATTTCACGACCATCCGGCTCAAAGCGCGCGGCAAGCATCGCGTCCGCGTGTCCGGAATCCAGGGTCGGCCGCGGACCGAACTGCTCAAGGTCTCCGTGGCCTACTTCTACGGGTACAAGGCCGTGGGCAGTCTGGTGTACTCCTGGCCGGATGCCTTCGAGAAGGCGAAGGCCGCTGATCGGATTCTGCGCAAGCGACTCAAGGCGCTGGGGCTCTCGTTCGAGCAGATCCTCACCGAGTACGTGGGCGTGGACGCGACGCACGGCCCGCTCGCCGGCGCCCCGTCCCCCGAGATTGCCGAGGTGATGCTGCGGGTGGGCGTGCGCGGCCCGGACCGCGCGGCCGTCGAGCGATTCACTCGTGAAATCGCGCCGCTGGTGCTCACCGGACCACCGAGCGTGACAGGATTCGCCGGCGGCCGGCCCGCGGTCGAGGAGATCATCGCCTACTGGCCGGCGTTGGTGGGACGTGACAAGATTGAACCCTTCGTCCGTGTGGAGATGGTCTGATGGCCACCACGATCCAGTTGCGCCATCTGGCGCATGCGCGTTCCGGCGACAAAGGCGACACCGCCAATGTCGGACTCATCGCACTCGCCCCCGAATTCTATCCTGTGCTGGTGGAGCAGGTGACCCGCAAGCGCGTCGCTCGCCACTTCAAGGGGATGGTGAGTGGCGTGGAACGCTTCGAGCTGCCGAACCTCCTGGCGCTCAACTTCCTGCTCCATGGTGCGCTCGATGGGGGCGGCACCCTCTCACTCAAGACCGATGCCCAGGGAAAGGTCTACTCCACCGCGCTGCTGCGCATGGAGATCGAGGTGCCGCGCCGCATCGCCAAGCGGGCGCTGGAGATGGCGTCGTGAGCGGCGTCCTCAGTGAACTCAAGGGCGGGGTGCTCACCCTGACGCTTGATCGCCCCGAGAAGCGGAACGCACTGAATCTCGAGCTGCTGGACGGCCTCGCGGCCGGCCTTGCGCGCGCCGAACTGGAGCCCGAGGTCCGCGTGCTCGTGCTCCGCGGGGGCGGGAAGGATTTCTGTGCCGGGGCCGACCTCAACGAACTGCTGGCGTCCGCCGACGCATCGCTCGAGGACAACGAGCGCGCCGCGCTCCGACTGGGCGAAATCTTCCTGACCCTGCGCCAGCTGCCGAAGCCATCCGTGGCGGTCGTGCACGGTCGGGCGCTTGCCGGCGGCGCAGGGTTGGCGACTGCCTGCGATCTGGTGATCGCCGCGACGTCGGCGACGTTCGGCTATCCCGAGATCGTGCGCGGCTTCGTGCCCGCCATGGTGATGACCATGCTGCGTCGAAGCGTAGGCGAGAAGCGTGCTTTCGATCTGGTGATCACCGGGCGACACGTCCCGGCGCAGGAGGCCCTCGCGATGGGGTTGGTCTCGCGGGTGGTCGCCGACGAAGGGTTCGACGCGGTGGTCGGGAGCTTGCTCGAGCAGTTGGCGTCACAAGGGCTCACCGCGCATGCACTCACCAAGCAGCTGTTTACTGAACTCGACGACCGCAACTTCGGCGAGGGGATCATGCTCGGCGCCCGGGTGAACGCGCTCTCCCGCGCCACGCCGGAATTTCGGGCGGCCATCGCCGCCTTCCTGACCCGATGAATCGCCTGCGGTTCTCGGTCGCCGTGGCAGGTGTCGCGCTCGCCGTGATCGCGCTCTGGCGTGATGACCGTCGCATCACTTGGGCGGCGATCGTGGTGCTGGGCGTCGCGGTGGCGTTGCGCCTGATCCGGCCACGGCCGGCACCCAAGCAGCCGGAACAGCCCTAGCCTCACCCCGTTCGATCGCACCGCGGTGCGTTGGTGTGCTCTCCCGCCAACATCCCCACGTTGGCACACTGGGAGATGGCCACCATGGTCGACGCCCAGCTGCTCCTTGCACAGCGATTCGGCCATGCCGAATTCCGCCCCCTGCAAACTCGAGTCATCGAACCGGTGCTCGCCGGGCGCGATGTGCTCGCGGTGCTCCCCACGGGTGGCGGCAAGTCACTCTGCTTTCAGGTGCCGGCGTTGTTGACACCAGGCCTGACGCTGGTGATCTCACCGTTGGTGGCGCTGATGCAGGATCAGGTGACGCGCCTGGTGACGCGTGGCGTCGCGGCCGCCGCGCTCAACAGCACCCTGACGGCGGACGAACAGCAGGATGTCCTTTGCGCGGTGGCGCAGGACAGGGTCCGGATGCTCTACCTCTCCCCCGAACGCTTGCCCCGGCTGGTGGATGAGCTCGCCGCCCGAGGCGTGCGCGTTGCGCGTCTCGCGGTCGATGAGGCGCACTGCATCGTGGAATGGGGGCACGACTTCCGACCCAGCTACCGCGCCCTGCGTCGGTGTCGTAGTGCACTGGGCGCTCCGCCGTGCATTGCACTCACTGGAAGTGCGACCCCCGCAGTGCGCGATGAGATCCGCCGATCGCTCGGATTCACAACCACTGCTTGCGAGATCGTAGGCTCGTTCGACCGACGGAATCTCCGCCTCGAGGTTCATCGGGTATCCAGCGTTGACCATCGTCTCACGCGTCTGGTCAGACTCGTCCGCGACACCTTGCGTCCGGTGATCGTCTATGCCCCGACGCGCGGGCTCACCGAGGGCCTGGCCCGCGTGCTGCGCGAACAGGGTGTCGTCGCGGCTCCGTATCATGCTGGGCTCAGTGTGGAGGCCCGCCGCAGTGGTCTGGAGCAGTTCCTGGATGGACGATTGCGGGTGATGACAGCGACCTGTGCCTTCGGGATGGGGATCGACAAGCCCGACATCGAGCTGGTGGTGCACTGGAACCTGCCGTCGACGCCTGAGTCCTATTATCAGGAGGCGGGGCGGGCCGGTCGGGACGGACGTGAGGCCCGATGCGTCCTGCTCTTCCACCCGGGCGACGGTGCGATGCCGCGTCGACAACTCGCCACCACCTTTCCCAAGGAGCGAGTGCTGGAGGAGTGTTGGCGGGATCCGTCACGGCGCGGCCGGCTTCCCGCGGCCGTGGTGGCGGCTGCCGATCGACTGGAGGCAGAACTGCGCCCCGACCGAGGCCCGATTGACTGGAGCGGTGTGCGTCGCCGTAGGCGCGAAGCCGAGCGACGCCTTGAGGCGATGCTGGGCTACGCGGGCGGCACGCGGTGTCGACGCGCCGCCCTGCTTGGCTGGTTCGGTGAGCGAGTGGTGCGCTGCAGCGGCTGCGATCGGTGCGGAAGCGGGGTGACACGCGAATGACGGCCCCGCGATCCATCATCTGTCATCCGTCATCGGTCATCCATCATCTGTCATCTGTCATCTGTCATCTGTCAGTTGACTCTCCGCAGCACCCCCAGTGGCGTGACTTCCCATCGCGCATTGGTCACGATGTCGTTGATCGGCAGCCGCTCCGCGGCTACTGCCATCGATTCCCGCAGGTTGCCGGCGAACGCATCGGCCGTGGCGTAGCTCACGGCATACCCCAGATCCTTCATGGAGGCGATCGAGAGCTTCGAGAGCGGTGTGGGCACGCCCGGCGCCTCGATGATGCCGGTCATCAGCTCGGCTCCGAGGACGTTCTCGCGCCAATGCGAATCGCGCGTCCCCGAGCCGTAGAGGTTCTCGACCGGCACCGGCGAGCCGTCATAGCTGAGGTTGAAGGTTGGCCAGATCGCACGCGCTTCTACCCCCGTAAACACCGGGTCGGACCCGCCGGCGCCGGTGAGCAGTCCCTTGTCGGTCCAGACCGTGCCGAAGCCGAGCACATGGGCCATCTCGTGCAGAATCACGGCGTCGAGGCGATTGGTGTTCTGCAATCCGACCAGGTCGGCGACGTCAAATTTCATCGAGCCGACGGCGGTGAACAGCCCCTGCGTGCGGCGGATGCACGGGCCCGCCGAGCCGAGGATCCCTCCCACGCCATCGATCGGAGTCACCTGCGCAAAGATCACCACGTCGTCGATGGTCTCGTTGAGCGCTGGCGTCGGGAAGCCGGAGCACGCCTGACCGGCGGCCATGTTCACGGGCACGTCGGGAATATCGCCCGTGATGATCTTCATCCAGCGAATCGCTGCCGCGGCGAACGCGTCGTGCTGCGCCGGCGTGGAGGTTCCAAGGAAGCGGACATCCACGACATAGGGGGAGAAGTTGCCGACCGCGGTAAAGGTCACCTTGGCTCCCGGGAAGCCCGGAAGCGTTGCTTCCACGGTGCTGGAGGTGCCGGCCACGCCCAGGCGCCAGTCTTGCGGCGCGGCGATGCCGGTGGTCGGATCCGAGACCGGATCGGGACCGATGATCACGGCGTCGCCGCCGACCGTGGCGAAATGGACCGGGACGTTCCCCAGCACCTGCCCGTTGGCATTGGTGACCCGGACCTGGGGGATGCGCGGAACCATCGCCCCCTGGATTCCAGACTGGGTCACGACCGAAACGGCGACGATCGACGGTGTGGTGGCGAGGCCCTGGGCATCGAAAAAAATGGTGTTGGTGCCCGGTGCACTGGCTGAGACCCGATTCAGCCCCGCTGTCGATCCCAGCACCCAGCCGCCCAACGTGGCGCGTCCCTGGGCATCGGTCGTCGGCGTGCTTCCGCTGAGGGTGCCGTTGTTCTGCGTCACCGTGAAGGTGACAGTGGCCCCAGGGACCGGATTCCCGAAACCGTCCGTGACCAGCACGGTGGGCAGTGAGGTCAACGGTTGCTGCACCAGGGCCGCGAAGTTGGTCCCCGAGGCGCTCGCCAGATTTGCGGACGCCCCTGGGAGGGCGGTGGCCGAGATCGTCAGGGTGGTGGTGAGGCCGAGCGCTTGCGCCTTGAGGGTGTTGGTGCCTGCCGTGGTGCCGAGCGTCCATTGTCCTGCGGTGGCTTGCCCGTTGCCATCGGTCATGGTGGAGTCAGTGGAGAGCACGCCGCCACCCGAGGTGACCGTGAATCGGACCACGATGCCAACCAGACCATGTCCCGATGCATCACGCACCCGGATCACCGGGGCGACCGCAACGGCCTGCCCAACGGTGCCCGATTGATTGTTGCCAGCCACTGCTTCGAGTGCGGCCGGTGGGCCGATCGGGTCTCCCCCACCGCCACAGGCAGGGAGGAGGAGCAACCAGCAGAGCCGACCAAGGGCGAGAGTCGTTGGGCGCAGGGCAGGCATGCCAGGGTCCGGGGACGAGGTGGGGGTGTGTCGCACCCGCAAATATAGGTGAGCATCGGTCGTTCGTCGCGGGGTGACGAGGTGGCGATCGGCTCCGCCGCCATTGCCGTAAGTACCTGCGGTTCCTAGATTTCGAGCATGCAACCCAGACTCCGCTCCATCGGGAACGGCCACGTTGGCGAGGCGTTGAGCCTCGTCCGTCGGATTGCATATGCCTTTCGTAGTGTCCTCAACCGACTCCATCCGGCTCCTCTTGTGAAGCGCCTACCAAACCTGCGACAGCTCCGACCCCCGGCTCCCGCTGGGTGGACCTCGGGCGCACTCGACGCCAATCGTCTGAGTGCATCCGTCGTCACCCGCCGGGTCCGGCGGCGGTCGAGGCTCTCGCCGGCGCTTCGCCTCGGTTCCTGCCTCGTGGCAGGACGGGAGCGGCATGGTGGTCGGCCTTCCGGCATTGCGTTGCGACGCCGGCCCTCGACCCTTCCAGATGCGGGTGGCACCGAGGTCCGGTGTCTGACGCCCGCCAGGGACTCATGTGAAGCGCGAAATTCTGATCTCAGGCACGCCACGCGAAACTCGCGTGGCCATTCTCGAGGACGACAAGCTCGTCGAGCTGCTGGTCGATCGTCCGGACCACCGCCGCTCCGTCGGTGACGTCTACCTAGGTCGGGTCGAAGCGGTCCTTCCGGGAATTCAGGCGGCCTTCGTCGACATCGGGCTCGAAAAGAGCGCCTTCCTGCACGCCTCCGACCTGCTCGAGCCGGAGGAGGATGAGGACCCGGCCGAAGTTGAGGAGCTCGACGATGAGGAATCACCCGACGCCGCGGAGGGCGCCGACGACGCCGACGCGCCGGACGCCGATGAGCCCGCAACGAGCAAGCGACGTGGCGTAGGTGGCAAACGTGAGGTTGGCGCTCGCCGGGCGGTGCCCGACATCTCCGAGATCCTGAAGAAGGGGCAGACCCTCCCGGTCCAGATCACCAAGGAACCGATCTCGACCAAGGGTTGCCGGGTGACCGCGCAGATCTCGCTCGCGGGCCGCTTCCTGGTCTACATGCCGTACGCCTCCAAGGTCGGCATCTCCCGCAAGATCGAGAACCGGGAACAGCGCGCCAAGTTGCGCGAACTCGTGTCACGGCTGCTCCCCAAGGATGCGGGCGGTGTGATCGTGCGCACCGTCGCCGAGGGCGTGACCGAGGATCACTTCCGTCGCGAGATCGAATCGCTGGTCGGGACCTGGACCAAGGTGCGCCGGAAGGAGCAGCATGTCCGCAAGGCGCCGGCGCTGCTGCATCGCGAGGCGTCGCTGACGCGTTCGCTGGTCCGCGATGTCTTCTCCGACAAGGTCGACGCCCTCTGGGTCGATTCGCGCGAACTGCACCAGGAGATCCTCCAGTATCTCGAGCAGATCGACCCAGACTTGATCGAGCGCGTCCACTATTACCAGGACCCCCAGCCGCTGTTCGATCTGTTCCGGGTGGAAGAGGAGATTCGTGATCTCTTCAAGCCGCGGGTCGAGCTCCCCACCGGCGGGTACGTGATCATTCAACCCACCGAGGCGCTGGTCTCGGTCGACGTGAACACCGGCCGGTACACCGGTAAGCGCGATCCCGAGAAGACCATCCTGCGGACCAATGTCGAGGCCGCGCGCGAGATCGCGCGACAGATCCGCCTGCGAGACGTCGGCGGCATCATTGTGGCGGACTTCATCGACATGGAGTCGAAGGCCAATCGCGATCGTGTGCTTCAGGAGTTGCGGACCCATCTCGGCCGCGACCGGGCCCGGACCCGGGCCTTCGCCGTCTCGGAGCTGGGCCTGATCGAAATGACCAGGCAGCGGGTCCGACCCTCGCTCTGGGCCTCGATGACTCGGGAATGCCTCACCTGTCACGGTACCGGCCGGGTCTTCTCCCCGGAAATCGTCACCCGGCGCCTCGAGCGGGCCCTGAAGCGGGCCGGCATCGAGCGAAAGGAGCGCCGGCTGGCCATCAGGCTCCACCCGGATGTGGCCCTCTACCTCCTCGAGGAGGAACCCAAGCTGGTTCCCTCGCTGGGTCGCCAAGGCGGCCTCGAACTCGAGATTCGGGACGATCCAATGCTCCGGCTCGACGAATTCCGGCTGATGTCCCGCCCCGCCGGGCGGGACGTGACCGAACTCTATGCCGTGGCGTGAGTTGGGGTTGCGGGGCGGGTAGGGTCGGTCTATAATTGATGGCTAGGCGTGTGGGATCTCACGGACCAAAAGGGCGCTATGTACGCGATTTTCAAGGCATTGGGGAAGCAGTATCGCGCCGAGACCGGCGCGACACTCCGCTTGCCCCTGATGGAGAAGAAGGCCGCTGGCGACGTGGTGACATTCGATGAGGTGCTGCTGACCTCCTCGGGTGACACGATCACGGCCGGCGTGCCCACCGTTGCTGGCGCCAAGGTGACCGTCGAGGTCGTCGGGCACGGCAAGGAAAAGAAGATCTACGTCTTCAAGTTCAAGCGCCGGAAGAACTATCGGCGGAAGACCGGACATCGGCAGAAGTACACCGAAGTCCGCATCACTGACGTCCAGCTGGGTTGAGGTAACGCATGGCTCACAAGAAGGGCGTCGGCTCCAGCCGCAACGGCCGCAATTCCAATCCGCAGTTCCTCGGCGTCAAGCACTTCGGGGGCGAGCGGGTCACCTCGGGCAGCATCCTGGTGAAGCAGCGCGGCACCAAGTTCCATCCGGGCAAGAACGTCTTCAAGGCCAAGGATGACTCGCTGCACACCTACATCGATGGTGTCGTGAAATTCGAGCGCAAGGATCGCAACCGCTTGAAGATCTCCGTCTATCCCATCGAGACTGCGACGGCCTGAAGCCGACGCCACACGATGGACACGCAAGGGGCACCCGTCAGGGTGCCCCTTCGACGTTGCGGGAACCGACCCGGAGCCGCTCGGGCCAATTGCCACAGAGCCCTGCGACACCGAGTCGACCGAGCCGCTCGCTGATGGCGACCTCGTTGACGGTCCAAGCGATGACTTTTATGCCTGCGGCCCCGCAGCGCGAGATCAACTCCGCATCGATCAACTCAAACTCCTGCCACAGTGTCACCGCACCCGCCGCCACGACCGGCCCCACCGGGTCGAGCGGCATGCTCGCCGACAGCACGCCCAAGGAAAGCGTGGGGGCCTGGCGGTGCAGCCGCGCGATCAGCCGATGGTCGAACCCATGGACATGGATACGGTCGGGCCGCCGGCAGCCGGCGATGAGCTCGAGTAGGTGAGCGTCCGCGGCCGCCGGGAGCCCTTTCGCTTCGAGATGGAGGTGAACGTCCCCCTCGAGCCGGAGGACCTCGGCCACGGTCGGGGCGGGGGATCCGTCGGCCAAGCGCTGCCGGGCCACCTCTGCGGCCTCGAGTTCGGCGATGGCACGGCCGTCGGGCAGACAGGGGTCATGGTGCACCACCAATTCCCCGTCGCGGGTGGCGTGGAAATCCAGTTCGATGCCGTCGACTCCCAGGGCGATTGCGATCCGGAACGCCTCCAGAGAGTTCTCCAGCGCCGCGCCAGAGGCGCCACGATGGGCGATGATCCAAGGCTGGGTCGATGTGGACAACGACTGTGGGGACATTGGGGATCACTGGGGAAAGCTGTGGGAATCACCTGACATGTCAAGCTCTATCCACAATGTGTATAATGATTTGTGTCGTTTGTTAACAAAATCAGTTCGACGAACCAACGGGTCACTGGCGCGCCCGCTCGCCGGTCACCTGCCACTGGTTCAGGCTGACAATCGGCGTCTCCGGTGATCTCTGAACCGCGCCGGCGCGATTCCCGCAACAGCTTGATGCCGCGATGCTTAACGCTCCCCCTGATTCCTCGTCTAAAGGTGCGATGACCTTGGCGGCAGCGGACCTTCCGAACGATCCGGATCTGGTTGCCGCGTGGCGTGGCGGGGACGAGCACGCCGCCGACTTGCTGGTGCGCCGCCACGGGCAGGCGCTGGGACGATATCTCTCCGGCCTCGGCGCGGCCAGTGGCGAGGTGGACGACTTGGTGCAGGACACCTTCTTCCGGGCCTTCCGTGGGCTCGAGGGATGGCGGGGCGAGGGGAGTTTCCGGGGCTGGCTGTTTCGCATTGCGGGCAATCTGCTGAAGGACCGCTTCCGGTCGGGGAAAGGGCGCATCTTCCTGGCGCTGGACGATCATGACATCGCGGATCATGCCGACCCCGAGGGCGAACTGGTGGCGGACGAGGTCGGTCAGCAATTGGTCGCGGGCCTCGCGCAACTGCCTCGCCTGCAACGCGAAGTGTTCCTGCTGCGGGTTCAACAGGGGATGGCCTACGACGACATTGCCACGACCCTCTCGACGACCCCGGGTGCGGCGCGGGTGCATTACCATCATGCGGTGAAGCGGCTGAAGGAGTGGCTCACATGATCGATTGTGCAGGGCTCAGTGATCGCATGGTAGCGGTGGCGCACGGCGTCAGCGTCTGGGAGCCGGGCGAGCAGGCGCACCTGCACGCCTGCCGCGACTGTGCCGACGAATGGCGACTGGTTCAGGCCGGTGGTGGTCTCGCGCACGACACCGTGATTGACACGGAGCGGATCCTTGTCCGGCTGCACGAGCGATTGCGCACACCAGTCCCGCAACTCCGACCGGCGTCACGGCCGCTACGTCAAGTCGCGATGGTTGCGATGGCAGCCAGTATCGCGCTCCTGTTCCTGGTCCCGACGGTTCGCCGGGCGACCAACGTTGCTGTTGTGGTGCCTGCCGTTGTCGTGCTGCCAGAGCTGGAGCGCCTGAATGAGCATCAACTCGAGGCGGTGCTGACCGAGCTGGATGGTGGCAACGATGTCCTGAGTCCCATGCGTCTGCCACGCATGGGCGACCTGACGGTGCAACAGCTGGAACTGGTACTCCACGAGTTGGGGGGATGATGCGGATGCCGCGTGGAATCATGTTGGTCCCGCTGATGCTGGCGCTTCAGGCCATGCCGGTCGCCGCACAGCGGCAGCCGGCTGCGGCGCGAGCTGTCGTGCTCCGGGGTCGCATCGAGGAGCAGTTTGTCCGTCGGGTGCAGCTCGAGTTGGGCCTCAATGACGAGACCGCCGGACGGATGCAGCGAGTCACGACCAGCTGGGCCACCCGTCGGCGCGCCCTCGAAGCGGAGGAGCGCCAGTTGCGGATGTCGCTCAACGGGCAACTCCGGCCCGGCGTGGCGGCCAACCCGGACAGCGTCAATGCGGCGGTGGACGGCCTCACCGCCAATCGGGTGGCCTATGCTCAGAGCTTCCGCGACGAAATGCGTGACCTCGCCCCGATCCTCACGCCGGTGCAGCGCGGACAATTCCAGCTCTTGCGCGACCGCCTCCTGCTTCGGATGCAGGAAATCCAGCAGGGGCAACGGCCCGATTCCCCCTAGCAGGGCGCGACTCCACTAGCTTTCCTGCTTCTCCCGGTGGAGTACGTCACAGTGCTGGACCCCGCTGGACTGGAAGTGCTCGCACAATTGTTCGCGAGCCCGCTCATCGCTCCAATCCTGCTCGCGCTCGGCGTGCTCGGCCTGGTGTTCGAGCTCAAGGCGGGCGCGTTCGGACTTGGCGCCTTGCTCTCCTTCCTCGCCTTCAGCGTTTTCTTCGGCTCGCACTTCCTGCTCGGCATGGCCGGGTGGCAGGAAGTGCTCCTGCTGGGGCTCGGCGTCTTCTCGGTTGCACTGGAGATGTTCGTGCTCCCCGGCGTCGGCGTTGTCGGAGCGGTCGGTGTCTGTTTCATCGGCGCCGCCGTGATGCTCGCGCTGCTCGGCACGCGCCCGACCGGGGTCGATTTCGCCGGCGCGCTCGGCGTCCTTGGCGCCAGTCTCGCCATCGTGCTGGCCGTGTTCTACGCCTGGCTCCGGCACCTGCCCACCTCGCAGCGATTCGCGGGACTGCTGCACACGAGCCGGTCCGATCGGGCCGGGGGCTACATCGCCGCACCCCAGCGTGACGACTTGGTTGGCCTCGCCGGTGTGGCGGTGACCGACCTGCGGCCATCGGGTACGGCCACGATCGGCGGTGAGCGTGTCGACGTGGTCTCGGAGGGCGGCTTCATCGCGGCGGGTCAGCCCGTGACCGTCATCCGCGCGGACGGCTATCGACAGGTGGTGCGATCGGCACTTCCCCAGCTTCACTCACCAGTTGCGCAGGCGGATTCCTGATGAACACTGACAACACGGCCCTCGGCATGACCCTCGTGATGGTGTTTCTTGCCTTCACCGTCCTGATGGTGTTCCTGCGGTTCGTGCCCGTGGGTCTCTGGATTCGAGCGGCCGCCTCCGGTTCGCGGGTCTCCTTCATCACCCTCTTCGGCATGCGCCTCCGCAAGGTCGATCCCACCCGGATCGTCGATCCGCTCATCACGGCCACCAAGGCGGGGTTGTCGCTGGGCATCAACGAACTCGAGGCGCACTACCTCTCCGGCGGCAACGTCTCGCGAGTCGTGAATGCGCTGATCTCGGCCGACAAGGCTGGCATTCCGCTCTCGTTCAAGCAGGCCACCGCGATCGACCTTGCCGGCCGCGATGTTCTGGAGGCGGTGCAGGTGAGCGTCAATCCCAAGGTGATCACCACGCCCAAGGTCGCGGCGATGGCCAAGGACGGCATTCAGCTGCTCGCGATGGCGCGGGTCACCGTCCGTGCCAACGTCAACCGGTTGGTGGGCGGCGCGGGTGAGGAGACCATCCTGGCGCGCGTGGGCGAGGGCATCGTGAGTACCATCGGTTCCGCCGCATCACACAAGGCAGTACTCGAGAATCCCGACATGATCTCCAAGACCGTGCTCGCCAAGGGCCTCGATGCGGGCACCGCCTTCGAGATCCTCTCGATCGACATCGCCGATGTCGATGTGGGGAAGAACATCGGCGCCGAGCTGCAGACGGATCAAGCCGAGGCGGATAAGCGCATCGCGCAGGCGAAGGCCGAGGAACGGCGGGCCCTCGCGGTCGCGGTGGAGCAGGAGTACAAGGCGGAGGTGGTGCGTGAGCGCGCCAAGCTGGTGGCTGCCGAGGCCTCGATTCCGTTGGCGATCGCGGAGGCCTTCCGTGCCGGCAATCTCGGCGTGATGGATTACCAGCGCTATCGGAACGTCCAGGCCGACACCGAGATGCGCCGCGCGATCGCGTCGGGCGGGAGTGACATGCCCGGCGAAGGACAACAGGCGGGGTGATCGGATGACGGGTCTGCTTTTCTTGCTCGTCGGCGTGTTCGTGCTCGCCCGCATCGTCCAGCAAGTCGGCGAGGCAGGTCGTCGTGGGGGCGGTGCGCCGGTCCCTCGCGAGCCAGGGGCTGCACCGACGACGATGTCGGAGCTGCTGCAGGAGATGCGCGGTCAGTTGGAAATCGCGCAACAGCGGCAAGCGGGGCGCCTTCCGAGCCCCACGAGTGCAAAGCGGCCGGGGACAGCGGTCGGGGTCCGGCCGCAGCGATCGGTTCCCGGTGTCATGGGCGTGCCGGTGGGGCAGGGCGTGGGGCCGGTGGATCAGGATGACAGCGCGGAGGCATTGGTCCAGCGCCGCATCGACGAGGCCGAGGCGCGCAACGGCGCATGGCAGGAGAGTGACCACCGACGCTTCGATGCGGAGATTCGCGTGGTGCCGGTCGCGGCGCACGAGCTCAAGGGGTTCGGGGGACTGCGTCGTGCGATGATCTGGCGCGAGGTACTGTCGCCGCCGCTCGGCCTGCGGGATCGCGAGGAGGGCTAGCGAGCGACGCACAATGCCCTTGCAGGTGGGGCGAGCTCGGGCAACCTTTGGGCGCTGGCCCGAGTGGCGGAATGGTATACGCAGCGGACTCAAAATCCGCCGGGGGCAACCCCATAAGAGTTCGAGTCTCTTCTCGGGCACTCGCTCCGTGGTGGAACCGTGGCACCTGCCCTGTTGAGGAGGGCGACATCGAGGAACCGACAAGCGCGCTCGCGGTGACGGAGTCCGATCGCCCCTTCCAGCCCGCCCTCTTCGCCGGGTTGGCGCTTGCGGTCGGCGTCTTGACGCTCGTCGGCTGGGCCATCCAGTCCCCGCTGCTCCTCCACGCTTTCCCGACCTACCCTCCACTCGATCCATTCACCGCCGAAGTCATCGTGCTGGCGGCCGTGGGCCTGCTGCTTTCGCCCCGCGCCATGGTGTGGGCGGGGATCACAATCGCCCTCGTCTGCATAGGGAGTCTGGTCGCGAGCCTTGCCGGGTATGGCGCCTTGCTCGGGGGACTGCATCCCTTCGATCACGCGCTGGTCGCGGCGGAGCGTCAGGGGGCAACACCGGCATGGTTCCCCCTCGGAGTGTTAGCGCTGATCGGACTCGCGATGGTCCTGCTGGGCCAGCCGCGCACGCGTCAGCGGGCCTGGATTCCCGGTGGCATGCTCGCGGCGGCGGCGACGGCGGCGGCGTGGACGGTGTTGGTGAGTTACACCGTCGGCGTGATGGAGATTGACGCCTCGCCGCGTCCGGCGCGGGTCGCTGTCCTTGCGATGGTCGGTACGCTGCTCATGGGACTCGTCCTGCTGCAGCGCGGGTGGCGGCTCACGCACGGAGAGCGGCGATTCCATCTGGTGAGGTGGTGGCTGCTGGCCGCGTGGGCCGTGGCACTGGCGTACATCCTGGAATTGTTGAGTGCGGTGGTGCGGCGTCCGGATGTCATCGGCGTGTGGCCGGCGACGCTGGCCCTGCTCGCCGTCACGGGCGCCACTCTCGCGGCGGTGATCGGGCTCGGCATGGAACGCAACCGCAGCGCGCGGCGACTGCTCGAGGCCAGGAATGCGGCACTCCGCGAGCAGGAGCGGCAACTCGCCCGCAGTGCGGCGATGCTTCGCGCGGCGCTCGATGCCAGCCTCGACGCCTTCTACCTGCTGGAGGCATGTCGCGACTCGGCGGGTCACGTCCAGGATTTTCGCTTCCTCGACCTCAATGTGCGGGGTGCCGACGCGATTTCCGGATCGCGCGAGGAGCTCCTCGGATCGCTGCTCTGCGAGCAGGTTCCCGAATGCCGGACGGATGGCTTGTTCGGGCACTATGTCATGGTGCTGGAGAGCGGCGTGCCGCTGGAGGCCGAATTTCGCCTCGCCCATGGTCCCGGCGACGGCCGGGTTCGCTATGTCCGGCAGCAGATCGTGAAGGTGGGCGACGGCATCGCCGTCACCTCACGCGACATCACTTCGGGTCGCCAGCTCGAGGAACAGTTCCGCCATTCGCAAAAAATGGACGCCGTCGGTCGAGTCGCGAGCGGCGTGGCGCACGATTTCAACAACCTGCTCACCGTGGTGCGCGGCATCACCGACCTGCTGCTGGAGGATCCCGAACTCTCCGAGGCACACCGCGCCGATCTCCGCGAGGTCGAAGGAGCCGTGAAGCGCGGCGCCGGATTGACCTCGCGCCTGCTGGCGTTCTCCCGGCGGCAGCCGGTGGAACCGAAGCGGCTGTCCATCGGCGATCTGGTCACCGATGTGATGGCGCTGACACGCCGCGCCCTGCCGGGGAATGTGGCGATCGAGATTGATCTCGCCGCGCACTCACCTGTGGTGCTGGCGGATCGACTGCTGCTCGAGCAAGCCATGATGAACCTGATCCTCAACGCTCGCGATGCGATGGACCTGGGCGGGATCCTGACGGTGCGCACCGAGCAGGTGCAGCTTGACGCGCCGCGTCCCTACGATCAGGCCGTGATCCCCGTGGGCCTGTGGGCCCGCATCGCCATCATCGACACCGGGACTGGCATGAGTCCGCAGGTCATCGAACATCTGTTTGAGCCGTTCTTCACCACCAAGCCCGCGGGGAAGGGCACCGGGCTGGGTCTCTCGACCGCCTTCGGTATCGTGCGTCAGGCCGGCGGGCACCTGGTGATCGCCGAGACGGGGCCCCGGGGTACGACGGCGCATCTCTACCTCCCGACCATCGATGCCAATGACCCCGAGATCGCCGTGGTGACGCTCGAGGGCGTCCCGCGTAGCGGGGAGGAGTGCGTTCTCGTCGTGGACGATGACGCCGCGGTGCGCGGCGTGGTCCGGCGGCTGCTTACGCGTGCCGGGTATCAAGTCACCGAAGTGGAATCGGCAGAAGCTGCCCTGGCGGCACTCGCCAGCGGGCCCCCATTTGCCCTGTTGGTGACCGACATGGTCATGCCGGGAATGGGGGGCGGGGAACTGGCGCGCCGGGCGTGTGAGGCGGATCCTCGGCTCCGCGTGCTCTACATCTCCGGCTTCACGGACGATGCCTCGATCCGTGATCTCCCGCTCGAGAGTGGCCGCGCTTTCCTGCCCAAGCCGTTCATCTCCGAGGAATTCCTGCGTCAGGTGCGAGAGCTGCTCGATGGGAGTGTCACACCCACCTGACTTCCCGCCGGTGCTGGGTCCAGGACCGCTATATTGGGGCGACCTCGGTGCCCGGTGAGTTGCCGGACACCTCTCGCATCCGCGTCCCACCTTCCGGTATCCCATGTCGCTCCTGATCGCGCATCGTGTCGCCGCATTTTCCTCGCTCGATACCTCGCTTCTCATCGTGCTGGTGTCCAAGGGCAACCTGCCGGACTCGCTGCAGGCGCTCGATGGCGCGACCGGCGGGGCCCTGGCCCGGTGCTGGGCCACGGGTGACTTTACGGGCGGGCGAGACGAGACGGCGCTCCTCTATCCCGCGACCGGCACTGCCCAGCGGATTCTCCTGCTGGGGATGGGCGAGGGAAGCAGTCCGAGTGTCGAGGGTGTTCGCCGCGCCGCCATGATTGCCGGCAAGCGCGCTCGCACGCTTGGGGCGCCCGAGGCAGTACTCGCGGTGGCCGCCGAGGTGCTCTCCCTGGCGTCGCCGGCGAGCGTGGCGCAGTCGCTCGCCGAAGGGGTGCCCTTCGGTGCGTGGCACTACCCCGATCTCAAGCGCCCCCCTGACAACCCCAAGCCGATCTTCGCCCGCTGCGACATCGTCACCGAGGCCGAGGTGGATGGTTTTGCGGCGGGCATTGCGCGGGGCAACGCCATCGCGGCGGGTCAGGCGCTCACGCGACGCTTGCAGGTCACCCCCGGCAACACCTGCACGCCGGAGTACCTCGCCGCGGAAGCCGTTGCACTCGGCGAGCGGCACGCGATCACGGTCACCGTGCTTGACCGCACGGCAATCATCGCCGAGGGGATGCACGCCCTCATGGCCGTGTCGCAGGGGAGTGCGCTGGAGCCGCGGTTTATCATCCTCGAGTATCGCGGTAGCGAGGCGGCACCGGTGGTGCTGGTCGGCAAGGGGGTCACCTTCGACACCGGTGGGATTTCGATCAAGCCATCGGCGTCAATGGAGGAGATGAAGTACGACATGTCTGGCGCGGCCGCGGTGCTGGGCACATTCGAGACGCTTGGACGACTCCGGCCCGCGATGCATGTGATCGGACTGGTGCCCACCTGCGAGAACATGCCATCGGGCACCGCCTACAAGCCGGGCGATGTCGTCGGCTCGCACTTCGGGAAGACCATTGAAGTGCTCAACACGGACGCCGAAGGCCGACTGATCCTGGCGGACGCCCTCTCGTGGGCGCGCCGCTACACGCCTGCGGCGGTGGTCGATTGCGCGACTCTCACCGGGGCCGTGGTGATCGGGCTGGGATTTTCGGCGACCGGCGTCCTCGGCACGGATGCTCCGTTGGTGGAGGCGTTGCGCGCCGCGGGTGAGCGTGCCGGCGAGCGGGTGTGGGAGCTGCCACTCTGGGATGAATACAAGGAACACATCAAGTCCGACATCGCCGACGTCAAGAACACCGGCGGTCGTCCTGCGGGCACCATCACCGCCGCGCTCTTTCTCAAGGAGTTTGTCGAAGGGTATCCGTGGGCGCACCTCGATATCGCCGGGACCGCCTACACGGACCGGGAGCTGGCGACGCAGGCGCGCGGTCCCACCGGAGTGCTGGTTCGGCTGTTCACCGAATTTCTGCTCGCGCGCGGCTGATGCGCCGGATCCGCATCGCGCGGCTGAGTCTCGTCCCTGCGGCGATGCTCGCGCTGATCGGGGCCGGCGCGAGTGCCCAGGATCCGGTGCGGGTCCCGGTCGACAGTCTGGCCGATTCCCTTCGCGTCGCCGCCGACACGATCTCGGCCTCCGACCGCCGCATGCAGGACGACCTCAAGCAGCACGTGCAACTGCGGCCACTCCCGATGAGCGGCACGCTGGAATTGCTGCCGCCCGGCGCACGGCGGGTGTTCACCCGGGATTCGATCGACTGGGCGCCGGCGCAGACGCTTGCCGACTTGTTGGCGCAGGTCGATGGCGTGTTCGTGCAACGTGGCGGTTGGCTCGGGCGCGCGGAACTGCCCAACTATCAGGCGCGAGGCGCGGCCTCGGTCGAGTACTACCTCGATGGCGTACCCTATCTCGCCGTCGGGCCCGATTCTGCCGCGGTCGATCCTTCGACATTTGCCCTTTCGCTGCTCGATCGCGTCGAGGTCGAACGGGGCCCGGGTCTCCTGCGCGTCTTTCTCTTCACTCGACGACACGATCGACTCGCGCCCCGCACACGCATCGGCGTCGCGGCTGGCGACCGTGGCATCACTCGCTATCTCGGCGCCTTTGAACGACGCTATCCCAATGGGTTCGGACTCAGCCTCGGCGCCGACTATTTCGGGGTCAACGCGCCGACCGGTGGCAGCGGCGAGTCGAATGCCACCAATATCTGGGCACAGATCGGTTGGGTTCCGACCGCACAATTCGGTGTGCAGGCGCAGCTGCTCGCGCAGGTCATCGATCGTGGCGCACTGCTCTCTGGTGGCGTCGAGGGCGCGGCGGGCGACACCATCTCACCGTTCGTGAAGGGCACGCGCACTGATCTGCAGTTGCGCGGTTCCTGGCATCAACGGGACGACGGCCTCGGGCCTCGCGTCGACTTGTTCGCGGTCCGGACCCGATGGAGCAGTGATTCTCTGTCGCAGGACATCGGCCATCTCGGCGGCACCGCCGGCTGGCGCCGCCCGACCTGGTCGGCCCAACTGAGTGCGTGGCACCACACCGAATGGACGCCGCTCGATGCCAGGCTTTCCGTCGGCTGGGCCCCTCTGTCGCGGGTGAGCGCCTCCATTGCCGCCGTGAAACAACACCACGCCGGTGATCGACGCAGCAGCTGGCGTGAGGGCCGAGTGGGAGTCCGACTGCCGTATGGGGTGAGCCTGACCGGGGTGGCCCGTGACGGCCGCCGAGTCGAAGCCCCGGCGCTGGCGGATGCACCGGAGCAGCGCTTCACGGATGTTCAGGGACTCGCCGCCGTGGAATGGCGTCGCCTCGGTGTGGAGGCCGGCTATAGCCGAAACGACGGCTGGACACCGGTCGCGTTTCGGCAATTCCTGCTCGTGCCGGGCCTCGGCGCACTGCCCAAGACCGAGTGGCTGACGGTGCGCGGTCGGCTGTCCCCGCTGAGCTGGCTCACCCTCGAGACCCATCTTGAGCATCCGCTGAAAGGGGTGCTCCCCGACGGCCAGCCACCCCGGCACGCCTACTCGACCGCGACCATCCAATCCCGGTTCCTGCGCAACTTCCCCAGCGGAATCTTCGGCCTGAAGGTCCAAGGGGTGGTCGAGAGCTGGAGTCCCGGGGTCATTGGCCGCGACGCCGAAGGGGCGCCGATTGCCCTCCCGGGGGCCTCGTTCGTCCGTGGCCTGGTCCAGTTCAAGATCGGTCCCTTCTTCGCCTATTACGATCGCGTGAATTTCCGGTCCACCAAGGCCGGATTTGTGCCCGGCTACCCCTATCTGGGGCTCGGCAGCACCTTCGGGGTCCGCTGGGAGTTCGCGAATTGACCGACCGGGCCCCGGCAGTCCCCTGAAAGGGCGAATCCGGGTATCTTTCACAGCTATCCTCGGAACGGAGCCGTTCGCTTGGCGCTGAGTATGACCGGGTTCGGGGCCGCGGAGGGTGAGGTGGCCGGTCGGAGGGCCCGGGTCGAGATCCGGACCGTCAACCATCGCTGGTTCAACCTCTCCGCTCGGCTCCCGGTGGAATTGGGAGCGCTCGAGACGGAACTGCGTGAGGCGTTGCGCCGCGAATTTGACCGGGGCCACGTCACCCTCAGCGTCCGCTGGAGCGACGAGTCTGCCGCGGTCATGGGCGTCGACTGGGAACGCGCGGAGGCGGTGGTCGCCACGCTGCGTGAGGTCCGTGATCGGTTCGCGCTCGCCGGCGACGTGACGCTGGAGATGGTGTCGCGGCAATCGGATCTGTTCGGTTCGCGTCGCGAGGAGGCCGGCAGCGCGGTCGCGTGGGAAGTCGTCGCACCCGTGGTCGCCGCCGCGTGCGCTGAATGCCTCGAAGCACGTCGGCGCGAGGGCGCGGCGCTGGCCAGCGAGATCCGGGGACGACTGCAGGCGCTGGCGGACGGGGCGAAGCGGGTGCAGGTGCTGGCGCCGGCGCGGTTGCTTCGTGAGCACACGCGGTTGCATGCCCAGCTGACCACCCTGCTCGACGGTGCGACGGTGGATGATGTCCGCGTGGCTCAGGAGATCGCCCTGCTGGCCGACCGCCTCGATATCACCGAGGAGCTGGTGCGGTTCGGGGCGCATCTCGATGCGGCAGACGCGATGCTCGCGGGCGAGAAGCCCGTTGGCAAGGCGCTCGGATTCCTCGCGCAGGAACTCGGACGCGAGGTGAACACGATGGGCTCGAAGGCGAACGATCCGGCGATTGCGCACGAGGTGGTCGCGATGAAGGGTGAGCTCGAAAAGATTCGTGAGCAGTTGGAGAATCTCGAGTGACGCCCCTGGTCGTGGTGCTGTCGTCGCCGTCGGGTGGTGGCAAGTCCACCATCGCGCGCCGGGTGTTGTCGGAACGGAGTGATGTCGGTTATTCGGTGTCGGCGACGACTCGCGCCGCCCGGCCCGGCGAGGTGACAGCCCGGGAGTACCATTTTCTCGGCGCGGGAGAATTTGAACAGCGCGTGCAGGCGGGAGAGTTTCTCGAGCACGCGATGTACAACAATCACCGCTACGGCACGCTCGCGAGTGAAGTGCGGCATGTGGTGCAGAGTGGCCAGCATGTCCTGCTGGACATCGAGGTCGCGGGGGCCCGCTTGGTGCGCGAGCGGTTCCCCGATGCGGTCCTGATTTTCGTGGTGCCGCCGAGCGGGGCCGAGTTGACCGCCCGCTTGCGGGCGCGGGGGACTGAGGGGCCGGACGCCATGGCGGGGCGCTTGGAGCAGGCGCTCGAAGAGCTGGCCGCCGCGGTGGAGTATGATTTTGTCGTCGTCAACGACGACCTGGATGCTGCGGTGCGCGCCGTGCACGCGATCCTGGATGCAGAAGCACGGCGCACCAGCCGGCAGCGAGACCTGACGGTCCTGCTGGACCGGCTCCGAACCGAAGTCGCCGCCGAAATCGATCGGGTGGGCGGCGATCACTGATCGCAGGGGGTTGGAATGGAAATCTTCACGCCGCAGGAAGTGGCAGCGCAGACGGGCTCGAAATACCGCGGGGTCCTCGTGGCCGCCAAGTTCGCGCGCTACCTGAATGAATTTCCTCGCGAGGCCGTGGCCAACTGGGAGCGGGTCGAAGGGGTCAAGAAGCTCACGACGCTTTCGCTGCAGAAGCTCACCAGCGGTGAGCTGACGTTTCGGGAGCTTCGTCGGCGCCGCACCGAGGCCTGATATGTGGCGGGGCCGCCACGTCGTCCTGGGAGTGACCGGGGGCATTGCGGCCTACAAGAGCGTCTTGGTCGCGCGTGAGTTGACGGCGCGCGGCGCCACGGTGGATGTGATCCTGACGCGCGGGGCGGCCGAGTTCATCGGTCGCCCGACATTCGAAGCCGTCACCCGGCGCCCTGTTCGCTCCTCACTGTGGGAGCGCGACGGGGCGCTCGAGCATGTGTCGTTAGGGCAGGAGGCCGATCTGGTCCTCGTGGCGCCAGCCACGGCGCACCTGATTGCCCGTGCCGCCGCGGGCATGGCGGACGATCTCCTGACCGCCGTCCTGCTCGCCAGCACCAAGCCCGTCCTGCTCGCCCCGGCCATGAACGACGAGATGTACGCGGCGGAGCCGACCAGGGCGAATCTCGATGCACTGGTGGCCCGCGGCTGGCATGTCGTGGGTCCAGCGATCGGGGCGCTGGCAGAGGGGCCGTCCGATCGGCCGGGTCGCATGGTCGAGCCGGCCGAGATTGTTGCGCACGCCGACCGCCTGCTCTACGGCCAAGGTCCCTTGGCCGGTCGCACGGTCCTCATCACCGCCGGTCCGACACGCGAGTCGCTCGACCCGGTCCGGGTGATCACCAATCGCTCCAGCGGCAAAATGGGATACCGCCTCGCCGAAGCGGCGTGGCGCCGGGGAGCAAAGGTGATCCTGATCAGCGGGCCCTCGCACGAGCCACTTCCGATCGGCGTCACCGTGCAGCACGTCGATACCACGACGGACTTGGCCGCGGCCGTGCGCCGTCATCTCCCCGGCAGTGACATCCTCGTCATGGCGGCGGCTCCGGCAGACTATCGTCCGGTGACGCAGCGCGACACCAAGTTGCCCCGTTCCGCCGGCGGCTTCACGCTCGCCCTCGAGGCGACCGAGGACATCCTGCTTGGCACGCTCGCGGAGCGACACGCCGGACTCACGGTGGTCGGGTTCGCGCTGGAAACCGGCGCGGCCCTCGAAAAGGGACGGGCCAAACTGCAGCGCAAACAACTGGACATGATCGTGGTGAATGATGCGCTGGAGCCGGGCGCAGGGTTTGACGTCGACACCAATGCGGTGACGATCCTTGACTGCCTCGGCGGCGAGTTGCGGGTGCCGCTGGCGAGCAAGTCCGCGGTGGCCGAGGTGATTCTCGACGCCATCGAGGCCTACCGTGGCTGATCCCCTGCGACGCTACCTCGTCGCGCAAGCTGATCTGGGGGGGGAGGAGATCCTGCTCGACGCCCCGGTCCAGCTTCCCGCCCCGACTGCTTCGGTCCGTCGGACGGCGGCGCCTGCGCCCCAAGCCGCCGTGGCGAGTCCCCCAAGTCCGGCTCCCGCCACGCCGCGTCGCGCCGCTGCGCCGGTTCCGGCGGCCACGGACGCCGTGGGTTGGCGGAAGGGTGCGCCTGAGATTCCCGGGCCGGGTCTGCGCATCAGCACTCCCCCGAGTCACGAGCGACTTGGCTCGCTCGAGGCGGTTGCCGAGGTCATCGCCTCCTGTACCGCCTGTCCGCTTTGCACCGGTCGCACCAACACCGTGCCGGGCGAGGGTAATCCAGCCGCACGACTGATGCTGATTGGCGAGGGGCCGGGGGAGACCGAGGACCAGACGGGACGACCCTTCGTCGGTCGGGCCGGCGAGCTACTGGACAAGATCCTCGAGAACATCGAGACTCCGCGGAGCAGTGTCTTCATCGCGAATGTCGTGAAGTGTCGCCCGCCGAGGAACCGGGCGCCCTTGCCGGATGAACGGGCCGCCTGCCTGCCGTTCCTCCACCGGCAAATCGCGCTGGTGCGGCCCAAGGTCCTGCTCGCCCTCGGGAGCACCGCCGCCGAGGCGATGCTCGGCATCAAGCGGCCGCTGGGAGACCTGCGACTGAAGGTGCACGAATGGAATGGCATTCCGCTGGTGGTGACCTACCATCCCGCAGCGCTGCTGCGAAACCCGAATTGGAAGCGACCGGCCTGGGATGACGTACGTATTGCCCGACAGCTCCTCGACCTCGATGACTGATCCCTTCCAGGGGCGCGCTGCGCCTTGGAGCCAGGAGGCCGAACAGGCCGTCCTCGGCGCGATGGTGATCGACGGCGATGCCGCCTTGCGCGGGGCCGAGCTCATCGATGACACCATGTTCTACAAGGAAGGCCATCGTCGGCTCTTCCGCGCGCTGCGCGCGTTGGTCGAAGCGCAGATGGTGGTCGACTACATCACCCTGCGTGACGAGTTGATGCGTCGGGGGGATCTCGAGCTGGCCGGCGGCAACAGCTACCTCGACGAGCTTGTGAACGCGGTCCCGACCGCGGCGAACATCGAGTTCCACGCCAAGATCATCAAGGAGAAGTCAATCCAGCGGCGCCTGATCGAGGCGGCGACGCAGATCATTGCCGAGACCTATGATGGCAAGAGCACGGCGAACGAACTGCTCGACACGGCCGAAGGCAAGATCTTCACGATCGCGCAGCAGCGGCGCGATGCCGGCTTCACCCGCATCAAGGAGATGCTCTGGCCGGCCATGGAGCGCATCGAAACGCTCCAGCGCAGCGGCAGTTCGATCACCGGGGTGCCCAGCGGGTTCACCCATCTTGATGAGATGACGACCGGCTTCCAGAACTCCGAGCTCATCATCGTGGCCGCGCGCCCGTCGATGGGCAAGACCGCCTTCTGCCTGAACCTCGCCACGCATGCCGCGACCGAAGGTTTCGGCGTGGCCATCTTCTCGCTCGAAATGTCCAAGGATGCGCTGGTCCAGCGGATGCTGTGTGCCGAGGCACGGGTCGACTCGCAGGGCGTGCGTCGCGGCACCCTCAAGGACGCCGATTTCACGCGCCTCGCGCGCGCCGCCGGTCACCTGCAGACCTGCCCCGTCTGGATCGACGACACCCCGGCCCTGACGCTGCTCGAGATGCGTTCCAAGGCCCGGCGGCTCAAGGCGGACAACGACCTGCGCATGGTGGTGGTCGACTACCTGCAGCTGATGCGGTCGCCGGAATATTCCGAGAACCGGGTGCAGGAGATCTCCGACATTTCGCGCTCGCTCAAGCAACTCGCGCGCGAACTCGAGGTGCCGGTGGTGGCGTTGTCGCAGCTCTCGCGCGCCTCGGAGACGCGCGGGGGCGACCGCCTGCCGCTGCTCTCCGACCTGCGCGACTCGGGAGCCATTGAGCAGGACGCCGACGTCGTGCTCTTCATCCATCGGCCGGAGATGTACAAGGACATGCGCGAGAAGGCCGAGGAGAAGGGCGAATCGCTTGACGGGAAAGCCTCGGTGATCGTGGCGAAGCACCGCAACGGCCCCACCGGCGATTTCGACCTCTATTTTCACAAGCACTTTACCCGCTTCGACAACCTCAGCGAGCGCGAGGGGTAGGGTGGCGAAGCCGAAGTCGGTCTGGCGCTGCGTCGAGTGCGGCCACGACCATCCCAAGTGGGTCGGCCGGTGCGAGGCGTGCGGTGAATGGAACAGCGTGGGCGAGGAGCCGCTTGTCACCACGCCGCCGCGCGCCGGCGGCAGCACTGCGATCGGCGCACCCGTGGTGCGACTCCGCGACGTCACCGGGGCACGTCTCGAGCGCTGGAGCACCGGACTCCCCGAACTCGACTACGTCCTCGGCGGTGGGCTCGTGCCCGGGTCGATGACCCTCATCGGCGGCGAGCCCGGCATCGGCAAGTCGACCCTGTTGCTGCAGGCTGCAGCCCTGCTCGAGGTCGCGGGGCATTCGGTGCTGTACGCCAGCGGGGAGGAATCGGCCGAGCAGTTGCGACTGCGCGCCGATCGACTGGGCGATGCGGCGGGCGGCGTTCAGGTCATGGGTGAGACCCGGCTTGAGAGCGTGTTGCGTGCGGCACGGATGGTGAACGCGTCGGTGCTGGTGCTGGACTCGATCCAGACCGTGTTCACCGACGCGCTCGAAAGCGCGCCAGGGAACGTGGGGCAGGTGCGTGAATGTGCCGGTCTGCTCATGCGCTTCGCCAAGGAGAGCGGGACGGCCGTGGTGGTGGTGGGCCACGTCACCAAGGGGGGCAGCATCGCCGGCCCCAAGACGCTCGAACATATCGTCGACACCGTGCTCTACTTCGAGGGCGAGGCTTCGCTCGACTATCGACTACTGCGCGCCACCAAGAACCGATTCGGCGCCGTCGATGAACTCGGCGTCTTTGAGATGACGGCACGCGGCCTGGTCGCGGTCGCCAATCCGTCGGCCGTTTTCCTCGCCGCGCGTGCCAGCGGAACGTCGGGAAGTGCGGTGACCGCCCTGATGGAGGGGACACGGCCGGTCTTGGTGGAAGTACAGGCGCTGGCGGCCCCCTCGGGATACGGCACGCCACAGCGGGTCGCGACCGGCCTCGACCAGAAGCGGCTCGCCGTGATTCTTGCGGTCCTTGAACGCCGGGCCGGGGCATCGTTCGCCGCGCTCGATGTCTTCGTGCAGGTGACCGCCGGGGTGCGGCTCACCGAACCCGGAGCGGATCTTGCCGTGGCGGCGGCGCTGCTGTCGTCGATGCATGATCGGCCCACACCAGCGCACGCGCTTTACCTTGGCGAGGTCGGGCTGGGCGGGGAGATCCGCCCCATTGGTGGGCTCGATCGACGCCTGGCGGAGGCCGCGCGGCTGGGGTTCAGTGAGGCGTGGGGGTCCGATCGCGCCACGAGCGCGGTGCCGGGGATCCGCCATCGCGGGCTCGCCCATGTCGACCAGCTGGTGCGCGCACTTGCCGCGTGATGTCGGTGTCATCGTCGTGGCGGCAGGTCGTGGCGCCCGCTTTGGGGGCGACGTGCCCAAGCAGTTCGCACTGCTCAGCGGCGTTCCGATTCTGCTGCACGCGCTGCGTCCTTTCACCTCGCATCCCGAAGTCGGGCAGGTCGTGCTCGTGCTGCCCCCCCCCGATGTCGCGTCGCCGCCTGCGTGGCTGGTGCCCCTGCTTGGCCATGCGTTGATCGCGGTGCCGGGCGGCGAACAACGCGCCGATTCTGTGGCGGCCGGTTTGGCGGCACTTCAGGCGGCCTGCACGGTGGTGCTGGTCCACGACGGGGCGCGCCCGTTCCCGCCGCGCGACACCATCGATGCCGGCATTGCGGCGGCCCGTTCCGGACGCAGTGCCATCCCCGCGTTGCCGGTCGGCGATACCATCAAGCGAGCCGACGATTACGGTCGCGTGCTCGGTACCGTGCCGCGCGAGGGACTCTGGCGGGTCCAGACACCGCAGGCCTTTCCGCGAGAGACGCTGACCCGGGCCCATGAGACCGCGCGTCGCGACGGGGTGAGCGGGACCGATGATGCCTGCCTGGTTGAGCGACTCGGTGAAGTGGTGGAACTGCTGCCCGGCGCCGCTCGGAATCTCAAGATCACGACACCCGACGATGTCGCTCTCGCGACCTGGTATGCGGAGCATCCGTGATCCTGGCATTCGAAACCGTCGCTGACGTCGGCACGGCGCTTCCGATCGTCGAACGCCACCTCGTGGCCGGGGGGGTGCTCGGCTATCCCACCGAGACCGTGTACGGACTCGGCGGCGAAGCCAACGATCCTGCGCTCGACCGCCTCGCGGCACTGAAGGGCCGCCCACCGCGCAAGCCGTTCCTGTTGCTGGTCAGCGGCACCGCGATGGTCGAGGCTTGCGGGCTGGTGCTGAACGCTCCGGCCCGCGTCTTGGCCGCCGAATTCTGGCCGGGTCCGCTCACGCTGGTGCTGCGGGGCGGTGAGGGGCGGCTCCCCGACCGACTGCGCGGCGCCGAGGGCGGCATCGCGGTGCGCTGGACCTCGCACCGCGCCATGGCCCGATTGATCAAGGCGATCGGACGGCCGCTCACCTCGACCTCAGCCAACCGCCCCGGCGGCCCGCCGGCACCGGGACCGGAGCGGCTGGTCGAACTCTTTCCCGAAGCGGTTGCATCGGGCGACCTGCTGATTCTCGACGGTGGTGTGCTCGGCAACGTCCCGCCGTCCACCCTGGTCGACTGCACCGGCCCTGTCCCGCGCCTGGTGCGTGAGGGCGCGATTCCACGTGACGAATTGCGCCGGCGAGCCGGCTCGATGGCACCGTGACCGCGCAGGTGACTCAGGTGTTGGTGGTCTGTTCCGGCAACACCTGCCGATCGCCGTTGGCAGCGGCGATCCTTGCGGATCTGCTCGCCGCCGACGCAGCCCTCGCCGCCTTGACGGTCTCGTCGGCGGGAACGGGCGCCCGCGAGGGCGCGCCCGCGTCGGAGGGGAGCTACCTCATCGCGCTCGAACGCGGACTCGACCTATCGGCGCACCGTTCCCAGCAAGTGAGCGGCGACATGGTGCGCGAGGCCGACCTGATCCTGACCATGAGCGAGGCCCACGCCCGCCGCATCGCTGAACTCGGCGGCGCGGGGAAAGTGCACCTGCTGACATCGTTCGCGGGTGGACCGTCGGGAGACATTCCCGACCCGTTCGGCCAGGACGTTGCCGCCTATCGCGAGACGGCCGACCGGCTGGAGTTGCTGATGGCGCGCGTGGCCGCACGATTGCGGCGGGCCCAGCCGACATGAGGGCGAACGCGGGGACGCGTCTCTTTGCCGTGCTGGGCGACCCCGTGCGGCATTCACTCTCACCACGGTTCCAGAACGCGGCATTTCGTGCCGCAGGAATCGATGCCACGTACGTCGCGCTGGCCACGACAGCCGCCGACGTTGAACCGCTCATGCGGACGCTGGCGGCAAACGGGGGTGGGGGCAACGTCACCATTCCGTTCAAGAGCATCGCGGCCGCGGTCACGGCGAACGCGAGTGCGCGCGTGCGCACGCTCGGGGCGGCGAATCTCTTCGGGTCGGATGCGAGCGGACTCTGCCTCGGCAACACCGATGTTGACGGCATCCTCGCCGCGCTCGATGCAATCGGCGGTGCCGCCGGCCCGTGGTGCATTGTGGGTACTGGCGGCAGCGCCCGGGCCGCGGCGGGTGCCGCGATGGAACGGGGGGTGTCGATCGCGGTGAAATCGCGCGATCCAGCGCGTGCCACCGCCTTCGGCGAGTGGGCCACAGCGCGTGGGCTGGCGCTGGCGGATCCCGACGCCTGCCGGGTTGTGATCAACGCCACGCCGCAGGGGCTCCAGGACGACGATCCGATGCCCCTGGATCCGGCGAGACTCGACGGCTGTGAGGCGGTGCTCGACCTGACCTACCGTGCCGAGGGAACCACCGCGTGGGTGCGCGCCTGCCGGGCCCACGGTCTCAACGCCGCGGATGGCCGTGAAGTGCTGGTGCATCAAGGCGCCGCGTCCTGGGCGCTCTGGTTCCCGGAGCAACGGCCGCCGCTCGATGTCATGCGCGCGGCACTCGATGGCCGCACGCGCTGAACTCGCGCGACGCGTCGAACGCTGGCTGCTCCCGGCGGAGTGCATGTCCTGTCTTGCCCCGGCAACGGGCAGCGACGACGGGCTGATCTGTGCGGTCTGCATCATGCGCTGGCGTCCCGTTCCCGAGCCGCGCTGCGGCACCTGCGGTGAGCCGTTGTCGTTCGGCGCCGCGTGCCGCCTCTGTGCGGCGTGGCCGGCGGGATTCGGGCCGGTGCGCAGCGCCGTCCAATTCGACGAGCGGACCCGGGGACTGGTCCATCGGTTCAAGTACGCCGGATGGTGGCGGCTGGCGGATGTCTTTGCCGGCCGGATGGCGTCGCTGCTGACCGATGTGGGCGACGGTGACCTCGTCCCGGTTCCCCTGGCGCGCCGTCGACTTCGTCGGCGTGGCTACAACCAGGCCGAGCGCCTCGCGGCCGCAATCGCGCGTCAGACCGGTTTGCCGCTGCGCCCGGAGCGACTGCACCGGGACCGCGAAACCCCCACGCAGACCCGGCTCACGCCGGAAGCGCGGCTGGCAAACCTTGCCGGGGCCTTCACCGCGTCGTCCAGCATTCGGCCGGCATGGCTCGTGGACGATGTGTTCACGACCGGGGCCACGTTAACTTCGGCTGCGCAGGCCCTGCTCGACGCCGGCGCGCCGCAGGTGGGCGCCGTCACCTTCGCGCGGGCCGAACCGCCGCTGGCTGAGGCGGCTCGACGACTTGGACCCTTCACTCTCCCGATCAGGGATGAGGAGCTTGAATGAGCAAGATTCGCGTGGCCATCAATGGATTCGGTCGCATCGGACGCAACGTCGTGCGCGCGGCGCTGGCGGCGGGTCGGGATGACATCGACTTTGTCGCCGTCAATGACCTGACCGACACCAAGACGCTGGCACATCTTCTCAAATACGACTCCGTCCACGGCCGCTTTCCGGCAACGGTGACCGCGGTCGAGGGTGGCCTCGACGTGGGTGGCGATTTGATGCGCGTCTTCTCGGAGCGCGATCCGGCCAAGCTGCCGTGGGCCGAGCTCGGCGTTGACATCGTGCTCGAGTCCACGGGCCACTTCACCGATCGCGACAAGGCCGCGCTGCATCTCGCGGCCGGCGCCAAGAAGGTCCTCATCTCGGCACCGGCGAAAGGGGAAGACAAGACCTTTGTCTACGGCGTGAATCACCTCGCCTATGACCCGGCGCGCCACCACGTGATCTCCAACGCCTCGTGCACGACCAACTGTCTGGTACCGGTGGTGCAGGTGATCCGCGAACAGTTCGGCTTTGTCCGTGGCTTCATGACCACGGTGCATAGCTACACCAACGACCAGAACATTCTGGACCTGCCACACAAGGACCTCCGCCGCGCGCGTGCGGCCGCCCTCTCGATCATTCCGACATCGACCGGTGCCGCCAAGGCGACCGCCCTCGTGATCCCGGAAGTGAAGGGCAAGATCGACGGCATCGCGCTGCGCGTGCCCACCGCTGACGTCTCCCTCGTGGACCTGACCTGCACCGTTGAACGGAGCACCACGGTGGACGAGGTCAACGCGGCGTTCCGCGCGGCCGCCGAGGGAGCGCTCAAGGGCGTGCTGTTCGTGAGCGATGAGCCGTTGGTATCGGTGGACTACATCGGCAACCTTGCCTCCAGCACCGTCGACGCGCTCTCGACCGGCGTCGTGGATGGCACCCTGGTGCATGTCTCGTCGTGGTACGACAACGAGATGGGCTATTCGGCCCGGTGTGTCGATATGATCCGCCACATCGGATCGCAATTGTGAGCAAGCGCACGCTGGCGCAACTCGAGGGGAGTCGGCTCGATGGCCAGCGCGTGGTAGTGCGGGTGGACTTCAACGTGCCGATCACCGATGGGGTGGTCGGCGACGACACCCGACTGCGGGCCTCGCTCCCCACCATTCGTTACCTGCGTGAGAAGGGCGCGCGCGTGGTGCTGCTGTCCCACCTCGGCCGCCCCAAGGGTGTCCCGGATCCGCGCTACTCGCTGAAACCGGTGGCGCGGGCGCTGGAGAAGCTGCTCGGTATCCCGATCACCTTTCTCGCCGACCCCACCAGTGATGCCGCCGTCGCCGCGGTGCGCCACATGCCGCGCGGCGGGGTGGCTCTGGCCGAGAACACTCGCTTCTACCCCGGCGAGGAAACCAACGATCCAGCGCTGGCGGATCGATTCGCGCTCCTGGGCGACCTGTATGTCAACGATGCCTTCGGGTCGGCGCATCGCGCGCACGCGAGCACCGAGGCCATTGCACATCGGCTCAAGCCGGCCGTCTCGGGCTTCCTGATGGAGCGGGAACTCAAGTTCCTGGGCGAGGCGATCGAGGCACCGGCACGGCCGTTCGTGGCGATTCTTGGCGGCGCGAAGATCTCGGGCAAGATCGACCTGATCGAGTCCTTGCTCCCCAAGGTCGACCAGATCCTGATCGGCGGCGCCATGGCGTGCACCTTTTTCAAGGCCATGGGACTCGAGACCGGCAACTCACTTGTGGAACCGGATCGTGTCGAGATGGCGGCGACGTTGCTGGCCAAGGGTGGCGACACGCTCGTGCTTCCCACGGGCGCGGTCATTGCGGAAACACTCGCCGCCAACGTGCCGACGCAGTCGGTTGCCCGCGACCAGATTCCCGCCGGCTGGGCGATGTTCGACATCGATGACACCAGCGTTGCGCACTTTCGCACCATCATCCTCGGCGCGGGAACCGTCATCTGGAACGGCCCGATGGGTGTGTTCGAGACTCCGCCGTTTGACGCGGGCACCCTCGGCGTGGCCCATGCGCTCGCGGACGCCACGGCGGCGGGTGCGATCACGATTGTCGGCGGCGGTGATTCCGCAGCGGCCATTGCGGTAGCCGGATTGGAGGATCGCGTCTCGCACGTGTCGACTGGCGGCGGTGCGTCGCTGGAGTTCCTTGAAGGAAAGACACTGCCGGGCCTCGCGGCCCTGGATGACCTGCCATGAGCCGTTCGCTGCTGTTCGCCGCCAACTGGAAGATGCATCTGGCCCCGGGCGAGGCGCGCACCTTTCTCGATCGCTTTCTCGCCGTCGACACTCCGCGCGCCGATCGATCGGTGATGTTCTTTCCGCCCGCCGTCTCGCTCGAGACGGTGGCCACCCACCTGCGCGGTCATGACCACCTTCTCGCCGGCGCCCAAGATGTGCATTGGGAGGCGAAGGGTGCCTTCACGGGTGCGATCTCGGTGCCCCTGGCACGAGGCGCCGGCGCGGCGGCCGCGCTGGTGGGCCACAGCGAGCGCCGGCACGTGTTCGGTGAGACCGATGAGGAGACCAACCGCAAGGTGCGCGCGGTGGCCGACGGCGGCCTACTCGCGATGCTCTGCGTGGGCGAGACCCTCGCGCAACGCGAATCGGGGGCCACGCAGTCGGTGGTGACGCGGCAGCTGCGGGTCGGCCTCGCCGGCCTCGCGTCGCATGCCGAGCTGGTGATCGCCTATGAGCCCGTCTGGGCCATCGGGACCGGGCGCAATGCCACGCCCGCGGACGCCGCCACCGTGCACCTGAGCATCCGCAACGTGCTGGGCGAGTTGGGCTTCCCTCGGGAGACCCGGGTGCTCTATGGCGGGTCGGTAAAGCGTGAGAACGTGGCCGAGCTGCTGGCGGAGCGAGAGATTGACGGGGTGTTGGTGGGTGGAGCCTCCCTCGATCCCGACGGCTGGGCCTCAATCTGTGCCACGGTGGCACCCGGGGCGCCGGGGCGTTGAGCCGCGAGGGACCCCCGGTTATTATTGCAGGCTAGGCTAAAACCAAGGAAGACACTGTGTTCGGCTTTCTGCTCGTACTGATGATTCTCGATGGATTGCTGCTGTCGGTCGTGGTCCTGATGCAGGCCGGTCAGGGCGGCGGGCTCGCATCGCTCGGCGGCGGCGGCGCCTCGCAGGTCCTCGGCGGACGTCACGCCACGACCCTGCTCACGAAGACCACGTGGTGGACCGGTGGAATCTTCATGGCCCTCGCGCTGTTGCTCTCGCTGACCTTCTCGCGTCGCAACGGTGGCTCCACCGAACTGCAGCAACAGTTGCGGCAGGGAGCCGCGGCCGAAACCCCGGTCGCCCCGATTCAGGGGACCACCGCTCCGGCACCCATTCCCACGACCACCACGCCGGCACCGGCCAGCACGACGCCGACCGGGAAGCAACCGTGACGCTGCACGACGCAGGCGGGAGCAATCGTCCCGCCTACGTTCTGCTCGAAGATGGGACCTGGTATGCTGGTCAGCTGGTCGGTCCGGTGGAGCAGGGAATCGGTGAGGTGGTCTTCACCACCAACATGACCGGCTATCAGGAAACGTTCACGGATCCCAGCTATCTCGGGCAGATCGTCGTGATGACGGCACCGATGATCGGCAACTACGGGATCACCGACGACGACGATGAGTCGTCCGGTCCGCAGGTCAGCGGCGTGGTCGTGCGCGAACTCTCCCGCCAGCACTCCAATTGGCAGGCCACGCAATCGCTCCCCGAGTGGTTGGCCGAGGCCGGCATTCCCGTCATCACCGGCGTCGACACGCGCCGGCTCACCCGGCATCTTCGGGAACGGGGTTCGATGCGCGGCGTGATCGCCGAAGGGGCAGAGCCCACCGAGTCGGTTCGGGCTGCGCTGCTTGCCTCGCCGTCCATGGAAGGGCTCGACCTCGCGACGCGCGCCAGCACGCCGGAGTCGTACACCCAGGGTGAGGGCCCGCTCGTGGTCGCGATCGACTACGGCATGAAACGGAACATCGTTCGGATGCTGGAGGCCACCGGCCTGCGGGTCGAGGTCGTCCCGGCCCAGACCACTGCCGCCGAAGTGTTGGCGCGGGAGCCTGCGGGACTGTTCCTGTCGAATGGCCCCGGCGACCCCGCGCCCCTCGATTACGCCCATCAAACCATCCGTACGCTGACCGACTCCGGGCTGCCGACCTTCGGGATCTGCCTCGGTCACCAGCTCCTCGGCATCGCCTACGGGGGGCAGACGACCAAGCTCTCCTACGGCCACAGGGGCGGGAATCACCCCGTCAAGGAGCTTTCGAGCGGTCGGGTGCTCATCACCACCCAGAACCATGGGTTTGCGGTCGAGGGAGACGCCCAGGGGGTCCCCGGGGCCCCGGATCTCGAGGTGACCCACCTCAATCTCAACGACGGGACCGTGGAAGGGCTTCGGCACCGGACCCTGCCGGTCTTCGCGGTCCAGTACCATCCCGAGGCGGCCCCGGGGCCCCACGACGCCTACCCCCACTTCGGGGAGTTCCTTCAGGCGATCCGTGACCGGGCGGCCCAAAAGGGCGCAACCTCTTGACAGACAACGCTTAAGGGTCGTACATATCGGCCCGATGGTGGCTGTTCCTGAGCCCCCCAGGCATCTCCCCGAGGGAGCGATGACCAAGGCCGATCTCGTCGAACAGGTGACTGCCGCAATCGCCCGCACTTCAGGGCCGATGATTTCCAAGAAGGACTGCGCACGCGTAGTCGACGCCTTCCTGGACGCGGTGAAACTCGCCATGCGTGACCAGCACAACATCGAGGTTCGCGGTTTCGGAACCTTCAAGATTCGTCGGCGCAAGACGCGCATGGCGCGCAATCCGCGCACCGGCGATCCGGTGGAAGTTGCCGCCCGGCCGGTGCCTGTCTTCAAGCCCAGCAAGGAGTTACGTGCGTTGGTGGCACACGAGGAGTACATCTCCGACGAATCGGAGATGGGGGACGACGACGACGAGTGACCCGTTTCAGCGTGTTGTTGTTTGCTCGATACGCGGAACTCCTTGGTAGCGAGCGAGTTGAGATCGATCTGCCGGCCAGCGCGACGGCAGCGGAGCTCATTGATGCCCTCCGGCGAATGCCGGGGGGCGCGTTGCTTCCTAGCCATCCATTCCTGGCGATGAATCATTCGCAAGTCCGTTCGGGGCAGCAGCTTGACCCGGACGCAGAGTTGGCCTTGCTGCCGCCGATGGCCGGGGGCTGAGCTCGATGGCGTTTCTCCAGCGCGATCCGCTTGAACTCGAACCACTGGTTCACGACATCTCGGCGCCCACGAACGGTGCCGTCGCGACCTTTGCGGGCATCGTCCGCGACCACCACGCTGGGCGGGGTGTGGTCGGGCTCAGCTACTCGGCCTATGAGCCGATGGCCGAGGCCATCTGCCGCCAGATCGTCATCGAGGCGGAACAGCAATTCGATGCGCGAGTGGGACTGGTGCATCGGCTGGGCGAGGTGGCGATCGGCGAGGCGGCGGTCCTGGTGGCTGCAGTGGCGGCGCACCGCGGCCCGGCGTTCGATGCGGTGCGCTGGGTGATCGACGCCGTGAAGTCACGGGTGCCGATCTGGAAGCGCGAACGGTATGCGGACGGCAGCGAGGCGTGGGTTGATCCCACTGCGGTGGCCGGTGTGGTCCCGGCGGGGATCCCCGGATGAACGCCGTGCTCGATCGGTTCCGACGCCCACTGGGCTCGCTGCGCATCTCGGTCACCGATCGCTGCAACCTCCGTTGTCGCTATTGCATGCCCGAGGCGGAATACATCTGGCTGCCGCGTGCGTCGCTGCTGAGCTTCGAGGAGCTCGTGCGAGTGGCTGCTGCCTTCGCCCGGAACGGCGTCAGCAAGTTGCGGCTCACGGGTGGCGAGCCGCTGCTGCGTCAAGGACTTCCCGATCTGGTGGCGATGCTGCGCCGCATTCCCGGGATCCAGGAGATTGCGCTCACCACCAACGGTCTCCTGCTTGCGCCCTTGGCCGTCCCGCTCCGCGAGGCGGGGCTCGATCGGATCACGATGAGCCTCGACACGCTTCAACCGGAGCGGATGCTGGCATTCGCACGCAGCAGCCATCACGCCGATGCGCTCGCCGGACTCGACGCCGCACGGGTGGCGGGCTTCCGCAACCTGAAGCTCAACACGGTCGTGGTGCGCGGCTTCAACGACGATGAGCTCGTCCCACTGGTGCGATTCGCGCACGAGCGCGGTGTCGAACCGCGACTGATCGAGTACATGGACGTGGGCGGTGCGACGCAGTGGCGGCAGGAGGACGTCGTCTCACGGGACGAAATGCTCAGCTGCCTTGCCGACGCGTTCGGCGGGGCGATGCCGATCTCCCATGACGCGGACCCGCGCGCCCCGGCCCGTCGGTATCGGCTCGGAAACGGAGCAGTCGTCGGCATCGTCGCCTCGACCACCGCACCGTTCTGCAGTGACTGCGATCGCGCCCGGCTCACCGCCGACGGCACCTTCTTCCGCTGCCTGTACGGGGTGGATGGCATTGACCTGCGGGAACCGATTCGCACCCTCCAGTCCGACGCTGCCCTCGAGGAGCTCATCGCCGAGGCCTGGCGGGCGCGGAACGATCGTGGGGCCGAGGCGCGAGTCGGGATAGCCGGGAGGGGGATTTTGGTGCAACTCGAGGGCCTGAAGGCCGATCCCCGCCGGGAGATGCACGTGCGTGGCGGCTGATTCCGCCCGATGCGAAACCGTCGTGCTCCCCATTACGTCTGTGCCCTGACCTCAACCCCGGAAGCCCTCCTCATGTCCGCTCGTGCTGCACTTGCTGCCCTGACCTTGACCACCTTCGTTGCCGGTTCGGCCGCGGCACAGGCCAAGCCCATGCCGGTCAAATATGTCGGTCCTCCCACCGTGGCCGCGATCACGGCGGGGGACCTGATGACCCGGCTGTACATCTACGCCGACGACTCGCTCATGGGTCGCCAGGTCGGCACCGAGTACAACCTCAAGGCGACGGCGTACATCGAGCGCGAGGTCCGACGACTCGGCCTCAAGCCGGCCGGTGACGATGGCGGCTACTTCCAGAACATCGGCGTCGTGGCTCGTTCGTTCGACACCACCAGTTCGCAACTCTCGGTGGACGGAAAGCCGTTCAAGGCGGGCAGCGACTTCGTGGCCAGCACGAGTGGCGCGCCGCACGCAATCGCGGCGGCGCCGGTCGTGATCTGGGGCTCCGTGCTCGACACGCTTGGGACGCCGACGCCTGAGCAGTATGCGGGCAAGTGGGTGGTGCTGCGCGCCTTCCAGCCACCGGCAGGATTTGACCAGGCGGCACAACAGGCTTTTATCAAGACCGCCGGCTACCAGCGGTTCCTCGCCATGGCGCAGTCAAAGGCAATCCTCGGTCGCATCACCATCATGACGACGCCCGAGCTGGTCCCGGCGCTGGTGCATAACGCGGTCACTCCGCGTGGCGCCATGCTCTCGTCACCTGAGCAGGGCTCCGTCAATCTGACGGTCTCGTCCACGGTGGGTGAGGCGCTCTTTGGCGCCGACGCCGGCACGGCAGCTTCCGGGACCATGGGGAAGAGCCTCGCGCTCGATGCGCGCTTCAGCGACGCTGCACGCGGCGGCCGCAACGTGATCGCGGTGATGCCCGGCTCCGACCCCAAGCTCAAGGGCGAATACGTCGTGATCGGTGCCCACAACGACCATGTCGGGTTCAACACCCGGCCGGTGGATCACGACTCGCTCAAGGTCTGGCTCAAGCATGCCCGTCCGCAGGGCGCCGATGGCGGCCCGAAGACGCTGACGCCGGACGACTGGACGGGCATCAACGCCGAGATCGCAGAACTCCGCAAGCTCAATCCGCCGCGCCCCGACTCGATCTACAACGGCGCGGACGACGATGGCTCCGGGTCAGTGTCGGTGCTCGAGATGGCCGAGGCATTCGCGAAGGGCAGTATCAAGCCGAAGCGCTCGATCCTCTTCATCTGGCAGACCGGCGAAGAGAGTGGGATGTGGGGCTCCGGCTACTTCATGGATCACCCGACCGTACCGCGCGACTCGATCATCGCCGACATCAACATCGACATGGTGGGTCGCGGCGCGCCGACCGATGTGACCGGCGTTCAGAAAGAGGGTGGCTTTCTGGCGGGCGCGGACCGCTACGTCCAAATCGTCGGGTCGCGGCGGCTCTCGACCGAGCTCGGCGACATCGTGGACGCGGTGAACAAGGATGGCAAGTTCAACTTCAAGTTCGACTACGCCATGGATGCCAACGGGCATCCGCAGAACATCTATTGCCGCAGCGACCATTGGTCCTACGCCAAGTGGGGCGTCCCCGCGGTGTTCTTCACCACCGGCGGCCACGCTGATTATCACCAGGTGACCGACGAGCCGCAGTACATCCGGTACGATCACATGGCGCTGCTCGACCAGCTGATCTTCAACACGGCGGTCCGGGTGGCCAACCTCGATCATCGTGTGGTGGTGGACGGCCTGAAGCCGAACCCGGCTCCTGCCGTGGCCTGCCAGCAGTAACACGCCGGCATGGTGACGCGCCGCCCGGCGGACCCCAATCGGGTCTCTCGGGCGGCGCGGCGTTTACCTTCAGGGCGTACCTCCTCATTCCGCCGTCCAGGAAGGAACCCCGATGCCGCTCCATATCGCCCTGCTCGAGCCGCGCACGCCGACCATCACGGCGGCGGTGGCGCAGCGATGCGCCACCGTGGACGCCTCGCTGCACCTGGTCGGTCCGCTCGGCTTCGGCCCCGATGAGCCGGCCTTCCGGACGTCGGCCGAGGTTGATTGGGATGCGCTCGACTGGTGGATTCATCCGGGGTGGCGCGACTTCCGGGACGCCATGCGTCGCGACCGATGCCTCTACTTTGCGGCCGATGGCCAGCGCGATCCGGCTGAGGCACCCTTTCAGGCCAACAGCGTGCTGGTCTTCGGGAACGAGGAGCTGGGGCTGCCGGAGCGGATCCGCGAAAAGTATCCCGATCGCGTCTTCCGCCTGCCGGGTGCCAAGAGCCGACGCGCGCCCGACCTTGCCACGGCCATCGAGGCCACGCTGGCCTTCGCGGCCGGGCGGGCGGGGCAGCCGCCCGAGCCGGGCGCCGCGCGCAAGCGCGTGCGCAGTCGTCGTCCGCGCTAGCAGCCGACGCGCGTCCCGGGCTGATCGCGGCTGGCTTGGGTCACTCGCCGCTTTCGATTAGCTTCCGCGAGTCAATTCGGCGGCATTTCACGGTGCCAGCGGGCACCTGTTCCCTTCGTCACGAGCGGACCCGACATGTTCGAGAAGATTACGGTGGTGGGCGCAGGCAATGTGGGCGCCACGGCAGCACAGCGGGTGGCGGAAAAACATCTCGCCCGCACCGTTGTGATGGTCGACGTGGTCGAGGGCGTGCCGCAGGGCAAGGCGCTCGATCAGTGGCAGTCAGGGCCGGTCGAGGGATTCGACGCCCGGATCGTCGGCGCCAACGACTATGAGCTCGCCGCCGGATCAGAACTCTTCATTGTGACGGCAGGCATCGCGCGCAAGCCGGGCATGAGTCGCGATGACCTGGTCAAGACCAATGCCGGCATCGTCAAGTCGGTCGGGGCCGAGATCAAGCGCGTCGCACCCAACGCCATCGTGATCGTGGTGTCCAATCCGCTCGACGCGATGTGCTACGTGATGCGCGAGGCCACCGGCTTTCCGCGCGAGCGGGTCCTCGGCATGGCGGGCGTGCTCGACACCGCGCGGTACCGGATGTTCCTCTCGGAGGCGCTCAAGGTATCGGTCGAGGACATCCAGGCCATGGTCCTCGGCGGCCACGGCGACACCATGGTCCCGCTGATCTCCTACACCACCGTTTCAGGCATCCCGGTCACGCAACTGCTGGCGGCCGACGTGCTCGAGCAGATCGTCGCCCGCGCCCGCAACGGTGGGGCGGAGATCGTCGCCCATCTCAAGACCGGGTCGGCCTACTACGCGCCCAGCGCCGCCGCGGTGCAGATGGCCGAGGCGATCGTGCTCGACAAGCGTCGCATCCTCCCCTGTTCGGCCTGGCTCCAGGGCGAGTACGGTTTGACGGATGTGTACTGCGGCGTGCCGTGTCTGCTCGGACGCAACGGCCTCGAGGGCATCATCGACATCACCCTGACCGACGCGGAACGAGCGGCACTCCACCAGTCGGCGGAGGCGGTGCGGTCGATCCAGGCCATCGTCTGAGCGCCGGATGAATCGACTCCTCGCGCTCTGGCAGTCCACGATCGGCAAGAAGGTGGCGATGGCCGCCACCGGCATCGTGCTGGTGCTGTTCCTGATCTCGCACATGATCTCGAATGTGCTGGTGTTCGAGAACCCCCAACATCTTGATGACTACGGCGCGTGGCTGCGCTCGTTTGGTCCGCTGCTCTGGGTCGCGCGCGCCGGCTTGCTCGCCGCAGTGGTGGTGCACATCCTCGCCGCCTGGCAGCTGACGCAGCTGTCCCATGCGGCGCGTCCCACGAATTACAACCGCCACACACTGCGAGTCTCGACCTACGCCGCCCGCACCATGCGCTGGGGCGGCGTGTTGGTGCTGGTCTTCATTGTCTTTCACATCCTCCATCTGACCTTGGGTTGGGTACACCCCGACTTCGTCGAGGGCGCCGTCTCCCGGAATCTGAAGAGCGGGCTGGCCGTCAAGCCGGTCGCCGTCTTCTATGCCGTGGCGATGGTCTTCCTCGGCCTGCATCTCAGTCACGGGGTCTGGTCGGTCTTCCAGACGCTGGGGCTCAATCATCCGGCCTGGAACCGCGGTCGCCGTGTGCTGGCCATCGGGCTCGCGGTGCTGGTGGCCGGAGGCCTGCTGACCATTCCACTCGCTGCGCTCCTGGGGCTCCTCTGATGCATCTCGACGCGAAAGTCCCCGGCGGACCGCTGGAAGAAAAGTGGGATCGCCACAAGAAGGACCTGCGACTGGTGTCGCCCGCGAACAAGCGGAAGTTCGACGTCATCATTGTCGGGTCGGGTCTCGCGGGAGCATCGGCTGCGGCCTCGCTGGCCGAACTCGGGTACAATGTCTCCTGTTTCTGCTTCCAGGACTCGCCGCGCCGCGCGCATTCGATTGCCGCACAGGGTGGCATCAACGCGGCCAAGAATTACCAAAACGACGGTGACTCGGCCTGGCGCCTTTTCCACGACACCATCAAGGGCGGCGACTTCCGATCGCGCGAGGGCAACGTCTATCGCCTGGCACAGGTGTCAGCCAACATCATCGATCAGTGCGTGGCGCAGGGTGTACCCTTCGCGCGGGAGTACGGCGGATTGCTCGCCAATCGGTCCTTCGGCGGGGCGCAGGTGTCGCGCACCTTCTACGCGCGCGGGCAGACCGGGCAGCAGTTGCTGATCGGCGCGTATCAGGCGCTCGAACGGCAGATCGGGAAGGGCACCGTGACGATGTATTCCCGCCACGAGATGCTGGAGCTGGTGGTGGTGAACGGCCGCGCCCGCGGGATCGTCGCCCGAGACCTGGTGTCCGGCGCGATCGAATCGTTCGCGGCGCACACCGTGGTGCTCGGCACCGGTGGCTACGGCAACGTGTTCTACCTCTCAACCAATGCCAAGGGCTGCAACGTCACCGCGGCCTACCGCGCCTACAAGAAGGGCGCCGGCTTCGCGAACCCCTGCTTCACGCAGATCCACCCGACCTGCATTCCAGTGAGCGGGGAGTACCAGTCCAAGCTGACGCTGATGTCAGAGTCGCTGCGCAACGATGGCCGCGTCTGGGTGCCGAAACGGGCTGGTGACGATCGAGTGCCGTCGCAGATTCCCGAAGCCGAGCGCGATTACTACCTCGAGCGGAAGTACCCCAGCTACGGCAACCTCGCTCCCCGCGACATCACCTCGCGCGCCGCCAAGGAGGTCTGCGACGACGGTCTCGGCGTTGGCCCCGGTGGCCGCGGCGTGTTCCTGGACTTCTCCCGCGCCATCGAGCGGCTGGGAGAGGACACCATCCGCGAGCGCTACGGCAACTTGTTCGAGATGTATGAGCGGATCACCAATGACAATCCCTACCGTACGCCGATGCGGATCTATCCGGCGGTGCACTACACCATGGGTGGGCTCTGGGTCGACTACAACCTCATGAGCAACCTGCCGGGACTGCACGTGATTGGCGAAGCGAACTTCTCCGATCACGGCGCCAACCGACTGGGCGCCTCTGCGCTGATGCAGGGACTGGCCGATGGCTACTTCATCCTGCCGTACACCATTGGCGACTACCTGGCCGGCGCCAAGCTCGAGGCGGTCGACACGTCGCATCAGGCCTTCCGCGAGGCCGAACTCCACGCCAGCACGCGGCTGGATCGCCTGCTGGGCATCGATGGCACCCGCTCGGTCGACTCCTTCCACAAGGAGCTGGGGCACATCCTCTGGGAGAAGTGCGGGATGGCCCGCGACCGTGCCGGGTTGGAGGAGGCGCTGCGACGCATCCCCGAGCTGCGCGAAGAGTTCTGGGAGAACGTCAAGGTGCCGGGGTCGGCGGAGACCCTGAACCAGTCGCTCGAGAAGGCGGGTCGCGTTGCCGACTTCCTGGAGTTCGGCGAGTTGATGTGCGCCGACGCGCTGGTGCGCGAGGAGTCGTGTGGTGGTCACTTCCGCACCGAGTATCAGACAGAGGATGGGGAGGCGCTGCGGAACGACGAGCAGTTTGCGCACGCCGCAGTGTGGGAGTACCAGGGGCCGGGGCAGGCACCTGCCCGACACATCGAACCCCTCACCTTCGAGTTCGTGAAGCTGGCGACGAGGTCGTACAAATGAGCAGCATGAAGCTGACCCTCAAGGTCTGGCGCCAGGCCGGCCCGAACGCACCAGGTGCGCTGCACACCTATGTGACCACTGCCGACGAACACATGTCGTTTCTCGAGATGCTCGATGTCGTGAATGAGGAGCTGCTCGGCCGCGGCGAGGAGCCCATTGCCTTCGATCACGATTGCCGCGAAGGGATTTGCGGCAGCTGTGCGCTCATGATCAACGGCAGCCCGCACGGTCCCCGCAAGGCGACCACCGCCTGCCAGTTGCACATGCGATCATTCAAGGACGGCGACACGGTCACCATCGAGCCCTGGCGAGCCTCGGCCTTCCCGGTGTTGCGAGACCTTGTGGTCGACCGAACCGCGTTCGACCGGATCATCGCGGCGGGCGGGTTCATCTCCGCCCCGACCGGTGCGGCACAGGACGGCAACGCCATCCCCATCTCCAAGGAGGATTCTGACCTCGCGATGGACGCCGCCCAGTGCATTGGCTGCGGGGCCTGCGTGGCCGCGTGTCCGAATGCCTCCGCGATGTTGTTCACGGCCGCCAAAGTCAGCCACCTCGGCCGGCTGCCGCAGGGTCAGCCGGAACGCGATCGACGGGTGCTCGCCATGGTGCAGCAGATGGATGCCGAGGGCTTCGGCAATTGCACCAACTATGGTGAATGCCAGGAGGCGTGTCCCAAGGAGATCTCGGTCGAGAACATCGCCCGTATGAATCGTGACTTGGTCCGTGCCACGCTGACCGATCGCGGCGAGGCACACGCCGGAGCGGGCGCGGGGTGAACCGAGCCGGTGGGTTGCTGGCGACATTGATACTGGGCGGGGGCGCGGCGATGCTCCCCGCCCAGTCGGGTATTCGGCTCACGCCCATGGGTCGGGCGGTCGTGCTCGCCACCCACGCAAACCCGATTCCCTTCGGCGGTGCGCTGACCGAAGTCCGCGTGGTGCAGCCGATCTTCATACTTGGTGCCCGTGCGTTGGGTGGCCACCTGCTCGGCACCGCGACGCTCGACTTCGAGAGTGTCACGATGCCGGGAGGCGAGCTCACCCCCGGTGCCTGGGGCGAGGGCTTCGTCGACCGCCGGCATCCCCATACCACCGTTCACGAACTGAACGTCGCGGCCGTGGACCTCCTCGGGCGTCTCGATGGGCGCGGTCGGCTCGGTGTGGTTGTGGGGAAGGGGTTCGTCCCCTTTGGTACTGATGACCCCATGTCTCGCCCGATCAGTCGGTATCCGGTGAATCACCATTTATCCCAGATCCTGGAGCGGGCGATCGCGGTGGTGCAGTATGACATTGGCCGCCTCACGTTCGAGGGGGCGCTCTTCAATGGTGACGAACCGGAACGACCGGGACAGTGGCCGTTGCTCCGGAAGGGTGACGGCACGTGGCGATTCGGCGACTCGTGGAGTGCGCGGGTGACCATGCGGCCGGTGAAGGGGTTGGAGGTGCAGGGGTCGCGTGCCACGGCGCATTCTCCGGAACACCGCCCAGGCGCCGGCGGCGACGCCGTGAAGAGTTCGGCCTCCTTGCGGTGGCGCGACACGCGGCAGTGGGGTGAACGCTACCTGATGGCGGAATGGGCCAGAACGTCGGAACTCGATGGATTTTTCGTGTTCCATTCCTGGCTGGCCGAGGGCATGGTGCGTCGGGGCCGGTGGGCGGCGAGCTATCGCTATGAGCTGACCGACCGCCCCGAGGAGGAGCGACTCGTGGATCCGTTCCGGACCCGGCGACCGCACTTTGAGAACAGCAACCTTGGCATCGGGCGCTGGTCGCTGCACACCCTGCATCTGGGCGCTGACGTGCTGAAGTCGGGGGCACCGGTGAACGTGGCGGTCTTTCTCGAGGGGACACTCGGAGGGGTGACGAAGCGCGACGCTGCAATCTTCGATCCGGTTGCGCTCTACGGAACCAGCGTGGTACGACAACTCAGCGCCGGCGTCTCATTCGACTGGCGAATGCGCGGACACCGGATGGGACGGTACGGCGTGCTGGATGCCATGCATATCGACCCGGCCGGACATGACATGATGGAACACCAATAACGCGGCAACGTGCCGCAGGAATCCTTTGATGCGTCACGGTTGGCTGACTCTTTCCACGCTGTTGGTTGTGCTCGGCTGTTCCACTGGCACCGATGCCAACAGCTCCGTCACGATCACGGCCAGTACCGGCCACCTGCAGACTGGGGTGGTGGGGACGGCGCTGGCCGCGCCTCTCTCCGTGAAGGCGGTCGATGGGCTGGGGGCGGCACTGCCGGGGATCACCATTGACTGGAGCGTCGAGTCCGGCGGGGGAACCGTCTCTCCAGCGAGCTCCACCACGGGAACGAACGGTCTGGCCACTGCCACCCTCACGCTCGGCAGCGCTGCAGGCACGCAGACGGTGCGCGCCATGCTTCGCGGGAGCAGCAAGAGCGTTCTCTTCACCGAGACGGCGCAACTCGCGCTGCTGATCAACACGCTGGCGGGGAACAATCAGAACGGAACCGTCGGGCTCCCGCTTGGCACTCAGTTGCGGGTGCAGGTGCTCGAGAACGGGGTCGCCGTCTCGCCGCCTCGCACCGTGCTTTGGACCGTTGGTAGCGGCGGTGGGACCTTGGCCTCGGGGAGCAGTGTGACCGACGCAGCTGGCGTGGCCAGTATGAGCTTCACCCTCGGCGCGACGGTTGGCGCCCAGTCGGTGGTGGCGACGGTGCAGGGCACCGCCTCGAACGTCACGTTCAACTTCACAGCGTTCGCGGCCAGCAATAATCCCGTCCTGGTGGCCACGGTGCCAGTGCCGGCGAACTATGGCCACCATGACACCTTCGTGCGCGACGGCATCGCGTTCGTCCTGGCGTGGAACACCGGCCTACTGATCTACGACGTCGGGAATGGCATCCGCGGCGGGTCACCTACCAATCCGGTACTCATTTCCTCGCTGGTGACGAATGCCAACGGTGTATCTGGCGGGGCACAGGTACACAACGCCTGGTGGTTCCAGAATCCCAACACTGGCGAGAAGAAATACCTCTTCGTCGGCCAAGAGGGTCCGGGTTCGGTGGGAAGCGCCTCCTCTGGTGACATCCACATTGTCGACGTGTCGAACCTTGCCGCCCCGGTGGAGGTCGGCTTCGTCCATGTGAATGGCGCCGGCACGCACAACTTCTGGATGGATGAACAACGGCAGGTGCTCTATGCGGCCTATTACAATGGCGGCGTGATCGCGGTCGATGTCTCGGGAACGCTCAGCGGTGACATGTCCTCGCGCATCATCGCCACGGCCAAGCCGGGCGGTGCAGGCAACACCTATGTCTGGGGCGTCATGCTCGCGAACGGCACCCTTTACGCCACCGACATGCTGAGCGGCTTCTGGGCGCTCGACCCCATCACCCTTACGACCAAGGGGGGCGGCAACAACGTCCCCGAGCGCTACGGCTCCGACCAGTGGGTGGTTGGCCCATGGGCCTACAGTGGTGGCTGGGGCACTCGAGGTGGTGTTCGTGGGAACGCAGTGAAAGTCTGGTCGCTCGGCGTGGCCGGCGGTAACCCGGTGCTGGTGGACTCGATCATTGTCCCCAACATCACCACGGTGAGCGATGTGGCCGTCACCCCGGATGGCAAGGCGCTGGTTATCACGGCGGAGGGTGGATCCGGCGGGGCCGGGCTGTATGTCTACGACCGGGTTGACCCGAGGCGTCCGGCGCTGCGCGGCGTCGTGTTTGTCGCTCAAGGGATCCACACCGGCGAGATCGCCGTCATCAACGGCCGCACCTATGTTTTCGCGGCTCGCGATCCGGCCAATCCCGCGCTCCTGATCTACGACATCACCGCGGTGGTGCCCTGAACGGTGGTTGCTTCAGCGCCCGACCGAACTCGACACGCCAACCCCCCGTGGGTTGGCGTTGTCGCGTGGGGGCACGATACTTTGTGGGTCCATCCGCCACTCGATCCTCTCGCTGGGAACTCACTTCAATGACGCGTCGCGACCTTGCGCTGCTCCTGTTGGCCCTCTCACTTGCCGGCCCATTGTCGGCGCAGCAGCTGGCTGGCTTCACCGCCGCCCACGCCACCAAGGAGCGGGGGCTGGAGCAGCGACTGGTCGCCATTCCCGATACCGCTTCGGCACGTCGTCACGCCCATGCCCTCGCCGGCCGGCCTCACGTCGCGGGCACGCCGGCCCAGCGTGCGACGGCCGACTACGTGCTCCGGCAAATGCGCTCCTGGGGGCTCGATACGTCGCGAGTCGCCTTCCGCGTCTACCTCCCGTATCACGATTCCACCATTGTCGAGCGCATCGCCCCCACCCGGTTGCGGCTCGATCTGGAGGAGCCGCCGGTGCCGGGAGATTCCACCACACTGCTCCCCAGTTGGCCGGCCATGAACGGCAATTCCGGGGCAGGGGACGTCACGGCGCCGCTCGTGTACGTGAACTATGGCCTCCCGTCCGACTATGACCGCCTCGATTCGCTGGGGATCTCGGTGCGCGGCAAGATCGCGATCGTGCGCTACGGCCGATCGTTCCGCGGGATCAAGGCGCGCGAGGCCGAGGCGCATGGGGCCAGCGCGTTGATCATCTACTCCGATCCGTTCGATGACGGTTTCACGCGTGGCGAGGTCTATCCCGCGGGTCCCTACCGCAATGCCCAGGGCGTGCAACGTGGCTCGATCTACAATGGCACGGGCGATCCTACGACGCCGGGCTGGGCCTCGACGGCCAACGCGCGGCGTGTCGTCGAGGATTCGCTGCCGGTGCCGCACATCCCCGTGGTGCCGATCGGCTATGGCAATGCCGAACTGCTGATGCGCGGCATGAGTGGCCCGTCGGCACCGGATGGCTGGCAGGGAGGGATGAACTTTCCCTATCGTCTCGGCGACGGTACGGTGCAGGCTCGGGTGGCCGTCTGGCCGGAGCGCGGCGCCCGCGCGTACAAGACCATCTACGACACCTTTGGCATGATTCGCGGGAGCGAACTACCCGACGAGTGGGTCATCATCGGCGGGCATCGGGACGGCTGGGGTCCCGGCGCCGCCGACAACGTCTCCGGCATTGTGAGCATCCTCGAAGCCGCACGCGCCTGGGGCACGGCGCTGCGCGCTGGCGAACGTCCACGTCGCACGCTGGTATTCGCGACCTGGGATGCGGAGGAGTGGGGGTTGGTCGGATCAACCGAATGGGTGGAATCGATGCCGGAGGCGCTGCAGGCCAAGGCGGTGGCGTACATCAACCAGGACGTCGCCGCATCCGGTCGCTCCTTTGGGGCCAGCGGCACGGCCTCGCTCCACGGCCTCCTGCGCGACGCGACCCACTCGGTGGGGCAGCCCGGCGACAGCGTGACGGTCTTCCAGGCCTGGTCGCGCGGACGCTCCGGCGCGGCGCGCAGTGAACCCGCGCTGGGTGATCTCGGGGGCGGCTCCGATTTCACCGGCTTCTACAATCACCTCGGCATTCCGGCGATCGAATTCGGATTCGGTGGTGCGGGGGGTGTCTATCACTCGGCCTACGATACCTGGGGCTTCATGGAGCGGTTCGGAGACGTGGGTTACCTGAGTCATGCGGCGGCGGGACGACTCTCGGCTGTGTTGTTGGCTCGGCTCGCGAACGCCGATCTGCTGCCCTTTGATCATGCGGCGCTTGGTACCTACCTCGCGGCCCTCGTGACGCGGGTGCAGCGGGGGAGCAGTGATCCCGCGCTGCAGGGGGATTTTCTGCACCTGCGGATGGCGGCCGTCAGCCTCAGGGACGCTGCGGCGCAATTCAATGCCGCGCGGGACAGCGCGCTGGTCTCGGGAACGGCATCAACGCGATGGACGGCGGTGAACGCCACGGCGCGACGCTTGGAACAGCAGCTCACGCGCAGCAGCGGGCTCGTGGGCCGGCCCTTCATGCGCAATCTGGTCTTCGCGGCTGATCGCGACAACGGCTACGCCAACATCGCACTGCCGGGGATCAGTGAAGCGCTGCGCGACCATGATGCCGAGCGGGCACGGGCCGAGATCGCTGATTTGCGCCAGCGGATCGAGTCGGCCACGGTGGAAATGCGGATCGCCACGGCGGCACTCACGCGCTAGTGGCTATTGCATCTCGAACGGACTCTGGCCCAGCGTACGCTGTCCGTCATCGCACGCCGCGAGGTAACGGCCTGGCTGCCAGCTGCCCGGGGTGACGCGGCCGTAGCCTCGGGCCGACCACGCCGACGTCCATCCCGGTTGGATGTCATAGGTGAGCGTCATGCGGCCAATTTCCTGACGCCGATCGCGCAGGATGCGACAGCTGAGCAGTGCGTGGATCGGGCGACTGGGCGGGTCGAAGGCCACCGTCACTTCCACCCCGACGAATCCCGTGGTCGAGGCCGGGAAGGTGGTCTGTGTCTGCCGGTCGGCCATTGGGGGAACCGAGGCACCCATGGCGAAGGTGCGAACATCGGAGACATGGGCTCGCATCTCGCGCCACGGTGACGCCTCGGCGAGCGGTGCTTGCGCTGCGGGTGCCGCCCCTGATGCCGCGGGCGCATTCGTGACATCGAAGTAGCCTCGCCCAATTAGCTTGTCACCATAGCGACAATCGGCACGGTAGCGATCAGGCTTCCAAAAGCCGCCACTGCTGCGGCCCCACCCCTGCGTGTGAACGGACGTGGTCCAGTTCGGCTGGATGGTTGCGTTGATCGTGATCGTGGTGATCACCTGGCCGCCTCGGGACGTGAGCGTACAGCCGATCGGGACGGTGATCTCGCGACCTGGCGCCTCGTAGCTCAGCGTCGCTTCCACGTCCACGAACCGTGTCGTGCTGGCGACGAAGCTGGTGCGGTAGCTTCGCGCAGCGACGTCGGGAATCGCGGCGCCAGCTTCGAAGAATCGCAGTGTCCCGCTGGTCATCCCAACCGAAGACTGATTGTTGCCCGACCCGCTCACTTCCCGCACCGTGAACACGACGTCGCCAATCGCGTGAGGTCGACGGAGCCACAGAACCGTCGCGATCGCGACGAAGAGGAGTGCACCACCGACGCGCATCAGGCGACGACGTCCAGCCGGCGTGGTCGGCAACCGGAAACCAGGGCGAGTTGGAGTCGCGGTTCCCGTGCGTCGCGGGGGGAGTCCTTGCGGGATCGGCCGCGGAGGTGCCGTGGGGGTTGGCGCTGATGTGGGATGACTTGCCAGAATGCTGGCAACCTGAGTGGCAAGTTGGGAAGTGTGTTCGGCCATGTTGGGCGTGAGCGCATCGAGCCAGTGGCGTGTCCGAAGGTGATACTCCATCGCGCCGTCCGGCATGACGTCCTCAATCCGGAACGGCACCACGATGGCCCCCTTGCGGATGGCGGCATCCACCTCATTGATGACGTGAGGAGATCGATTCGCGTGGGCGGAGAAGACCACCACCAGCACGCGGCACCCGGCAATGCCCTCCATGATGGACTGAGCCCAAATCGCTCCGGGCTCGATGTCACGCGGCGCGATCCAGCAGCGGATTCCGGCGGACTCCAAGCCATGGAGGACCGCGAGGGCGGCCGGTTGGTCGTTGCTGGAGTAGGAGACGAAGACGTCGTGGGCCATGGATGCCATGTGCTCGGGTTGGGTTGAAGTTGCGGCGCGCCGCGTGGTTGGGCAACTGGGACTTGCGGGTCGGGCTGCCAACAGCGATATCCGGAAGCCCGGACACGGACGAGCCCATGCCGCTGGATGCACCTCCACTCCCTCGCTGCACCTTCCAGGTCGCCATTGTCGGGCACCGGTGGGATCGGTTTCCGCGCTCGGCCGTGCCGCGGATCACGGACCAACTCACCCATGCGCTTCGGGTGATAGAGAGGGAAGTCTTGCGCGCGCATCATGCCGCCGCGACCAGCTATTCAGCCGCGCCGCCGCGACTGACCCTGCTCAGCGGGCTGGCGGCCGGGGCAGACCAACTCACGGCCGCGCTCGCCGCCTCACGCTCCGACTGGTCCCTCCATGCCGTCCTGCCGTTCCCGCGAGAGCAGTACGCACGAGATTTCGACACCGATGCCGAGGCCGGCCGACAGTATGTCGAGCTGCTCGAGGCGGCGGCGGTCGTGACGGAACTGGACGGCCCCACCGTCGACGGAGGAACAGGGGAGCGTCCCCATGATGCCTATGACGCCCTGGCGCAGGTCGTGGTCCATCAGGCCGATCTCATCGTAGCCGTGTGGGATGGACAACCGTCGCGCGGGACCGGTGGAACGGCGGCAGTGATCCGAGCAGCCCGTGCGGCGGATGTCCCGCTCCTGATCCTCGATCCCATGACGGTTCGTGAACCGGTGTTCGAGGAACGACCCGAGGCACCGCCCGCGGAGTGGGAAACGGGAATGGCGCGCCAGATTGCGGCACTGCTCATCCCACCCGGCATCGAGCCAAGCGATCCTCATCACGTCGCGGACCTGCGCCATGCATACTTCGCGGAAGCGGCGCCCACGATACGGCGCGCCTCACTTTTCGATCTGGTGAGCTGTGTCCTCTTTCAGGGTCCCGATGGTCTGGGTCGGATGGGCCGCGTTGCCAAAACGCTCCGCCGGGCTGTCCGTGGAGATCGATGGCCAGATCCGGTGTCCACGACCACTGCATCCTGGCGCGAAACGTGGCGCGGTGTGCCCGCCAGCCTGATTGAGGAAGTCGCCAGTCGCTTTGCGGTATCGCATGGATGGGCCGATGCCTTGGCTTCCCACTATGCCGCGCGCTTCCGTGCCTCCTATACCCGGGTGTTCGCCTTCGCATGGTTGGCCGTGGTGGCGGCATTTGTGGGGACGATTGCCGCGACCGTGGAGGCGACGGGGGGCGAGCAACGCGGACTCTCCTCCGTGCATGTCGTCGCCCTCGTGGTTGAGGCGCTTGTGCTCGTGGTGGTGTTCGCGAATGTGGTCATCGGCCAGCGCCGGCGATATCACGAGCGCTGGATGGAGTATCGAGCACTGGCCGAGCGTGTGCGGCATCTCGCGATCCTATGGCCGTTGGGTCGCACGACACCGATCGTGCACCTGCCGCCGAAGCGTTGGGCGGGAGATCCGCGGACCAGTTGGCTGGGGTGGTACTTGCGCTGCGTCGCACGGGAGGCCGGCCTGATCAGCGGTCCGTTCGATGGAGCCGCGATCGCAGCGAGGCGCGGGCTGTTGCGAGACGGGGAGCTCGAGCGACAGCGGCAGTTCCATTCGCAGGCGCGCAACCGCGGGTTCGCGATCGTCCATCCCCTTGAACGTTGCGCGACCGCGATTTTCCTCCTGGCACTCCTGCTTGCGCTCGGCAATCTCGTGCACGCGCCAGATCAACTGCTGCAGGCGTGGCTCCCCTCGGCAACGGCGCGCGTGGCCCTGCTCGGCGGACTCGGTATCGCCCTCCCGGCGCTGGCCTCCGGTATCCACGGCTTCCTCGCCACCAGCGATCTCGAGAGCATCGCGAGCCGTTCGGCCGGTGTGGCACCGAGACTCGAGGAACTCATCTGGCGGCTCGATCATCTGGATCGAGTCGATAGCATCGCAATCGGGGAGATCGCCCTCGACGCCGCCCGCGTCATGGAGGGAGAACTGGGTACCTGGCGGGCCGTGAGTGCCGCCCACCGCCTGCAGCCCGTCTGATCCTCTTCGGCGTGCTCCTTGCACTCCAGCGAAAGCGTTCCCGGCTTGTCCCTGTCACCTGAGAGTGCTGGAGTCCCGATGGCCCTGCTCGACACCTTCAACGCCATCCTGAAAAAGGCCAAGGAACTGCAGGCCTCGGACGTACATCTCTCCGCAGGCGCCCCTTTCCGCATGCGGATCCGAGGGGAGGTCGTCGCCGTGGCTGGCCTCCCGGCCCTCACCCCCGCCGACACCTCGGCGATCGCAGGCGAGATCCTCGTGAACGCGCGAAAGGCCTCGGCCGCGACGATTGAGGGTCAATTGCGAGATCTCCGGGATCTCGACTGTTCATATTCTGTACAGGGGGTTGGGCGGTTCAGGGTCAATATCTGCTCCCAGCGCGGGTCCCTGTCGGTGGTGTTGCGCAGCATCGCGGACGTGCTCCCCACTTTCGAGGAGCTGGGGCTCCCTCCAGTGCTGAGTCAGATCGCCATGGAGGAGCGTGGCTTGGTGCTGCTCACCGGCACCACCGGCAGTGGCAAGTCCTCCACCCTCGCCGCGATGGTCTCGTATGTGAACAATCAGCGGGCGGGCAAGATCGTCACGATCGAGGATCCGATCGAGTTTCTGCACAAGGATGTACGCAGCAATGTGATCCAGCGCGAGATCGGCACCGATACCGAGAGCTTCGAGGCGGCGCTCCGCGCGGCGTTGCGGCAGGACCCCGACATCATCCTCGTGGGCGAGATGCGCGACCGCGCCACCATCGACGTCGCCCTCAAGGCCGCGGAGACTGGCCATATGGTGTTCAGCACGGTGCACACGACGGATGCCCAGCGCACCATCGCGCGGCTGGTCTCGGTCTTCGATCCTTCCGAGCAGACCGGTGCGCGGCTCCGGCTTGCCGAGTCATTGAAGGCCGTGATTTCACAGCGCCTGTTGCCGCGGGCGGATGGGCAGGGCCGGGTGGTGGCGGTCGAGGTGATGCGCAACACGCCCACGATGGCCGAGTGCGTGGCGAACCCCGACAAGACGGCCGAAATTCGCGATCACATCTCGGCCGGTCGCACCCAGTACGGCATGCAGACTTTCGACCAGCATCTCATGGAGCTCTACAGCAAGCAGCTGATCAGTCTGGAGGTGGCGAAATCGGCGGCGACGTCCCCAGCCGACTTCGAACGCAACCTGCAGTTCCAATAACAGTAGGGAAATGAGAGAAGAGAGAGGAGAGAAGCGAGAAGAGCCAGCAGTGTGGACCTCCCCTCTCATTTCCCCTCTCTCTTCTCTCCTCTCTCTTCTCTCATTTCTCTCTAAAGTTTCGGTAGCGTCACGCCCCGCTGTTTCTGGTACTTCCCTTTCTTGTCCGCATAGCTGGTCTCGCAGATGTCGTCGTCGTCGGCCTCAAAAAACAGCACCTGACAGATCCCCTCGTTGGCGTAGATCCGCGCTGGCAGGGGGGTCGTATTGCTGATCTCCAGCGTCACGTGCCCTTCCCACTCGGGCTCGAAGGGAGTGACGTTGGTGATGATGCCACAGCGGGCGTAGGTCGACTTGCCGACACAGATGGTGAGGACGTTTCGGGGGATCCGGAAGTATTCAACCGACCGGGCCAGGGCGAAGGAGTTGGGGGGAACGACGCAGACGTCGCCCTGCCACTCCACGAAGCTCTTGTCGTCGAAGTTCTTGGGGTCGACCACCGCGGAGAGCACATTGGTGAAGATCCGGAACTCGTCGGCGACCCGCATGTCGTAGCCATAGGAGGAGACGCCGTAGGAGATTCCGCCCGAGCGCACCTGCTGGTCGGTGAAGGGTTCGATCATCCCATGTTCTCGGGCCATGCGGCGAATCCAGCGGTCAGACTTGATGGACATGCGGTGCCTGCCTGGGGGGTGGGAGGGAGAGCCGTGGGTCGGCGGGTCGGCGGGGGAATATACGGGCCTGCCCCGTCCGGGGAGAACCGCCGGAGTCAGTTGAATTAGCCACCGGGAGCCGGTAGGTTTAGGGACGGTTGTGAAAGTTTTCACGAGGCGGAGTCGCGCATGCTCCAAGCGTACGTCCCCATCGTCCTGTTGTTCCTCTTCGTCGTGGCCAATGCCATCCTGATCCTGGTCGTGTCGGGGCTGCTCTCAGCCCATCGGCCGACGGCGGTGAAGCTGGCCGCGTACGAATCCGGCATGCCGGTCATCGGGGACGCGCGGGAGCGCTTTTCGGTCAAGTTCTACCTCGTTGCCATGTTGTTCATCATCTTCGACATCGAGACCATCTTCATGATTCCCTGGGCCGTCGCATTCCAGCAGTTGCGCGGCATGGCCGGGGTACTCTTTCTCGAAATGTTGACCTTCGTGCTGATCCTGGCTGTGGGGTACGTGTACATCTGGAAGCGGGGAGCGCTGCAATGGGATTGACGGTGCCGCCGGGTGCTGGGGAGTTGCAGGAGCCGGTCTACGACACGGTGTCGCCGAACTGGGTGACCACCCGGCTGGATTTTCTGGCCAACTGGTCGCGCGCCAACTCGCTCTGGCCCATGCCCTTCGGGACGGCCTGCTGCGCCATCGAGTTCATGGCGACGGCCGCCTCCCGCTTCGACATCGCGCGCTTCGGGATGGAGCGGATGAGCTTCTCACCGCGCCAAGCCGACGTGCTGATCTGCGCCGGGCGGCTCCCCTTCAAGCTTGCGCCGGTCATTCGCCGGGTCTGGGACCAGATGCCCCAGCCAAAGTGGGCGATCTCGATGGGGGCCTGCGCCTCATCCGGCGGCATCTTCGACACCTACAGCATGGTGCAGGGGATCGATACCATCATCCCTGTCGACGTCTATGTGCCGGGCTGCCCGCCGCGCCCGGAGGGGCTGCTCTACGCGATCCTCCTGTTGCAAAAGAAGATTCGTGGGGAATCGCTGGCCGATCCGACCCTTCGAGTGGAACATCTGGTTGGCCCAGATGGCCTCTTCCGGCGCCCCGAGGAGATCGACGAAGTCTCCGAGCCGTTCGGCAATTCCGTCCACCAGACGAGATCCGCGTGAACGAGTCGGTCACCGCCGCCGATGACGCGGCGGCCAGCGTGGCCGCGCTCCAGGCACGATTCTCGGATGGCGTGGTGCGCCATCGGCTCGTGAACGGGCAGCACGTGGTTCATCTGGCACCGGGGACGGCCAAAGCGGCCCTCGCCTGGCTGCAGGTCGACCCGGCCCAGCGCTTCAATTACCTCACCGATATCACCTGTGTGGAATACCGCGACCCGGAGCTGGAACTCGAGGTCGTCTACCAGCTGCGCTCGCTGTCGCGGCGCGTCGACCTGCGCGCAAAGATCGGCCTCGATCCCGAGGGCCCGCTATCCGTCGAGACCGTGACCGACCTGTGGAAGGGTGCGGAGTGGCTCGAGCGTGAGGTGTGGGACATGTTCGGGGTGGTGTTCCGGGGCCACGGCGACCTGCGCCGGATCCTGATGTGGGAGACCTACGCCGAGGGTCACCCACTGCGGAAGTCCTTCCCGCTGCGGGGGCACTGGTCGCGCGCGGAGCAGACGCGCCAGGCGCTGGATGCCAACCCCGAGGCGCACTATTCGCTCGAGGAGCTGTCGATCGCCGAGGCCTACCGCGAACTCCCGAAGGACGTGCAGGCGCGCCTCGCGGAGAGCGGCCGGGGGCCACTGCCATGACGCCACGCACCATCGAGATGCAGCTGTCGACGCCGACCCTCGATGCCTCGGGTCAGGTCCGCACCGTGCCGCTCGGCATCGCGCGCCGCCCGAGCGAATCGGTGCACGACGACTTCGGCGCCGATCACATGCTGGTGAACATCGGGCCCCAGCATCCCGCCACCCACGGCGTGCTGCGGTTGGTGGTCGAGCTGGAGGGTGAGACCGTCAAGCGGGTCATTCCGCACATCGGGTATCTCCACTCCGGCTTCGAGAAGTTGGGCGAATATCGACACTACAACCAGATCATTCCGCTCACCGATCGCACCGACTACCTCGCGCCCATGGCCAACAACGTGGCCTTCGCCATGGCGGCCGAGGCCCTGATGGGCATCGAAATCACCGAACGCTGCCGACTGCTGCGGGTCATTGCCTGCGAGATGAGCCGGATCATCTCCCACCTCGTCTGGGCGGGCACCACCGGCATCGACCTCGGCGCCTTCACGCCGTTCCTCTGGATGTTCGAGGAGCGCGAGCGGATCTACAACTTGCAGGAATCGTGGACCGGCGCCCGACTGACGACCTCGGTTTCGCGGGTCGGCGGGATGATGGCCGACACCCCCGAGGGGTGGGAGGAGGGACTGCGCGACTTCACTCGCACCTTCCCCAAGGTGCTGCGCGAGGTCGACACGATGTTCACCCGCAACGCGATCTGGTGCGGCCGGACGCAGGACGTCGGCGTGATCTCGGCCGAAGAGGCGATCAACTACTCGCTGTCGGGGCCGATGCTGCGCGCGAGCGGCGTCGACTATGACGTCCGCAAGGATCGCCCCTACCTCGGCTACGACGAGTTCGACTTCGACGTCCCGGTGGGCGAACACGGCGACATCTACGATCGCTACCGCGTGCGGCTCGAGGAGATGTTCCAGTCGGTCCGCATCCTGGAGCAGGCGCTGGATCGCCTCGAACCGGGTCCGATCAACGTCAGCGACCCTCGCGTGATCCTTCCGCCCAAGTCCCAGGCGATGAGCGAGATGGAGGCGATGATCTTCCATTTCAAGCAGGTGATGGAAGGCATCACGCCGCCGGCGGGCGAGGCGTATGTCGGCGTGGAGAATCCCAAGGGAGAACTGGGTTACTATCTCGTCTCCGACGGCACGGCCAAGCCGGTGCGCTGGCGGATCCGCCCGCCCTCATTCCTCAACCTTGCCGCACTGCCGAAGTTGTGCGAGGGAGCCATGTTGTCCGACGTGATCGCCATCAATGCCAGCGTGGATATCGTGATGGGAGAGATCGACCGGTGAGTTCGCACGCCGCTGAACCGCACACGCCCGTCTTCGTCGGCGCCGCCCTCGCCCAATTGGAGGCGCTGGCGCCCAAGTACCCCACCCGGATGGCGCTGCTGCTGCCCGCCCTGTGGATCGTGCAGCAGGAGCGGGGCTGGGTCTCCGACGGCGCGATTCACGAGGTCGCCGAGCAGCTGGAGCTGACCCCCGCCTACGTGCGCGGAGTGATCACCTTCTACACCATGTACCACACCCACCCGGTGGGACGCCACTTCATCCAGGTCTGCACCACCTCACCATGCAATCTCTGCGGTGCGGAAGATGTTGCCCGGGCGCTGCTGGAACACACCGGCTGTGGCGAACTCGGCGCGACCTCACCCGACGGTCGCTTCACGGTCGTGGAGGCCGAGTGCCTTGGAGGCTGCGGCTTCACCACGCCGCTGCTGATTGACGACGACTTCATCGAAGGGGTCACCGTCGCCACGGTGCCGGCCGTGCTCGAGCGCTACAGCTGATGGGATACCCGCATCCGATTCACGCCACGGAAACCCCGGTGCTGTCGACCCACTTCGGCGAGGTCGAGGCGCGGAGCTACAGCGGTTGGGTGGCACGCGGCGGCTACGAAGGACTGCGCAAGGCGCTGACCATGACGCCGGAGCAGATCGTCGATGAGGTCAAGGCCTCGGGTCTGCGTGGACGCGGTGGGGCAGGGTTCCCCACCGGACTGAAGTGGTCGTTCATGCCCAAGGACGACGGCAAGCCGCACTACCTCTGCTGTAACGCCGATGAATCGGAACCCGGCACCTTCAAGGACCGTGAGATCCTGCGCTGGACGCCGCACGCGCTCATCGAAGGGTGCGCCATTGCCGCCCTCGCCATCCGGGCGGAGGTGTCCTACATCTACATCCGCGGCGAATACACCGAACCGTACCACATCCTCCAGGCGGCGGTTGACGAGGCCTATGCGGCCGGCGCGCTCGGGCCCAATGCCTTCGGGTCGGGCAAGCCGCTTGAGATGATCGTGCATCGCGGCGCGGGCGCCTACATCTGCGGCGAGGAAACCGCGCTGATGAACTCGCTGGAGGGTCGCCGCGGCAATCCGCGCATCAAGCCGCCGTTCCCCGCGGTGTCGGGCCTGTTCGGACAGCCCACGACCATCAACAATGTCGAGACGCTGGCCGCGGTGCCCCACATCCTCATGCGGGGCGCCGCGTGGTATGCCGGACTCTGCCTTGGCAACCCCAAGAGCACGGGCACCAAGCTGATCTCCGTCTGCGGCCATGTCCAGCGCCCGGGAACCTACGAGATCACCCTCGGGCTCCCCATGCGCGACCTGATCTTCGAGGCCTGCGGCGGTATGCTGCCGGGGCGGACACTCAAGGCCGTGATTCCCGGGGGGTCGTCCGTGCCCATCATGACGCCGGATGAGGTCGATCGCTGCGTCACGGACTACGAGGGCATCGCAGCCGAGGGCTCGCTGCTCGGATCCGGTGGGATGATCGTGATGGACGACACCACCGACATCGTCTATCAGATCATGCGTCTCGCCCGGTTCTATGCCCACGAGAGCTGCGCGCAGTGCACCAACTGTCGCGAGGGAACCGGCTGGACCACGCGCATCCTCGAGCGCATCGTGGCCGGGAAGGGGAAGGCTTCCGACCTGGACCTGCTGATGGACCTCGCGGAAAACATGACCGGCAAGACCATCTGCGTGCTGAGTGATTCCTGCGCCACACCCGTGGTGAGCGGCATCCAGAAGTTCCGGCCGGATTTCGAGGCCTATCTCTCGGGTGCGCGTGCACCCGTGTCGTTGGGGATCTGACGCCATGTCCACCGAACTGCTGACGGTCACGATCGACGGCGTCCCGGTCCAGGTGGCCCGAGGGACGGCCATGATCGAGGCGGCGAAGATGGCCGGGATCATGGTGCCGCACTACTGCTACCACCCGTCGCTTCCCTCGCCGGCCGTCTGCCGGATGTGTCTGGTCGAGGTCGAGAAGATGCCGAAGCTGGTGCCGGCGTGCGTAACGCCGGTGGCCGATGGACAGGTCATCCATGTGCATTCGCCCGCCGCCGTCAAGGCCCGCGCCGGGGTGCTGGAGTTCCTGCTCATCAACCATCCACTCGACTGCCCGATCTGCGACCAGTCGGGGGAGTGTGAGCTGCAGGACTTCGTCTTCCAGGGCGGGCGGGCCAGCAGCCGATTCAGCGAGCCCAAGCGCTACAATCCGGTGGAGGATTTCGGGCCCGATGTGCTCTACGTGCCCAATCGGTGCATTCTCTGCACTCGCTGCGTCCGCTTCATGGAGAGCGTGGCGGAGGATCCAGTGCTCAACGTGTCGGAGCGTGGCGATCGCGCCTACATCGGCATCGACGAGTCGCAGCGGCTCGACCACCCGTGGTCGGGCAACGTGGTCGACCTCTGCCCGGTGGGCTCGCTGCTTTCGAAGGACTTCCTGCACAAGGCCCGCGTCTGGGATCTCGACGGCTCGGCCTCGGTGTGCACTGGCTGCACCCAGGGCTGCAACATCACGGTGGACACCCGTGACGAGGTGGTGGTGCGACTGCGGCCGCGCCCGAACCTCGAGGTCAACCGCCACTTCATCTGCGACACGGGTCGGGCCGACTATCGCTGGATGAATCGCGGAGACCGGGCCGAGGCGCCGCTGGTGCGCATGGATGGCACGATGTACGCCGTGGAATGGGACGCGGCGCTGGCCCGCTTGGCCGCACTCGTCTCCGCCACGAGCGGCCCGGTCGTGCTGCTGAGCGGAGGTCGTGCCTCCTGCGAGGCGCTGGGATGGACCGCCCGCCTGCTCGAGGGTCACGCGGTCACCGCCGCGATGTTGGTACCGATGGGCGACGAGGCACCGCTCGGTGGCATCCCCGATCTTGCGCTGCGACGCGAACGGGCCGCCAATCTCGAAGGCGCGCGCCTGCTCGGGCTGGCCGGTGACTGGGACGCGGCGATCGTGCGTGCGGCATCGGCCGCCCTGGTCGTGGTGCTGGATACCGAGTTGAGTGATGCGGACGCCGCGCGAGTGTCACAGGCCGGCACGCTGGTGCACCTCACCACCGTGGCGGACGCCCGGTTGACCAACGCCGAGCTGATCCTGCCGATCACGAGTGTGGTGGAATCACAGGGTGTGCTCGTGAACCGTGATCGGCGGGCCCAGCGTGTGTTGCCAGTGCGGCCCGCTCCGGGGATGGCCAGGTCGGCCTGGTGGGTCGCGGCCAACGCCTGGGCGTTGCGTGCCGCGGATCGCACGGCGCCTGCCACGGCGGGTGCGGCGTTCCGTGCCCTTGATGCCTTCGAGGGGCTCTCGCACAACGACCTCGGCTTCATCGGTCGCGTGGTCGGCGCGGTGGCCGCCGAGGTGACGCGATGACGCCGGACACGAAGGGTTTCGTGCTCCTGGCGGTCATCAAGTTGATCGTCGTCTTCACCGTGTTGCTGGTGGGCGTGGCACTGTTGACCCTGATGGAACGGAAGCTTGCGGGCTGGATGCAGAATCGCCCCGGGCCGAACCGGGTGGGGCCATCGGGCATCCTGCAGCCGGTCGCCGACGGCATCAAGAACTTCATCAAGGAAGAGACCCGGCCTGCTGCGGCCAACGGGATCATCTTCACGCTGGCCCCGGCGCTCTCTTTCATCCCGGCGGTGATGCTGATTGCCGTGATCCCGCTCGCGGCGCCGGTCCAGGTCGATTTTGACTGGACCCTCCCGCTGATCGGCCATGCGACGTACCACGGACTGATGGCAATGGCGGTGGCCGACCTGCCGATGGGGTTCCTCTTTGTACTCGCCCTGTCGTCCCTGGGCGTCTACGGCGTCGCACTCGCCGGCTGGTCGTCCAACAGCAAGTATTCGTTGCTGGGCGGGCTGCGGGCGAGCGCCCAGATGATCTCCTACGAAGTGGCGATGGGGCTGTCGCTGATTCCGCTGCTGCTGATCACCGGCAACGTCTCCTTCAGCGAGATCATCGCGCGGCAGCAGGCCGGTCTCTGGTTCATCGGCCCGCTGTTCATCTCGTTCTTCGTGTTCCTGATTGCCGGCTTTGCCGAGACCAACCGACTGCCGTTCGACATGCCCGAGGCGGAGTCGGAACTGGTGGCCGGGTACCATTCGGAATACAGCGCCATGAAGTTTTCGCTCTTCATGATCGGCGAGTATGCCCACATCGTGACCATCGCCGCGATGGTGGCGACGCTTTTCTTCGGTGGCTGGGACATTCCCTTCACGCACTGGGATGAGGGCGGGGGCGCGCTGCAGGCGATCGCGACGTTTGTGGCCTTCTTCGTGAAGATGTTCTTCTGGATCTTCTTCGTGATGTGGATTCGGTGGACCTTGCCGCGCTTCCGGTACGACCAACTCATGGCGCTCGGCTGGAAGCTGCTGCTGCCGATGTCGCTGGCGTACATCATGCTTACGGCCGGCGCGATTCAGGGCCTGGCGGCGGCCGGCATCACCGGCGCGCGGCCGGTGGCCATCGGCCTCACGCTCCTGAACCTCGTGCTGGCGTGGCTGCTCTTCAACGTGCTCGATCGCGGGCGCATTCTGCGCGGGGTGGGCCGCCGGGCACCGCGTCCGAAACCCCATCCTGAGGGAGTGTCCTGATGGCCATCGGCGTCAAGGTCATGCGGCGGCCGGCGGAGGAGGTCTCCTACATCCGCGCCACCCTCAAGGGGATGGCGCTCACCTTCAAGCACATGTTCCAGCCCCGCGTGACGATGCAGTATCCGGAGGTGCGCAGCACCGACGAGTGGCGCCTCGCCACCCGCTGGCGCGGCACTCACCGGATGATGACCGACGCCCAGGGGCGCTCGAAGTGCGTGGCGTGTGGACTCTGTCCCCAGGTCTGTCCGGCCAACTGCATCAAGCTGGTGCCCGGCGAGGACGAGGCGGGGAATCGCTATCCGCTGATCTACGAGATCGACGAGTTCCGCTGCGTCTTCTGTGGCTATTGCCAGGAAGTCTGCCCGGAGGAGGCGATCCACGTCGGCGTCCACTACGAAAACGCGGAGTATTCCCGCGATCGCTTCGTTTACGATCTGGAACGGCTTTCGGCCCAGACGCATCCGGTCTCCACGCTGTGGGACCCAGCCGATCCGCGGGGCGAGTGACGTGAATCTCGTGACGGTGACCTGGTGGGTTTTCGCGGGCTGGGCCGTGGTCTCGGCGCTGCTCTGCGTGACGCGGCGCAATCCGATTGCCTCGGTGCTCTGGCTGGTCTCCTGCATGTTTGCGCTCGCGGGGATCTACGTGCTGCTGCATGCGGAGTTCATCGCGGCGGTACAGGTGATCGTCTATGCCGGCGCGGTCATGGTGCTCTTCCTCTTCGTCCTCATGTTGCTGAACGTCGGTGACGTGCCGCATCAGTGGCGTCGCTGGCCGCTCTGGCTGACCGGCGCCGGGGTGAGTGCGGTGATGGGGGCCGAGCTGGTGGCGCTGCGAGGCTACACGCCTGCCCGATTGGCGGGTGAGGTGTCGACCCTGCCGGGCAGTGCCGATCCGGCGCTGGTTTTCCCCGAAGGGGCAGCCTCCCACGCGGCCACCGCCGCCCATGGCGTGGTCGGAGGCATCGCGGAACCGCTGTTCACGAGTTACCTGATTCCGTTCGAGATCACCTCGGTGCTCCTCCTGGCGGCCGTGATCGGGGCCGTCGTTCTCGCAAAGAAGAAACTCTGATGCTCCTTGGCCCTTCGCTGGTCCTGTCGGCGGTGCTGTTCGTCATCGGGGTCGCCGGTGTCTTGGTGCGCCGCAACGCCATCGTGGTGTTCATGTGCGTGGAGTTGATGCTCAACGCCGTGAACATCACCTTCGTGGCCCTCTCCCAGCTGCATGGCTTCAGCGGCCAGATCATGGTGTTCTTCGTGATGACGGTCGCCGCGGCAGAAGCCGCGGTGGGGCTGGCCATCATCCTCGCGGTCTTCCGACACACCCAGTCGGTCGACCTCACCCAGCTCAACCTGTTGAAGGGCTGAGGCGTGGTCTCGCTCGTCTGGCTCGCCGTGCTCTTCCCGCTTATCGGCGCGCTCGTCAATGGGACCTTGGCGGCGCGCGGCGCGCGGGCCAAGTCCGTCGTGTCGCTGGTCGGCGTCGGCAGCTTGCTGGCCTCGTTCGCCGTCGCGGTCGCGGTCTTCCTCGAGCTGCGGCAGGGCACCGCGGAGTCGGTGCGCGTGCTGTTGTGGCAGTGGATGCCGGTCACGGAGCGCCTGCATATCGACCTGGCGCTGCAGGTGGATCACCTGTCGGTGCTGATGATGCTGGTGATCACCGGCGTCGGGTCGCTGATCCATCTCTTCTCGGTCGGGTACATGGGTGACGAGCCGGGGTACGCCCGCTATTTCGCCTACCTCAACCTCTTCGTCGTCTTCATGCTGGTGCTGGTCCTCGGCGCGTCGCTGCCGGTGAGCTATATCGGCTGGGAAGGAGTGGGGCTCTGCTCCTACCTGCTGATCGGCTTCTGGTTCGAGGTGGATGCCAACTCCGACGCCGGCAAGAAGGCGTTCCTCGTCAACCGGATTGGTGATTTCGGCGTGCTGATGGCGATGTTCCTGATCTGGTGGTACCTCGGCACGCTCGAATTCGCCGAGATCGCGCGCCGCGCGCCGGCGCTGCTGTCGCTCGGCGGTGGCGTCGCCACCCTGATCACCCTGCTGATCTTTCTCGGCTGCGCCGGGAAGTCGGCCCAGATCCCGCTCTTTGTCTGGTTGCCCGACGCGATGGCGGGCCCGACCCCTGTCTCGGCCCTGATGCATGCCGCCACGATGGTCACCGCCGGCGTCTTTCTGGTGGTGCGGACCGGCGTGCTGTTCGCCTTGGCACCGGTCACGCTCGAGGTCGTCGCCGTCATCGGTGCGCTCACGGCCTTCTTCGCGGCCACGATCGCGCTCAGGCAGTACGACATCAAGAAGGTGCTCGCCTACTCCACCGTGTCCCAGCTGGGGTACATGTTTCTCGGTGTCGGCACGGGGGCGTTCGCGAGCGGCATCTTCCACTTGGTGACGCATGCCTTTTTCAAGGCGCTGTTGTTCCTTGGGGCCGGCAGCGTGATCCACGCGATGCACCATGCCCTCCATCACGCGCATAGCGCTCGCGATGCGCAAGACATGCGTAACCTGGGTGGCCTCCGCCGCGCGATGCCATGGACCTTTGCCCTGATGGGGATTGCGACGCTCGCCATTGCCGGTATTCCCCCCTTGGCCGGCTTCTGGTCCAAGGACGAGATCCTGACCATGGCCTTCGTGCGCGGGCAAACCAGCACCGTCTATCTCCTCTGCTGGGTGCTCGGCCTCGCCGCGGCGCTGATGACCGCCTACTACATGGCGCGATTGATGGCGATGACGTTTCTGGGTCCCTTCCGGGGTGGCGAGGATGTCGAGGCCGGGCTCCACGAGGCACCCTGGATCATGACCGCGCCCGTGCTGGTGTTGGGTGTGCTTTCGGCCATCGGCGGCGCGCTGAACCTGCCGGAAGCTTTCGGGGGGCACGAGGGCCTGCAGCGCTGGCTCGCGCCGGTCACGGCTCCGGCCGATGCGCTGCTCCCAGTGCTTGCCGCCCCGCATGGCAGCACCGAGTGGTTGCTGATCGGCGGCGCCATTGCGATCGGCGTCGTCGGACTCCTGTTGGGACTCCGCATGACGCTGGCGGCGCCACCCGCGACGCCCGAGCTGGCGGTCCCGGAGCGCGGTCTCGCGCGGCTATTGCTGGAGAAATACCGCATTGATGAACTCTACCAGAAGGTGATCGTGGGACCCTTGCTCTGGATCTCGCGACGTGTGCTGGCGGATGGGGTCGACGATTTCCTGGTGGACCGGATCGCCGTCGGTGGCACGGCCCGGGTGGCGCAGGGACTCGGGTGGCTTGGGTCACGACTGCAGAACGGACAAGTGGCGCTTTATGTCACCATGTTTGCCGTGGGCGCGGTGATCATCCTTCAAGCGCTGGCGCGGTGACGCAATGACGCAATTCCTTGCCTCGATCGGCTACGGACACTGGATCATCCACGTCCTGCTGCTCCTGCCGCTCCTCGCCATTCCGCTGATCCTGGTATTCCCAGTGCATTCCGCGCGCTGGATCGCCCTGGGCGTGGCGCTCATCGAGCTGGTGCTCGGGTTGGGGCTCTGGTGGGCGTTCGATCCCTCCACTGCGGGAATGCAGTTCGTCACCGACCTGCCGTGGATCCCGCAGTTCGGCATCGGCTACCGCGTCGGCATCGATGGGATCTCGATCCTGCTGGTGCTGTTGTCCGTGCTGATGATGCCGCTGGTGGTCTGGGGCAGCTGGCGTGCGATTGACCAGAAACAGCGGGGCTTCTACGCCCTCCTTCTGGCGCTCAAGGCAGGAATGCTCGGGGTGTTCGTCGCCACCGACCTGTTCCTCTTCTACACCTGTTGGGAGTTGCTCCTGATCCCGATGTATTTCCTGATCGGCATCTGGGGCAGCAGCAATCGGCTTTATGCGGCCACGAAGTTCGTGATCTACACCTTCATTGGCTCGCTGCTGATGCTCGTCGCGCTGCTCTGGATGGTATGGGTGGTCGGTCGCGCGACGGGCACCTACTCCTTCGCCTATCAACACCTGCTCGAACACGCAGAGGTTGTGGCCCCGTGGGGGGGCTGGCTGTTCGTGGCGTTCGCCGTCGCCTTCGCGGTCAAGGTTCCGCTTTTCCCGTTCCATACCTGGCTGCCCGATGCCCACACGGAGGCCCCCACGGCCGGCTCGATCGACCTCGCTGTGATCCTGCTCAAGATGGGGACCTACGGCTTCCTCCGGTTCGGGATCCCGTTCTTCCCCGCCTTCGCGCTGTCGCGGACCACTGGGCTGGTGGTCGCCTCGCTCGCGGTGATCGGCATCGTGTATGCCGCGCTCGTGGCGATGGTGCAGCCCGACCTCAAGCGACTCGTGGCCTACTCCTCGGTGAGCCATCTCGGCTTCGTGATGCTCGGCATTTGGGGCAGCACCGTGGAAAGCGTGCAGGGTGCCATCGTGGTAATGGTCTCCCACGGCCTCTCGACCGGCGCGCTGTTCTTCATCATCGGCATGCTCTATGAGCGACGACACACCCGCAAGATCAGCGACTTCGGCGGGCTCGCTCGGGTCGCCCCGCTCATGGCGGCGGCGTTTACCATCACGGCGTTCTCGTCCATCGGTTTGCCGGGACTCAACGGTTTCATCGGCGAGTTCCTGGTGCTGATCGGCTCGTTCGGTCGCTATCCCTGGTTGGTCACCGGGGCGGCGACCGTGGTGATCTTCTCGGCGGCCTACATGCTCTGGGCCACGCAGCGGGTCTTCTTCAATCGCTTCACCAATCCACTCAACGAGGGAATCGGCGACCTGAACCTGCGTGAGATTGCCGTCATGGCACCATTGATCATCGCAATGCTGTGGATCGGCCTCTATCCGGCACCGCTGCTGCGACGCACGGAGGCGGCCGCGCGGGCCTACATCGAACTGATCCAGCCGCATCTCCCGCCGGCGACCTTGCCGGGCATCACCGTGTCGGGAATGAAGCCATGATGCCGATCGACATGACCACCCCGGGTGGCGTGACGCTCGCGCTGCTGCCCGAGCTGGTGCTCACCGGTTGGGCGCTGGTGGTGCTGCTGGTGGTGAGCTGGCGCCATCGCACCGCGGCCGACAGTCGGTTCGTCGGGGTGCTCTCGATTGCGGGCTACGTGCTGGCCGTGGCGGCCACCGGCTGGCTGGCCCGGCGCGGTGCGCGAGCCGACGGCTTGCCGGAGATGATCGCGCTCGACGGATTCCGTTTCGCGAGCGACGCACTGCTGCTTTGGATCGGCGGTGCCGTCGCCGTGCTGTCGCTACGATGGCTCGAGCGGCAGGGCATCCTGGCTCCGGAGTACTACGTCCTGTTGATGCTGGCGACCGTCGGCATGATGCTGCTCGCCGGGGCGGCGGATTTGATCACCGTCTTCCTCGGGCTTGAGGTGATGTCGATCTCGGTCTACGTCCTCGCAGGCTATGACCGGACGCGCCGCTCATCGGCCGAGGCCGCCCTCAAGTATTTCCTGCTGGGTGCCTTCGCCTCCGGCTTCCTGCTCTATGGGATTGCCCTGGTGTACGGCGCGACCGGCACGTTCAACTTTGCCCTGATCGGAGCACAACTCTCCGCCACGCCGCCGACGCTGATGGCGAAACTGGGACTCGGCCTGCTGCTCATTGGCTTCGGATTCAAGGTGGCGCTGGTGCCGTTCCACGCCTGGGCGCCTGACGTGTACGAGGGAGCCCCGACGCCGGTCACCGCGTTCATGGCCAGCGGCGTGAAGGCGGCCGCGTTCTTTGCGCTGGCGCGCCTGCTGGCCGAGGCCTTCCCAGCGTACGTCGAATTGTGGCGGCCGATCGTGACGGTCATGGCGGTTGCGACGATCCTGGTCGGCAACCTCACGGCGCTGGCCCAGACCTCGATGAAGCGGATGCTCGCGTACAGCGCAGTGGCGCACGCCGGGTATCTGCTGCTGGCGCTCTGGGCCCACAGCGATGAGGGCACCGCGGCGGTGCTCATCTACCTGCTGGCGTATTCGATCACCATCGTGGCTGCGTTCGGCATTCTGGCTTCGATCGAGCGGGCTGGCGCGCGCACCGTGCTGCTCACCGATCTCGAAGGGCTCTTCTCGGTCCGGCCCTTTGCCTCGCTCGGGCTGGCCGTGTGCATGCTCTCGCTGCTGGGATTCCCGGGAACCTTCGGGTTCATCGGCAAGTGGTACCTGATTTCTGCCGCGCTGGCACAGGGCGAGACGTTCCTGCCCATCATGATGGTGATTGGCAGCGGCATCTCGATCGGATATTACCTCCCGGTGATCCTGGCGATGACGATGAAGCCCACTCGGACGCGATCGGCCCACCAGACCATTCGGTTCCCGCGGCCCGCAAAGATCGCGGTGGCGATCTGCGTGGCGGCGATTCTGGTGTTCGGCATCTGGCCGAACATTCCCCTCGGGTTTGCGACCCAGGAAGCGGTGCACCTGCGCCAGTCCGCAGCGCCCACCGGTCCGCGCTGAAGGACACCTGCGACGTGAACATTCCGAAGTCGATCTTTCGTCAATACGACATCCGCGGCGTCGTCGGCAGCGAGCTCACGCCGGTCTTTGCACGCGCCCTTGGCCGAGCCATCGGCAGCATGGCCGTGGCGCGCCTCGGGGGGGCCCCGCGGCTGGTCGTCGGCCGTGACAATCGGCCCAGTGGAGAGGCCCTTGCCGCCGCCCTGCGACAGGGACTCGTGGCGAGCGGATGCACCGCAGTCGACGTCGGGATGCTGCCGACGCCGGCCCTCTACTTCGCGATCGGGACGCTCGAGGCCGATGGGGGGGTGCAGGTCACCGGGTCGCACAATCCGCCGGAATTCAACGGGTTCAAGATCGTGCTCGCCGGGGATGCAATTCACGGCGAGGCAATTCTCGCGTTGTGGGAGACGATTGTCACCGAGGGGTACGCGGAGGGTGTCGGGCGGGAAGGGAGTGACGCATCGATCCTGGCGCGTTATCGCGAGGCCATCGTCGCACGGCACCAACTGCGGCGTCCGGTGAAGGTCGTGGTGGATTGTGGCAACGGCGTGGCCTCACTGGTGGCCATTGCCACCCTGCAGGAACTCGGCGCCGATGTCGTGCCCCTCTTCGCCGAAAGTGATGGCACCTTCCCGAATCACCACCCTGATCCCACGGTGCTCGAGAATCTCGTTGACCTGCAGGAAGCCGTCCGCGCGCACGGAGCCGAGCTCGGCATCGCGTTCGATGGCGACGGCGATCGGATCGGGGCAGTCGACGAGCAGGGCATCCCGGTGTGGGGTGACCAACTGCTGGTCCTCTTCGGCCGCGATGCCGTACGCCGCTTCGGCGCCGGCATTCCGGTGATCTTCGACGTGAAGTGTTCCGAGGTGTTGCCGCAGGCGCTCGAGGCCGCCGGGGCACGACCCATCATGTGGAAGACCGGACATTCGCTCATCAAGGCCAAGATGAAGGCCGAGTCGGCACCGCTCGCGGGCGAGATGAGCGGACACATCTTCTTTGGTGGCGACTGGTTCGGTTTCGATGACGCGCTGTTCGCGGCCGCGCGATTGCTGGAGATCGTGTCGGTCGGATCCGGTGGCCTGGCGCCACTGCTCGCCGACCTGCCCGAGACCTTCGTGACACCGGAACTGCGGGTCCCGTGCTCCGACGCGACGAAGTTCGAGATTGTGGCGCAGGCGGCCCTTCACTTTGCCGCACGCTATCCGGTGTCGGAAATCGATGGCGTGCGCATCAGCTATCCCGATGGCTGGGGCCTGATTCGCGCCTCCAACACCCAGGCCATTCTGGTGTTGCGCTTCGAGGCCACGACGCCGACCGCACGCGACGCACACCAAGCTGAGGTGATGGCCTGGCTGGCGGAGCGGGGCGTGGTGGGCTGACCGGATGACGACACGATCACGACGGCTGCTGAGTGGGCTCGCCATCCTGGTCGTGCTGCTGTATGTCGGGCGATGGTCCGTCGGGATGCTTGCCGAACGGTGGTGGGCGACGAGCATCGGTGCCCCGGTGGTCGACGTCGTGGAGCGGTGGCGACTGCTTGGCCTTGCACTCGACGTCGCCGCCATTGTCGGGGCCTCGTGCTGGTTCACCCTGCAGGCGCTGTTGGTCGCCCGTACCGTCGCCACGGTGGCCGTCACCCGTCAGGTCGGCGATCTGCAGCTGCGCGAGGCGGTGCCGGCGCGGCTGCTCTGGTTTGCCGGCATCGGTACCGGCGTGCTGCTCGGCTTGATCACTGGCGCGGGCGCGCGTGCATGGCGTGGGCCGGTGGCGCTCGCGTGGCAGGCGGTGCAGTACGGCGTCGTGGATCCGCTGCTTGGGGAAGATCTCGGGCTCTATGCCACGCAGCTGCCGGTGTGGGACCTCGCCCACGACTTCGCCCTCACCCTGGCACTGCTCGGGCTGATGGTGACCACGATGCTGTATGTCGGCATCGGCGGTATCCGGCGCGAACGCGGTGGGTTGGTGGTGCATCCTGACGCCCGCCACCACATCGGCTGGCTGCTCGCCGCGTTCTCACTGGTGGTCGCCGTGGGATACCTGCTCGAGCCTTACCATCTTGCCGTCCAGGCCGGGGTCGGCACGGGCGCCATGGCGTTCCTGACGCAGGTGCGGGCCGCGCAGGCGATGGCGGGCGTGGCAGGCGCGGTGGGAATTCTCTCGGTGATCTGGTCACGCCGTGGCCGTCATGCCTTGCTCGTGGGGGGCTGGGGCGCGCTGCTGCTCGGGGCGTTGATCGAGGCGGTCGTGATCCCCTCGCTGGCCGCCGAATCGTCGCCACCCGCCGTCGGTGCGGCGGAGCTGCGCCAGCTGGAGTCGCTCGCCTGGGGCATCCGCTATCTGCCGGCGACGCCAGCGACCGATACGATTCCCAGTCCAACTGCACTCTGGGACGAATCGATCCTGTCGAGCTGGTTCGCGGCGGATGGTCGAGTCTTGCTTGGGGCGACACCAGGGACGCTGCCGACACCGGGCGGACCAGTGGCCGGATGGCTGGTGGCCGCGACCTCGACGGCCGATGATCGGCGCGTCGACGTCCTCGGGGTGGTTGAGGGAGTCGTCGGTGAAACCGGTGGTCCATTTCTGGTGCGGCCTGGTGGTGCCAGCGATACCGTGTCACCCCTCTTTTCCCTCGCCGACCCGAGAATCCGCCCCGATGGGGAAGGGTGGCGCACCGTGCTGACCGGGGTGGTCCCGGGTGGCCCGCTCCGTCGCGCCACCCTCGCGTGGGCGCGGCAGGGATGGGGGCTTCTCACCAGCGGGAGCGCGCGGGCGGTCGATTGGCACCTTGATCCGACGGAACGCGCGGCGGCGGTGCTTCCGATGGTCAGCTGGTCGAGCGCCGTGCCAACATTGATCGGAGGCCGATTGCTCTGGGTCGTCCAGGGGGTACTCACGGCACCCCTCGCACCCCTCGCTTCTCACGGGCTTTGGCGCGGGACACAGGTCGCAGGCGTGGTTCCGGCGTTCGTGGCCAGCATTGACGCGGTCTCGGGCGCGGTGATCGTCTATCTCGACCCCGGCGCCGATTCGCTCGCCGCGGGATGGAACCGGTTCGCCAAGGGTCTGGCGCTTCCTGCCGCGCAGATTCCGGCGGCGCTTCGGGCGAGCCTCGTCTATCCCGCGCCGTGGCTGACCGCCCAGTTGGCGGTGCTCGAAGCGCCAGAATGGGGGCTGGGACGCCGTCCGGGTCGATTGGCCGCCGACGGTTTGCCGGAGACGCCGCTAGTGGTCTGGGAATCGCCGCAGCGCCCGGGCCGGGTCGCGGTCTTCGAGGATCCTGCTCGGAGAGTGGTCTCTGCCGTGGTGGTGGCGAGCCGAGTCGATGGCGTTCCGGTGCTCCAGATCACCCGGCTCGATCGGAGCCCCATTGCCAATGCCCGCGAGCTGGAGCGTGACTGGGACCGCGACCCGACACTGGCCCATCTGCGTGACTCGGCCCACGCGGCAGGCGACACGGTCCACATTCCGGCGGTTCGTTGGCGGATCGGGGCGGGCGAGCCGCTGGCCTGGCAGCCGCTCTTCACTGTCCCGGCCAAGGGTCACCCGGCGTTGCTCGGCGTCGGCGGCGCCGTGGGAGACCGACTCGCGGCTGGGCGCACGCCGGCCGAGGTGTGGGGCAAGCTGCTGCAGGGTGCCAGCGGCGCCATGGCGACGGGACCGTCCGAAGCGAGTCGGCTCGCCTTGGCGCAGGAGTGGCTGCGTCGCGCCGATTCGGCGCTGGCCAGACATGACTTGACGGCGTTTGGCCGCGCCTTTGAGGAATTGCGGAAAGTGCTTGAAGGGCCACCGCGTTAGTGGCGATGGGCCTGCGTTCGGGCTATTTTTGAAGGCTGTCTCTTGATCCTTTCGTCGAGGTGCGCGTGAACTTGCACGAATATCAGGCCCGCGACCTGTTGAAGGTTGCCGGCATTCCCATGTTTGATGGCGACGTTGCCAGCACGCCGACTGAGGCCGAGGCGATCGCACGCCGGCTCGGGGGCACGGTGGTCGTCAAGGCACAGGTCCATGTCGGCGGTCGCGGCAAGGCCGGCGGCGTGAAGCTGGCCCGCAACCCGGCCGAGGCGCTCGAGTGTGCCTCCCAGATCCTCGGCATGACCATCAAGGGACTCGTGGTCAACAAGGTGCTGGTGGTGCCGGCGGCCGACATCGCGACCGAGAGCTACGTGGGTCTGATTCTCGATCGCGCGTCACAGAAGCCGGTCTTCATGGTGTCGGACGCCGGCGGCGTCGACATCGAGGAAGTCGCCGCCAAGACGCCCGAGAAGATCACCCGCATGGCGATCGACCCGCGCGACGGGCTGCTGCCGCATCAGGCGCTCAAGCTCGCGCTGGCGCTCTACCGCGACTGGGCCCACGTGAAGGCCGCCACCAAGATCCTGACTCAGCTCTATCAGGTCTTCATGGCCAACGGCTGTGCCCTCGCGGAGATCAACCCGCTGGTGACCACGCCCGACGGCAAGGTGCTGGCGCTCGATGCCAAGATCATCATTGACGACAACGAGCTCGACCGTCGTCCGGACCTCGCCGTGCTGCGCGACGAGTCTGCCGAAGAGCCGAGCGAAGTCGCCGCGCGTCGCGCCAATCTCACCTTCATCAAGCTCGACGGCGACGTCGGCTGCGTGGTGAACGGTGCGGGACTCGCGATGGCGACCATGGATCTGGTCAAGTACCACGGTGGAGAGCCCGCGAACTTCCTCGATATCGGCGGCTCGTCGAATCCGGAGAAGGTCGTCAACGCGCTCAAGATCATCACCGCCGATCCGGCCGTGAAGGTGATTCTGTTCAACATCTTCGGCGGCATCACTCGCACCGACGATGTCGCGAACGGGATCGTGACCGCCACCAAGCAGTTCAAGGTCGGCGTCCCGATCGTGATCCGGCTCACCGGTACCAACGAGGAAGAGGCGTTCCGCATTCTCGAAAGTGTCGGGATGTCGGCAATGAATGATATGGATGCGGCTGTCGCGAAGGCCGTCGAACTTGCCAAGGGGGCCGCGTGAGCATCTGGATCAACAACGACACCCGCCTGGTGGTGCAGGGCATCACTGGTCGTGAGGGATCGTTCCACGCCCGACAGATGCTCGAGTACGGCACCAACATCGTGGCGGGCGTCACCCCCGGGAAGGGCGGCCAGACGTTCGAGGGCACGGTGCCCGTCTTCCACACGGTGGCCGAAGCCGTCGCCGAGACCAAGGCCAACTGCTCGGTGATCTACGTCCCGCCGGCGATGGCGGCCGGCGCGATCCAGGAAGCCGCCGACGCCGGCATCGAACTCGTGGTGTGCATCACCGAGGGCGTGCCGGTCCTCGACATGACCTACGTCATGCCCTACCTCGCCCAGCGCAACGTCCGACTCATCGGCCCCAACTGCCCCGGGCTGATCACGCCGGGTGAGGCCAAGGTCGGCATCATTCCGGGCTCGATCTGCACTCCGGGTCCGATCGGCCTGGTGTCGCGCTCGGGTACGCTGACCTACGAGGTGGTCCATCACCTTACCGGTGCCGGGCTCGGCCAGAGCACCTGCGTCGGCATCGGCGGCGATCCGATTGTCGGCTCCAACTTCATCGACGTGATCGCCGCCTTCAACGCCGACCCCAAGACCGAAGCGATCGTGATGCTCGGCGAGATCGGCGGCACTGCGGAGCAGGAAGCCGCGGAATACATCCGCGAACACGTCCGGAAGCCGGTGTGCGGCTTCGTGGCGGGCCAGACGGCACCCAAGGGTCGCCGCATGGGCCACGCCGGCGCCATCATTTCCGGTTCGTCGGGGACGGCGGAGGAGAAGTTCCAGGCCTTCGAGGCGGCCAAGATCGGCATCATGCGCCGACCGGCCGATGTGGTGGCACTGCTCAAGGCGCGCCTGAAGTAGGCTCGCTCCAGTCGAACAGCAGCGCGGCCTGAAGGCCGTGAGGAGTCTTGGGGATGGCAGGTCGGATGACGTTTGCGATGCTGAAGCCGGATGCGGTCAGCACCGGGAAGGGTGGGGCGATCCTGGCCCACATCGAGAAGTCGGGTTTCGGGATCCGGGCGATGCGGATGGTGCGACTTACCCGCCCGGAGGCCGAGGCGTTCTACGAGGTGCACCGCGAGCGACCCTTCTACGGCGAGTTGGTGGAGTTCATGAGCTCGGGGCCCGTGGTCGCCCTGGCGCTCGAGGCCTCCGACGCCGTGCTGGCCTGGCGGGGGGCGATCGGCGCGACCGATCCGGCCGAGGCGGCCGAAGGCACCATCCGGAAGCTCTTTGCCGAGTCGAAGGGCCGGAACGCCGTCCACGGCTCAGACAGCGACGAAAACGCCACCCGGGAGATCGCTTTCTTCTTTCCGGAGCGTGAGTTAGCCCTCCTCGGGGCGGGTTGACCGGGGTAGGGCTGGGCCACTAGCTTTGAGGGCTATGCTCCGCGTGGATGTTCGCCAGCTCAAGGGGGGTTCGGTCTCGACCGACGGGCAGTTGGCCCCCACGGACAGTGCCTTTGACGGCCTGGACGTGGCGCTCGATGGTCCGGTGGATGTCGAGGGCACGCTGCACCCGACGGCGGAGGGGAACTTCCTCTGGCGGGGGCGGATTCGAGCCACGGTGGCCGGGGAATGCCGTCGTTGCCTCACGCCGGTGACGCAGCAGGTGGATGAAGCGGTCGAGGTCCTGTTCTCAGCGGACCCCGAATTCGAGGATGATCCGAGTGTGTACCCCCTTCCGGCGCACGCCGACGTCATCGACGTCGCCGCGGCCATCCGGGAGGAGCTTGCCCTGCGCGTGTCGGCGTTCCCACTCTGCCGGCCCGATTGCAAGGGATTCTGCGCCGTCTGCGGTGCGGATTTGAACGCCGGTCCATGCAGCTGCATGGCCGCCGGCTCGACCAACTGAGGCACCGATGGCCGTACCGAAGCGAAAGTTGTCGAAGTCACGCAAGCGTCTCCGTCGCGGACACCACACCGCGCAGGGTATCCCGCCGCAGGCCTGTGCGCGCTGCAGTGCGCCGCGCCTGCCGCATCGGGTCTGCCCGTCCTGCGGCTACTACGCGGGAAAGAAGCGGCTCGAGGTCGAGGACAACTAAGTCGTGATCCGCGTCGCGCTCGACGCGATGGGCGGGGACCATGCGCCGGCCGCGGAAATCGACGGCGCGGCGCTCGCGTTGCGTGAGCTTCCCAACGAGTTCTCCCTGACGCTTGTGGGGCAGCCCGCGGCCATCGAGGAACACCTCGCGCGCCACCCTGATCTCGACCGCTCGCGCCTCGAGATCGTCGCGGCGACCGAGGTCATCGGCATGGCCGAGAAGCCGCTCTCCGCCGTCCGCCGCAAGCCCGACTCCTCGCTGGTCGTCGGGCTGGGGCTGCATCGCGATGGGGTGGTCGACGCCTTCGTCTCGGCCGGCAACACCGGCGCCTCCCTCGCGGCATCCACCATCCTGCTGGGCCTGCACGACGGGGTCGATCGCGCCACCGTCGCCTCGCTCTTCCCGGCGGCCGAAGGCCCCGTGCTGGTGCTTGACGCCGGCGCCAACGTCGACTGCTCGGTCAAGGAGTTGGTGAACTTCGCCTATCTCGGCACCATCTACATGCGCGACGTCATTGGCCGCAGCAATCCCAAGGTCGGGCTGCTGAACGTCGGGGAAGAGGACGAGAAGGGGAACGCGGTGGTGCGGGAGGCGCATCGTGTGCTGCGCGACCTGCCGCGGCTCAACTACGTCGGCAACATCGAAGGTCGGGACATCGCGGTGCCGCACCCGCGTCACGGTCGGGTGGACGTCGTGGTCTGCGATGGTTTTGTGGGCAACGTCGTGCTGAAGTTCTACGAGTCGATGGGTCGGCTGGTGGGCTCGCTGTTGCATCGTGAAAGTCCCGGGCTCCTCGAATCTGAGGCGATGAAGCCACTGATGCGCTTCCTTGATTACTCTCAGTATGGCGGCGGGCCGCTCCTCGGGGTCCGCGGGGTCCCGATCATCTGTCACGGCTCCTCGACCGCCAATGCCATCAAGAACGCCATCAAGAAGGCGGTGGAATCGGTGCGAGGCGGACTGAGCGAACACATCGCGGCGGAATTCGCGTTGGGGCACGACAAGCCGGTCACCCCATGATCACGCGACCGATTGCCTACTTCGCCGGCATCGGCTCGGCCGCGCCTGCCAAGATCCTCACCAACGCCGACCTCGAGCGCATGGTCGAGACGTCGGATGAATGGATCGTGGAGCGCACCGGCATCCGTGAGCGCCGCATCGCCGAGCCCGACGAGACCCTCACGAGCTACACTCTCGTGGCCGCCCGTCAGGCGATGGAGCAGGCCGGGGTCACCGCCGCCGATCTCGACGGCATCATCTTCGCGACCGTGACGCCCGATCGTCGACTCCCCTCCGCCGCGTGTGACCTTCAGGCAGCCCTCGGGGCCAAGAACGCCTGGGCCTTCGATGCGGTGGCCGCCTGTCCCGGCTGGATCTACGCGCTGACGGTGGCCGAGGGGCTCATGGCCTCCGGCAACGGTGACACCATCCTGGTGGTCGGCGCCGAAAAGCTCTCGAGCATTGTTGACCAGGCCGATCGCAGCACAGTGATTCTCTTCGGCGACGGGGCCGGTGCCGCCGTCCTCAAGCGCGCCACCGATCAGCGCGGCATGCTGTCGACCTACCTCGGGGCGGACGGCGATCTCGCCTCGCTGCTGTACATCCCGGCGGGCGGGTCGAGCGAACCGCTCGACGAAGCGGTCCTGCGCGACAAGCGGCATCTCATGAAGATGGCCGGCCGCGAGGTGTTCAAGGCCGCGGTGCTGGCCATGAGCCGCTCGACCGACGAGGCGATCCGGCGCGCGGGACTCACCTCGGGCGACATCGACCTGCTGGTGCCGCACCAGGCGAATCAGCGGATCATCGAGGCCACGGCGAAGCACGCCGGCATTCCGATGGACAAGGTCTTCGTCAACGTCGATCGCTTCGGCAACACCTCGTCGGCGAGCATCCCGCTGGCACTGGTGCAGGCGCAGGAGGAAGGTCGCCTCAAGCCCGGCATGATCGTGATGCTGGTGTCGTTCGGCGCCGGCTTTGCCTGGGGCAGTGTGGTGCTGCGGTGGTGACTATCCTCCTGTTCCCCGGACAAGGGGCACAGAAGGTCGGCATGGCGAAAGATCTGGCCGAGCGGTTCCCGGAGGCCCGCGCCACTCTCGCGAGCATCGACGACGCGCTCGACACACCGCTCACGCCGGTGATGTGGGAGGGGCCCGAAGAGACCCTGACCCTCACCCACAACGCCCAGCCCGCTATTCTCGCCCATTCCGCCGCGATTCTCTCGGTCCTGCGCGGGCGTCTCGGCAACGTGGTGGCGGCGGCTGGGCATTCACTGGGCGAGTACAGCGCCTATGTCGCCGCCGGCTCGCTCGACGCGGCGGACGCCGCCCTGTTGGTTCGCCGCCGCGGCACGCTGATGTTCGAGGCCGGTGCGGCACGTCCCGGCGCGATGGCGGCGGTCCTCGGTCTCGGCACGGCCGAAGTGGAGGCCAGTTGTGCTGGCGCGATGGCGGCGGGGGAAGGCACCGTCGTGGCGGCAAATCTCAACGCACCAGACCAGACCGTGATCTCGGGCGACCCCGCCGGCGTGGAGCGTGCCGGCGAGCTCTGCAAGGCAGCAGGCGCCAAGCGGGTGCTGCCCCTCAAGGTGAGCGGCGCATTCCATTCGCCGTTGATGGAGCCTGCCGTCCCCGGATTGCGTGACGCGTTGGGCGTGGTGCCGTTCGGCGAGCCGGCCTTCCCGATCGTCGCCAATGCCACGGCGGAGTACTGTGACAACCGCCACGACGCGATTCGGCTGTTGGCGACCCAGTTGACGGCGCCGGTGCGCTGGGTGGCCTCGATGCAGCGGTTGGCCGCCTCGCACCCCGACGCGCGTTGGGTCGAGATAGGGCCGGGATCGGTGCTGACCGGCCTGCTCAAGCGAATCGTGCCCGGCGCGAACGCGTCGTCCATTGCGACCGCTGCCGACCTTGATACCTGGCTGACCGCATGAGCATCGCAATCGACCTCGCTGGGCGCACGGCCTTCGTCACCGGAAGCACCCGGGGAATCGGGCGCGCCATCGCGGGGGCGCTGCACGCCGCCGGCGCCCGAGTGGCCATCGTCGGCCGCAGCCAGGCGACCGCCGATACCGTGGCCGCCGAACTCGGCGAGGGCGCCCTGGGTTTCGCCTGCGACGTTACCGATACCGATGCCGTCCGCGGCGCCATTGCGGCCGCGGAGGCCTCCCTCGGCCCGATCGACATTCTGGTCAACAACGCCGGCCTCACCCGTGACAACCTGCTCATCCGGCTGAGTCAGTCCGACTGGGATGCGGTATTGGCCGCGAACCTGACCGGGGCGTTCGTGGCCACCCAGGCGGTCATCAAGGGGATGATGAAGCGGCGCCAAGGGCGGATTATCAACATCACCAGCATCGTGGGCATCACGGGGAACGCAGGGCAAGCCAATTACGCCGCGAGCAAGGCCGGCCTCATCGGCTTCACCAAATCGATCGCCAAGGAGTACGCCGGACGCGGAATTCTGTCCAACTGCATCGCCCCCGGGTTTATCGAGACCGATATGACGGGTGCCTTGCCCGAGGCGACGCGGACCGCGTTATTGGAGTCGATCCCGCTGCAGCGCCTCGGCGCGCCAGGGGACATCGCGGGCGCCGTGCTCTTCCTGGCGTCTGATCTGGGCGGGTATATCACCGGGCAGGTTCTGGTGGTCGACGGCGGCATGATTGGCTGAGCAGGTCATCACTTCACACCATGGCAACAGAGGCATCACATGAGCGACGTAGCGGAAAAGGTCAAGGACATCATCGTCGAGGAGCTGGGCGTCGAGCGTGAGAAGCTCACCCCCGAGGCCTCGTTCATGGAAGACCTCGGCGCCGACTCCCTCGACACAGTCGAGTTGGTGATGGCCTTCGAGAAGGAATTCGACATCGACATCCCGGATGAAGAAGCGGAGAAGCTTCGCACCGTGGGCGATGCCCTGAATTATCTCAACGAGAAGCTCGGGAAGTAGTTCGTGCGCCGCGTCGTCGTAACCGGCCTCGGCCTGGTGACCCCGGTGGGGCTCACCGTGGAGGAGTCGTGGGCGAACCTGCTCGCCGGGGTCTCCGGCGCGGCCCGCATCACCAAGTTCGATCCAGAGCGCTTCTCGGTGCAGTTTGCCTGCGAGGTGAAGGGGTTCGACCCCTCACCCTACATTGACCGCAAGGAAGCGCGACGCTACGACCTGTTCGCGCAGTATGGGCTCGCGGCGGCGCATCAAGCGATGGTACAGGCCGGGTTGGCAAACGGCGAGGTGCCACAGCCGAAGCGGGCTGGCGCCATTATCGGTGCCGGCATCGGCGGCATGCAGACCTATCAGGACAACTGTGAGGCGTTCTTCGCCAAGGGTCCCGACCGCGTCTCCCCCTTCTTCGTGCCGATGTTCATTCCCGACATCGCGGCCGGTCTCGCGTCGATCCGCTACAACCTGCGCGGCCCCAATTTCGCCACCGTCTCTGCGTGCGCCTCCGGTGCCCATGCCATCGGCACCTCTTGGCAGATGATTCGCGGCGGCATCGCCGACGTCATGCTTACCGGCGGGTGCGAGGCCGCGATCACCGGGTTGACGGTGGCGGCGTTCGCCAACATGAAGGCCCTCTCCTCGCGCAACGATGATCCGGCACGCGCGTCACGCCCGTTCGATCGGGGTCGTGACGGGTTCGTGCTGGCCGATGGTGCCGGCATGCTGGTGCTCGAGGAGTATGAGCACGCCAAGGCCCGTGGGGCCACCGTGCTGGGCGAAATCATCGGCTACGCCGCCAGTGGCGACGCCTTCCATATCACCTCGCCGCCCGAAGATGGGCACGGGGCGATGCAGGCCATGGTCGACTGCCTCGAGAGCGGGGGCATTGCACTCGACGAGGTCGACTATATCAACGCGCATGGCACCTCGACGCCCCAAGGCGACATCGCCGAGACGAACGCGGTGAAGGCTGTGTTCGGCGATCGTGCGCGCGATCTGGTGTTCGCCTCGACCAAGTCGATGACGGGGCATGCCCTCGGCGCAGCTGGGGCGATCGAAGCGGTGATCTCGTTGCTGGTGGCGAGTCGAGGTGAAATTCCGCCGACCATCAACAACGAGGACCCCGACCCCGAGTGTGATCTCGACTGCGTGCCGAATGTGAAGCGCGCCCAGTCGGTGCGCGTCGCGCTCTCGAATTCGTTCGGTTTCGGCGGTCACAATGCGACGCTGGCTGTGCGGGCGATGTGAGCTCGCCCATCGCGACGGCTCCACTGCTCCCGACCCCCCCTGGCGATCCAAGCCATCGGGGGGTCGTCCGTTTTCGGCCGGTGCACGTGGGATTGCTGGTCGCGGCCGTTGGGGTGCTGCTGACGCTGGTGGTGCAGCGCATGACCCGCCGAGCTGATGACCTCGCGATCCGGACACAAGTGCTCCAGGAGGCGACACCCACCGCCAACGCGCTCGAGACCTCGATCAACCGGCGGATGGCGTTGCTGCACGGGGTCGCTTCATTCCTCGCCGTGAATTGGGGCCGCCCGACGCTGGTGCGTGACTTCGACGACTTCGGCACTCGGATCCTTTCCGGTGTTCCCGGGGTGCGCACGGTCCAGTACCATGTCGACGGAAAAATTGTTCAGACAGTGCCGCTCGCCGGTAACGAGGCAGCCATCGGCCGAAGCGTGCTCGATGACCCGCGCCCAGGCGTCGCGCTCGATATGCGGAAGGCGATGGATACCGATGGGGTGGTGCTGTCGGGACCGATCGAGCTCTATCAGGGCGGGCGCGGGTTGATCGGCCGGTTGGCGTTCCGGAATGCGGAGGGCCGGGTGCTGGGCGTGGCTGCGATCGTTCTCGATCTCGAACCCATGTTGCACGAGGCCGGCGTGAATGCCACGCAGCCGCTCCGTTTCCAGCTGCGGGATTCCCACGGGGCATTGATTGCCGGCGATCTTGCGACCACGCCCGAGGAGCCCCCGGTGCGAACCGACGTGCAACTCCCGGATCGTCGCTGGGTGCTGGAGTCGATGCCGAGCGGTGGCTGGCGGTCTCGCGAGGCGAGCGCCATTCTCCCCTTCGGCGTGCGGGTCGGTTTCGTCATCCTGCTGCTCTCGCTCACGGCGTTCCTCGCGCGCAGCCGCCAGCTGGCGAGGAAACGTGCCGTGGAGGCGGAGCTGCGTCGTACCGCCGAGGAGAAGTTCGCCCGGCTGTTCGCCCTCATCCCGGATGGCGTGGTGCTGACGCGGCAGTCCGATGGACTGATCCTCGAGATCAACACTGTCATGCTTGCCATGACGGGTTTGACACGCGAGGAGTTGGTCGGGAAGACCACCATCGAGACCGGACTCTGGACGGCACCGGAGGGACGAGCGCAGATGCTGGCCGCGCTGGCCGATGGGGCGGTGATTTCTGAATACGCCGCCGCCTTGCCGAGGCGGGGTGGGGGCCTGCGAGAATGCCGACTCTCCGGTCGAGCGGTGACTTTCGATGGCGTCGAGTGCCTGCTGGTTCTGATCCGGGATGTGCACGATCAACAGCAGATGGAACGCCGCCTGGCCGAAGCGGCCCGATTGGAATCGGTCGGACGCCTGGCGGGTGGCATCGCGCACGACTTCAACAACTTGATCACCGCGATGCGTGGGTACGCCGATCTGCTCGGCGAGCGGTTTGCCGGTGACTCCGCGGCCCTCGCGGACCTGCGAGAGGTCTCCCGTGCTGCCGACCGCGCCGCCTCGCTCACCCGACAACTCCTGGCCTTCGCGCGCAAGCAGATGGTCCAGCCTCGGCTGATCGATGTGAACGCTGTCCTCCTCGGAGCCCACCGATTGTTGCAACAACTGGCCGGTGATGAGGTCCGAGTGATCACATCCATCGCCCCGGTCCCGACTCCGGTGCTCATCGACCCCGCACAGTTCGAACAGGTACTCACCAACCTCACTGCGAACGCTCGTGATGCGATGCCCCACGGCGGCGTGCTCCGGATTCAGACCGCGGTGGCCGGCAGCGAGGTGGTGGTCACGGTGAGCGACGACGGCGTGGGGATGACCCCCGAAGCGCTGGAACATCTGTTCGAACCGTTCTTCACTACGAAACTGTCGGGGCGAGGAACCGGACTCGGGTTGGCCACCTGCTACGGCATCGTCCAGCAGGCGGGTGGGCGGATCGAAGTCAGCTCCCTCCCGGCTGCGGGGACCACCTTTCGGGTCCACTTCCCGAGGGCGGAGGGAGTGGTGGAGAGCTCTGACAGTGCTGCCGAGGCAAGGCCGTCACCCCGCGGCACCGAGACCATTCTGATCGCCGAAGATGAACCGCAGATTCGGCGGCTTGCGACGCGCGTGCTTCAGGGGTTGGGGTACACCGTGCTCGCCGGTGCTGACGGCCACGAGGCGCGTGCGCTGGCCGCCGGGCGCCCCGCGACCATCGACCTCCTGCTCACCGACATGGTGATGCCCGGCATGGGAGGGGGTGAGCTGGTACGACGCATCCAGGAGGACCACGCCTCCGTGGCGCTGCTGCTGATGTCGGGGTACAGCGAGGAGCTCGTGGCCGCGGAGTATGGCGGCGCCCCGTTTCTGGCCAAGCCGTTCACCCCGGCGGAGCTGGCCGAGGCGGTGCGGCGGGCCCTCGATGGCGGTCAATAGCGACTCTGGGGCGTGGCCCGAGCATCGTGGGGCAAGGGGCAATAGATTGCGAGCATGGCTTCTGACCTCTCCGTGCCCCGCCATCGGCTCCGCGATCCAGCCCTGCTGGCCATCGCGGACAAGGTGGACGGCGCCCAACGCCTCGACGCCGCCGACGCCCGGCTGCTGTACGCCAGCGACGACCTGATCGGCGTCGGCACCCTTGCCGACGTCGCCAACCGCCAGCGCAACGGCAATCGGGTGTTCTTCTCGGCCAACCAGCACATCAATCCCACCAACGTCTGCATCCTCCGGAACACCTGCACCTTCTGCTCCTTTGCCCGGATGCCGAAGGAGGATGGGCACTACACCCGCTCGCTCGAGGAGGTCTATCATGAGGCCGCCCAGGCGACCGGCGCCCCCACGCGGGAATTCCACATCGTCGGCGGCCTGCATCCCAAGCTCCGACTGAGCTACTACACCGACATGATTCGCGGCCTCAAGGAGCGCCACCCGCAGGTCCACATCAAGGCCCTCACCGCGGTCGAGATCGCGCATCTGGCGCGCATCGAAAAGAGCAGTGTGACCGACGTGCTCATGCGGTTGCAGGAGGCGGGCCTCACTTCGTTGCCGGGCGGGGGAGCCGAGGTGTTCTCCACCGCAGTGCGCGCCACCATTGCGGAGCGGAAGCTGACCGGTGCGGAATGGATCGGGGTGCATCGCGAAGCGCACCGGCTCAGCATCCCCACCAACTGCACCATGCTCTACGGCCACGTCGAGACGGCCGACGACCGCATCGAGCACCTGGCGATGTTGCGCGACCTGCAGGATGAGACCGGCGGATTTCTGACGTACATCCCGTTGGCCTACCACACCGAGCACAACGAGCTTGGTATCGAACTGGGGCGCGTGGGCACGGCCACCACCGGGTTCGAGGACCTCAAGAACATCGCAGTCGGGCGACTCTTTCTCGACAACATCCCTCATGTCAAGACGCACTGGCCGATGGTCACGCCCTTCCTGTCGCAGATCGCACTCGCCTTCGGCTGCGACGATGTGGAGGGCACCGTGGTCTTCGAGCGCGTCTATCACGAGGCGGGCGCTCGCACGGACATGCATCTCGCCTATGAGGGGTTGGTGGCGCTGATTCGCGGGGCGGATCGGCAGCCCGTGGAGCGGGATTCGCTCTATCAGGCGGTGCGCACCGACTTCTCCGATCTGACCATACCGCGCGGCGGCTCGGCGCGATTGTCGCTGCCGGTGGTGCACGCAGCATGAGGCTGGGGCGCATTCCCTGGATCAATGCCGCCCCGGTGTATGCGGCCATGGATCGCGGCATCGTCCCGGCGCCGACCACCGTGGTGTCGGCCACCGCGGCCGAGCTCAACGACCTGCTTGCCGCGGGCGAACTGGACCTGAGCGTCATCTCCGCGGTGGAGTATGCCCGGGATGCCGCGGCCTATCACCTGCTCCCGCAACTCGCGATCTCCTGCGACGGTCCCGTGCACAGTGTCGCGCTGTTTTCGCGTCGCCCGGTCAACGAACTCGACGGTGCCACCATTCTCCGTACCGCATCGTCTCGGACCTCGACACTGCTGCTTGAGTTGCTCTGCACCCACCGCTGGGGTGTGCGACCACGCTTCGCCACGGCCCGGGCGGAAGCCAACGACCTCGCCGCCCTCCAGTCGTTGCCGCACGATGCGGTGCTGGTGATCGGTGACGCGGCGCTGCATCTCCGGATGAGTGGCATCTATCCGGTGTGCGTGGATCTGGGCAGCGCCTGGCGGGAGTGGACGGGCCTGCCCTTCGTGTTCGCGGTCTGGGCGGCCCGGCGGGACGCCGACCGCGATGCCGTACTGCAGGTCCACGAGGCGCTGCTCGCCTCGCGCGCATGGGGCGTGAGCCACCTCGATCTGATCGCCGATGAGGCGGCGCAGCGCACCGGCATCTCGCCTGCCACCTGTCGCGCCTACCTTGGCGACCTCGATTACGAATTGTCGTACCGGCACTTGGCCGGGCTGACCGAGTTCTTCGGTCGGCTCGCCAAGGACGGCCTGGTGCCCGATGGTTCGCTCACCTTCCTGACGGCGGCCTGATGGCAGTGGTGGATCGCACGAGCGCCGAATTCCTGGCGTATCTCGACCTCTATGAGCAGGCCCCCCTGCTCGAACTCGGGGCGCAGGCCGACGCGATCCGTCGGGAGCTGCACCCCGAACCCGTCGTGAGCTACATCATCGACCGCAACATCAACTACACCAATGTCTGTGTCGCGGATTGTGCCTTCTGCGCGTTTTATCGTCGGCCCAAGGATCGCGAGGGGTACGTGCTGTCGTTCGAGGAGATCGGCGCCAAGATTGATGAATGCAAGACGATCGGTGGGGTGCAGATCCTGCTGCAGGGCGGGCACAATCCGTACATCCCGTTCGATTGGTATCTCGAACTGATGCGCTACATCAAGGCCCATCACCCGATCCACATCCACGGTTTCTCGCCGTCCGAAGTGGTGTTCTTCTCCGAGCGGTTCCGGATGCCGGTGACGGACGTGATCCGTCAGCTGCGCGAGGCGGGGCTGGACTCGATCCCCGGCGGCGGTGGCGAAATTCTGGTGGACGAGGTCCGGGAGCGCGTCGCCAAGAAGAAGGCCCAGACCGAGGAATGGCTCGGTGTGCAGGAAGAGGCACACCGTCAGGGCATGAAGACGTCGGTCACCATGATGTATGGACTGGGCGAGAGCAATGGCGACCGGGTGGAACACCTCCTGCGCGTGCGCGACGTGCAAGCGCGCACCGGCGGATTCACCGCCTTCATCTGCTGGCCGCTGCAGCCTGAGGGCACCGGCATGAGTGAGTACGTCAAGACCGACGCGGTGACCTATCTGCGGACGCTGGCACTTGCCCGGATCATCTGCCGCAACATTCCCAATGTGCAGTCGTCGTGGGTCACCATGGGACTCAAGGTGGGGCAGGTGGCCCTGCGCTTCGGGGCCAACGATTTCGGGTCGCTGATGATGGAGGAGAACGTCGTCTCGGCCGCCGGCACCACCCATCGTGCCACCATCGGCGAAATGGAGCGGGCCATCCGCGACGCCGGCCTGACGCCGCAGCGTCGCCGGCAGGACTATTCCATGATCGAGCCCTCGCTCGCCGGCGCCGCCGGCTGATGCGCATCGGCATCGGCTACGACTCCCATCGGTTCGCGGCGGGTCGCAAGCTGATCCTCGGGGGCATCGTCATACCCCACACCCTCGGGTTGCAGGGGCACTCGGATGCGGACGCCGTGGGGCATGCACTCACCGATGCGATCCTGGGCGCCGCGGCCCTTGGCGACATCGGGCAGTTGTTTCCCGATACGGAACTGGCCTGGAAGGACGCCGACTCGATGATGATCCTCGCCGAGGCGCATCGCCTGGTCCAGGAAACGGGGTGGACGCTGAACCAGGCCGACATCACCGTCATTGCCCAGGCACCGAAGCTGGCCCCCCACGCCGTGGCGATGCGCGAGCGGCTCGCGGGAGTGCTCGGCGTCGGGACCCGTGACATTTCCATCAAGGCGAAGACCAACGAAGGGATGGGGTTCCTGGGCCGCGGCGAGGGCATTGCCGTCGTCGCCGTCGCAACACTCACTGCACATCCGGGTCGCTCCACCTCGCTCCCGTGATCGAGTCACTGCTCGCGTGGCTGACCTCGCTCCCGCCGGGAGCCGTGTACGCCGTCATCGCGCTCCTTGCCGCCCTCGAGAATGTCTTTCCCCCCTTTCCAGCCGATGCCACCGTCGCGCTCGGGGCGTTTCTCGCGCACAAAGGCGTGACCACACCGGGGGGCGTCTTTGCCGCGACGCTGATCCCGAACATGATGGGTGCGATGGGGATGTACTTTCTCGGGGCGCGTCACGCCGCGGCGCTATTCCGCTCCAGCTTTGCTCAGCGATTCCTGCCGGCCGACGGCATGGCGTTTGTGCGGCGCGAATACTCCCGCTTCGGCGTCGTGGGCCTGTTCGTTGGTCGACTCTTGCCGGGCTTCCGCGCCATTGTTCCCCCCTTTGCGGGTCTCATCCACATCGGGCCGGTGCGCGCAGGGATCCCCATGCTGCTCGCGTCGGCGCTGTGGTATGGCGGCATCATCTACCTCGCCTCGACCTTCGGTTCGCAACTCGAGACCGTGCTGCGCAGCATCGATCGCCTCAACGAGGGGATGGCGATTGTCGCGGCCGTGGTTGCGGCCGGCATCGGGGTGTGGTTCTGGCGTCGGAGCCGGCAGGCCTCCCCATGATGCTGCCGGAACTCGACGAGCGTGTCGCCACCGCGTTTCATCTGGCCGCCTTCCGTGATCACCTCTCGCTCGAAGCAGGGCATTCGCCTCATACGCTCGAGGCGTATCGCCGCGACCTGACCCGTCTGGCACAGTTCGCCGTGAGCAAGGGGGCGGCCGATCCGACGGCGCTCACCACGCCGATGCTGCGCGAGTTCATTTTCCTGCTCAAGGACCTGGGGATGAGCGGTGCCACGATCCGGCGGCACATCTCCGCCGTCCGGACCTGGTTCGGCTTCCTCGCGGCCGAGGGGCTGGTCACCAAGGATCCCAGCGATCGCCTCGAGACGCCCACGCGGTGGCGCACGCTCCCGGAGGTGCTGTCGGTCGATGAGGTGAACCGATTGCTCGAGGCCCCACGCGTCGAGGAACCGCTCGCCTGGCGCGATCGCACCTTGCTCGAGCTGGCCTATGGCGCGGGACTCCGCGTGTCGGAGCTGTGCGATCTGGGCCTGACCGACTTGCTCCTCTCTGACGGGTTGGTTCGCGCCTTCGGGAAGGGGAAGAAGGAGCGCCTCGTGCCGGTTGGGCGCGCCGTGGTCGCGGCGGTCTCGGTGTATCTCCACACCATTCGACCGGGACTTGATCGCGGTGCCACCCGAGGTCGTCTGCTGCTGAATGCTCGGGGCGAGCCGCTGTCGCGTGTCGGGGCATGGGGCATCGTGAAGAAGCGGGCGGCACAGGCCGGGCTTCGCAAGGGCGTCACGCCGCACACGCTGCGACACTCCTTCGCGACCCATCTGCTCGAGGGCGGCGCCGATCTGCGCGCGGTGCAGGAAATGCTCGGCCACGCCGATCTCTCCACGACGCAGATCTACACGCATGTCGACCGTGATTACCTTCGGAGCGTCCACCACAAATTCCACCCGCGCGGCTGACCCCTTCGATGCTCCTCATCCTCGACAACTACGATTCCTTCACCTACAACCTTGTCCAGCTCCTGGGGGAACTCGGGGCCGAACCCGAGGTGGTGCGGAACGACCAGATTGGCGTCGCCGACGCGTTGGCGAGGATGCCTCGCGGCATCGTGGTTGGTCCGGGACCTGGGACACCCGCCACAGCCGGGATCGCCATCCCACTCATCCGTGCTGCGGCGGAGGCGGGGTTGCCGTTGCTGGGCGTCTGCCTCGGGCATCAGGCCATTGGCGAGGCGTTCGGGGGCTCCGTGGTGCGGGCGGACCGGCTGATGCACGGCAAGACCACGGACGTCAGTCACGGGGGGGTGGAGCTCTTCGCCGGTATTCCCGCTCCGATGCCGGTGATGCGCTACCACTCGCTGGTCATCGCCCCCGACTCGCTACCGGACGAACTCGAGTTGACCGCCTGGTCGGCCGACCGCCTTGAGGGGGCAGAGATCATGGCGCTGCGCCACAGGACGCGCCCCATCTGGGGGGTCCAGTTCCACCCCGAGTCGGTGGCGACCCCGACCGGCAAGACCCTGCTCGCCAACTTCCTTGCGTTGTCGGGGGCTTGACAGCTAATCGGTTCTGATACAAGCGGTTAGGGATCCCACCAGAGGAACGGCACGCATTTTGACTCCGGGACCTCGTCCCTATAGCTTTGATCGTGCCTGTCCTGCTTGTCGTGCCCGCTCGCGTCGGCTCGACGCGACTCCCTCGCAAACCCCTCCAACTCCTGGGCGGGGCCCCACTCGTGGCCCGCGTGGTCGAACGCGCCCGCGAAGTGCCGGGCATCGACCATCTGGTGGTGGCCACGGATGCCGCAGAGATCGCGGATGCGCTGGCGGGATGGGGGGTCACGGTGGTGATGTCCGACCCGACCCATGAGAGTGGTACCGATCGGGTCGCCGAGGTGGCCCGCCGGCCGGAGTACGCCGGATGTGAGATCATCGTGAACCTGCAGGGCGACGAACCCTTCATGCCGGTCGCTGCGGTGAGCGGGGCGATCGCTCGGGTCCGCCTCGGGGATGCGATCGGCACGGCCGCCGCGCCCCTGGATGCGGCGTTGCGGCATGAGCCCGCCTTGGTCAAGGTGGTGACGGACGCGGCGGGGCGAGCGCTCTACTTCTCGCGGGCCGCGATTCCCCATGTCCGGGACGCGGCCGATCTCCCGGACGCCCGCTGGTGGCAGCACCTTGGCGTCTACGCCTACCAGCGCGACGCGCTGATGCACGTGACATCGCTTCCGCCCGCGGCGCTCGAGTGTGCCGAACGGTTGGAGCAACTGCGGGCGCTCAGTGCGGGGTTGCGCATCGGTGTCGCCTTCCTGAACCAACCCGCTCCCGCCGGCATCGATACGCCGGCCGACCTGCGTGCCGCCGAAATGCGGTGGCGTGCTCTCGCCGAGGTGACCTGATGACCAACCCGCCGCGCCCCACCAAGTTCATCTTCGTGACTGGCGGCGTGGTATCGTCGCTCGGCAAGGGGATTGCCGCGGCCTCGTTGGGCCGCCTGCTGGTGGAACGCGGTCTCAGTGTCACGATGCAGAAGTTCGATCCGTACATCAATGTCGATCCCGGCACGATGTCACCGTTCCAGCACGGTGAAGTGTTCGTGACGGACGATGGGGCCGAGACCGACCTTGATCTCGGGCACTACGAGCGCTTCATCGACCGCGCGCTCTCGCAGCAGAACAACATCACCACCGGTCGCGTCTATCAGACGGTGATCGGCAAGGAGCGTCGGGGAGAGTACAACGGCGGCACCGTGCAAGTGATTCCCCACATTACCGATGAGATCAAGGCCGCGCTCAAGCGTTCCTCGACCGGAAGCGATGTGGTCATCACCGAAATCGGCGGTACGGTCGGCGATATCGAATCACTGCCCTTCCTCGAGGCGATTCGCCAGTTCCGCCAGGATGTCGGCCGGGAGAACTCACTCTTCGTTCACCTGACTCTGGTGCCGTGGATCGCGGCGGCGGGCGAGCTGAAGACCAAGCCCACCCAGCATTCGGTGCGCGAGCTCATGCAGCTCGGCATCCAGCCCGACATGCTGATCTGCCGCAGCGAGCGGCCGCTCGGTTCCGACATCAAGCAGAAAATTGCGCTGTTCTGCAACGTGGATTTTTCGGCCGTGATCGAGAGCCCCGACGTCAAGAGCATCTACGAACTGCCGCTCCGATTCCACGAACAGGGGTTCGATCGCGAGGTCTGCACGCGACTTCGGCTCGACACCCGCGAGCCGGACCTCGGCAAGTGGGAAGTGATGGTGCAGCGCATTCTGCGCCCGACGCATCGGGTACGGATTGCCGTGGTGGGGAAGTACACCGACTATCACGACGCCTACAAATCGGTGGGGGAGTCGCTGTTGCACGGCGGCATCCCGCACGACGCCGGCGTCCAGATCGAGTGGGTCTCGAGTGATCGCTTCACCTCGTACGACGTCGCGGGGGAGCTGCTCGCCGGCTTCGACGGCCTGCTGGTGCCGGGCGGGTTCGGCGAGCGCGGCGTCGAGGGGATGATCGAGGCGATCCAGTGGGCCCGGGACAACAAGCTGCCCTTCTTCGGGATCTGCCTCGGCCTCCAGGTCGCGATCATCGAGTTTGCGCGCAATGTCTGCGGCATGGTGGGGACCACGTCGACGGAATTCCAGCCCGACTGCCCGGACCCGGTCATCGCCCTCATGGCCTCGCAACGCGAGGTCAAGGATCTCGGTGGTACCATGCGACTCGGTGCCTATTCGGCACGACTCGACCCCGACTCCCGAGCAGCCGCGGCGTACGGCACCACGGAGATCTCCGAGCGGCACCGGCATCGCTGGGAGGTGAACAACGCCTATCGCGACGTGCTCACCGAGCACGGCATGCGGCTCGCCGGCAAGTCGCCCGACGGCGGCTTGGTCGAGATGATCGAGCTGGTCGATCACCCGTGGTTTGTCGGCTGCCAGTTCCATCCTGAGCTGAAATCACGACCCACCCGTCCCCATCCGCTGTTCGCGGCTTTCGTGGGCGCAGCGGTGGACCATCACCTCGCGGCGGCCGTCCCGCCGGTCGCTGCCCATGGTCGCACCGCGGGAATCCATTCGTGACTTCCGGATGGCGATTCGGGCCCGGGCCGTTCCTGATCGCGGGTCCCTGCGTCGTGGAGGATGATGCCACCATGTTGCGGATCGCGGAGACCCTTGCCACGCTGGCGGCGCGACACGCGCTGCCGGTCTGCTTCAAGGCGTCGTTCGACAAGGCCAATCGTGCCCGAGGCGATGCCCCTCGAGGGCCCGGCCTGGATGCGGGCCTGCGCGCCCTTGAGCGCGTGCGCGCGGCGAGCGGTCTCCCGATCCTGACCGATGTGCACGAATCCTCCCAGGTGGCGGCTGTGGCCGAGGTGGTCGATGTGCTCCAGATCCCGGCGTTCCTCTCTCGTCAGACTGACCTGCTGCTCGCCGCCGGCGCCAGCGGCCGACCGGTCAACGTGAAGAAGGGCCAGTGGATGCAGGCAGAGGCCATGAGCGGTGCACTCGACAAAGTGCGATCCGGCGGCTCGACTGAGGTGGCCGTGACGGAACGCGGAACGTTTTTCGGCTACGGCGACCTGGTGGTGGATCATCGCAACTTTGCGCGGCTGCGCGCGGCCACCGGCGCCCCGGTGATCTTCGACGCGACGCACAGCGTCCAGCAGCCGGGGCAGGCGAGTGGTGGCGCGAGTGGCGGGCTGCGCGAGTTCGTCCCGCCGCTGCTCGCCGCAGCCGCAGCCGCCGGGTCGGACGGCTTCTTCATCGAGACGCATCCCGAGCCGGCACGCGCCCTCTCGGATGCCGCGACGCAATGGCCCCTCGATCAACTCGATGCGCTGCTGACGCGCACGCTTGCGGTCTGGCATGCCGCCCGAGAGGTCTCCCGTGCTTGATGCGACCGTCGCGCGCCGTATCCGCCTGGTGGGCAGTGATGTGGACGGTTGCCTCACCGACAACGGGCTCTACATCGGAGCGGTCGGCGGGGAGCGGGTGGAATTCAAACGCTTCGACGTGCTGGACGGACTCGCCGCGTCGCTCTTGCGCCATGTCGGCATCGACATGATCTGGGTGAGCGGCCGGCAATCGGCAGCCACCGCCCTCCGGGGGTTGGAGTTGCAGGTGAGCGCGGTGATGCAAGTCTCAAGTACCGGCAAGGTCGCGGCGGTCGACGCGTTGCTCAAGGAGCGCGGCCTCGCGTGGGAGGAGATGCTCTTTCTGGGCGATGATCTCCCCGACATTCCCGTGCTGCGTCGAGTCGGGCTCCCGATTGCGGTGGCCAATGCCCGTCCCGAGGTCAAGGCGGTCTGCCAGTTCACCACCACGGCCGCGGGAGGACACGGTGCGCTGCGGGAAGTCGTGGAGTTGCTGCTGCGCGCTCGCGGTGAGTGGGACGCAGCCTCCGCACACTACACCGAGGCGGGCTCGTGACCAGCGCCGTGGCGGCGGGACGTCGGACACTCCAACTTGAGGGCGAGGCGGTGTTGGCCGCCGGGGCGCGTCTGGATGCGAGCTTCGACCGCGCCGTGGATCTGCTGGCCGCAGGCGGCCGCGTGGTCGTGAGCGGCATCGGCAAGAGCGGCGCCATTGCCCAGAAGATCGCGGCGACGCTCACGTCCACCGGAACTGCCGCCAGTTATCTCCACCCGATCGAGTCGCTACATGGCGACATCGGCGTGGTATCGGCCGACACCGTGGCCATTGTCCTGAGCAAGAGCGGAGAGACCGAGGAGTTGTTTGGCCTGGTCGGTGCGCTGGCACGAATGCAGGTGCCGATCATCGCGATCACCGGGTCACTGCAGTCCACCCTTGGCCGGGCCGCCCGGGTGGCGCTCGACGCTGGCGTCGCCGAGGAGGCCTGCCCACACGACTTGGCGCCGACGACCAGCACCACGGTGGCACTCGCGCTCGGTGATGCGCTTGCCGTGGCCCTGCTCGAGCGCAAGGGATTCGCTCGCCAGGACTTCGCGTCGCTTCACCCCGGCGGCCGACTCGGTCGGCGCCTGCTGCTGCGGGTGTCGGACGTCATGGTCCCGGCCGATTATGCGCTATCGCCCGAGAGCACGATGCAGGCGGTGATCGTCGGACTGGCGCACGGTCGCGGGCTGGTCCCGCTGATCGAAGGAGGCCGGGTGCAGGGCGTGATCACCACCGGAGACTTGACCCGGTTGGTCGAACGCGTGCCCAACTTCCTCGGCGTCCCGGCGGCGGAAGTGATGAGTCGCAGTCCGCGGACGGTGTTAGCGGAGGAGCTGGCGGCCACGGCGCTCGGGATGATGGAGCGTCATGGCATCGTCGCCTTGCCGGTGCTTGCGGCCTCCGACCAGCTGGTGGGCGTCGTGCACCTCCACGACCTGCTGCGTGCGGGGGCCGGATGAGGGCGTCGCGGCTGGCCGTCATCCTGCTGCTCGTGCTGGGCGGCTGTGCCAAGCGTGGCATCGCCCCGAAGCAGGCGGCGGTCGGCGACAGTGCCGATCAGGTCATGGGCGGCATGCAGACCACCGTGACCGACAACGATCTGCGCGTGCTCGACCTCCGGGCTGATACCGCGCGCGTCTACCAGAATCGCCAGGTGGCCGATCTCGAGAATGTCACGGTGACGTTCTATGACAAAAGCGGTCAGGCGACGTCGACCGTCACCTCGCGCCGCGGCAGCTATGCCATCCGGGACAAGAGTCTCGACCTGCGCGACAGCGTGGTCGCGCGCACGCCGACCGGAAAGGTGTTGCGTACCGAACATCTGGTCTATGATCGCATCGCCAACCAGGTCCGCTCCGATGTGCCGTTCACCTTCACCGGGCCTGACGGCGACGGTGCCGGCGCCTCGTTCGAGTCGGATCCCGATTTCCGCAACGTGATCACGCTGCGGCCGCGGGGACGACAGAAGGGGAAGGGCTTCCTCCTTCCCGGTCAGGACGCTCCCAAGCCCCAGACGCCGGCTGCCAGGGGCCGGGTGCCCAAGTGATGCGCGCCGCCGGGGTCACCGTGTTGCTGCTCGCGCTCGCGGCGATCGGCGCCCAGGCGCAGCAGGAGCGGCGTTGCCTGCTGAACGTGGACCATGTCGGTCGCGAGGGCTTCCAGAGTGAACCGCTACCCGGCAATACCAACCTCTTTGCCGGCGGCGACGTCCGCCTGAGCTGTGTCGGCCAGAACGTCCATCTCGGCGGGGACTCGCTCACCTCGATCAACGGTTCGGTGATCATCCTGATCACCAAGGCATTCTTTCGCGACGGGACGGTTTCCCTCACCGGCGACACCATCACGTACTTCAAGAATGGCGAGCAGATGCAGGCGCGCGGTCATGTGGTGGTGCGGAACCTCGCCACTGGATCCACCCTCACCGGACCGTCGGTGGATTACCTCCGCGCGGTCAAGGGGATTCGCGACAGTTCCGAGACCATCGCGCTGCAGCGACCGACCCTGCGGTACCTGCCGGCGCGCGGCCCGAAGGACTCCGTGTTAGCGAATCCCTATCTGATTGTTGCGGACCGATTGAAGGGCGTGGGAGGTTCGCGGTTGTGGGGTGCGGGGCAGGTGACGGTGGATCGCGATTCCCTGCACGGCACCGGTGACTCGCTCGCCTATCTCACGGGCCGCGGCGGCTATGCCACGCTCTACGGGATGCCGGCCACCCTGCGCCGGATCGCCACGGATTCGTTTCATGTGCGTGGTGGCCAGGTCCACCTCGGGCTCGACGACGAGACGCTGCGTGATGTCAAGGCGTTCGGGGACGGGCACGTGACCAACGGTGGCTCCGACATTCGCGGCGACAGCGTCACCCTGGTGTTCACCGAGGAGAAGCTGAGTCATACACTTGCATGGGATCGTCACAAGCCGGCGACGGTGCACAACGACGGCTACGACATCCAGGGCGACAGCATCGCGATCGACAGCCCGGGCGAGAAGCTGCGGGAACTGCGCGTCTTCCGTCGCGGCAAGGTGCAGAACCCGCTCGACACGCTGGCGGTGCGCGAGGCCACCGACACGGCCCACGCGACGCCGCGCGATCGGGATACGCTGTGGGGGGACCGCATCGTGGCCGAGTTCGCACAGGTCGACTCCGCCGGCAACACCCTCACACGGCTCCGACAGGTCGAGGCGATCGGCTCGGCGCGCTCCCTCTTTTCGCGCAACGTCACCAAAAATGGCCGGACCACGCCGTCGGTGAACTACACCCGCGCGGATACCATCGTGGTGGTGATGAAGTCGGGCGATTCCACCGGCGTGGAGATTGTCCGGGCGCGGGGTTCCATTGACGGCGTCCAGCTCGAGCGAGCCTCGCTCCAGCAGATGAAGCGGGACTCCACCAAGGCGGCGTTGCCGGGGAAACGGCCATGAGCATCTTGCGCGCCGAGGGCCTGACCAAGAGTTACCAGCGCCGGGCGGTGGTGAACGATGTCGGTCTGGCATTGAGCCAAGGGGAGATTGTGGGACTCCTCGGGCCCAATGGTGCGGGGAAAACGACTACGTTTTACCTCATCACCGGCCTGATCCGCCCAGACGAGGGTCGCATCGTTCTGGACGACGCCGACATCACCTCCCAGCCGATGTACAAGCGCGCTCGGCTCGGCATCGGATATCTGGCGCAGGAACCGTCGATCTTCCGGCGGATGACCGTGGAGCAGAACGTGCTCGCCATCCTCGAGACCTTGCCGCTGAGCAAGGCCGATCGACTGGCCCGACTCGACCGGATGCTCGCGGAGCTTGGCCTCACCGACCTGCGCAAGTCGCCGGCCTACACGCTGAGTGGCGGGGAACGGCGGCGCCTTGAAATCACCCGGGCCCTTGCCCGCGATCCGCTCTTCATGTTGCTCGACGAACCGTTCGCCGGCGTTGACCCGATTGCCGTGCACGACATCCAGACCATTGTCTCCTCCCTGCGCGAGCGGGGACTGGGGGTCCTGATCACTGATCACAACGTGGAGCAGACGCTCGAAATCGTCGATCGTGCCTACATCATGCACTCCGGATCGGTGCAGGCCGCCGGCACCGTGCCGGAGCTGGTGTGGAACGATCGCGTGGCAGAGCTCTACCTCGGCCCCAACCTCACCGCCCGGCTGCGCGCGCGGATGGAGCAGCCCGCGTGAAGACGGGCCTCCATCAGCAACAGGGGCTCCGGCAGGAGCTGCGGATCAATCCCCGCCTGTATCAGGCGATGGACATGCTCTACATGCCGATGCTCGATCTCCAACAGCACTTGCAGCAGGAGCTGCTGAATAATCCGTTCCTCGAGCTCGAAGAGCCGGAGGAGGAGGAGACACCCGAGAAGACCACGGAACAGGAGCAGGAGGAGGCGAAGAAGGACGACGAGGTCGACTGGGAGGAGATCCTGCTCAACGGCTTCGACGTCGGCGGACCCAAGGAACAGTTCGAGGTCATGGATTACATCGAGCCGGTCTCGGTGGAGAGTCGCGACCTCGCGGACCACCTGCGCGACCAGCTCCAGATGCTGGAGATGACCCCGCGGATGCGGCTGCTCTGTGAGGAGCTGATCGGCAACATCAACGACGACGGCCTGCTCGGCTGCGAGCTGGAGACTGTGCTCGAGTCGGCCAATCTCTGGCTCCTGTCGAACAACCCGGGTGCCCGTGCTCCCGAGCCGGACGAAGCGGACCCGTTCGACTTCGATGAAGCGGAGGACGACGACGAGGCGCACACGAACGGTGCCGGTTCGCTGCCCAGTGGCGTGGCGATCTTCACGATGGCCGAACTCGAGGCGGCGCTGGTGATCATCCAGGCACTTGACCCGCCCGGCGTCGGGGCGCGGGACCTCCGGGAATGCCTGCTCCTGCAGCTCCAGGAGAGCGGTGACAAGGACAGCCTGACCTACAAGCTCGTCGACGAGGCGTTCCCGGACCTGATTGCCCATCGCTGGAACGATCTGGCCCGGAAGTTCGGCGTCGGGCCGCGCGACGCCCAGGGTGCCGCTGACCTGCTCGCCAAGTGTGATGCCAAGCCGGGTCTCAAGTACGCCGACCGAGGCGACGCGTACGTCACACCGGACCTTATCGTGGACAAGATCGAGGGACGCTACCAGGTCTTCCTCAACGACACCGGTGTCCCGCGCTTGCGACTGTCCCGGTCGTATCAGGAGATCGCGCGGCAACGCGGCAAGATGACCCAGGAAAATCGCGACTTCATTGCCTCGCGCATGAACAGCGCCACCTGGATGATCCAGGCGATTGAGCAGCGCCGGCAAACCATGCTCAAGGTGATGAACTTCATCGTCGACCGCCAGCGCGAGTTCTTCGAGAAGGGAGTTGAATACCTTCGCCCGCTGACGCTGCGTGAGGTGGCTGAGGTGATCTCGATGCACGAATCCACGGTGAGTCGCGTCACCAACGAGAAGTTCGTGCAGACGCCTCGCGGCGTGCTGCCGCTGAAGTTCTTCTTCTCGAGTGCACTCTCCACGGCCTCGGGTGAGGATGCTTCGGCCCGCTCCATCCGGGCGAAGCTCGAGAAGATGGTGGGCGACGAAAACCCGGCCAAGCCGCTCACCGACCAGCAGATCGTGCACCTCTTCGAGGAGCAGGGCATCCAGATCGCGCGACGCACGGTTGCGAAGTATCGCGACCAACTCGGCATCCTGCCCGCCCGGATGCGGAAGCGGGTATGACCGATCCCGCCGTGCGGGTCTCGGTGCTGGTGCCGGCCAAGGATGAGGCGGAGAACCTGGCGGAGTTTGTCCGTCAGTGCGCCGCCGCGCTCCCGAGGCTGGGGACCGGCTTCGAGGTCATTGTCGTCGATGACGGATCACGCGATGCCTCCGGTGAGGTGCTGTCCCGACTCTGCGACACGCACTCCTTCCTGCGCGTCGTCACGCACCGACGGCAGCGCGGGATTGCCGACGCGCTGCGCAGCGCCGGCGACGTGGCACAGGGCGACATCCTGGTCTTCTATCCGGCCGACTTACAGTACTTGCCGGAGGACATCCCCGCGCTGGTCGCGCCGATCCTGGCCAACACGGCTGACATCGTCACCGGGACCAAGCAGGGGAAGTACGAGAAGGCCTTCGTGTCGAGCGTGTACAACGGCCTCTGTCGCTGGCTGTTTGGCGTGCGGGTCACTGACCTTAATTCGGTCAAGGCGTACCGTCGTGACGTGATGCTCAATGTGCCGCTGCGTCCCGACTGGCACCGGTTCATGGTGGTGATCGCGGCCGCCGACGGCTTTCGGCTCACCTCGGTGCCGGTGCCACTCTATCCGAGGACGGCGGGCACGTCGAAATTCACCTGGACGCGCATTCCGGTCGGCGTGCTGGACCTGCTCTCGGTCTGGTTCCAACTCCGCTTCGGGCGCAAGCCGATGCTCTTCTTCGGTGTGGCGGGAGCGGTGCTCTTCATCATTGGACTCGTGGCCGGGCTCGTCGCCCTGGTACTGCGATTCGGATACGGCATCGGTTTCCGACCGCTGCTGAACCTGGTCGAGACCATGGTGATCAGCGGCATCGCCCTGTTCGGTTTTGGATTCACCGGCGAGCTGGTGGCAGGACTCCGGGAGGAGCAGCGCGAGCTGGCGCGTCGGCTCGAATCGGACCGGCGCGATTGATCCCGATGCGCGTCGTGTTCCTGACCCACAACTATCCGCGACACCCTGGCGACGTGGCCGGGGGATTTCTGCATCCGCTGGCCGTAGCGCTTCACCGACGCGGTGTGGACGTCCGTGTGGTGGCGCCGAGTGATCGGGGTCGGGGCGGTCGCGACGCACTCGACGGAATTCCGATCAGTCGGGTGCGATACGCCGATGCCCAGGATGAGACGCTGGCCTACACCGGTACCATGGCGAGTGCCACTGGTTCCGCGCGCGGGCTCAAGGCGCTCGCGGGATTGATTCGTGCCTTGCGCCGGGGTGCGCGCGAAGAACTCGACGGCACGGCGAGCGACCAGGGAATCGTGCACGCTCATTGGTGGATGCCGGCGGGCCTGGCCTCTCCGCCGGAATGGCCGCTGGTTCTGACCTGCCACGGGAGCGACGCGCGCCTGCTCGAGACAGGGTGGCTGGCGCGCATGCTGGCCCGCGGACCACTGCATCGGGCACGAGTCGTCACCACGGTTTCGCAGGAACTGGCGCATGTGCTCGAGCGGCGGGGCAGGGTGGCGGCCATCGCCGGGGATTCAGTCCAACCGATGGCCGTCACCGACATCGATCGGCCGTGGAGCCGGGGTGGGGGCGGGATCGTGGTGATCGGCCGATTGGTAGAGCAGAAGCGTGTGCACCTCGCGCTGCGCGCCTATGCGATCGCGCGCCAACGGGGCCTCACCATGCCGCTGACGATTGCAGGGGACGGGCTCGCCCGCGCCGCGTTGCGGATGCTGGCGGGTGGACTCCAGTTGGGTGACGACGTCCGGTTTCTGGGTGAGGTGCCACCGTCCGAGGTGCCCGGGTTGCTAGGTGAGGCGGACGTCGCCTTGATGCCGGCCGTGGGCGAGGGCTTCGGCCTCGCCGCGGCAGAGGCACTGATGCAGGGCGTCCCGGTCGTGGCGTGTCGAGATGGTGGCGGACTCCTCGATGTGGTGCCTGCCTCCGGCGCCGGCCGTGTGGTGGCGCCGACTCCGGAAGGCATCGCCCAGGGGCTGATGGAATTGTTGGCCGACCCGGGAGCGAAGCCGGCGGCGCAGGAAGCAGGAGCACATTGGCGGGAGCGCCTCTCCCCCGATTTCGTTGCCGAACGTTGCCTCGGCTGGTACCGGAGGGCTCTGAATGTTCAAGCATAAATGGCGGCTCCTGCAGGGCGCGCTCGGCGCGATCATTCTCTACTTCTTGATCGTGAAGTTCCGACAGAATTGGGCGGAACTCACGACCCAGAAAGTCCACTGGCACCTGCGCTGGGAATTCATCGCCGCCTCGCTGCTGGTGACCTGGTGCATGTACGGCTTCCTCATCGTGGGGTGGCGGTCGATTCTGCACGGCTGGCGCCAGTGGCTCCGCATCGTCGACGCGGCGCGCATCTGGTGCCTCGCCTCGCTCGGGAAGTACATCCCCGGCAAGGTCTGGTCGATCGCCGGCATGGCAGTGATGGCCCAGCGGGAAGGGGTGTCCGGCGCCGCGGCGACGGGGTCCGCCATCATCATGCAGCTGGTGTCGATTGCCACCGGCACGATCATCACGTTTGCCCTCATCGGTACGCGATTGCTCGATGAACAGATGCCGGGTGCCTCCATTGCTGCCATCGTGCTCGCCGCCGTGGCGCTCGTGTGCGTGCTGGCACTGACCTCGCCATCGTTGACGCGGCGCATCGGGTTCGTGGTCGGACGCCCCGACGCCGTGCAGCCCGTGGAGCCGGAATCACTCGCCGCCGCGCTGTTCACGAATTTTCTCGCGTGGGCAGGGTACGGCTTGGCGTTGCAGTTGCTCCTGCTCGGCACACTCGAGGGTGTGACGCTGGACTGGGCAACTGCTACGGGCGCCTTTGCCGCATCCTACCTCGTCGGGTACCTCGCCCTGATCGTGCCTGGTGGCGTGGGCGTCCGGGAGGGCATCCTGATTCTCCTGCTGCAGGGTAGCATCGGCCTCGCCCCGGCCGCCGCGCTGGCCGTCGCGTCACGGCTCGCGCTCACCGTCAACGAACTCGGTGCCGCCGTGCCGTTCCTCCTCATCCGGCGCCGAGCGCGCATCGCCGACCATGGGTAGCCTACGATTCCGCCTGCTGCAGCGACTCCTGGCGCTCGGCATCATTGGCCTCGGCGTCCGCTCGGTCCTGCTGAATCTGGACGACCTCGCGCTCAAGCCGGTGATCTGGCAACTCGATTGGGTGCCACTGATCGAGGGGATTGCGTGCACGGTGCTCGCCTATGCGATCACCATCTGGACCACCGGGGAGATCATCCAGGGATGGGAGGTCCGTGTCCCCGCACTCACGGTGATTCGCCTCTGGGTCCGCTCCAACCTTGCACGCTACTCCTTGCGGCCAAAGCTCGCGGCGCGGTTGATTGCGATCGCCGAGCAGGAAGCGATCCCGCAGAAGTATTTCGTGGGAGCGGCGCTGCATCCTCCGCTCATTCGACTGGGGACCGGCTCGGCGGTGGCGATGGTGCTGCTGGGGCTGTTCCGCTACGGCAACAGCCGCTTCTACTTCCCGATGCTGCTGATCTCGGCGCTGGCGGTTTTCGTGGCGGTGTTCGGGTTGGCGGGAACCGATCTCCCTCGACGCATCGGGCAGGATGTGGGTCGACCGGAGATGATGAAGCCGGCCGACACCGAGGCGCTGGGCGTCGCCGTCGTCACCAATGTCGTGGCCTGGACCATCGGTGGTCTCGGCCTGACGCTGATCGGGCGGGGTCTGCTGGAGGGATTCCAGGGCGACTGGATGCTGATCACCGGCGCAGCGGCTGCCGCCTCGGTTGCGGGCTACTTCTTTCTGCTGTTCCCGACCGGGCTCCTGCTCCGGGAGGCGGTGCTCTACGCGCTGCTGAAGCGAGACGTCGGTGTCGGTCCTGCCCTCGCATTGGCCCTCGCCTATCGCGTGATTGTCACCGTGCTGGAACTGCTCTCATCCACGTTGCTGCTGCTCCGGAGGCCGTCGCGTGACCTCGCCTGACGCTACGCCAGACTACACCCCACGGTATCCTGCGTTCGTGGCCTGCCTGCTCTTTGTGCTGGTGGCGCTCACGATTTTCTGGCCGATGTTCACCGGACAGTTTCTCGCCGGGGACGACCAGCTCACTGCGGGCTACGCCTTCCGTCACTTCGCGGCGGAGGCGCATCAGGCCACCGGTGTGATTCCCCAGTGGAACCCGTTCATCTTCGGAGGCGTGCCGTTCAGCGCCGTCGTCGGGCACGGCGACATCTTTTATCCGACCGCATGGTTGCGCTGGTTTGTTCCCACCGATGTCGGGATGACCCTCGGTTTCTTCTTCCACATAGCCCTCGCCGGCTGCGCGATGTACGCGTTGCTGCGCGGCCTGCGGCTGGGCTGGACCGCAGCGCTGGTCGGCGGCCTGGCCTACGAGCTCTCGGGCATTGTGGCGTCGCAGATGAGCCCGGGACACGACGGGAAACTGTTCGTCTCCTCGCTGGCGCCGTTCGCATTCCTGGCGTTGTTGCGCGCCATCCGGGATGGTCGCCGCGCGGGCTACGGCGGCTTCGCGCTGGTGGTGGGTCTGGCGATTCTGTCACCGCAAGTGCAGATGGCCTACTACCTGCTCGTGGCCTGCGGCCTGTGGACCCTTTGGCTGGCGTTCTTTGATCCGGAGCGGCGGCGCACGACGGCGGGCTGGAAATCGGTGGCCACCGCTGCCGCCGCGGTCGCCCTCGGGATCGGCATCGCGGCGGTGCAGGTGATTCCGATCCTGACCCACAAGGTGTACACGCCGCGAGGACCGGGCGGGCCGAGTCTGGGATGGGACTACATCACGGCCTTCGCCATGCCGGTCGAAGAAGTGATGACGACCATCTTGCCGCAGTTCAACGGCATGCTCGATCATTACTGGGGCCAGAACTTCTTCAAGTCCCACACCGAATATCTCGGCGCCTTGGTGATCGTGTTGGCGGTCCTGGGGCTCTCGAGCGCGCGTCGCAAGGGATTGCTCGCGGGGTTCGGGGTCATCGCCGGACTCTTCCTGCTCGTGAGCTTCGGTGGCCACACCCCATTCTATCGGTTGTGGGTGCTGATGCCGATGATGAGCAGCGTGCGCGCTGCCGGGATGGCATTCTTTCTGGTGGCCCTCCCGGTCTGTGTCTGGGCCGGGTTCGGTGTCGAACGACTGGTGCGCGGTGAAGTAACGGCGCGAGCACTGCTGGTACCCCTCGGCGCCCTCGCCGGGATCGCACTGCTCGGGCTGGTCGGTGTGCTGCAGGCCGTGGCCACCGGGATCGCGCGCCCCGAGACCATGGCGGTGGCGGTCGACAATGCCGGCGACTTGCGACTTGGCTCGCTGCGATTGCTCTTGGCGGTGGTGCTCGGAGGCGGCGTGATGTTGCTGGTGCAGCGCCGGACGTTGAAGGGGCTCGCCGCGGCCGCGTTGCTCGCCGTTGTGGTCGCTGGCGACAATTGGAGCATCGTTCATCACTTCGCGAAATGGTATCCGCCCGCGGCGGTGACGTATGCCGACGACGAGATCACCACGGCGATGAAGCAGACCCCGCTGCCGTTCCGCGCGCTCGATCCACCGGGCGCCGGGGTCTATCAGAATTCCATGCTCATGGCCTTCCGGGTGCCGACGTTGCTCGGCTACTTCGGCATGGAGAGCAAGTATTTCGACGAGCTTCTGGGAGGGAAGGGGGCCTGGGTGAACCAGATCAACCCCACCCTCCTCGACCTCTGGGCCGTGAAATACATTACGCTCGATCGCGAGGTCTCCGAGCTGCCCGGATTCCACAAGGTGCTCGGCCCGGTGTCGTTTCCGCACCTGATCGGCAGGCGCAGCGGACCCACGGGCTTGGCAGGGTATCTCTATGAGCGGGATTCGCTGGCCCCGTGGGTACGGGTGGTGCCGGCGGCGGTGAAAGTGCCCGAGGAGCAGATCGTCCCCACGATCATTGACCCGCGGTTTCCGGCACACAGCTTCGTGCTCTATCCCGACAGCAGCAGCATTGTGGCGGGGAGCGCCTCCCAGGGCGCACCGGCACCGTCCGGTGTCAGCGCCGCGCTGGCGTCGTGGCGGCCCGGCGAGATGACGGTGAAGCTTTCTGGCAACGACAGCCGTACCACCTACCTCGTGGTGGCGGAGAACTGGTACCCCGACTGGAAGGCAACCATCGATGGCAAGGCGGTGGCCACGCATCGCGCCGATTTCGCCCTGCTCAGCGTGGCACTGCCACCCGGCGCCCGAGAGGTCATGCTGCGCTACGACTCGACCCTCTATCACCGGATGATGTGGCTCAGCTTCGCTTCCGCCCTGCTCGCGCTCGGGCTCATCGCGGCGGGTCGCCTCCGATCGGGTTCCCATGACGGGTGATTCGCGCGCGCTCGTGGTGGTCCCGACCTACAACGAGTGCGAGAACCTGCCACAGATCCTGCCGGCCATTCTCGCAACCGACGCGCGGCTGGATGTGCTGGTCGTGGACGATGGCTCGCCCGACGGCACCGGTCAGATCGCCGATACCATGGCGGCCACCGAGCCGCGTATTCACGTGCTCCACCGTTCCGCGAAGCTGGGACTCGGGAGGGCCTACCTCGCGGGCTTTGCATGGGCGCTTGCGCGAGACTATCCGCTGGTCATCGAGATGGACGCCGACTTCTCGCACGACCCCAAGTACCTGGTGGGCCTGCTCGAGAAGATCGAGGACGCCGACCTGGTGCTGGGGTCGCGCTACGCGACCGGGGTCAATGTCATCAACTGGCCGATGTCGCGGCTGCTGCTCTCCTGGTTTGCCAACAAGTACGTCCGCTGGGTCACCGGCCTTCCGCTCACCGATGCCACCGGCGGCTTCAAGTGCTTCCGGCGGGAGGTGCTCGAGTCGGTGCGGCTCGACCTGGTCCGCTCCAACGGCTACGCCTTCCAGGTCGAGATGTCGTTCCGGGCGTGGAAGCGGGGCTTCCGGCTGGTCGAGCTGCCGATCGTCTTCGTCGACCGGATGGAGGGGCAGAGCAAGATGAACCAGCGGATCGTGCGCGAGGCGGTCTGGATGGTCTGGTGGCTCCGCTTCCAGTCGATCTTCGGGCGGCTCGGATGAGCGTCGTCTTCCACAAGGTCACCGGGTCGGGCAACGACTTCGTGATGCTCGACGGACGATTCAATCGGGTGGAGGACTGGCCGGTGGCGCGGATCCAGGCCGTCTGCGACCGTCGGGACGGCGTCGGGGCCGACGGGCTCGTGCTGGTGACGCCGGAGCCCGAGCCGGACACGGTCCGGATGACCTTCTTCAACAGCGACGGGAGTCGGGCGGCGATGTGTGGCAACGCCGCGCTCTGCACCACCCGCTTCGCCGCGCGAATGGAGATGGCCGACTCGGCGGGGATGACCCTGCTGACCGACGCTGGGCGCTACCAGACCCGCTGCCTGGGGGAAGGGCATCTGGCGGAGGTGCACCTCAGCGACATGGCGATGCCGGTGGCGGTGCCGATCCCGACCGAGACCGGGGAGCGGGCCATCTTGTTCGGGACCGTGGGGGTGCCGCACCTGGTGACGCTGGTAGAGGACGTCGCCCAGGTCGACCTCGAGGTGCGCGGCCGAACGCTTCGAAACAATCCGGCGACTGGTCCCCAGGGGGCCAATGCCAACTTCATCAGCAGGACCTCACGTGATACTTCAGGTCGGACGTCCGAGGCTGGCGAGGCCGACTGGGCCATCCGGACCTTTGAGCGCGGGGTCGAGGGCGAGACGCTGGCGTGCGGCACCGGGACAGTGGCGGCGGCGTTAGCCCTGGCGGCCGTGGGCGAGGCGGAACTGCCGCTCAGGTTCCGCTCGGGGAGCGGTCGGCTGCTGACCGTCCGGGCCACGGTGGGGGAGGACGGGATGGCTCGGGACGTCTGGCTGTGTGGCGAAGGACGGCTGGTGGCGACAGGGGTGTGGGCTGGCTGAGGGGGTTATGCACAGTTGTCCACGCGCCAACTTAACATAATACATCTTATACGTCATATAGCTATCAGCCCGATCAGTCCCCAGCCCGAACCATCCTAACCACCTTGACACCAATATTTTACGGTTTTAGTCAACAAGCATGAATCGGTTTGTTGGCAATTTCAACCGCACCATTCCCAGGGACTCCATCGAACATGCCTTGTCTTCTCCTCGCCCTCCTCGTTCTGCTCGCCGCACCCACATCCGCCACCGCGCAGGCGTCGCTGGGCGGCCAGGTCGTCGATGTCGCCGGCCGGCCCATCGCCCACGCGGCCATCCGGCTTCCCGAGCTCCGCCGCTCCGCCACGACCGATGCCTCCGGCCGGTTTGTTCTCCCGGAGTTGCCCGCCGGTCGCTGGCAGCTCGGAATCACCGCCATTGGGTTTGCCCCAGCGTTGGTCGGGGTCCGCTCGCCTGTCGCCGCACCACTTCACGTGATACTTGAGGTCGCCTCGGTCGAGCTGCCGACGCTACTGGTCACCGCCGGCCTTGCCCCCATCAACCGGCTGGAGTCACCCTTCTCCACGGCCACGCTCGAGGCGGCCCAGCTGCGCCGGGACCAGAGCGTCGCCTTGGCCCGGGCGACCGAGGCACTCCCAGGGGTCCGCAGCGTGACCACCGGAGCCCAGATTGCCAAGCCGCTCATTCGCGGTCTCTCCGGTCAGCGGGTGCTGGTGCTCGATGGCGGCCACCGACTGGAGGATTACTCCTGGAGTGATGAAGACGGCCCTTCGGTGGATGCCCGCCTGGCCGCTCGGGTCGAGGTGATCCGCGGCCCGACCTCCCTGCTCTACGGATCGGATGCCCTCGGCGGCGTCGTCAATGTGATTCCGGAGGCGTTGCCGGAGGCCGGTCCCAGCGGTGAGGTGCGGCAACGCACGTTGCTGGAACTCTCCGCCGCGAGCAACAACGCCGAGACCGGGACCATGGTGCGCTACGAACGAGGCGCCGCGGCGTCCGGCCTCCGAGCCACGCTGGTCGGCCGACGGGCGGCGTCGCTCCACACGCCGGCCGGGGAGCTCGACAACACCGGCTTCCTCGCCATCAACGGCGAGGCCGCCTGGGGCATCCGGCGGGCGCGCGGCAATCTGATCGTCCGACTGTCGCACTATGGCGGCGAGTTCCGCCTGCTCGAGGCCGGCGGCCCACCGGCCATCCGCAGCACGCGCGAGGCAGAAGAAGGTCCGGTGCGGAAGGCGCGCGACGAGCGCCTGCAGGTCGATGCCATGCGCCTCGCCGGCGCGTGGCGACTCGAGGCGCAGGGGCAGTTCCAGCAACATGCGTTGGTCGAGGTCTCCGATGATGCCAACCCCGCCGCCGGTGCCGGCAAGGAGACCGTGGCGTTCGATCTCCTGCTCAACACGGTGACGCTCGGCCTCAAGGGATTGCGAACCTTCGGTGAGCACCTGCACGCCGCGTTCGGCGTAAGTGGCCTGCGACAGGCCAACGCCTCGCGCGGTCCGATCGCGCTGGTGCCAGGCGGCACCACCACCAACGGCGCCGCCTTCGCCGTGGCCGAGGCGCGTCACGAGCAGTGGAGTGTGCTGGGAGGACTTCGTGTCGACGCCCGTTCAGTGGACGCCGACCCCAGCACGGGACTCGGCTTCGCCGGGGACAGCCGCCGCTATCAGGCCGTGAGCGGCGACCTCGGCGTGGTCTACCGTCCGCTCGAGGGACTCGCGCTCGCCCTCAATGCCGGTCGCGGCTGGCGCGCCCCGAATCTTTTCGAGCTCTACAGCAACGGCCCCAAGCTCAGCGAGGCGCGCTACGAGATTGGCGATGCCACCCTGCGCACTGAACGTGGCACGAACATCGAGGGCAGCGTGCGCTGGCAGAGTGCTGCGGTGCGCGGCGAGGTCACGGTGTTCCGGAACCAGATCGATCGCTACACCTACATCGCGCCGACTGGCCAGTCGATTTCCGGTCTGCCGGTCTATCGCCATCGGCAGACCGACGCACGACTCACCGGCGGCGAGGCCTCGATCGAGGTCGACGTGATGACCGCATGGACGGTGAACGCCCGGGTCGACGGCGTCCGCGCCACCGATCGGGCCACCGGCTCCCCGCTGCCGCTCACGCCTCCGGTCCGCACGGTGGTCGGTGCCGAATGGCACCATCGTGCGACGCGTTGGGGTGGCCGGACGCACGCCGGCATCGAGCTGGTGGGTGTGGCCCGTCAACGTCGACTCGCCGCGCTCGATCAAGCAACCGGCGGCTATACCCTGCTCGACCTCAGCGCAGGCTTCGATCGCAGCGTGCTGGGACGTGCCCTCGCGATCGAGGTGGCGATTCACAATGCCACCAACGTCTCGTATCGTGATTTCCTGTCGCGGTACAAGGCGTTCGCGCTGAACCCCGGGCGGAACATCGTCGTGCGAGTGGCCACCGACCTCTGACCCGTTCCACTGCCGTGCAAAAACGAAGGGCCCGATCCATCGCAGATCGGGCCCCTCGTGCGTGCGGTCGGGACTGCGTGCTAGCCTTGCATCGCAGTCAACTCGGCCAGGCGGATCTGGGCCTCGGTCTTGGCGGACGTCTCGGCGTACTTGGTGACCAGCTCACGGTAGACCGCGGCCGCCTCGTCCTTCTTGCCGGCGAGCCGCAGCGCGCGGCCCTGATCGAGCAGCGCCGTGGCCTTGAGGTAGTCGAGTGGCGCCAGATCAGCCGCCTTGCGGTAGGCCGCGGCAGCCTCGGCGAACTTGGCCGTGTTCTCGAACGCCGTGCCGAGGAGGCCATTGGCGGGCGAGGCGTAGGTGGCGGGCGGGTTGGTCTTCAGGAAATCCTGCAGCCCGACGATCGCGAGTTCATTCTGGCCATTGACCAACCGCGCCTGTGCGATGCCCAGCGTCGCGTCAAACGCGGCGGACGTGCCGGAGTAAGTCGTGGAGACCTTGTTGAACTGTTCCACCGCCCCGGCGAGGTTACCCTGCTCGGCCTGGGAACGGCCCAACTCCAGTTCCCTCGCGGCAAAGGCTTCCTTGCGCTTCCCGGCCGTGATGGCAAACCAGGCCACCAGCGCCACCACGAGCAGCGCGGCGCCCGCGATGCCGAACTGGCGGATGCGTTGGGGAGTGAAATAGGGGGTCGAGCCCCCGCTGGCTGCTGCGGTCGTCGGATCGGATTCCACGGTCGTTGCCATGCTGCCTGTCGTGAGAAGGAACTGCCATGCCCAACATGGGCAGACACAGCCTCATAAAATGGCAGGATGTGCCCGCCGACGCCAGACCGGAGGCGCATCCCCGCTGCCCGTCGCTTGCCCGGATCCCCCGAAATCGGCACATTCGGCGGTCCCCACCTGATCCACACCCGTCCCCAGGAACGCCATGTCGCGCATCCCGGCTGCTGCCCTCTACCTCGCCCTGCTCCCCGCCGCCCTCGCCGCCCAGCAGCCTCCCCCAGCCACGCCGGGCACGAGCATCTCGGCCCGCACGGCGGGAATGCTTCACCGCGATGGCTTCATCCCGCTCAACGTGAACGAGTCCACTGGGGCGATCCTTCTGGAGCTCCCCAAGGGTGGCCTCCGGGGGCTGATGTACGGCACGCTCGCCACCGGGCTCGGCTCCAATCCGATCGGCCTCGACCGCGGGGCCAACGGCGCCTCGTACGTGGTCCGGTTCGAGCGAGCGGGCAACGTGGTCCAGGTGATTTTCGAGAACTGGAACTATCGCTCCAGCGGGGATTCCCTCCACCTGCGCACCGTGCTCGAGGCGTTTCCGCCCACGACCAGCGCGGCGTTGCCAATTCTTGCCGAAGAGGGCGACCGGCTCCTGGTGGATGCCACGGAGTTTGTGCTGCGGGATTGGAACGACGTCACGGGCACGCTGCAGCGCAGCGGCGAGGGCAGCTACACCGTGGCCAAGGATCGTTCGCGCGTCTACGCACCGTTGACCAAGGCCTTCCCCGGCAACAGCGAAATCGATGTCGCCCTCACCTTTGCTACGACCGGGGCACCGGGGCGAACCGTGGAGAGCATCGTGCCCGACGGACGGGCGTTCACCCTGCGGCAACACCTCTCCTTCCTCTCGTTGCCCGATGACTCGTATCGTCCGCGGGTCTACGACCCTCGAGTCGGCTTCTTCACGATGCAGTTCAAGGACTATTTCCAGCCCATCCAGAGTGATCTCACGCAACGCTGGGTCGCGCGCCACCGGCTCGAGCGAGCGAACCCCGACGATCCCGCCTCACCGATTGTGCGACCGTTGGTCTACTACCTCGATCCCGGCATCCCGGAGCCGGTCCGCACCGCGATGTGGGAAGGGGCCAAGTGGTGGGAGGAGGCATTCAACCAGGCGGGCCTGCATGGGGGCTTTCGCGTGGAGTGGCTCCCTGCCGGCGCCGACCCGATGGATGCCCGCTACAACGTGGTGCAATGGGAGAATCGCAACGAGCGGGGCTGGAGCATCGGCGGGGCCGTCGGTGACCCGCGCAGCGGCGAGATGATCAAGGGGATGGCGCGGCTCGACTCGCATCGTGCCCGGACTGATTACACCATCTATGCCGCGCTGATGGGCGCTGATGCGTCGCCCGCGGACACCGCGTTCGTCCTTGCGCGTGTGCGCCAGGTCACCGCGCACGAGATCGGGCATACGCTCGGATTGGCGCACAACTATATCGCGTCGACTGACGAGCGGGCCTCCGTCATGGACTACCCTGCCCCACGGGTCCGGGTGCGCGATGGACGCATCGACCTCTCGCAGGCATACGCGCGAGGTCCCGGCGCGTATGACGTCTGGGCGATCCATTGGGGCTACGGCATCTTCCCGCGCGCGCGCGAGGCGGACTCGCTGCGCGCCATCGTGGCCGACGGGCTGCGCCGCGGCTTTCTCTATCTCTCCGATGGTGATGCGCGGCCCGAATCGGCGAGCGATCCGCGGGTCAACCTCTGGGACGACGGATCGACGGCCGGCGAGTTCCTTCGGCATCAACGTGAGGTGCGACGGATCGCGCTGGATCGCTTCGGGCTCGCGAACATCCGCACCGGCGAGCCGGTGGCCACCCTGCAGGAACGCTTCGTCGTGCTCTACTTCTGGGAGCGCTTTGCCATCGCATCGGTCGCCAAGACACTGGGCGGACTCGAATATCAGTTCGCCGTGAAGGGTGATGGCCAGCAGGCCTCGCGGCCCGTGAGCGCGGTCCGTCAGCGGGCGGCCCTTGCCCAGCTGCTCGCGACCCTGGAGCCGGCTGAACTGGAGATCTCCGACACCATCATGACGTTGCTCGCACCCCGGCCACCGGGATGGCCGGAGAATGTTGAGCTGTTCCGCTCGCGGACCCGCCCGTCCTTCGACGCACTCGGTGCCGCGCGCACCTTGGCCCAGGTGACGGTGGATGCTGTCCTCCAGCGAGAGCGAGCGGCGAGGCTCTATGCCGCGGGCATTCATGACAGCGGGGCGTTGTCGCTTGGTGAGGTAATCGATCGCCTCCTCGCCCTCCCCGTCTCGACGCGGTCAGCGAGTGCGGCCGCCATCGCACGTGGCACGCAGCGCGCGGTGGTGGATCGATTGCTGCAGCTCGCGGCGGACAAGGATGCGAGCCAGGAAGTGCGCGATCTCGTCGAACTCAAACTCGATGGATTCGCGCGCCGCGCAACCGCCCAGGCGAAGCTGCCGGGCAGTGACGAGGCCACGGCCCACTGGCGGTCCGTCGCGGCCGATATTGGTCGCTGGTTGGCACGGCGGGAATTGCCCACGCCCTCCGCCGTGCTGCGCGCCCCTCCGGGTGATCCCTTCGGTGCAGAGGACTGGTAGCGGAGTCAGTGGTCGGCGTAGACCAACGGCACGTCCTCGGACCAGAGTTCCTGGCGGGCTCTGCGAACCACCAGACGTAGGCGTGGGTGTGGCGATCGGGCGGCCAGCTGCAGCCAGCGGAAATCGGCGATGCCGATCTCGACGCGTCCCTCCGCATCGCGAACCCAGCCGCGGGCTGGGCGTCCACAGGCCAGGGTGATGTCGTCTCGGACGCATCGGCGCAGGTCGCCCAGCCGATAGGCATCGGCCACCGTCTCGACGCGCGGCAGCAGGAGTGCCCGGTCGGGCGGAACCACCAGCGCCGCCACCAGCACCTCGCGGTCGCCCACAAGGATGACGCGCCACTCGTACCCCGAGAAGGCGTCGCCCACGATCGTGTCTCGTGAAATTCGATCGGGCGAAAAGTCGCGGGGGAAGACGACCATGATGCCGCTGGCATCCCAGGTCGCTGTGGCGGTGGGCAGTTGCCCTGCACCCGGGTCCGCGGACGCGAGCGTGCACGCGAACGCGGCAATCAGCGCCCGGAACGGCGGGGCGTGCCATGGGCACAGCATGTCAGGGCAGCGCGAGGGCGATATCGAAGAGCGCCGCATACCCGCCGCCACGTCGCGTGGTATTCAGCACCAACCGGTCGCCTTGCTGCTCGCGAAAGATGTCGTCGGAGGCGTTGGGCAGCCGCCCCTTCCCTTGCTGTGCGTACGGCGCCTTGGCATGCACTCGGTCGGAGAGTGTGTCGTTGAAATAGAGCTGGGAGGTGAAGTCCGAGTGTCCACCAGCGGCGGTGGCATGTCGGATCTTGAAGTGGATGTGGACCGCACGTCCTGAGTACCACCCTGGATAGATGGTGGTGAATCGCGCACTGCCCGCGCCGTTGGTGCGTTGGAAGCCCCGCAGGAACTGCTTGCCCCGCGCATCGAATCCGGCGCGCGGATCGACTTCGTCGGAGTACACGCCGAGGGCGTCGCAATGCCAGATATCCACGTCGGCGCCGACCAATGCGGCGCAGTGGCCACGTGAGAGTGCGGAGACGCGAAAGGTGAGCAGCAGCGGAACGCCCGCGGACACGACGCGGGTGGTGGGATCACGCCGGATGTCGGAGCGGTTCAACCGCTCATCGACAAAGTAGGGACCCTCTTCCTGCGCTGGTCGCACCACGCAGGGACCGATTTCGGTGAGGCCGGGTGGCGTGGGGGTGCCGGAGAACAATGCGAAGCCGGCCGCACCGAGAGTCCCGAGTGCCTCCCGCCGTGAAAGCAGGGTTCCGATCTGGGCATCGTCGTTCGTCGACATGTGGGGCACCTCCGATGCTGGAGCGTTGAGTCTACCCCACGGGCATCATCAGGCACAACGCAGGTGATCAATCGAGCAGGCGGTCGTCTCCCGCGGACTCGCCCAGTCGACACTGCTCGACGCCGCCGAACCACTCCTTTCGATGGCGAGCCACCAGGCGATAGGCGGCATCACGCCAAGGACGAGGTGCGAGGCGACCAAGGCTCGCCAGACACGTCCACGGTCCGCCGATCAGCTCCAGCACGCGAAGCACGCCCTCGCTCTCGGTGAGCACGCGGCCCTCCTCGGTCAGCACCACGGTCTCCCGTGGTGAACCGACCCTGCCGGGGAACCTGTCGGCGTACGTGCTGCCCTGGAGCGGCGCGTAGGCCAGGCGCCGGTGGCGGTCGTGCCGGAGGCACCAGCGCACCGAGCCGTCGCAGAGCCCGCAGCCACCATCAAAGAAGAGTATGGGACGCTCCATCAGCGAAAGTTAGCGGAGCGCTTGCGCGGCACCACGTTCCGCGTAAGATCTCTCATGCCCGCCGAGCCTTCCCAGACTGATTTTCCGATCGATGCCGATCCGCCCACCCTCGACGGGTTGTTCACGCTGGCGTATGAGGAGTTGCGGCGGCTCGCCGCCACGGTGCGCCGCAGCGATCCCTCGGCCACGATTTCGCCGACCGCGCTGGTCAATGAGGCCTGGCTCAAGCTGGCGGCGTCGCCCCATCTCGCGCCCACGTCGCGACTGCACTTCAAGCGGATCGCGGCGCGCGCCATGCGGCAGATTCTGGTCGAGGCCGCGCGCCGACGGAATGCCACCAAGCGTGGTGGGGGCAAGATCGCGCTGGTGACCTTCGATGACGACATCGATGCGGGAGTGGACTCGGCTGGGGAGCTTCTCGCGTTGGACGCCGCGCTTGAGGGTCTGGCTCGAGTGTCGCCGCGGCAGGCCGCGATGGTCGAGAGCCGCTTTTTCGCCGGACTCGACATACCCGAAACGGCCGAATTGCTCGGCGTCTCCGAGGCCACTGTGCTCCGCGACTGGCGCGCCGCGAAAGCGTGGCTGGCCGTCGAGCTGCAGCGGGTCGGCTGAAACCGGAGCACGGCGATGGGTGACGCCGACCGCTGGACCCGCCTGCAGGCGCTCTTTCACGCCATCGCGGCACTTCCCGAATCCGAACGCGCGTCGCGGCTCGTGGCGGCCACGCGCGACGATCCCACCGTGGGCGATGACGTGCGCGCGATGCTTGCGCAGGACGCCGCCGGTGCGAGTCTCCTCGATCGAGGTGTGGCACGAACCGCTGAAGCGCTGCTCCACTCGGGTGCCGACGGGCCCCTACCGACGGAGACCTTTGGCCCGTATCGCGTCACCGCACTGCTGGGTGAGGGCGGAATGGGCGTGGTCTATCTCGGCGTGCGCGACGACCTCGATGCCCGGGCGGCCATCAAGATCCTGCGTGATGCCTGGCTCTCGCCGGCTCGGCGTGAACGCTTCGCGAGTGAGCAACGCACCCTCGCGCACCTGAAGCATCCCGGGATTGCCCAGCTCTACGATGCCGGCGCGCTGCCCGATGGCACGCCCTGGTTCGTGATGGAGCTGGTCGAGGGTACTGCACTCACCGACTATTGTACCCGTCGCGAACTCGGACTTCGGGAACGGCTGCGAATCGTCCGAGACGTCTGCGGTGCGGTGCAGTTTGCACACGCCCACGCCGTGATCCATCGGGACATCAAGCCCTCCAATATTCTGGTCACGGAGGAGGGTTCGCCCAAGCTGCTCGACTTCGGCATCTCGAAACAGCTGGCGGGAACCGATGCCCCGATCGATCAGACCCGTTCCGGCATGCGGCTCCTCACGCCGGCCTATTCCGCCCCGGAACAGATTCGCGGAGCGCCGGTCGGCGCGCACACCGATGTCTACTCGCTTGGCGTCCTCCTCTACGAGTTGCTCACCGGTCGACTGCCGTTCGAGCTCTCCGATCGGACGCCGAGTGAGGCGGCGACGATCCTGCTGACCGAAGAGGTGCCGCGGCCCTCGAGTGTGGCCGGGCGGGTAGCGGCATCGCGCGCCGCGTGGGAGGACCTCGATGTCCTCATCCTCACGGCCATGCATCGCGACGCGGGCCGGCGGTACCCAACGGTCGAGGCGCTGGCGCGCGACCTCGATCACTTTCTCGCCGGCGAACCGTTGGAGGCCCGTCCCGACAGTCGTCGATATCGCGCTGCGATGTTCATCCGGCGCCATCGCCTGCCGGTGCTTGCCGCCTCAGTGGCGGTCGTGGTGATCGGGCTGGTGACCACCTTTTACACTGTGCGCCTGAGGCTGGCGCGCGATCTGGCGGTCGCGGAATCCGAACGAACGCAGCGGATCCAGGCCTACATGCTGCAGCTCTTCCAGGGAGGAGACGATGCGGCAGGGCCCGCGGATTCTCTGCGCGTGACCACCCTGCTCGAACTCGGCGCGCGGGAGGCGCGCGCGCTCGACGGCGAGCCCGCAGTGCAAGCCGACCTCTACCAGACGCTGGGCGGGATTTACCAACAACTCGGGCGCATGGATCGCGCGGATTCGCTGCTCACACTGGCCTACGCCCGCCAGCGTGCAATTCACGGCGACGGATCTCGCGAAGTGGCCGGTGCTCTCGTGGCGCTCGGCCGATTGCGCATTGATCAGGCGCGGATGGATGAGGCTGAATTCGCCGTCCGGGCCGGGCTGGCCCGATTGCGTCGCGAACGTCCGATTGATGTGGCGGCCGTGTCGGGGGCGCTCGCCCTCCTCGGCAAGGCGCTGCGCGAGGCCGGCAAGTACGATGCGTCGATCGCCGTGCTCGATTCCGCCGTGGCGCTGCGTGGTGCCGCGGACACGGCCACCAAGGGCTATGCCACGGCGCTCACCGAACTCGCGAGCACGCACTTCCAGGCGGGACACTACGCCATCGCCGATTCACTCGATCACCTGGTGCTGCCGCTGGAACGTCGACTCCATGGTCCGGGACACCCGCTGGTGGCGGAAATCCTGCTCAGCTTGGGGGCAATTCAGTTCGATCAGGGGAGCTACCCCCAGGCAGAGACGCGAGATCGCGAGGCGCTGGCGTTGATTCAGGCGTGGTACGGGCACGACCATCCGGCGACCGCTTCGGCACTGACCATGCTTGGTCGTGCGTTGGTGTATCAACGGAAGGACACGGCGGCGGTCTCGGCGTTGCAGGAGGCGCTGCGAATCCAGGAGCGCGTCTTCGGGCCGATCCACCCTCGCGTGGCCTCCGCAGTCAACGAGCTCGGCAATCTGGCAGTGGCCCAGGATCGACTCGAGGATGCTGAGGGCCACTTCCGGCGCATGGTGGAGATCTACCGAGCCGTCTACCACGATGACCATTATCTCATTGGGATCGCGCTGTCGAACCTGGCCAGTGTCTTCAGCGCGCGGAAGGAATACCCGCGGGCCGAGGCGACCTATCGCGATGCCCTTGCCCGATTCACTGCCGCCCTCGGCCCGGAACACAGCAATACGGCGATCGCCCGCATCAAGCTCGGGCGGACCCTGCTGCGGGAGCGACGCTTTGCGGAAGCGGTCGTGGAAAGCGAGGCGGGATATCGGATCCTGGGGAAGCAGTCGGAGCCGGGAACCTCATTCCTGCAGGCCGCCCGCAAGGACATCGCCGCCGCCTACGATACGCTGGGGCAACCCGAGCGAGGACGACTATACCGCTCCGAATGGGAACGGATTGCGGCGCAATCCGCCAAGAAGAACTGAGCCAATACCCTCGGCGCGACTCGAACGCGCGACCCCCAGTTTAGGAAACCGGTGCTCTATCCACCTGAGCTACGAGGGCAAATTCCCGCCAATAATCAGTGCAAACAACCCAAAAAGCTAGTTGAGAATGGCGCCGGGCGTTCAATCGCAATAGCTAACAATATAGTTGAGATAATACAGCATAACATCATGTATAACAATGACTTGTGTAGTTTGAGAATGAGTTCAAGTGACTTCTCTCCTACGCGTGCGCCAGCCCTTGAACAGTTCAATTGCCATCGGCAGGACACTGATCCCGATGATGCCGAGGATCACCAGCGTAAAGCGCTCCTTGACCGCGGGGATGTTCCCGAAGCCATATCCGAGCCAGATGAACAGGTTCACCCACGCGACCGCACCCACGACACTGTAGCTCAGGAAACGGGGGTAGGGCATCTCCCCTACCCCGGCCACGAAGGGGGTGAAGGTCCGGATGATCGGAAGGAAGCGCGCCAGGATCACGGTCCGCCCTCCGTATCTGGCGAAATACCCCCGGGTCCGATCAAGGTATTCCCGCTTGAAGAAGCGTGCCTCCCCGGTGAAGGCCTTGGTGCCCGTCTTCCGACCGATCCAGTAATTGAGATTGTCCCCCAGGAGCGCCGCGCTGATGAGCAGGACCACCAGCAGCCACGGGTCGAGGTCGCCCAGCGCGGCAAAGGTCCCCGCCGCAAAGAGGAGCGAGTCGCCCGGCAGGAGCGGCAGGATCACCAGCCCGGTCTCGCAGAAGACGATCCCGAAGAGGATGGCGTAGGTCCAGACGCCGTAGTTCCGGATCAGCTCGGCGAGGTGCTTGTCGAGGTGGATGAAGAGATCCACGAATTGGCGCAGAAGTTCCATGGTTACCTAGGCGGAGAAGCCGAATTCACCGAGGAGGGGGACGAAGCGAACGTCGTGGACGGCGAGCTCATCCCAGCCATCGCCTTCCAGATGCTTGGTGACCAGGGTCAGAACCTGCTCATCGCGGCTTCCGACCGGGATCACGAGCCGCCCCCCTGGGGCGAGCTGAGCCACCAACGGTCCCGGAACCGCCGGCGAGGCTGCCGCCACGACGATGCCCTGATAGGGTGCGTCGGGACGCCAACCGAGGGTGCCGTCGGCATGCATGACCGAGACGTTGGCGCAGTCGATGCTGCGCAGCACGTCATGCGCGCGGCGAGCCAGTTCGGGGATGCGCTCAATCGAGAAGACCGATTCCGCCAGCATCGAGAGCAGCCCGGTCTGGTACCCTGACCCCGTGCCGATCTCGAGGACGCGCTCCCGGCCGGTGAGGCGCAAGAGCTCGCAGGAGCGCGCCTGGACATAGGGTTGGGAAATGGTCTGTCCGTTGCCGATCGGCAGGGCGATATCCTCATAGGCCTGATGGCGCATCGGCTCGGGGACGAAGCGGTGGCGCGGAATCGTGGCCACTGCGCGCAGGACGGCCATGTCGTGCACGCCCTTGAGCTGGAGGGTTTCGACCAGCTGGGAGCGGTACCCGACGAATCCATCACTCACGAACTCAGTCCTCGAGCCGCCATGCCCGGACCGTGTCGAGGAGTTCGTGATTGGTGAGATCCAACTGGAGCGGCGTGATGCTCACGTACCCCTCCTTGACCGCGCACTGATCGGTGTCGTCGGCTCCGGCCCACGTAATCTTGCCGCCACCGATCCAGTAGACCTCGCGTCCCCACGGGTCAGCGCTCTTGGCGACCGACTCGGAGAACACCCGCGACCCGAGCCGTGCCACCTTGACCCCAGCGACCTCGTCCACCGGGATGCCCGGGAGGTTGATGTTCAGCAGGGTGTTGGCCGGGAAGTCCGGCAGCGACGTGATCCGCTTCACCAGCCGGGCGACCAGCGGCGCGTAGCCGAGGAGCAGGTCATCACGGCGCCCCGCGAACGAGAAAGCGATACCCGGAATGCCGAGGACGACGGCCTCCATGGCGGCCGAGACGGTTCCGGAATAGAGCACATCCTCACCCAGATTTGGCCCGTGATTGATGCCGCTGAAGACGAACGCTGGCCGTTCCGGCATCAGCGATTCCAGCGCGAGGAGGACGCAGTCGGTGGGCGTGCCGTCGACCTGCCACGAGCCGTCGGGACGGCGCACCGGCCGCAGCGGGCGGGTCATGGTGAGGGCGTGTGACTGGGCGCTCTGCTCGCGGTCCGGCGCCACCACGGTGACGTGGCCCACGGCCTGGCACGCCTCGGCCAGCACCTGGAGACCGGGAGAGAGGATTCCGTCGTCGTTGGCCACAAGAATATGCATGGGCCAAAGATAGTAAGGTGAAGGTACCTTTCGAGGCGCACGAGGATTCACCTGACGCGGAGCAGTGGTGGAACCACCCCAGACCGACAGCCCCAGCGCACGACGTATTCGTCTGGCCGGCCTCGGGTTCGGCTTGCTCGTCCTCGCGATCCTGATCCAGCAGACCGGGCCGGCTCGGCTCCTACGCGAGATCCATGGTGCGGGCTGGGTCCTGTTCCCCATCGTGACCCTCTGGGGCGTGGTGTATGCGTGCAATGCGCGCGCCTGGCAACTGCTCGTTCCCGCCCGGCCGCGGTCGTTCACCTTCCCGCGGGCGTTTCTGCTCTCGGTCAACGCCTTCGCCCTCAACTTCGCCACCCCACTGCTCGCCATGGGCGGCGAGCCGTTCCGGATGGCCGGTGCCACTCGCTACCTCGGTCGATCCCGAGCAGTCGGCTCCGTGGTCAGTTTCCGCTTCCTGCACGCCCTGGCCCACGTCCTCGTCTTCCTGATGGCGATTCCCGCCGCCGCCCTGCTGCTGCCCCACACGCTGCCGGTGTTGGCCCTCCTGGGCATTGCAGCCGTGATCCTGCTGCTGATCGCCGCCTTCCTGCTCTCCCAGCACCGGCAGGGCGTGTTCGAGCGCGCCGTGGCACTGCTGGAGCGGACGCCGTTCCTGCGACCCCTCGCGCTCCGGTTGGAGCGGCACCGACCTGCCCTGCAGGAACTCGATCAGGAACTCACTGCCATCCATCGTGAGGCACCCTGGCACTTCCGGCGAGCACTGGGTGTGGAACTCGCGGGTCGCCTGCTCTCGACCATGGAGTACGCCTTGATTCTCGAGGCCCTCGGCTTGACGCAGGGCATCTGGCACGGATTCGTGATCGCCAACCTGTCGTCACTGGTCACCAACCTGCTGATCTTCGTGCCGTTCGAACTGGGCACCAAGGAGGGTGGGACCTACCTGATTTTCGGAGCGCTGGGACTCGATCCGGCGCTGGGAATGACGGCGGCGCTGCTGAGTCGAGTGCGGGAGTTGAGCTGGCTGGCGATCGGTCTGGCGTGCGGCTGGTGGCTCGATCGCGACGCGCGGCTCGCGCGGGCGTGACCAGACACGGGTCGGGTCAGGCCCCGGCGCGGTTCTCTTCGATGGCGCGAATGGCGGGCTCGCGGCCGTCCAGCACTGCCAAAGCGTCCGCAATGCCGTCGCGCACCTCGCGCACGGTCTCGTAGCGCATGGCATCGCGGGCCGCCTGCTTCAGCTCACCAGTGCGACGGAAGTGGTCGAGGCGCTGGCGCGCGCCCTCAATGGTGAATTTCTCGGTGTACAGCAGGTGCTTCACCAGCATCACGAACTCGACTTCCCGCGACTTGTAGACCCGATTGCCCGACCGATTCTTGGCGGGACTGAGGAAACGGAACTGGCTCTCCCAGTAGCGCAGGACATGCGGCTTGAGGTCGGTGAGACTGCAGACCTCGCCGATGGAGAAGAACTGCTGGATTGGATGTGGAAGGCTCATCCCCATTGCTCCGCCTTGAGGGTGCGATCCATCAATTCCTGAATGCTGTCGAGCGGGGCCACTCCGTCGAACAGAATGGCGGCGACCTGCCGCGTGATCGGCATCTCGATGCCGTGCAGCGTGCCGAGTTGCGTTGCGGCGCGCGCGGTGTTGACGCCCTCGGCGACCGTCCGGTGGGTCGCGCGGTACTCCTCGAGCGACGTCCCCTGCGCCAGCAGCACGCCCAACTGACGATTGCGGGAGAGTCCGCCACTGCAGGTGAGGATCAAATCGCCCATGCCAGCGAGCCCACCGAAGGTGCCGGCCTCGGCGCCCATCGCGACGCCGAGTCGGGTGATTTCGGCGAGACCGCGGGTCAACAGGGCTGCCCGGGGATTGTTGCCCATCCCGAGTCCCTCCAGCACGCCGGCGGCGATCGCGATGGTGTTCTTGAGCGAGCCACCGAGTTCCACGCCGATCACGTCGCTGCTGGTATAGACGCGGAAGTACCCGGTCGCAAAGAGTTGCTGCGCCTCTTCGGCCGCGGCCAGGTCGGTGGACGCCGCAACGACGGCAGTGGGCTGGGCCTCGAACACCTCGTGCGCGAAACTCGGGCCGGAGAGCGCCACGAACGACGTCTCGGGCATCACCTCACGCGCCACGTCACACATCAGCTCCAGCGAGTCCGGTTCCAGCCCCTTGGTGGCGCAGATGAGCCGCGAACCGGTCGTCATGTGCGGAGCGGCCTGAGACCACACCGTCCGCGAGACATGGCTCGGGACCACGGAGAGGACCACGGGCGCTCCGTCGAGCACGGCAGCGAGATCACTGCTGGCGGCGAGACGCGGGTCGAGCGCATTGCCGTCGAAGTAGAGCGAGTTGACGTGCTGGTTGTTGATCGACGCGGCGACCTCGGGCTCGTAGGCCCAGAGCTTCACGCGCAATCCTTTGCGCGCCAGCAGGTCGGCGAGCGACGTGCCCCAGCTTCCCGCGCCGAGGACCGCGACGTCGACGCTCATTTGCTGGCCGCCGGATCGCCCCGCTTGCCGAAGCGATTCTCGGTGCCGTTGAGCAAGCGGTGAATGTTGGCGCGGTGGAACCAGATGATGATGAGCGACAGCGCCGCCAACCAGATCACGACCACGTGGCGATCCGGCTGCAGCAGCAGCACGGCCGGCGGCAAGACCACCGCGGCGACGATGCTGCCGAGCGACACATAGCCGGAGAAGCGCACGGTCACGACCCAGACGAGCAGCGTGACGAGGTACGCCCAGGGGGCGATGCCGAGCACGATGCCGCTGCCGGTCGCGACGCCCTTGCCCCCCTTGAAGTTCGCGAAAATCGAGAAGGCGTGCCCCACGACCGCGACCACACCCAGGAGGAAAGAACCCACCAAGCCGAGGCCGGCCCACGGGCCGAGCACGGCGACTGGAATCGCGCCCTTGAGCGCGTCGAAGAGGGCGACGGGGATGGCGTAGGCGAAGCCGAGCTGGCGGTAGAGATTGGTGGCGCCGAGGTTGCCGCTGCCGACTTTCCGCAGGTCGATGCCCTTCACCGCACGCACCACCAGCAGTGACGTGGGGATCGACCCGAGCAGGTAGGCGCCCAGGATGGCGACGACCAGGCGGGCGCTCACCGCTTGCTGCCCCGGCGGTTGAACTTGAGGCGCAGCGGAGCTCCGGTGAATCCCCAGGCGTTGCGGAAGCCGCGCGCGAGGTAGCGCTGGTATGATTCCGGGACGTCATCGGGACGATTGCTCACGATGGCGATGGTGGGCGGCGAGGTCTCGATCTGCGTGGCGTAAAGCAGCTTCACTTCATCACCGGACTTCTGCGGCGGCGCGGCGTGCTGGAGCAGTTCCTGCAGCACCTTGTTGACCTCTGCGGTCGGCACGCGCTGCTTGCGCGCCTCGGCCACGGTGATCACCATGTCGAGCACCTTGCGCACCCGCTGCCCGGTGAGGGCAGAGCCATAGAGGAACGGGACGTTCTCGAGGAAGGGTGCCTTCTCGATCAGCATCTCCTCGCCGCGCTTGCCGGTGTTGGCGTCCTTCTCCTCGATCAGGTCCCACTTGTTCACCAGGATGATCAATCCGCAGCCCTGATCCCAGGCCTGGTTGGCGATGCGGAGATCCTGGTTGTGGAGCCCGAGCTTGGCATCGACCACCAGAACACAGACATCGGCCCGATGCAGTGCCCGCTCGGTCCGCATGTTGGAGTAGAACTCCAGCGAGTCCTGGACCTTGGCGTGGCGGCGGAGCCCGGCGGTGTCGATGAAGGTGAGAATCTTGTCGTGATAGCTGATGTGCGTGTCGATGGCGTCGCGCGTGGTGCCCGCCACCGGTGTGACGACGAGTCGCTCCTCACCCAACAGCTTGTTCACCAGCGACGACTTGCCTGCGTTCGGCCGACCCACCACTGCGATCCGGATCCGCTCTTCTTCTTCGCCGGCATCGCCCTCTGGGAAGAGTGCCACCAGCGCGTCGAGCAAGTCGCCGCTCCCCTTCCCCGTGCCGGCTGAGACGGCGTAAGGCTCACCAAGTCCGAGCGAGTAGAAGGGGAAGCGGGAGTCGCGGTCGCCGATCTCGTCGATCTTGTTGACCGCAAGGACGACCGGCCGGCCGGCGGTGCGCAGGCGGCGGGCGATGTCCTCGTCAATCGGATTCACGCCGTCCTTGCTGTCCACCAGCAGCACCACCACGTCGGCCTGTTCGACGGCCCGTTCCACCTGGGCGCGAATGGCCTTGTCCATCGTTTCCTCGGAGTCGAACACCAGCCCGCCGGTATCGACCACCCAGAAGTCGCGGCCGATCCAATTGGCCTCGCCGAAGTGACGATCGCGTGTGGTGCCAGCTCGGTCGGAGACGATGGCGGCACGGCCTCCGCAGAGGCGATTGAAGAGTGTGGATTTCCCGACGTTCGGGCGCCCCACGAGTGCGACAGTAGGACGGCTCATGCGGCGACTGGCTCCATCAAGGCATCAACAAAGGTTTTCGAGATTCGGATTGGCATCGGCACGTCGGCCGCGAGGGCCGCCACGCTGAGAGAATCGATGAAGAGGGCGTCATCGTTGACGCACTCCCCCGGCAACAGCGCGAGGTCGATGCGTTCCAGCCCTCGCAACGCGTCGCGTATGGCGTGACCCGGGAGCAGTCCCGCGGTGGTTACGCGTGGGCCGAAGAGATCGTTCTCCACGGGAATGAGCTCAAAGGTGGCGCCGGTCGCCTCGCTCAGCGGTCCGAGGACCATCGGCATCAGCGGCGCCATGGACATGCCGGTGACGACAGCGATACGGCGGCCGTTCCAGCCGCGCAGGGCGTCGGCGCCTTCGCGCACCTGTTCCTGCAGCCAGCGCACCGAGCCCACCCCGTTCTCGACTTGATCGAACGAGCCATAGAGATCGGCCGGCGGCAACTCCACGCCGGCGCGGAGGTAGAGCTCGTCGGCGCCATAGGCCCAGGGCTCGCCGCGATCGGCCATGGCGCGCGCGGCGGCCTCCTCGACGGCCGTGACGGCGCGCTTGCACTCCACGTCGTCCGGCTCGCGGATGAGATGGTGCTTGGAGAACTCCGTCAGGCCCACCGGCACGACCGAGACCGAGAGGACATCGGGGCCGAAGTCGTAGAGCTCGCGGAGGCTCTGGCGCAGCACCTCGCCATCATTCATTCCCGGTGCCATCACGATCTGGGTGTGGAACTGGATCCCGTGATCGGCGAAGTGGCGCAGCTGCGGCAGGATCTCGGCGGCCTGAGGATTCCGGAGCACCCAGCGGCGCACCACCGGATCGGTCGCGTGGACCGACACGTACAGCGGCGAGAGCCGGTAGGCGATGATCCGCTCAGTATCCCAGGGTTTCAGGTTGGTGAGCGTCGCGAAGTTGCCGTAGCGGAACGAGAGCCGGTAGTCGTCATCGCGAATCGAGAGGACGTCACGCAGGCCGTCGGGGTTGCCCTCGACGAAGCAAAAGTCGCAGCGATTGGCGCAGCGCCTGATCCGGGGTGGCTCGACGGCCACGCCGATCGGCTCCTCGACGGGGCGCTCGACGTCGACTTCATATTCCGCGGTGTCGTCGGGCTGGCGGAAGACCAGCGTGAACTCTTCGTCGGCTGTCAGGAATTCCCAGTCGAGGAAGTCTTCGAGCTCGCGACCGCCCACCGAGATCAATTCGGTGCCGGGCACGAGTCCAATCTCCTCACCGATTGAATCGGGGAGAACGTTGGTCACTTTGATCATCGGCCCAGCTGCCAGTCAAGCATCGCCCAATATGTCGCTATGTTGGCCCCAAATCAAGGGTTAGGTGGGGCGAGTTAAAGCGAGTTGGCACCCGTGGCGCAGGATCTCCCAGACAGGCAAACGCCCCGAGGCGGGGAAGCCGCCTCGGGGCGTTCATCAAACAAGCGGGAGACGGGGTGGAGCTGAACACGCTCACCCCGTCCACTGAAGCGACCAT
>JBDUDP010000002.1:0-106706 GCA_040002895.1 Gemmatimonadota bacterium
GTGCTGCATGGCGCGGGCAACCCCGGTCGGACGCTCACCCTCTTCGGCTATCAAGTGGCCAACTACGTCCAGTACTTTGATTGGCAATGGGCCAAGTCGATCGGCGTCACCACCGCCCCTTCGCTGGGACGGCTGCTGGTCACCCTCGGCGCGTTCTCGCTCGGCCTGCGCGGTGCCTTCGCCCAGTGGCGGCGAGATCGTTCGGGTTTCTGGCTGGTCGGGACCCTCTGTCTGGTGACCGGCCTCGGGTTGGTGGTCTACATGAACTTCAAACCGGGGTCGACACTCGGGTACGATCGCTGGCCGCTGGGGAGTGATCATGAGGTGCGCGAGCGCGACTACTTCTTCGTGGCCAGCTTCGTGGCGTGGGGTGTCTGGGTCGCCATCGGTCTTGCCGACCTGATCCGCACCCTCATGCCGCGAGTGCGCGGTGCGGCACGCGGCGCGATGCTGGCACTGTTTGCGCTGAGCCTGGTGCCGATGCTGCTCAATGCGCGAGCGGCCACACGGCGGAGCGGGCCCGAGGCCACCTTCGCACGCGATTTCGCCCACGCGCTGCTGCAATCGGTGCCCCCCGGTGGCATTCTCTTCACCTGGGGCGACAATGACACCTTCCCGCTCTGGTACGCCCAAGCGGTGGAGGGGGTGCGCCGCGACGTGACCGTGGTCTGTCTCGCGCTGGCGGAGACACCGTGGTACATGCAGCAGCTGCGGGATCGGCCGCGCGAGCCGGTCGATCCCGCGAGCCTGGCCTCGGTCTGGCGCGGGCTCCCGGCACCCTTGGGTGACTGGCCGCTCCACCCCATGAGCAACGCGATGATTGCGGAATTCGTCCCGCAGCGACTGGCAGACGACCTCACCGTGCCACTTCCCAACGGGCTCACGGTCACGGTGCCCAAGGGAAGCGCCGTCTATGGCAAGGACCTGATGGTGCTGCAGGTCCTGCGACAGAACGCCGGTCGGCGACCGATTTCCTGGTCGGTCACCGCGTCGCAGAAGATCTTTGACCTCGCCCCGGCGTTGGTGCAACAGGGGCTCGTCCTGACACTCCCGATCTCCCCAGTCGACCGCACCCGATTGATCGCAGGTGCGGCAAGCGGTCCAGGGGGGGTGCCCCTCGACCTCACCACGACCCGGCGACTGATGACCGAGAGCTGGTCCTTCGGGGCGCTGCTCCGCGGCGACGTCACCGGCCTCGATGGCAACATTCAGGGGATGGCGGCCACAGTGGCGTTGCCATATGCCCAAGCAGGGCTGGGCCTGCTCTCACGCGGCGACACCACTGCGGCGATTGCCGCGTTGGAGACTGCGGCCCATCTCAGCAGCCAACCGGCCATCCAGGAGGTCCTCGGGGCGCTCCGGCAGGCCCGTGGGGTCCCGATTCCGGTCCCCTGAACGACCCCCTCCTCGCCCAGCAGACCAGTTAGATTTCACGGCTATGCCCGAAGCGACCCTGGCCGACCGTCTGGCCCGAGTGAGGGCCACCGTGGCCGACCGTCAGACGGTCGGCGGCTGGCCCAATGCGCCGCGCATCGTGGCGGTGACCAAGACCCATGGCGCCGAGGCCGTGCGGGCCGCCGTGGCGGCTGGCCTCGACATGGTGGGGGAGAATCGAGTGCAGGAGGCCCTCCCCAAGCAGGTTGCCTGCGCCGATCTCCAGGTGCAGTGGCACCTGATCGGGGGATTGCAGCGCAACAAGGCGCGGCAGGCGGTGGGACGCTTCGCCCTGATCCATTCGGTCGATCGCGTGGAGCTGGCCGAGGAAATCGCTCGGCGCTTGGCGGCAGGGCAGCAACAGGCCGTGTTGCTGCAGGTGAACTGCTCCGGAGAGCCGCAGAAGGGCGGGGTGGAGCCCAGGGAACTGCCCCAACTGCTCGAGGCGACTCGTTCCCTTCCGACGCTGTCGGTCTCCGGCCTCATGACGATGGCAGCGTTCGATGCGCCGGAGCAGGAACAACGACGGACCTTCGCGCTGCTGCGGTCGCTGCGCGACCAGATGACGAAGGAAGGGCACACGCTGCCCGAACTCTCCATGGGGATGTCGGATGACTATCCCGCTGCGGTCGAGGAGGGTGCCACACTGCTCCGTCTCGGGACCGCACTCTTCGGTCCCCGTGAATGACCCGAACCCGTGATGCCGTGACCAATCGCGCCGCACCGCCCTCCGATCTCGCGTCCCCCTGGCCCTCGTGGCCCGAGGGCGGAGCGGACGTGCTCGAGCGCGAACTGCTTGCGACTTGGGAGCGTGAAGGGCTCTTCCGGGCGGTGCAGGATGCCAACGCGACGCATGAGGGCTTCGTCTTCTATGAGGGTCCGCCGACTGCCAACGGTCGGCCGGGCATCCACCACATCTTCTCCCGGACCATCAAGGACCTGATCTGTCGGTATCAGGCGATGCAGGGGAAGCGGGTGACCCGGATTGCCGGCTGGGACACGCATGGTCTCCCGGTGGAGCTCGAGGTCGAGAAGCAGCTCAAGTTCACCGGCAAGCAGGACATCGAAGCCTTCGGAGTGGCCGAGTTCAACCAGCGCTGCCTCGAGAGCGTCTTCACCTACCGCGACGAATGGGTGGAACTCTCGAACCGGATCGGCTACTGGCTCGACTACGACCAGGCCTACGTGACCTGCACCAAGGAGTACGTCGAATCGGTCTGGTGGCTGCTCAAGCGGCTGCACGAGCGCGACATGCTCTACCGCGGTCATCGGGTGCTGCCATACTGCCCGCGCTGCGGCACCGTGTTGTCGAGCCATGAACTCGCGCTGGGCTATGACGAGGTCAAGGACAAGTCGATCTATGTCACCTTCCCGCTCGCGGACGGCAGCGGTCGTGAATTGATCGTCTGGACCACCACGCCGTGGACGCTGCCCAGCAATGTGGCCGTCGCGGTGCATCCCGAGCTCAGTTACGCCGAAGTCACATCGCCCGCGCATCCCGGGCGCCGCTTCGTCCTCGCCGAGGCGCGGCTCGAGGCTGCGGCGGCGTGGCTGGGCGAGGGGTTGGAAGTGGTCGCCACCGTGGCGGGGGCAGCGCTGGTGGGGCTGCACTATCACCGGCCGCTCGACGTGGTGCCGCTGCCCGACGACCGGGTGAGCGAGGTCGTGGTGCCTGGCGAATTCGTCACGGCCGACGACGGCTCGGGCCTGGTGCACATGGCACCGGCGTTTGGTGCCGACGACTTTGCGGCGGGACAGGCGCACGGTCTGGCGCTGCTGCGGCCGGTCGCGGGCGACGGCACCTTCACGGGCACGACCTGGCCGGAGCTCGAGGGCCTGCTGGTCACGGCCGACGAGACCAACGAGTTGATCATCCGGCGGCTCAAGGAGCTTGGCCGGCACCTGCGCACCGAACAGCACGTCCACAGCTATCCACACTGCTGGCGCTGTCGCAGCAAGCTGATCTACTACGCACGCGATTCCTGGTTCGTGCGGACGTCGGCGGTGAAGCAGCGGATGCTTGAACTCAACGCCGGCATTGCCTGGCACCCGCCCGAGGTGGGCACCGGGCGTTTCGGCGAGTGGCTCGGCAACAACGTCGACTGGGCGCTGTCGCGCGACCGCTACTGGGGCACGCCGCTGCCGATCTGGGTCAGCGACCGCGATCCCTCGTACGTGGAGGTGATCGGTTCGCTCGAGGAGCTGCGGGAGAAGTCGGGGTTCACGCCCGAAGGCGACCTCGACATCCACAAGCCGCGCGTGGACGAGGTCACCTGGCCCGCACCGGGTGGCGGGACGATGCGACGCACCACCGAGGTGATCGACACCTGGTTCGATTCCGGTGCGATGCCGTGGGCCCAGTGGCACTACCCGTTCGAGCAGCGGGACGAATTTGCCGCACATTTCCCGGCGGACTTCATCTGCGAGGGCATCGACCAGACGCGCGGATGGTTCTACTCGATGCTGGCAATCGGGACCGCGGCCTTCGATGCCGCCCCGTATCGTCACGTGATTGTGAACGAACTGATCCTCGATGCCACCGGCCAGAAGATGTCGAAGAGTCGCGGCAACGTGGTGAATCCATGGGAGCTGATTGCGGCCCACGGCGCCGATGCCGCCCGGCTCTACCTGCTGCTCTCGTCGCAGGTATGGCAGTCGAAGCGATTCGACGAGCGGCAGTTGGTCGAGACGGCGGGTGGGTTCCTGAATACCCTGCGCCACACGTACCAGTTTTTTGCACTCTACGCGGGGCGCGCTGACGGGGCACCGGCGGTCGCGGATCGCCCCCTCGCCGATCGCTGGATTCTCGGGCGGCTCGACGCGACCACGGCGGCGGTCCGCGCGGCACTCGACGGGTATGATGTCACGACCGCTGTGCGGGCCATCGTGGACTTCGTCGTCGCCGATCTGTCGAACTGGTACGTACGGCTCAATCGGGCCCGGTTCTGGGCCCCGGATCAAGAGCCCGATGCGGCGGCGGTGGCCACGCTGCAGGAGGCCCTCGCCACGGTGGCGGCCCTGCTCGCGCCGGCGGCGCCCTTCGTGAGTGACTGGCTGCACCGCGCCGTGCGGGGGACCTCGGTCCACCTGGCGCCGTTCCCGGTCGATCTCGGTCGACTCGACCCGGCGCGCGACCTCGCCATGGATGCCGTACGCCAGCTCGCTTCGCTGGGGCGAGCGGCGCGCGAGAGTGCCACCCTGCGCGTGCGGCAACCGCTCGAGCGCATCAGGGTTGCGGTGCCGGCGGCGGTGCGGGGGTCGGCGTTCGATGCCCTGCTGCCGTTGCTCGCGAGCGAGACCAACGTCAAGTCGATCGACGTGGTCGCGTCGGATGCGGATCTGGTGCGGTTGCGAGGGAAGGCGAATTTCCGCACCTTGGGCAAGCGTTTCGGCGCCGAGGTGAAGGCGGTGGTGAGCCATGTTGCGACGCTCACCCGGGAGCAACTGCAGGCGCTCGAGCGTGGCGAGACCGTGGCCGGTGCCTACACCATCCTCCCCGAGGATGTAACGATCGAGCGCGAGGTGGTGACCGACTGGCCGGTGGCGAGTGCGGGGCCGTATGTCGTGGCCCTCGACCCCACCGTGACGCCGGACCTCGCGCGGGAAGGACTCGCTCGTGAACTGGTGTCGCGCATCCAGCGCCTTCGCAAGGAAGCTGGGTTCGAGGTGACGACGCGGATCGAGCTGTCGGTGTCGGGTGATGCCGCGGTGCAGGACGCTGCCGAGGCGCATCGGGCGTACATCGCCGGGGAAACCCTGGCGAAGCAGTTCATGGTGGGCACGTCGCTGGTGCAGGCCGACCGGATGGACACGGTCGTGATCGATGGATTTTCTGCCGTGCTCGCGGTGCGGCAATTCGGGGACGGCCGGACCGCATCCGGCCCAGACCATGTGGATGATCTGTGACCAAGACTCAGCTCAAGCACCTTGAGAGCCGGCTTCTCGAGGAGCGCACCCGGGTGATGAAGGAACTCGGTTACTACGACGAGGCCTTCAACTCCACGCTGCAGGGATCCGACGGCGATCTGTCGTCCTACTCCTTCCACATGGCCGATCAGGGTACCGACGCCATGGAGCGCGAGAAGCAGTATCTCTTCGCGTCGCAGGAAGGCCGGTATCTCTGGCACCTCAACGAGGCACTGCGCCGGCTCTACAACCAGCCGGACAAGTTCGGGACCTGCCATCAGTGCGGCGCCAAGATTGATTTCGAACGGCTTGACGCCCTGCCGCACGCTCGCCTCTGCATCTCGTGCAAGGAGAAGGAAGAGGATGGCAAGCGGCGCTAGTCGGCGGCCCTCGTTCTGGGGCTTGTTGCTCGTGGTGGTGGTGCTCGACCGGATCACCAAGGTCCTCGCGGAGCGCGCCCTGGGGGCGGGAGAGGCGATCTCGCTCGTGGGTGAGACGGCGCAACTGCGCCTGGTGTACAACCCCGGTGCCGCCTTCGGGCTGCATCTCGGGGCGTACTCTCGCTGGATTTTCATGGGCATCGCCATCGTGGCGGTGGTGTTTCTCTATCGCATGTGGCGCGAGACCGACCTGCCGGATCGCCTCCGGCTCTACGCGCTGGGATTTGTGGCGGGCGGGGCGGCGGGCAATCTCATCGATCGCTTCATCTCACCGCGTGGGGTGGTGGATTTCATCGATGTCGGGATCGGCTCGGCCCGCTGGCCCACGTTCAACGTGGCGGATATCGCCGTCTCCTGCGGAGCCGTGGCGCTCGCGCTCTCGCTCTGGCGCGAAGATGCGCGGCGAGCTGCCGCCGCCGTCCCACCGGCGTGACCTTCTGCGTCCTGGTCGAGACGACCGAGCGACTGGATCGCTTCCTCGCTGATCAACTGCAGATGTCGCGGACGGTCGCCGCCCGCATCGTGGCCGAGAAGGCGGTCACGGTGAACGCCGTGGTGGCACGCGCCTCCCGGATCATGCAGCGTGGCGACGTGGTGGTGCTGACACTGCCTGAGCATGAACCGCCGCGCCAGTTCACGCCGAATCCCATCGACCTGCGCGTGGTCTACGAGGACGAAGACCTCGCGGTCATCGACAAGCCCGCCGGGCTGGTGGTCCACCCCGCGCCAGGACACTGGAACGACACGCTGGTCAACGCGCTCGTCGCGCGCGGCACCACGCTGGCCGGCGGTGCCGAGGGTCGCCCCGGGATCGTGCACCGATTGGATCGCGAGACCAGCGGACTGATCATCGTCTCCAAGACGGAGTTGGCCCATCGCCGCCTTGGCGCCATGATCGCCGCTCGCAAGGTCGCTCGTGTCTATGCAGCGATGATCTGGGGACATCTCGATGAGCCCAAGATCACCATCGATGCCCCGCTCGGCCGCAGCCCGCGCGACCGCAAACGCATGGCCATCACGGCGGAGGGGCGGGCAGCCAAGACCGATGCCTTCGGCATCGCCCGCCTCGGCCCCGTCGAGGTGGTCCGACTCGAGCTCCATTCCGGCCGCACCCATCAGATTCGGGTTCATCTTGAATCGATCGGCCACCCGATCGTGGGCGATCCCGTCTACTCCGGTGGCGGCTGGAAGCGGATCTCAGGCGTCGGGCGCGCGGAAGCGCGCGCCCTCGACGCGCTGGCCCCACGGCAGGCGCTTCACGCCTCCCTTCTGGCGTTCCGCCATCCCATCAGCGGAGAGCCGCTGCGGCTCACCTCACCCTGGCCGACGGACCTCTGGCCACTGCTCGAGCAGGCCGCCGGTGTCGGTGTCCTGCCCTCGCGGGAAGAGGCCCTGACCTCGATCGGGTTCGAGACGCAGCATGGCTGACGGGCTTCCTGCCGTCGGGGGACTGGTGGTCCGGGTGGCAGGGAGCCGTTGGTTCATCCCGGTGGCCGGGGTCATCGAGGTCTTGCGGGATGCGCCGGTGGTCCGGGTTCCGGGCGCGCCGCCCTCGGTCCGGGGCGTGGTCAATCATCGGGGACGCATCCTCACCGTGGCCGACCCGGTCCGTTCCCTCGATCTGCCCGGCGAGGCAGGCGGCGCGGGCGAAATCGTCGTGGTCGAGGCCGACAATCGGCGCTTTGCCCTCGCCGTTGACGGGGTCGTGGAACTGAGCGCGGAGCCGCGCACGGGCCTTGCAACGCTCGACCTGATCGAAGTCGCTCGCGCGATCTTCGCCTGACCCTGTTGCCGGAGGACCGATGGCCCAGCGGATCCTGATTTGTGACGATGCCATCTTCATGCGCACCATGATCGCCGATATCCTGACCGGTGCCGGCTACGAGATTGCCGGCGAGGCCGAAAGCGGCCTGCAGGCGGTCGAGCGGTACAAGGCCCTCAAACCCGACATGGTCACCATGGACATCGTGATGCCCGACATGGGTGGCATCGATGCCGTGAAGGCGATCGTCGCCGGTGATCCGTCGGCCCGCATCCTCATGTGCAGCGCCATGGGTCAGCAAGCGTTGGTGATCGAGGCGGTGCAGGCCGGCGCCAAGGATTTCGTCGTCAAGCCCTTCCAGCCGGCCCGCGTGCTCGAGGCCGTCAAGCGCGTCCTGGGCGAATGACCGACGCGCGGCGCTCGCGTTACGTCTCGCTGTTCGCAGTCGAGGCGCGATCGCTGCTGGGGGCCGTGCGTCACACGATGGAGGCCTGGTTCAGTGCCCCCACCGACGGCAGCCATGCCGAAGAGGTGTTTCGCGTGCTGCACACCATCAAGGGGATGGCCGCGAGCCTCGACTTTGATGCCGTCACCGAACTGACCCACGCCACCGAATCCGAGCTCAGCGTCGTGCGCGACGGGAGCCGGGCGGCCGATCGCCCCTGGCTGCGTCAGCTGGAGCGCGGTCTCGACGACATTGCCGCCGCCTGTGAAGTGGCGGTCCTCGCCGAGGGCGGAGCGGCCGTCGTGGGCCAGCCCGCCGCACCGCGCATCGTGCGGGTCGATCTCGACCGCCTCGATGCCCTGTTCAGTGATTTGGGGGGCTTGGTCACCGCGCGTCAGGAACTGGAACGACAGGCCGCACGCGATGCCCTCTCACCGGTGGCGCGCGCCGCCGCCGTGATGGCGCACCGCCTGGACCGGTTGCAGGATCGCATCCTTCACGTGCGCCTGGCGCCGCTGACGGAAGTGTTCGAGCGACTGCCGTCGCAGGTGCGTGACCTCGCGCGTCAGCTCGGCAAAGAGGTGTCGATCGACGTTTCGGGCGAGGGGATCGAGGTGGACCGTGCCGTGCTCGATCAGCTGCCCGAACCGCTGATGCACCTGCTGCGCAATGCGCTCGATCACGGCATCGAGTCGCCCGAGGTGCGCCGCCGTGCCGGGAAGCGGCCGAACGGACGCATCTCCGTGCGGGCACGGCGCGATCGCGATGCGATTCTGGTGGAGCTGTCCGACGACGGTTGCGGTGTCGATCGCGAGCGGGTGATGCGCAAGGCCGTCGCCCTCGGCATCCTCGAGGCGGGCGCGTCGCTCTCTGACGACGGACTTCTTGCGGTGCTGGTGCGCCCGGGATTCAGCACGACCGACGTCATCAGCGACATGTCGGGGCGCGGTGTCGGGTTGGACGTGGTGTTGGCACGACTCCACGAGATCGGTGCCGCCCTCTCGCTCACCACGGTGGCCGGGAAGGGGACCGTGTTCATCCTGCGCCTGCCGATGCGCCTCGGGATCGTGCGCGCGCTGGTGACGGGAGTGGGTGAGGAGCGCTACGTCATGCCGCTGGCCCATGTCGCCGAATTGCTGCCCTGGGATCCCGCTGCGGCCCGGCAGGCAGACGGCCGAACGACGATCGAGCATCGGGGGGAGTTGATTCCGGTGGTCGACCTGCGCCGACTGCTCATGTATCGCGGCGCGGCCGTGCCGCCCCGCCGCCCCGCGGTCTTGTTCGAGGCCAATGGGCAACGCGTGGCGTTGCTGGCCGATGCGGTGCACGGACAGATCGACGCCGTAGTCCAGCCGATCGAGCGGCCGCGCGGGATGCCCCGATGGATCACCGGTGCCGCGGTGCTCGAGAACGGTCGCCCGGCGCTGCTGCTCGATCTGGCGAGTGTGGTATGACGACCGCCACGATACCGACCCTGTGATGCAGGGGCCTTCTACTGGAGATGCCATGTCCACTCCCAACGACATCGAAACCCTGCGGCGAGACGGTCTGCGTGAGGTGGCCACGATCGGTGCTGGCCATGCGGCCACGGCGCTATCACAACTCACCGACCGCCGCATCATGATTTCGGTGCCCCAGGTGCGCCGGGTCAACTACGGCGAAGTGCCGGCCATGCTTTCCGGCTTCGGTGACCACGTGGCCCTGGTCTCGATGCGAATGCTCGGCGACCTGACGGGCCGCGCGCTGCTCGCGTTCGCCGAGGAGGATGCCACGCGACTCTGCGACCTGATCCTTCGTCGGCCCGCCGGTCCGGCCCGCGCGCTCGGCGAGCTCGAGCAGTCGGGGCTGAAGGAAGTGGGCAACATCGTCTGTTCCGCCTACCTGACCGCGCTCAGCAACTTCATGGAAATGATGCTGTTGCCCTCGGTGCCGTCGCTGACCATCGGGCCAACAAAGCTCGCGATCGACTCGACCGTGGACCCCAACGAAGCACTCAGCGACCTGCTCTTCTGTGTCGATACGGCGTTCCGCGCCGATGGCAACGAGCAGCCCCTCACCGGGGCGTTCCTGCTCATGCCCGACCACGCCTCGATCAAGGCGATCCTCGAGGCGATCCGGCTCGACTAGGATGACGGCGCCCCGTCCGGCCGACGCCGGGGTCGTCGCGGCACTGGCCCAGCGGCTGACCGCCGCGGACGCGACCACCCTGGTGAATCTGGGGTGGTTTGCGGCGCGTCGCGGATTGTTGGCCGTTGCGCTCGACGCGACCCGCCGTGCCGTGGCGATGCCGGGTGCTCCGCGCGCCGCCTGGTACAACCTCGAACGACTCGCCGCAGGTCGCAGCGACCGCCTGCTGCTCGCCCTGACGACCCACGAGTCCACCCTCGCAATGGAGCCGACGGCGCAGCACCCGCTGGCGGCGGCCGTCGCGTCACACCTCCAAGGCGCGCTGGCGGTGGCTGAGGCGTGCTACCACGCCGCGACCGCCCACGCCGAGGATGCGGTGGCCGCCTGGAACGGACTCGCCGTCCTGCACGAGGAGCGCGGGGAACGCGACGCAGCGGACGCGGCCTGGGCCCGACTCGCGGCGTGGGAGACTGAGACGATCGTCCACGACCGTGCGCTGGCGTGGCACCGTCGCGGCGAGACGGCGCGCGCCCGCGGCTTCCTCAAGGCATCGTTGCCGCGCTTTCCCGCCTCTGCGGTCCTGCTGCAACTGGCGGGGTACCTTGCCTATGTCGGAGGCGAGACCGCGGCCTCGGTCCCGCTGCTGACGGCGAGTCTATCCGCCGACGGATCGCTGGCGCGGGCGCACTTTACACTCGGGCTCGCGCAGGAGCGGCTCGGCGCCCACACGCTCGCCGTAGAGGCGACCCGGCGCGGACTGCAATGTTCCCCATGGTTCATGCCCGAAGTCTGGCTGCTCGACAACGGTCGCGGCGGCGACCCGATCGAGATCCCGCCGGAGCGCGCTGCCGGGACCGCGGAGGCCACCGATGAGGTGCTGCTCGCCTTGGGCCGGTCGCTGCTCGAGACCACGCGACTCGGCGAAGCGCTTTCGGTGTTCGATCAGGTGCTGGTGCGCCAGCCGTCGCATACCGCGGCGCTGTTCCACCGCGGCGTGGTGCTCGCCAAGTTGCGTCGCTACGCGGATGCGCTGATGGATTGGGAGCGCGTGGGCAGCAGCGACAGCGGTGGCATGCTCGGCACGATGAGTCGACGACACGCCGATTCGGCTCGTCAGCTCGCCGCCCTCTTCGCCGTCGCCTAGGAAGACCGCATGCACGGGCCCTTGAGCGAGATCTCGCTCGTCGAAGTCCTGCAGTTGCTCCAGCGCGGGCGGCGCAGCGGGACACTGCGTGTCACGGGTCCCGATCCCACCGCACCCCGCACGCTCTGGCTGCGTGACGGTGTCGTGGTGGCGCTCGAACCCGAGGCAAGTGACCTCGCGCTCGATGCTGGACTCATCGCCCGGTGTCTCGCAACCGATGATGCGGAGGAAGGCCCCGATCGGGTGCCCCTCACGGTGCGAGAGACGCTGCGAACCCGACTCGCCTGTTCCGCGTTGGCTGCCATGCTGCATTGGTCCCGCGGCCGCTTCGACTTTGCCGAGGGAGTCGTGGGTGAGGGGCCGTTGGCGCTTTCGCCCGACGCGCTGGTCCTCGACGTCGTCGACCGCGAGATGCGACGGGTGGAGTTGGGTGCCCTACTGGATGACTTCAGCGCGGTTCCATCGTTCGCGCCAGCGGTGCCACACGGCCCCGACGCGACGCTCGACCTCGACCCCCTCGATTGGCGGTTGCTCGACGCCGTGGATGGTCTGCGCAATGTCGCGTCGCTCGCTGCCGCGCTGGACGAGCCACTCGACATGGTGGCGGAACGGGTTCGGTCACTGCAGGCTGCCGCTATACTTCAGCTGGTGTCGGCTCGACCCGATGTCTCGCTGGAGGCCCGTGCCGCGATCGAGGCGGGACGATACGATGAGGCGGCGGCGCTGCTCCGTGCGCGGGTGAGCGCGGCGCCGGGTGACGGCGACGCGTGGCGCATGCTTGGCCTCGCGGAGGTGGGAGCTGGACGATTCGATCGCGCCATCGGCGCGTGGGAGGCATGGCGTGCCGCGGATCCGGCGCACGCCGACGAGGCGGTGTCGCTGACACGCGCCGCCCAGACCATGGTGGAGGCGTTGCGCGAGAGCCGTGACTGATTCGATTCCCACACTTCCGAGCACCACGCAGGGCCTGGCCTTTCTCGATCTCGGAGAGCGGCTGCGTCAGCGCGGGCAGTTCGAGGCCGCAGCGACGGTGGCGCTCGCGGGACTCGTGCGCTATCCGGCGCTGGCGGATGCCCACGACTTGCTCGCGCGCATTCGTGCCGATCAGGGGCACGACGCGCCCGCCATCGCGGCATGGCGCGCGGCGCTGGAGTGCGAGGCGGGCCACGTCGGGGCCCTCAAGGGCCTCGCCTTTATCGCGTTCCGAGCCCAGAACTTTGTCACCGCGGAGCAGTATCTCGAGACCGCGGCCTCTCACGCGCCCCATGACGCGACCATCCTCGCCGCGCTCGACCGAGTGCGGTCGGCGGCGCCTGCCCCGGCGGCGGAGACCTTTCGACTCGACGACCCCGCCAGCGGGCTGTTGCTGTTTGACGCCCAGGGGATGCGCCTCACCGGCGGGATCGGGCCAGGTTCCGGAGAGCGCGATGCCGATGCCACCGCCGCCGAGGCGTCCGGACTCGCCCGCGAGGCGGATCGTGCCACGCGCTTTCTCCGGCTCGGCCCATGGCAGCAGTTGGTGATGGAGTCAGTTGACGCGCGAGTCGCAGTGCTCGCGTTGGGTGCCCACGCCACGCTGCTGGTGCGGCGTTCCGCGACCACCCCCCCCGGTCGCCTGCTCGCAACCAGTGCGCGCGCCGCCGAGCTCTCGCGTGCGTGGCTGGAGCAGTCATCGTGAACGTACCGCACTGGGAAGTGATGTTGCGCGAGGTCACTGGCATCGTGGGCGTACGCGGCGCGCTGATCGTGTCCGCAGATGACGGCCTCGTCGTGGCGGACTCCGCGATGGATGGACTCGAGACCACGGATGTCGCGGCGTTCGCGGCCTCACTGATCGCACGGGCCCTGCGGACGACGACGGCGATGCGGACCGCCGCGCCGTCTCGGCTTCAGGTCTCGGCGGAGGGCGGAACGCTCTTTGCCGTGGCCGGTGCGGAGCCTCTTTGGTTGGTGGCCGTCGCCGACACCACGGCGGAGCTGGGGCGCCTACGGCTGCTGTTGGGCGATCTGGCCGTGGTGCTGGCCTGATGCGCGTCCTCGAACCGTGGGTTGCCGACCCACTCACAGAGTTTCTCCGCGAATCATCGGCGCGACTGGCGTTGATCATGACCTCGTCGGGGCAGGTGATTGCGCAGCACGGCTTCACCCGGTCGCTCGATGTCATGGCCGCCGCCGCTCTGGGCGCGGGGATCCTCGCGACCACGGCGGAGTTGGCGCGCGTGGTCGGCGCCGAGCACGGCTACGGTGTCGTGGTGCATCAGGGGCAGCGACAGGGCCTCTGGCTCGCGGGATTCGATACCCCACGCGGGCGCTGGATCGGTTTGGTGGTCTTCGGACGCGAATCGTCGGTGGGCATGGTGCGACTCTTTTTTGCCCGCTTCACGACCGACCTCGTGGCCGCTGCGCCGCAGCGCTCCGCACCGCGCGAACTGCTCGCCGAAGGCTTCGAGCGCGAGCTCGATCAGTCGCTGCGTGCCTTGTTCGGGCGGAGTTGACGGTGACTCGGTTGAATCAGGAACGTCAGGAACTCACGGCAACGCTGGTGGTCTTTGGCGCTCCGCGCGTCGGCAAGAGCACCATCCTCCGCTGCATCCATGACCGCGTCACGCCGTCACGACTTGCCCGGCAATGGCCACTCGGCAGCCCACCGTCGGGCATTCCACTGCTCGACTGGTTGCCGCTGGACCTGGGTCGGGTTGGGGGATGGCAGACGCGCGTCAATCTGTACGGGGTGCCAGCGGAGCGGCAGGCGGGTGCCACACGGCGCATGGTGCTGGCGGATGCCGATGGCGTGCTCTTCGTCGCCGACAGCCAGGCCGCGCGACTCGGCGAGAACCTCGAGGCCTTGCGTGCGCTGCAGGCACAGCTGCTCGACCGTGACGGCGATGTGCGCGAGTTGCCTCTGGTGATGCTGTACAACAAACAGGACCTGCCCTCGGAAATGATTCTCGCGCCCGATGTCCTGGGGGACGCGCTCAACTTCCGCGGGGCGCCGAGCTTTGCGTGCGACGCGCTGCGCGGGGTGGGCGTACTCGAGGCACTGCACTCGGTGGTCACCCGGATGATGCGGCGCCTTGCGCCGGCCGTCGAGTCGTGAGCGGCAGATGCTGAACGCCCAATCGCGCTTCGCCTCGTTCGTCATCGGCTCGTCCAATCGGCTCGCGGCCACGGCGGCGAAGGCCGTGGCAGAGGCCCCCGGGGCCGCCTACAACCCGCTCTGGTTCTATGCCAAACCGGGGCTCGGCAAGACCCACCTGCTGATGGCGATTGGGCAGGAAGCGCAAGTGATCGATCCGTCACGCACGGTGGAGTATGTCACCGTGGATGACTTCGTCGAGGCGTACCACGCGGCGCTGGCAGCGGGCCAGGCGGAGACCTATCGCCGGCGCTTCACCGAAGCTGATCTCGTGCTGCTCGACGATGCGCAGTTGCTCACCGACCAGCGTGAACTCCAGTCGGAGCTGTTGCGACTGATGGATGTCCTCATGGCGTCGAATCGACAGATCGTGCTCGCAGGCGATCGTCCGCCCGAGGAGATCCAGGCACTCGATGAGCGCCTCATTCGTCGATTCGCCGGTGGGTTGGTCGTCGACATCGGTGCGCCGGACTACGAGACGCGACTGGCCATTCTTTCGCGTCGCGTGCAGGACCGCCAGATCGGATTCTCTCCGGAAGTCCTGGCGGTGGTGGCCGAACTCCCGATCGGCACCGTGCGCGAGCTCCTCGGCGCCCTCAACCGTCTGATTGCGCAACAGGCCGTGCTCACGACGCCGCTGAGCGGAGCCGAGGCGCGTGCGCTGCTGGCTGGGCTCGGGCATGTGACCGAGAACCCGCCCGCCGCTGTGACCCGTGAGGGCCACATGGACCCAGCGGGCGACCCCAGCGCGGGACTGGCGACGGACGAGTTCGGCGATTTCCTCTCCGATCTCTCCGCTACCGTGTCGGTCCAGGTCGATCGGTGGCGGCAGCGGGTCACGGAAGTCGCGCTGCGATGCACCGGTGAAGGGTTCCGCAGCGCTCGATTGGATGCGCTCCTCGCCGGGGAGATGGCGAGCGATCCGGAGGCCGTCCTCGCCGAATTCGAACGCGACGTCGAAATCCTGCGTACCCTGCAACGCGAGCTGGCCCAGCTGGCGCCCTCTCTGCTCGGGGAGACGGCACTCCACGACCCCGACCGTGTTCCGGAGGCGGAAGCGTTGGTGACGGAGGCGCGTGAAGCCGGTGCGCCACTGCCCGGCCCCTCGGCCCGCTACGGGCTGGAACTCTTTGTTGAGGGGCCCAGCACCCGTCCCGCCCTGGAGGCGATCCGGAGCGCCGCCGCCCAGCCGGCACAACTCTACAATCCGCTGGTGATCGTCGGGCCAGGCGGCACCGGCAAGACCCACCTCCTCCATGCCTTCGGAGATGCACTGCGACGCAATGGTCTGGCACGGGTCGCGGTGCTCGACGCCCAGCAGTTCGTCGACGGTCTCGTGGGTGCGCTCGGCGACGGCACCATCGGCGGCTGGCGCCAGCGGCTGCGCCGGGTCGACGCGCTGTTGCTCGACGACGTGACGGCACTCGCCGGCAAGGAGCGCAGCCAGGAAGAGCTTTACTTGCTCCACAATCTCCTGCTTGAGTCGGGTCGGCAGATGGCCTTCACCTCGAGCGTCCTGCCCTCGCAACTCGAGGGGTTCGAGCCGCGCCTCGCCACACGATTGGCCGGCGGCCTCGTGCTCGAACTCGGGGCGCCCGATCGCGAAGCGCGCGTGCAGGAGATTGCGCGACTGCTCGGACCGGCGGCCACGGATGCCGATCTGGTCGAATATCTCGCGGCACGGCCGGTCGCGTCGATGCGGGAGGTGCAGCAGTTGCTCCAGCGGTTGGCGAGCGCTGCGGAGGAACGCCACGCGACGCTCTCGCTCGAGCTTGCGCGGACCCTGCTCGAAGGCTCGTCCACGCCGACGCCCCGGCCAGCGCGACGCGGCAGCGGGCTGCTGGCGCCAGGGGGCGGCGCCGTCCGCTCGCGCGAGAAGATGGTGGAGATCTGGCCCGGCATTGCCGAGCGTCTGTTCGAGGAGTGGCGCTGATGGCCATCAAGGGATCGTTGCGCGAGGCCTCGCTGCCCGATGTGGTGCAGTTGCTCTACCTGGGACGGCGCACCGGCTGTCTCTCCGTGGCCAACGACCGCAACTTCGCCTCGATCTGGCTTGACGACGGCTGGATCGTCTTCGCCGGCATGGTGTCCCGGCCCGATCGACTTGGGGAACGCCTGGTGGCAGCGGGAACGCTCTCCGCCGAACAGCTCGAGGCTGCGATCGCCACCCAACGGGCCCTGCCGGGGCAGCGCCTCGGCGCCGTGATGGTGCAACTCGGCCTGCTCACATCGAGCGACCTCGAGGCAGAACTGCGACGGCAGGTCGAGGAGACGGTCTACACCTTGTTCACATGGGACAGCGGGACCTTCTCGTTTGAGGCCGGCATCGTCCCCGAGGAGGCCGAAGCAACCGTCCGGCTCCATCCCGAGGGCCTCCTGCTCGAGGGTGCGCGGCGGGTGGATGAATGGAGCGTCATCGCCAAGAAGATTCCCTCGCTCGACGCGGTGTTCGCACTCGAAGGCGACGGCGAGGTCGATCAGTCGGGTGAGTCGGCACTCGTCGAGGTGGAGCGACGGGTGCAGCCGTTGATCGACGGGGCGCGCACGGTCCGGGACATCATGGATGCGACCGGACTCACCGATTTCGAAGTCTGTCGTGCGCTGTTTGGACTGCTCACTGCCGGGCGACTCCGGCGAGTTGCGACCGCCGCGCCCACGGTGCCGCGGCAGGGTCCCGCGCGATTGGAGGAGCATCGCAACCTCGGCGTCGCGTTCTACCGCACCGGCATGCTGACCGAGGCCGAGCGCGAGTTTCGTCGCGTGTCGGAACTACAGCCGGGCGATGGCGAGGCCTCGTTCCGGCTCGGACTCATCGCGCTGCGCCAGGCACGCTGGCATGATGCACTGGCGCAATTCCAGCACGCGACGGAACGCGGCGGTCCGCGCGCGGGCGTCCTGCAGAACATGGCGCTGGCGCTGGAGTCGCTTGGTCGACTCGATGAAGCCAACACGGCGCTCGCCGAAGCAGTGCAGCTCGATCGCGACGACCCGCGTGCCTGGACCGGCTGGGGGCTGCTCGCCCTGCGACGCAACGAGGCCAGCCACGCGCTCGAACGTTTCGCACGCGCCCGCGACCTGTTCGGGAGCGCGAAGGTCCCAGCGCATTGGTACTGGGGCTGCGGGTGGGCGCAGGCGCTCTCCGAGGCGTGGCCCGATGCCCTCGGCACCATCCGCGATGGCGTGACTCGGTACCCCGACCATCCGGTGTTGCGCACCACACTGGGTGTGCTCCTTGAAGGGACCGGAGAAGTGGGTGAGGCGGAAGCGCATTTGCGGCACGCCCTCGGCGAGGATCCTACCATTCCCCAGATCTCCAAGAATCTGGGCGACCTGCTCTATCGCGCGGGGCGGTGGGATGAGGCGGAGGAGTCGTACGACCGCGCGGCGAAGCTCGCGCCCACGCTCGGTGATGACCTCTATTTCAAGTTGGGGAATCTGGCGTGCCGACGCGGTGACATGACGACGGCGCGCCAGCGGTGGCAGTCGGCACTGACGCTCAATCCTGAACATGCGTTGGTGCGCGCCAACCTGGACGGGTCTGGCGGTGTCCCGTGACCGACGCACCGCACGAGGCCTTTCGCGCCGAGTACGATCGGCTCCGCTCGGCGCTCGACCGTCGGCTGACGCCGGAGGCGCGGGACGAGGTCAGGGCGGGGATCATCGCGCTGTTCCGAAAGGTCGACGCTTCGCTCCAGGAATTGACCGAGTTCAAGGAATCGATTCGCGCGCTGGTGGACGGATTCAAGTCGCTGCCAAGCGATGGTCCCGCCGTCACGGTGCGCTACGACCACATCGGGGCGTCGACGTCGCTCGCGCGCGGGTGGAGTGATCTCGCTGGCGCACGATGGGTCGGCGCAGAGACGCACTTCCGCGAGGCGATCGCGCGGGATCCCAGCAGCGCCGATGCCCAAGCCCTTCTGGGCTGGGCATTGATGCACCAGCACCGAGCCGACGAGGCGATGCACTTCTGCATGCAAGTGCTGCTGCGCGACGCCGAGCACGGACTCGCCCGCGTCGCGCTCGGTGTGATCTGCGTGCGCAAGGGCATTCTGGGTGAGGCCATGGAGCACCTCTCCCGCGTCGCCGGCCGTTCGACGGATGCCCGCGCCGTGTTGTACGCAAACTATTGGTTGGGCGTGGTGTATCTGGAGCGGGAGATGGATGTCGACGCGGCCGAACTGCTGCGACGCGCGGTTCGGCTCGGTCCCAATCTCGCCGAAGGCTGGGCCGATCTCGGGCGCGCGCTCTGGTTTCAGGGCGACGTCCCTGGCGCCGAGGAGGCCTGGACCACTGGTGCGGCCGTACGCCACTCGCCCTTTGCCGAGCGCAACAGCTCACTCCTCCAAGCCACCCGTGCCGGAGGACCGCCACCACGCTCCGCCTTTCGCTGACGCTTCTCCTGACGCTGCAGTCTCCGCCTGCGGTCCAGTCAGTGCCAGGGATGCCGGAGCTGCGGATCGAGGTAGGCGACGTCACCGTGCTGGTCGATCGCAAGCACGCCCCGTTGGGGACGGCGCTGGCCGAGGCGGCCGGTCGGGCTCGGACGTGGTTGGGGCTGGGTCGGCTCGATCTGGGGCAATTGGTCTTGGTGGTGGTGAGTGACACCGGCGCATTTGCCGGATGGTCACGCGGCAAGGTCCCCGCCTGGGGTGCCGGCCTCACGATGCCGGGAAGTAGGCTGGTCGTGATCCGGGCCGACGGGGGCGACCCGTTCACCACGCTCTGGCATGAGCTGGCCCATGTGGCCCTCCACCAGCAGATCGTGGGTCGGGTCCCCCTCTGGTTCGATGAGGGGTATGCCGTCCTGGCAGCAGGGGAGTTCGGTCGCATCGCCGGGTTGCAGCTGAACCTCTCGGTGGCGTCAGGTCGGGTTCCCACCCTTCGGGAGCTCGACGGGGAGCTCCGCGGGAGTCGGGGCGATGCCGAGGCAGGCTATGCCCTGGCCGGCTCGGCGGTGGCCTATTTGGCCCGGCTCAATCCCACACACGGGCTCGAGCCCTTGCTCGGGCGGCTCCGGGTTGGGATGCCGTTCGACGAGGCGGTGGAGGCCACGACCGGGCTGAGTCTCGACCGCTTTGGCGAGGCCTGGCACCGCGACGTCCGCCGCCGGCACAACTGGCTCATCTGGCTGGCCACCGGCGGGGCATGGCTGATCGTCGCCCTGATGCTGGGGTGGGCCGCGGCTTGGCGGCGGCACCGGGATGCCCCCCGGCGGGCCGCGCTCAACATCGGATGGGAGATTCCGCCCCCAGATGACGATGAGATTACAAGTTCCGAACATGGTAGTGTTTCGCTTGACCCACCGGACTCCGACCGCTAGGCTCCACAGCTTATGACGAGAACTGACAGCATCTCCGACCGCCCCGCGACGCTCTTTACGCGTCGCAACCTCCTGCTGATCGGGGTGGCACTGGCCACCATTGCGGCAGGGTACGCTGTACTCGTGTCCGGCTCTCCCGGGGCCGCTGCTGTATTGCTTGTTGCCGGGTACTGCGTACTGTTTCCGCTCGCATTGCTCGCCTGACGTCTTGCCTGCAGGGCGAATAGCTCAGCTGGTTAGAGCGCCTGCCTTACACGCAGGATGTCGGGGGTTCGAATCCCTCTTCGCCCATGGCAGGCGTGTCGGAATTCGTCGGGTACCCGTCTTTAGTGTGTAGAACCTCACGGAGGTAGCTGGATGTTTCAACAGGTGTCGTCGCTCGTCGTGCTCGTGGCCGTGGCCATGGCACCGCCGCTCCCCGCCATGCAGATTCGCGGGACGATCGGTGGCCGTGCTGCCGCGCCCAAGACGCTGATCATGGTGGCCAACCCATACGCATCGTCGCCCGCGGATTCGGTGACGGCGATTGCCATCGGCACAGCCATGCGTGACAAGATCGAGAAGGGTGCCGGGGCGGACTACCGGATCATCACCCGCAAGGAAATGAACGACGCACTGAACACGTTCGGCTACGGGACGGACGCCATCCTGACCCCGTTCTCCTCAGGTCAGTTGGCGCGCCAGCTCGGCGCTCGCTACTTCGTGACGGCAACGATGGGGAAGGCGCCGTCCGGGTTCAGCGTGACGGCGCGGCTGATCGGAACCAATCTCGACGTCGGGCAGGTTGTCAACGGCAGCGGTGCTCGCCCCAACGACCTCGGCAGCGAAGTCGGTGACGGCGTGGCGCAGGCCATCAAGGCGCTTGCCGATGCCAAGAGCTGCAGCGACTTGGCCGCAACCAAGCCGGCCAAGGCCATCGAGTCGGCCAACAAGGCGATCAAGTCGGTCCCGAACTACGGCCTGGCGGAGTACTGTCTTGCCGAACTGGCGATGAAGACCGATCCGGTTGGCACCGAGGCCATGACGCACCTGCAGAACACCGTCAAGGGCGATCCCTATTCGCTGGTGGCGCTCGACCAGATTTCCCAGATTTACCAGAAGAAGGGCGATAGCACCAAGACGGTCGAGACGTTCCAGCAGATGCTGCGCGCGGCACCGACCAACAAGGGGCTGCTCGAAACGGCGTTCAAGCTCTTCCTCAGCTATGGCAGGCCCGACGCCGCCATGGCCGTGGCCGACTCGGGGATCACCCAGGACCCGACCAACACCGACTGGTACGACCTCAAGAGCAACGTCTGCTTCGCGAAGGAAGACTACGGCTGTGCCGTGAGCTCGCTCGAGCAGGTCTTTGTCGTCGACAGCACCCGCGCCGACACGCTCTTCTTCCAGAAGATCCTGTTCGCAACCTCGACCAAGCCCGATACCGCCAAGTACCTCGTGTACGCTCACAAGGCCGTGCAGCGCTTCCCGGACAACCCGGGACTGCTCGAGGAGTTGGGGAAGGCCTATTCGTGGGCCGGACAGGCCGACTCGGCCGTGGCCGTGACCCGCCGCTTGGTGCTGCTCGACCCGACCAAGACGGATGCCGTTCTGCGCGTCGTGAAGCAGCTGTTCGACGGCGGGAAGTCGCGGGAGGCAATCCAGTTTGCCCCGACGATCAAGCAGTTCGGTGACGAGGACACCAAGAACAATTTCTCGAACCTGGTGCTCCAGTCGATGCAGACGGTTGCGAGCGCGACCCCTCGCGACAACCCGTTGCTCGTCGCGATGGGTGAGGCCTCGCTGAGTGTGGTGCCGACGAACCCCAACATTGTGGTGTTCACGAACTACTTCTACGCGGTCGGCCTCCAGCCGAGCCTGAGCGAATTGGCCACCTCGGTGCGGGCACAGAAGTCGTGTGAACTGGCCCGGAAGGAGCAGGAGCTGCTCAGCAAGCTCGAGCCCGCGGTGACCATCGCCGCGACCAGCACGAACGCCGGCGTGGCGGCCTACGCCAAGCAGCTGCTCGGTTCGGTTCAGACGGAGAAGCCGGCAGTGAACCAGATGATCGGCGCCTTCTGCAAGTAGCACCTTCCCCCCAGCGGGCCGGTTCTATATCTTTGGCAGCTGTCGTTGGGGGGCTGTAGCTCAGTTGGTTAGAGTGCCGCACTGTCACTGCGGAGGTCGCGGGTTCGAGCCCCGTCAGCCCCGTTCCGCTCGCCACCCCGTCCGTCGTTGCGGACGGGGTGGTTTGTTTTCCGGGAGCCCATGACCGATCCCATCCTGCACGTTCCCGTGCTGCTCGAGCCGATTCGGACCCGTGCCCTCGGGGCCAGCCGCGTGGTGGACGCCACGCTGGGCCATGGAGGGCATGCCGCGGCGTTCCGGGCTCAGGGTGCCGCCGTGCTCGGGATCGACCGTGACCCCGACGCTATCGCGACCGCGCGCACCCGGCTGGGCGAGGAGGGCGTCAGCTATCTCCAGGCGCCGTACGCCTCGCCCGAGGCGGTCGCCGCCGTGGTCGCCTTCGCTCCAGACTTCATCCTGCTCGATCTCGGGGTTTCCTCGCGGCAACTCGACGATGCGGCGCGCGGATTCACCTTCCGACCTGGTGCGCCGCTCGACATGCGGATGGGGCCGGATGCGCCGACCGCCAGCGAATGGTTGACGGAGACGGCGGAGCAGGAGCTGGCGCAGGTGTTCCGGGAGTACGCCGACGAGCCGCGGGCGCGTCGCCTCGCGGCTGAACTGGTGCGTCGGCGGGGCAACGCCCCCTTCCTGGTGAGCGACGACCTTGTCAACGGCATCCGTGCCGCCTTGGGGCCCAAGAGCGGCGCACCCGACTTCGCCAGGATCTTCCAGGCGGTTCGGATCGCCGTCAACGAGGAACTCACGGGTCTCGAGGAGGTGTTGCCTGCCTTCCGCGAGGCGCTCACCCCGGGGGGCACCCTGGCCGTGATCAGTTATCATTCGGGCGAGGATCGGCTGGTGAAGGGTGCCTTCCGCGACTGGGGGGCTGGATGTGTCTGTCCCCCGGGTCTGCCCCTGTGCATCTGCCATCGCGAACCGATGGGCCGCGCCGAGCCTCGCAAGGCGATTGTTCCCAGTGATGTCGAGCTGGTCGCCAATCCACGTGCCCGCAGTGCCAAGCTACGCTTCTTCCGGATCAACGATGCAGGTTAGGGGACGCCATCTGGTGCTCGCCTGGACGGCCGTATTCCTCGCCGTTGCCGGCGTGATCGTGTCGCGAGACCGACGCGGTTTCGCGATGCAGCGTCGCGTGCGCGAGCTCAACGATCATGTGCGCGCGCTGGTCTCCGATCGCGACAAGGTCGCCGCCACGATCGCGCGTCTCTCGACCCAGGAAGTGCTCCAACCCAAGGCCGAGGCGATGGGATTGCGCACCGCCTCGGATTCCGAAATGGTCACCCTCCCCGTTGTGCCGCCGCGCTGATGGCGAAGCCCGCTGCGCGCATCGCCGTCCTCCAGGCCCTGCTTGCGCTGGGCGGGGCTGCCATCCTCTGGCAATCCTTCCGACTGCAGGTGGTCCAGCACAGCAAGTGGCACGCGCTGGCCCTGAAGGAGCGCACCTCGAAGCGGTCGGTCCCGGCTCCGCGTGGTCGGATCTACGATCGCAACGGGGTGCCGCTCGCCGTCACCGACGAGGGCTACCGCATCGCGGTGGCCCAGAATCAGCTGCGCGACACCGCGAAGGTCATCGGCCTGCTCATCAACCGACTCCAGATTCCTCGGGAACAGGTCCTCAAGGAGTTTCGCGACAACGACGCCTTCTTCAACGCGCTCTTCTCGGCGAGTCAGGTCGAGCCGATCCGGCGTCTGCGGGGCGTGCACCTCCAGCCGGTGCGCGAACGGACCTACCCGGTCCGCGCGCTGGCGAGCCGACTGCTCGGACGGCTCGACGATCAGGGTCGTCCGGCCGGCGGCATCGAGCGGATGCTGGATACGCTGCTTGAAGGGACACCCGGCGAGGCGCAATACCAGCGCGACGGGGCCGGCCGCCTGCTCGAGGTGCCCGAATCGCGGCTCAAGGATCCGGTGCCAGGGAAGGACGTCTATCTCACCATCGATCGCAACGTGCAAGCCATCGCGGAAGGGGCGCTCAAGCGCACGGTGGAGCGCACCGAGGCGCGCGGCGGCGATGTGGTCATCCTCGATCTCCATACCGGCGAGATCATCGCCATCGCCTCGCTGCGCACCGATCCCGCCACCGGCATCATGAGTCAGTCGGCGTCGGCACTCGTGGAGCCGTTCGAGCCCGGCTCGACCTCCAAGCTCTTCACGGCGGCAGCAGTGCTGCGAGCGGGTGTCGACACCTCGCCGGTGAGTGGGATGGGCGGGCGCTGGGAGATGCCGGTGAGCGACCGTCGCACCCGCCTGCTGATCGACGAGCATCGCGTGGCGGGGATGCTCACGCTCGGCGAGACCATCAAGTATTCCAGCAACATCGCGATCTCGCAGTTTGCGCTGCGCCTCAGCGGGGCGCAGCAATACGAGGCCATCCGCGACTTCGGCTTCGGCAGTTACCCCGGCACCGGATTCCCCGGCGAGACGCCAGGCGGGATTGCGTTGCCGAGTCGCAGCTTCAACCTGCGCTACACCCAGCCCTCCTGGGCGCAGGGTTATGAGTGGACGACCTCGGCGCTGCAGCTGGCGATGGGGTATGCGGCCATCGCGAATGACGGCATCCTGCTCGCGCCACAGCTGCTGCGTGAAGTGCGCGATGGCCTGACCAACCGAGTGCTTTTTCGTGCCACGCCGCAGGTGGTACGCCGAGTGGTGCCCCATGACGTGTCCACCCGGCTGCGCGAGTACCTCACCCTCGCCACCGATAGCGGCGGCACCGGGACGCGCGCCCAACTCGATGTCTATTCCGTCATCGGCAAGACCGGCACCGCCGTGCAGGCACCCTACCGTGCGGGCGACTATCGCGCGTCGTTCGCCGGCATCTTTCCGGGCGACCACCCGCAGTGGGTCGTCTATGTCATGATCGACCATCCCACAGCGGGATCGCACTTCGGTGGCTTCGTGGCTGCGCCTGCCGTGCGATCGATGCTGTTGCAGGCCCTGGCGGCCTCGTCGTCTCCCCTAGACCGATCGCGCATCACGGCCGAGGTGGCCGCCGCACCTGTGGTGGGTGCGCTGGGGACCGTCCCGCACAACGTCACCGTGACGCGCGTGGCGCTCCCCCTCCGGCCGCGGAGCCGCGCCGCCGAGTCCGTGAGCGTGATGGTTCCATCGCTGATCGGGGAGTCGGTGCGCACTGCAGCCTTCGCCCTCCACGCTGCGGGCCTCGAAATGCGTCTGCGCGGCACCGGCAGGATCCGCTCCACGACTCCCGCACCGGGCGACACCGTCGCGGCCGGTGCCACCATCACCGTTTACGCGGATTCCGCCCGATGATGTTGCACGAGATGATCGCGCTGCTGCGATCGCATGACCTCGTGGTCGAGGCACCTGATGCCGACCTGTCGCTCGAGGGGCTCGCCGTCGACTCGCGCCAGGTGACACCGGGGGCGCTGTTCGTGGCGGTGCGCGGGCCGGTGTCCGATGGCCACGCCTTCATCGCGAGTGCGCTCCGTGCCGGTGCGGTTGCCGTGATGACCGAACAGCCACTCGACGTCTCGGTGCCGGTGGTGGTTGTGCGGAATGGTCAGCAGGCGGCCCAGCACCTTGCCGAGGCCTGGTATCGTCGGCCTGCCGACGCGCTCCGTCTCGTCGGCGTCACCGGAACCAACGGCAAGACCACCACGACGGCCATGGTGCGCCACCTGCTGAATGGCAAGGGCGATGCCGGCAGCATCGGCACCCTCGGGGCATTCGACGGGGCAGGGAAGGCAGTGCGTTCCACGGCCGGGTCGCTCACGACGCCCGGTCCACTGGACCTGCAGGCCACCCTGCGTGCGCTGGTCGATGCCGGGGTGCATCACGTCGTGATGGAGACCTCTTCGCATGCGCTCGATCAGGGCCGGCTCGATGGGCTGACCTTTGCTGGCGCCGTGTTCACGAACCTGACGCGTGACCATCTTGACTACCACGGCACCATGGAGCAGTACCTCGCGGCGAAGCTGCGACTCGCGGATCTGGTGCAGAGTGACGGAGTGCTCGCCGTGAACGGGGATGACCCGGCTTGGCAGGCGCTGATGGGAGATGCCCGCACCATCTCATGGGGCGCCTCGCCCGATGCTGCAGTGCAGGTGTGCGACGTGATGTCCGTGACGGCGGGCAGTCGCTTCACCCTCGACGGCCGCTTCGGCCGCGCGGACGTGGCCATTCCGTTCCCGGGGGAATTCAACGTGGCGAATGCGGTGGGTGCTGCTGCGGTGGCGCTCGGCCTCGGCGTCCCGCTTACCGAGGTGGTGGCGCGGCTCGGCTCGGCACCCCAGGTGCCGGGTCGGATGGAGAAGATTGTCGATGCCCCATTCCATGTGATCCGTGACTACGCCCACACCCCTGACGCCCTCGAGCGCGCGCTCGCCGTGTTGCGCCCGCTGACGCCGCGCCGCTTGATCGTGGTGTTCGGCTGCGGCGGGGATCGCGACACGGGCAAGCGCCCGATCATGGGCCGCATCGCCGCCGCCAGCTCCGACCACGCGATCGTGACGTCCGACAACCCACGTACCGAGGATCCCGAGCGGATTATTGACGACATCGTGTCGGGCATGCCGAAGTCGGGCTGGGAACGAGAGAGTGATCGCTACGTCGCCATCGCCCTCGCGGTGGGCATCGCGGGACCCGGTGACACCGTCCTCCTCGCAGGCAAGGGACACGAGACCTATCAGGTGCTGGGGACGGAATCGGTGCCGTTCGACGAACGCAGTATCGTGCTCGGGCTGCTCGGACGATGAGTACACCATTCACCGACCGATGGGTCCGTGCGGCACTCCGGCTCGAGGGGAGCGAGGACCGTTCCTTTTCGGCCGTAGTCACCGATACTCGCGAGATGCAGCCCGGCGCACTTTTCGTGGCGCTTGTCGGTGAACGGTTCGACGCGCACCAGATGCTTGAGCAGGCGCGCGCTGCGGGGGCTGTCGCCGCGGTGGTGCGCACCGGCACCCCCGACCACGCTGGACTGCCGCTCTATCGCGTCCCTGATACGCTCCGTGCCCTGGGTGACCTTGCCGCGGCCGCACGCCGGGGTCACGCCGGCCCGGTCGTGGCCATCACCGGACAGAACGGGAAGACGTCGACCAAAGAGATGATCGCGGCGGTACTGGGCACCCGTTGGAAGACGCACCGGACCCGCGCGAATCTCAACAATCTGATCGGGGTCCCTCGGACCATCCTCGAAGCGCCGTCCGACACCGAGGCCCTCGTGGTGGAGGCGGGAGCGAACGTGCCGGGGGAGATCGCCCGCTATCGCGAGATCATCGCGCCCGATATCACCGTGGTCACCAACGCCGGTGCGGGGCACCTCGAGGGGTTCGGCACGGTGGAGGGCGTCGTCCGGGAGAAGCTCGAGCTGACGCGCGACGTGCCGCTGGCCATCGTGGGGACCACGCCACCGGAGCTTGGACCTGGTGCGCGCGACCGTGGCGCCGCGAGAGTGATCACGGCAGGGCTCGATCATGCCGACGTCACGCCCACTGCTGTGGCGTCTGGGCCCGACGGTCGGCCGGTGGTCCGCATCGACGGTCACACCTTCACGCTCGCCGCCCGCGGGCGACATCAGGCCGGTAACGCCATGTTTGCCTGGGCCATTGCTCGCGAGCTCGACCTCGATCTTGCCGCTGCCGCGCACGCGCTGGAGTCGTTCGTGGTGCCCGGTGGTCGTGGTGAGCTCACGCAGCAGGGCGACCTCACGGTGCTCAACGACAGCTACAACGCCAACCCCCACTCCTTCCGCGCGGCCATCGTGCTTGCTGGAGAGCTGCGGGTGGGACGGCGACTCGTCTTCGTGGCGGGCTCAATGCGCGAGCTCGGGGAGCAGTCCACCATGCTGCACCGCGAGATTGCCGGGGAGCTCGCGGCGCTTGAGCCCGAGCTGCTCGCGCTGGTTGGTGACTTCGTGCCCGCGTTCGAGCCGTGGCGCGCAGGGTTCACCGGTCGCCTGCTTGCAGCGCCCGACGCCGAGACCATGGGCCCACTGCTCGCGCACGAACTCCGGGGCGATGAACTGCTGGTGTTGAAGGGTTCGCGAGGGGTGGCCCTCGAACGTATTCTTCCGGCCATCCTCTCCCGCACCACGACCCGCTGAGGCCCGATGCTCTATCATCTGCTCGCGCCGCTCGGCAAGTCCAACCTGCTCTTCAACCTCTTCAACTACATCTCGTTCCGGGCTGCCGGCGCGATGGTGACGGCCCTGATGATCGCCTTCATCGTCGGGCCCTGGATCATTGCACGGCTCCGGGCGCACAAGGTGGGGCAGGTGATCCGGGCCGAGGGTCCCGCGTCACACCAGTCCAAGCGCGGCACCCCGACCATGGGTGGCCTGATCATTCTCGCGGCAACGGTGATCCCCACGCTGCTCTGGGCACCGCTCACCAATCAGTTTGTCATGGTGACAGTGATCGCCATGGTCTGGTGTGGGGCGATCGGCTTCGTTGATGATTACCTGAAGGTGGTGGAAGGGCGACCGCGGGGCTTGGTGGCGAAGTGGAAACTGGTCGGGCAGGTGAGCTTCGGCATCACCCTCGGCGTGCTGTTGATTCGTTTTCCGCTGGTGCCGGTGGGCACGATCCCGGCCAGTGCGACCACGGTACCGTTCTTCAAATATCTGCTGGTCATTTTCGCGCCGTGGCTCTATGTGATATTCGTCACCGGGGTCGTCACCGGCTTCTCGAACGCCGTGAACCTGACCGATGGCCTCGATGGCCTCGCGACCGGGTTGTCGATCACGGCGGCCGGCGCCTTCGCGTTCTTTGCCTATGTGCTCGGGCGCATCGACAGCACCGGCTACCTGAACCTCTTCTACCTTCCGGGCTCGGGTGAACTCGCCGTCTTCTGTGCGGCGCTCATGGGCGCCTGTCTCGGCTTCCTCTGGTTCAATGCCCACCCGGCCAAGGTGTTCATGGGAGACACCGGCTCGCTTGCGATGGGTGGCGCGTTCGGGACGATGGCCATCCTGCTGAAGTCCGAGTTCCTGCTGTTGATCATCGGTGGCGTGTTCGTGGTCGAGGCCGTCTCGGTGATGATTCAGACCTCGGTGTACAAGTACTTCAAGCATTCGCGCGGCCGGGAATACGCCGACGCGCATCGGGTGTTCCGCATGGCCCCACTCCACCACCATTTCGAGAAGCTGGGCTGGGGGGAGACCACCGTGGTGGTCCGGTTCTGGATCCTTGGCATCTTCTGCGCGCTCGCGGCATTCGCCACCCTCAAGTTGCGATGAGTCGTCTGGAGCAGTGGCGGCTCGCCGGCGGCGAAGTGAGCGTGGCCGGCCTTGGGCGCAGCGGGAGGGCCGCCGTGGCACTGCTCGAAGCACGCGGCATTGCGGTGTATGCCTCGGACGAGGCGCAGGGTGGGCATGATCTCGCGCGGGTGTCGCAGAGCCTCGCCCTGATCCTCTCGCCGGGAATTCCACCCGACGCCGCGGTCGTGCAGGCTGCCGTGAATGCCGGCGTGCTGGTGCTGTCCGAGGCGCAACTCGGGTTCGATGCCCTGGCCGGCGTGCCGAGTATCTGCGTCACGGGCACCAATGGGAAGACGACCACCACCGCGCTGGTGAATCACATGCTGGTCACCGCCGGCCACGACAGCGTCGCCGCCGGCAACATCGGCACGGCACTCAGCGCGGTCGCGTTGCGTACGCCGCAGCCCGCCTGGCTGGCGGTCGAGCTCTCATCCTTCCAGCTGCACGACATGCCCGACCTCGCGCCGACGGTTGGGGTCCTTACCAACCTCGCGCCCGATCACCTTGACCGCTATGAATCACTCGCGGGCTATTACGCCGACAAGGCGCGACTCTTTGCCAACGCCTCGCCCGCTTCGATCTGGGTGAGCAATCTGGATGATCCCGCCTCGCGCGAAATGGTGCGGCATGTGGCCGGGCGCCACCTCGCGTTCAGCGTGCGCAATGGTGTCGAGGCCGACGCATGGTATGATCACGCGGCAGCGCGCCTCATGCTGGCCGGCCAGCCGCTGCTCGATCGAACCGAGTTGCCGCTGCTGGGTGATCACAACATCGCCAATGCCCTGGCCGCCTCGTTGGCGGTGCACGTCACGGGGGTCGGGCACGAGCTGATCGCCAAGGCGCTGCAGAGCTTTCAGGCCCTGACCCACCGGGTCGAGCCGGTGCGGGAGGTGGGTGGGGTGCTTTGGATCAACGATTCCAAGGCGACCAACGTGTCGTCGACACTCGTGGCCGTCGAGGCGATGTCGCGACCGTTCGTGCTGCTGCTCGGTGGCCGCCACAAGGGGGAACCGTACACCGGGCTGATTCCGGCCCTGCGTCGGCAATGTGTTGCCGTGGTGGCCTATGGCGAAGCGCGCGACCTGATCCTGCATGACTTGAGTGACAGCCTTCGGGTCGAATCAGCCGGGTCGTTCGCTGAGGTGATGGCCACGGCAGCGGCGCTGGTACCCTCGGGGGGTGCGGTGTTGCTCTCTCCCGCCTGCTCGAGCTACGACATGTTTGCCAACTATGAAGAGCGCGGTGGCACTTTCCGACGGATGGTGGAGGCGCTGTGAGCTCGCCGACTGTGCGGCATCCCGGCGAATTCCGGTGGGAGACGCGACTCCTGGGGGTCGTCACGCTGGCGCTCACCTGTTTCGGGGTGGCCAACTGCCTCGCGGCCGGCACCTACATGGAGTCGTCATATCGCGAGGCCACTCAACAGGCCCTTGCTGCGGTGGTGGGCGGTGCGGTGTTCATTGTGGCCGCCTACATGGACTATCAGATCTGGCGAAAGATCGCCAAGCCCCTGATGATGCTCACGCTCGCGGGACTCATCATCATTGCCATCCCCGCCGTCATCTGGCACAAGCGCGCCGCGCCGGCCATCATCGAAAACTTCTTCCCCCTCCACCTCGGTGCCCGCCGTTGGCTGCGCCTCGGCGTGCAGATTCAGGTCTCGGAAATCGCGCGCTTCACGCTGGCGGCCTATCTCGCCGCACGGTTGGCGGAGATGGGCACCAAGGTGCGCTCATTACAGGGCGGATTTCTTTCCCTCATGGGGCTGATCGGTCTCACGGCACTGCTGATCGCGGTGGAACCGTCGATCACCATGTCGATCGTGATTGCGGTGATCGGCGCCGCGGTGCTGTTCACGGCCGGCGCACGCATTGCGCACCTGTTGGTGCCCGTGGCCGGCGGGGTCGCCGCACTCGCCGCGGTGCTGGTGATCGATCCCGTGCGTGCCGCGCGCTTTCTCTCCTTCAAGCAGCCCTGCGATGACCTCGACCAGGTCTGCAACTCGCTGATCGGTTTCGGCAACGGCGGCCTGATCGGGACCGGCTTCGGGAAGGGCAACGCCAAGCTCGGACACCTGCCGTTCAGCTATTCCGACTTCCTCCTCTCGGTGGTCGGAGAGGAGTGGGGATTCGTCGGGATCGCGTTTGTGGCGTTGCTCTTCACGCTCTTCTGTTGGATGGGCTTTCGGATTGCGCGCACGGCACGCGATCCCTTCGGCACCTATCTCGCCTCGGCCCTGACCCTCGGTATCGGCGTGTCGGCCTGCATGCATGCCGCCGTGGTGATCAACCTCATGCCGGCAACGGGGCTCACCCTGCCGTTCATGTCCGCGGGTCGGGTGTCGTTGATCCTCTGCATGCTTTCGGCCGGTGTCATCGTCAGCATCGGTCGCCAGCGCGGCCGGCCGGCGCGCAGCGGATGACGACCGTCCTGCTCGCGGGCGGCGGGACCGGCGGCCACCTGATGCCGGCCCTCGCCATCGCGCGGGCTACGGCCCGGATGGAGCCGGACTGGCGCTTCAGCTTTGCCGGTGCGGAACGCGGCATCGAGGCCCGGCTGTTGCCCGAACGGGAACTGCCGCACCGCCTGCTCCCGCTGGAGCCGCTGCATCGCCGGGCATGGTGGAAGAACCTGCGCTGGCTGACGCTTGCGCCCCGGTTGATTGTGCTCATCGATCGGCTGCTCGATGCGGAGACCCCCTCGGTCGTCATCGGAACCGGGGGCTATGTCAGCGGGCCGGTGCTCTGGCGCGCAGCCAGGCGCGGGATCCCCACGGGCATTCTCGAACTCGATGTCCATCCCGGTTTTGCCACGCGACGGCTGGCGGGGCGCGTGGATGCGATCTGGACCGCGACCCCCGAGACCATCGCGGCGCTGCCCCCGGCCGTTCGCGGTCGCGCACAGGTGACTGGCGCGCCGATCGAGCCGCCGGATCGTGCGCGAGAGGCAGCGGCGCGCGAGCGCTTCGGTCTCGATCGTGACCGACCCGTGCTGGTGATCACCGGCGGCAGTCAGGGTTCTCGTGCGCTGAATCGGCTGGTGGCGACCTGGCTCTCGGCCGGTGGTGGCACAGGTTGGCAGGTGATCTGGGCCACCGGTCGCCACAGCCATGATGAATTCGCGGCACACCATCACCCACCGCACGTCACCGTGTCACCGTTTCTTGATCCCATGGCCGATGCGTGGGCCGTCGCGAACCTGGCCGTTGCCCGGGCGGGAATGATGACCATCGCGGAGCTCTGTGCCTGGGGCATTCCCTCGCTGCTGGTGCCGCTCCCCAGCGCCGCGGCCGATCACCAGACCCGCAATGCCGAGGCGCTTGAACAGGCCGGTGCCAGTGTGCACTTGCCGCAGGCTGGACTCACGGCCGAGCGACTCGGGACGCTGGTGGATGGATTGGGCCATGATGTCGCGCGGCTCGCGAGCATGGCTGCCGCGGCTCGGGCGCGCGGGAAGCCCGAAGCGGCGGCGGATATCGCTACGCGAGTCAGAGCGCTCGCACGCAGGACGTAACGAGCAATCGCCTCTCGCTGTGAGGAGGAAGGACGCATGGCATCCACTCGACGAGTATTTCTGGCGACGTCCGGCGCAACCCTCGCGTCGCTGAGTGCCTGGCCTTCGCTGCGCCCGCGGCGCGTTGTCCATGACCTCGTCATCCGGGGTGGCATGCTGTACGATGGGCTCGGTGGGCCTGGCGTGCTGCGTGATGTCGCGATCAGCAAGGGCCGGGTGGTGGAGATCGCGCAGCGCATCTCGGATGGCGGTCGGGAGGAGATCCGGGCCGCCGACCGTGTGGTCGCGCCGGGTTTCATTGACATTCATTCCCACGGTGACGGCACGCTCGAGCAGGACCCGCGCGCGGAGTCGGTGATCCGTCAGGGGATCACGACCATCGTGGTGGGGCAAGATGGCGACTCCCGCGCGGTCGGCATCGATGACCGCTCCTTTGCCTCGATGTTCGCGGCGATCGATCGCGGCGCGCCCAGCGTCAACGTGGCGGCGATGATCGGTCTGGGCAGCGTGCGCGGTCGCGTGATCGGCGCCAACGATCGTCCGGCCACCGGGGTCGAACTCGCCACCATGACCGCGATGGTCGAGCGCGCGCTGCAGGAGGGCGCATGTGGTGCGTCCTCGGGACTCGAGTACACGCCCGGTGCGTTCGCGTCGTTGGACGAGTTGATCGCACTCTGCCGTCCACTCGCCTCTCGTCGGCTGCCCTATGCCACGCACATGCGCAACGAGGATGATCGCCTCGTGGCGGCGGTCGACGAGGCCATCGCGGTGGCGCAGGGCGCCGGCTGTCCGCTGCAGATCTCGCACCTGAAGACTCAGGGGCCGCGCAACTGGGGCAACCTCGATGTGGTGTTTGCGCGCATCGCGTCAGCGCGCCACCGTGGGCTCGACATCGCATTCGATCGCTATCCGTATCTTGCCTATCAGACGGGACTCACCAATCTCTTCCCGGTCTGGAGCCGCGATGGCGGGACCGACGCCTTCCTCGCGCGACTGGCGGACTCTGTCACGGCGTCCCGGGTGCGTCAGGAAGCGCTCGACAAGGTCGCGCTCATCGGCGGATGGGACAACGTGCTGGTGACGGGAGTGCGTGCCGCGGAGGATTCCGCCGTCGTGGGGCAGCGACTCGGCGGTGTCGCCGCTTCGCGCGGCATCGATCCGTATGATCTCGCCATCGGGTTGCTGCGCCGGAGTCGAGGCAATGTCGGGATGGTCGGTTTCGCGATGAGCGAAACCAACCTGGAACGCATTCTCGCACATCCCCTCGGCATGGTGTGCAGCGACGGTGGCGCAGTGGCGCTGGACGGACCCGCGCGTCGGGGTAGTCCCCACCCGCGGTCGCTCGGGACGTTCCCCCGGGTGCTCGGCCGCTACGTGCGCGAGCGCAAGGTGCTCACTCTGGAACAGGCCATCCACAAGATGACGGCTCAACCGGCCGATCGCGTGCAGCTGCGCGATCGTGGGCGACTGGTGGTGGGTGCCGCGGCGGATGTGGTGGTCTTCGATCCCGCCACGGTGGCCGATCGCGCCAGCTACGAGGCGCCGTTTCAGTACCCGGTGGGGATCGACACGGTGATTGTGAATGGCGCCATCACGCTGGCCGGGGGTGAGCGGCGGGGGAGCGGGCGGGGAACCTCGCTGCGCCCACGGGTGGCTCGCCGCTGACTGGGCGCTCCCGGAGGCCCACGGTTATTCTTAGGGCCTAGTGTCATCTCTCTTCGATCCGACAGACCCCAGGCCTCTGCACTTCGTCGGAATCGGCGGGGCCGGCATGAGTGCGCTCGCGCTTGCCGCCCGGCAGCTGGGCGTGCCTGTCACCGGCTGTGACCTCGAGGCCACGGCCTTCGCCGATCTGGAACGCGCCGGGGTGGTGACGCATCTCGGTGCCGACGTCACCCACCTCGCCGGTGCGCGGGCGGTGATCTTCACGGCCGCCGCCTCCCTCGATCATCCCGAACTCGTCGCGGCCCACAGCACCGGGATTCCGGTGGTGCCTCGCAAGCAGGCGCTCGCGGCGCTCGTCAACGGCACCACCTTGGTGGGCATTGCTGGAACCCACGGCAAGACCACCACCACGGTGATGACCACCGAGGTGTTGCGGGCAGCAGGGCTGCATCCGACCGGGCTGGCGGGTGGTCGCGTGGCGGCGTGGGGCGGCAACGCGCTGCTCGACGGCCAGGCACTCTTCGTGGTCGAGGCCGACGAATACGATCAGGCGTTCCTCACGCTGCGTCCCACTGTCGCCGTCGTCAACAATGTCGAGCCCGATCACCTCGAGTGCTACGGATCGGTCGACGCGATGGAAGCGGCCTTCGTCGAGTTCGCCCAGCGGGCCGACCGGGTGCTGGTGGGCACCGCCGACGCGGGGAGCGACCGTGTGGCTGCGGCGCTCGGCGCGGCGGCGTGGCGCTTCGGAATCGAGCAGAGTGACATGTTGATCGTGCCGCGGCATCTCGATGCGGCTGGTTCGACCGCTGATGTCACGCTCCCCGATGGGCACGTTGTCACCCTGACGCTCCGCGTGCCCGGCATTCACAACTTGCGCAACGCCACCGCGGCACTCGGTGTGGCCTACGTCCTCAAGGCCCCGATGGAGCCGGTGCTGGAGGCGCTGGCCGCCTTCGTCGGAGTCGGGCGGCGCTTCGAGCGAATCGGCGTGGTCGAGGGCGTCGATTTTGTCGATGACTACGCCCACCATCCTACCGAACTGGTCGCGACACTTGCCGCCGCCCGGCAGGCGTTTCCTGGCCGGCGACTGCTCGCCGTGTTCCAGCCGCACCTCTACTCGCGCACGCGTGAGCATGGCGAGGCAATGGGCCGGGCGCTCGCGGCCGCCGATGTCGTCGTGGTTGCTGATGTCTACGGTGCGCGGGAACAGCCGGAAGCGGGCATTACCGGGAAACTGGTGGCCGATGCCGCCGTGGCGTGTGGCGCGTTCGTGCTCTACGAGCCGCGCCGGGCGGCGCTGGCCTCCGAAGTTGCGGGGATGCTTTGCCCAGGCGATGTGGTGCTCACCCTCGGCGCCGGTGACGTGACCCGAGTCGGCCCGGAAGTGCAGAGTCTGATGGGCACCCGGTGAATCGCGTGCGGAGTGGGCTGGCGATTGCTGCCGGTGTGGCCGTCGTGGCGGCCGGCGTGCTCTGGGCCCCGCGTGTGTTGCGTCGGTCCGCATTCTTCCGGGTGCACGAGATCGAGGTGGTTGGACTCCGCTATCTCGACCAGCAGGACGTGGTGCGGCGACTCCGGCTGGCCGCCGATGCCTCGGTCTTCGATCCGGTCGATCGTGTGCGCGTTGCGGCCGAAGCGATTCCTGGCGTGGTGGCCGCGGGCGTGGAGCGGCGCTATCCGAGCACGCTGCGCGTCATGCTGCTCGAGGCGACGCCGGTCGCATTGGCCGCACAGTCTGAGCGGATGGTCCTGCTCGATCCGCGCGGGCACGTGCTGCCGTTCGATCCGGTGCGCGCACCCACCTCGCTGCCGCTGGCCGAGCCCGATTCGGCCGCCACGGCGGTGTTGACGCGGGTCATGCTCAGCGATTCGAGCTGGTTTGCGGCAATCGACCGCGCGCATCGCGACGGCGGCGACGTGATCCTGGATGAGGGTGTCCATCGCGTGCGGCTGCACGCCGGCGCCAATGCTGCTACCCTGCGTGCCGTGACGGCGGTGCGCGCATACCTCGAGCGCCGATCAGTGGCGTGGCGTGAAATTGATGCCCGATATCAGGGGCGAGTCTTCGTTCGGAAGGGTACCGCGTGACAGTTGCTGTGCAACGGCTCGTAGCCGCAGTGGACCTTGGCAGCACCAAGGTGACGGGACTCATCGGCGAAGTCACCGGCGATTCGCGCTCCTGGGGTCTTCGCATCCTCGGGGTCGGGGTCGAGCGCTCCACTGGGTTGCGCCGGGGTGTCATCCGAGACTTCGAGGAAGTGGTCCGCGCCGTCAACAAGGCGATGACCGACGCGGAACGGATTGCCGGCATCGAAGTTGGCACGGTCTACTGCGGTGTCGCCGGGGAGCATATCTCCCAGCGCATCTCGCACGGGGTGGCCAGCGTCCCCGGCAGCGAGATCCGCACGGCCGACCTGGCCCGGGTCAACGATGTCGCGAGCAACGTGTCGTTCGGGCACGACCAGGAGCTGCTGCACGCCATTCCGCACGACTATCGGGTCGATGGCCAGCCGGGCTACGCCGACCCGATCGGCATGACTGGGGACCGGGTCGAGGCGGAGGTCTACCTGATCACGGCCCGGTCGAGCGCCCTGGCACATCAGCGGAAGGCGATCGAGAAGGCGGGGTGGCACGTCGGGGAGTTCGTGCTCGAGTCGCTGGCGGGGTCGCTCGCGGTGCTCTCCCCCGAGGAACGGGAGGAGGGGGTCGTTCAGGTCGAACTCGGCGGGGGGAGCACCACCGTCGCGATCTTCCATGGGGGCAAGCTCCGGCATTCGGCCTCCCTGCGCTTCGCCGGTGGGCACGTCACCTCCGATCTGGTCCACGGTCTGCAGGTGACCCAGGCAGACGCCGAACGGATCAAGGAGAGCTGGGGGGCGGCCTACGAGTCGCTGGTGCCCGAAATCGAGGTGGTCGAGCTGCCTGCGAGCGGGGGCCACGCGGCCCGACATGCCCCGCGCCAGCTGGTAGCCCATATTATGCAGATGCGGCTTCAGGAGGTGATGGAGCTCGCGTTCGATGAGGTGGCCCGGAGCGGTTGGGCCATGGCCGGTTTGCCGGGCGGGGTGGTGCTGAGCGGGTCGGCTGCCGTCGTCCCTGGCATGGTCGAATTGACCCGGGATGTTTTTGCGGCCCCGGTTCGGATTGGTGTTCCGGCCGACGGGCTGCGAGGTTTGACTGATCGGGTGGCATCTCCGGGATTCGCGGTCCCGGTAGGCCTTGCCTTGTATGGCGCCAGGCAGGTGGCCCTGGGCGGCGGCTTTGGGGCCGGGGGGAAGACCTCCCCGGCAGTGGAACGGATGTTCGCACCCGTCAAACGGTGGTTGCAGGACTTCTTCTGACCGGTCCTCGGGGGGCGGTATGGTGGATGGGATGATTTTCGAGCTCGAGGAACAGTCGGCGCAGAACGCCCGGATGAAGGTCGTGGGCGTCGGCGGCGGCGGCGGCAATGCCGTGAATCGCATGATCGAGGAGCAGCTCGCCGGGGTCCAGTTCATTTCGGTGAACACCGACGCCCAAGCGCTCTCCGCCTCGCGATCAGACCTCAAGGTCCAGATCGGCAAGAAGCTCACGCGCGGACTCGGAGCGGGGGCCCGGCCGGAAATCGGTCGCCAGGCGATCGAGGAGAACCGCGACGAGGTGCTCCAGCACCTCCAGGGAGCCGACCTCGTCTTCGTGACCTGCGGCATGGGGGGTGGCACCGGGACCGGTGCCGCACCGATCATTGCCCAGATCGCCAAGGACATCGGCGCCCTCACCGTCGGCATCGTGACCAAGCCCTTCCTGTTTGAGGGGCGGAAGCGAATGAAGCAGGCCGAAATGGGGATCACCGAGCTGCGGCGAAACGTTGACACGATGATTGTCGTACCGAACGAACGGCTGTTGGCGGTCGTGGGGAAGGGGATTCCCTTTCAGGATGCGCTCAAGAAGGCCGACGAAGTGTTGCTCAATGCAACGCGGGGCATCGCCTCCCTGATCACGTCCACCGGGATCATCAACGTCGACTTCGCCGATGTGCGGACCGTGATGCAGAACGGTGGCGCCGCGCTCATGGGCACTGGCATCGGTCGGGGCGAGAACCGGGCACTCGAGGCGGCACAGCAGGCCATCTCCTCACCCCTGCTCGACAACGTGTCGATCAACGGTGCCAGTGGCGTGTTGATCAACATCATCGGTGGCGACGACCTGACCTTGGGCGAGGCGACGCAGATCAGTGAGATCATCCACGACGCCGTGGGCGATGAGGCCCAGATCATCTTCGGTGCCGGCAGCGACCCGCGACTCATGGGCGAGGTCCGCGTCACCGTGATTGCGACGGGATTTGATCGCGCCGTCACCGGCGAACCGGTGGTGGAACGGGGTGCGCCGAGTCAGGTGCTGCCGTTCACGCCGCGCCGGCAGGCCTCGAGCCCGGCCTCGACGCCGATCGCTGCGACCACGCATCCGACACCGGCGGCACCACAGCCGGCACCGTTCGTGCGGCCGAGCACGCCGTCACGTCCCGCGGTACCTGATGTGTCCGACATGGAAATTCCCACGTTTATTCGGCGGCAAATGGATTGATGATGTCTCGACGCGCTCTCCGACTTCCCCTCGCCATCACCGTCCTCGGGTTGGCGGTCACCTTCGCTGTCCAAGGCGAGTGGCCGTGGATCCGGCTGTCAGACGTCCCGACGGCACGCGCGATCGTGGTCCACGATCCGTTCCGGGTGGTGCGCGATACGCTGCAGACGGGGGAGTCGGTGTCGACGGTGCTGGCGCGTCAGGGAGTGGTCGGGCTGAATCTCACCTCCATCGCGAGCAAGCTGCGGATCGATCCGCGTCGCATCCGTGCGGGGCTCGAGTTCTTCGTCCGGCGTGACGCGACCACGGATGAACCGACCCACGTCGAGTTCCGCCCGTCGCCGGAGCAGCGGGTGCGCTTCGTCCGCACCTCGGCCGGCGAGTGGTTGGGCGAGACGGTGCCGATCTTCTGGGCCACCGACACCATCCGGGTCGGTGCCGGGATCGAGACCAATCTCTACGCCGCGCTCGACCGCGAAGTAAGCGAGGCCACCCTCGATCATGACGAGCGGGTACGACTCGTGAACGAGCTCGCCGACGTCAATGAATGGACGGTCGACTTTACACGTGACATCCAGCCCGGTGACCGCTTCGCGGCCGTGGTCGAGCGGCAGGTTTCAGAAGAGGGTGAAGTCCGCTTCGGTCGGATTCTCGCGAGCGAACTGGTCCTCGGTGACAAGACGCTTTCCGCCTTCCGGTTCGGCAAGGGTGACGGCCCGACCTCGTTCTACGATCGCGATGGCAAGGCGCTGAAGCGGGCCTTCCTCGCCAGCCCGGTGGAGTTCCGCTACATCTCCAGCGGCTTCTCGCGCGCCCGTTTCCACCCGGTGCTCGGCATCACTCGACGGCACGAAGGGATCGACTACGCGGCCATCACCGGCACGCCGGTGCGTTCCGCGGCCGACGGCACGGTGCTCCGCGCCGGCTATGGCGGCGGCTACGGCAACCTGGTCGAGGTCCGGCATCGTGATGGGATCACCACCCGCTATGGCCACCTCTCCCGCATCGCCGTTGGGCTGCGCTCCGGCATGCACGTGGTGCAGGGACAGGTGATTGGTCGGGTCGGGATGACCGGGCTCGCCACCGGGCCGCATCTGCATTACGAATTCCGGGTGAACGGTGTCGCACGCGACCCCCGGTCGGTGAAGAACGAGGCGGGTGCCCCACTCCCGTCGAACATGTTGGCGTCGTTCCGGGCGCAGCGCGACCTCCTGTTGCAGCTCCTCGGACGCCGTTCGCCGGTGACTCCCGCGCCGCTCGCCGAGTAGCCCCGCCACATCCCGATGGACCTCTTTCCTGCCATCGACCTGCGCGGAGGCCGTGTGGTGCGGCTCGCGCAGGGCGCGGCCGACCGCGAGGCACGATACGCGCTGGACCCCGCCGCCCAGGCCACCGCCTTCGCGGATGCCGGCGCGCAGTGGCTCCATCTCGTCGATCTCGATCGCGCCTTCGGCACCGGTGACAACGACGCCGCCATTGCCGCCGTGCTCACCACGACGGCGACTCGACTTCGCGTGCAGGTTGGCGGCGGCGTCCGCACCCTCGAACGTGCGGCGGCGCTGCTGCAGCTGGGTGTCACGCGCGTCATCGTCGGGACGGTGGCGGTGGACCGTCCCGTCTTCCTTGACGAGTTGGTGCGCGAGTTCGGCGCGTCACGCGTCGTGGTGGGGATCGATGCGCGTGATGGGCTCGTGGCGGTCCGCGGCTGGGTAGAGACCAGCGTCCTCACCGCCGTCGGCCTCGCGGGGCGAGTCGCCTCACAGGGCATCCGTACCGTGATCTACACCGATATCGCGCGCGACGGCATGCTCGGCGGCCCCGACGTCGCTGGGAGTGTGGCGATCGCCGCGACCCTCAACCGCGTGGCGCCGAGCGAGGTGATCGCCTCCGGCGGGGTCGCGACACTCGACGACTTGCGCGCCGTGGCCACCGCAGGTCTCTCGGGTGCCATCGTCGGTCGAGCGCTCTACGAGGGTCGGTTCGAGCTCGCCGGGGCACTCGCCGCCGTGTCGGTGTAGGGTGCTCCCCGCGGTGTTTGCCGTGCTGCTCGCACTCGTCGTTGGCGTCGCGGCTTCGTGGTGGAGTTGGCGCGAACGGCTGAATCATGGCCCCGAGCGGGCTGCCGCGGCGGCGCGGGCGTTGGCCATTGCCGCAGTGGTCCTCCTCCTGCTCGATCCCGGCATCGCCGGGCGCGTGGCCCGGCAGCGACCAGTGGTGCTGCTCGACAACTCCGTCTCGATGCACGCACGCGGCGGTCAGGCAACTGCCGCGGCGCGCCTCGCCGCTTCGCTGGGCGACACGGTGACCTTCGGCGAATTGGTCGCGGGTGAACCGGGTAGCCGTGTTGGCCTCGGTGGAGCACTTGCAGCCGCGATGACCGGCGGTCGTCGCGTCGTACTGGTTACCGATGGTGAGATCGCCGACACAGCAGCGATTCCTCCCGCCGTGCGCGCCGCCCTGACGGTGCACGTGCTGCCGCGAGCAGGTGGTCCGGATCAGGCTCTCACCGAGGTCCGTGCGCCGTCGCGGCTCAGCGTCGGTGACACCCTGTGGGTGGAGGTGGCGGCGCAACGCACGCCCGACGCAGCCGACAGCGTCCGGATCGAGGTGCGCAGCGGAGCCGAACTCCTGATGGCCGGCACGCTGCGCTTCGGGACCGCCGTGCGCGGGCGGATTCGGTTGGCCAGCCGGCTTCCCGGCGGATTCAGCGGTGCACACTGGGTCGAAGTGGTACGATCCGGCGCAGCCGACAGCGAACCAGGTGACGACATCCGTTGGCTTCGGCTGACCGTCGCGCCGTCGCCTGCGGTGGTGGTGCTGGCGGCATCGCCAGACTGGGATGCTCGTTTCCTCTACCAGACGCTGCGCGATGTCATCGACGCGCCGGTCCGCGGCTATGCCCAGCTCGAGCGTGGAAGCTGGCGGCGCATGGACGACCTCCGGCGCGTTTCCACGGCGGAAGTGCTTGGCGCGGCTCGGGCCGCAGATCTGTTGGCTGTGCGCGGCGATGTGACGGCGTGGCAGCGCGTCGGACACGCCCGGCTGTTGTGGGCACCCTCCGCCCTCGAAGGGGATTGGTATGTCGGCGGCGGCGGGGCTTCGCCGGTGGCGGGGGCCTTCGTCGGAGTGCCGCTGGATTCATTGCCGCCGGCCATCGCCGTCACGCCACTCGACAACGCGGGGGCGGCCGAATGGGTGGGCGCCACGGCACAGCTCGCGCGCCGTGGGGCGGCGGTGCCGATCCTCACCGGGACGGTCGATCCGGGTGGGCGGGTGGTGCGCCTCGGCGCCGATGGACTCTACCGCTGGGCGTTCCGCGGTGGCGTTGCCGATCAGCTGTGGCGTGGATTGATCGCGAGTGCGGCCGCATGGCTGCTCGCGGCACCGCGTCAGGACGGTGCGCGCGCCATTCCGATCCAGGCGGTCACCGAACGTGGTCGACCAGTGCGCTTTCGGTGGACTGCGCCGCTCCCTGCCGTTCCCCTCGCAGTGCAACTCGACGGCGGCGATGCCGTCCGCCACGACACCCTGAGCTTCGACGCAGCCGGTGAGGCCGCCATCGCGCTGCCGCCGGGTCGCTATCGTTACACCTTGGAGGGTGGCGCATCGGGTCAGCTCGCGGTCGAGCCCTATTCCGATGAACTGCTCCCGGCGGCAGTGACGCTCGTGGCGCACGAGGCCACCGTGGCGCCAACGCCGACCCGTGGCTCGCTGCGCGAGGCTTGGTGGCTTTTTGCGCTCGCCGCCGCCGGATTCATTCTTGAATGGCTGCTGCGCCGCCGTTTCGGCTTGCGCTGACTGGAGATATCGCATGACGCGTGCGGTGGGATCGAAGCTGGGACTCTGGAAGCGCATCAAGCGGCTGGCGCTGACCGACGTCGGTGCGCTCGCGCGTGGCCTCAAGGCCGATGATCTCGAACAGATGGAACGACTGCTGCTCGAATCGGATTTCGGCGTGCCTGCCACCATCGACTTGGTGGAGTTTCTCGAGGCCGAGGTGCGCAAGGGCAAGGTCAAGGGCGATCACGACCTGCACGCCGCGCTGGTCGATCGACTCGCCGGCATGCTCGCCGGCCCCGCCGATCCCGGACAGCTCGCAACGCCGCCCGCCGGTCCCACCGTGGTGCTGATCGTCGGCGTTAACGGGGTGGGGAAGACCACCAGCGTGGCAAAGTTGGCCTGGCGACTCTCGCGTGAGGGGAAGCAGGTGCTCCTCGGTGCCGCCGACACCTATCGCGCCGGCGCAGTGGCGCAGCTGGAGCAGTGGGCGGAGCGGCTCGACGTGCCTTGCGTCTCCGGAGCCTCCGGAGGTGATCCTGCGGCCGTGGCCTTCGATGCGGTCGAGGCAGGCATCGCCCGAGGCAGCGATGTCGTGCTGATCGATACGGCCGGGCGACTCCACACCCAGGACGGGCTGATGGCGGAGTTGGGGAAGGTGGCGCGCGTGGTGGGGAAGAAGCTCCCTGGCGCGCCGCACGAGGTGCTCCTGGTGCTCGACGGCACGGTGGGACAGAACGCGGTGCAGCAGGGGAAGCAGTTTGCCGGAATTGTCGAGCCCACCGGACTCATCGTGACCAAGCTCGACGGGACGGCGCGGGGCGGGGCCGTGGTTGCCTTGCGACGTGAACTGTCGATTCCGATCCGATTCGTTGGTATGGGGGAGCGGCCCGAGGATCTTGAGCCATTCGATGCTCGCCGATGGGCCGAGGGACTGCTGGAGGACGAATGACCGCTGATCTCCGGGCCCTGGCCCTTGGTGGAGTGGTGGTCGGGCTCGGCCTCGTCCTGAGTGCCTATCTGGGCGCGTGGGTCTCGGGAGCCGCGTTCGGACCGGGGGTCTGGGTGATGGTGGCCGGCGTGGTGGTGCTGCTGCCGAGCACCGTTGTGCTCGGCGGACTGCGACGCGGGCAGGGTTCGCGCGCCGTGTGGGTGGCCGCTCTCTACCTCTTCCTGGTGCTCGCCTTGGGGTTCGGGGCGGCGCTGCTGCTCCCAGCGGAGACCGTCGACGGGCCATTTCTCTTCGGCATCCCACTTCGAGCCGCGATCATCCTCTTCGGCGTCGGCATCACCCCCTCGTTGGTCCTGCCGATTGCGTATGCCGCCGACTTCGACCGTGTCGCACTGGGTGCGAGTGAACTGACCCGGTTGCGCGCGGAATGCGAACGGCTGCGGGCGCGTGCCACTTTCCCGGCGGATCGATGACCCTCGCCGCCATCCTGATGCAGTCGCAGGCCATCCCCGTACCGGCGCAACCCGAGTTGATCCTCGTGGGAATCGGCTATCTCCTCGTGTGCACGGCGATCGCGATCTGGGCCATTCGGAGAACCCACACCGCAACAGATTACTTCGTGGCGGGTCGTCGGCTCGGTGTCTGGGCACTCGCACTCGCGGCGATGGCATCCGCCCTCTCCGGCTTTGGATTCATCGGTGGACCGGGACTGGTCTACAGCATCGGCCTCGGTGCGGTCTTCATCATCCTCCCGGTCTCGATCACCAACTCCCTCTCCGGGTGGGTCCTCGCGAAGCGAATGCGGTTGCTCGGCGAGGTGCGCGGATTGATCACTGTGCCCGACGCCATCGGCGCGCGCTATCGCTCCCCGGCAGCGCAGGGCGTGGCAGCCGTGGCAATTCTGGTCGGTACGGTGGGCTACGTCGCCACCAACTTTCTGGCCCTCGGCCTCGTGGTCGATGCCGTGTTCCACACCGGCGTGTCCGCGGGGATCTGGATCGGAGCCGCCGCCATCCTGCTTTACACGGCGCCGGGAGGAATGCTCGCTGGCATCTACACCGACGTCTTTCAGGGCACGGTGATGGCGATCGCATCCTCCCTGGTGTTCCTGACCGCGCTCGGCAGCGGGGGAGGCCTCGGCAACCTCTCGCGTTCCCTGCTCGCCCATGATGCGCGCTGGTTCGGGCCCTGGGGGACGTTGCCTCCGTTGGCCGCCCTCTCATTCTTCTTTGTGTTCAGCATCGGCGCCCTCGGTCAGCCGCACGTGATCCACAAGTTCTACATGCTCAAGGATGTGCGAAAGCTGCGGTGGTACCCGTTGTTGATGACCGCGGCGATGACGCTGGCGTTGCTGCTCTTTGTCGGGGTGGGGCTGGCCATGCGCGCCGCCGTCGTACGCGGTGATCTGCCGGTGCTCACGCGCCCCGACGACGCCACTCCGCTTTTCCTGCTCCACTATGCCTCTCCTCTGCTCGCTGGTGTGGTGTTGACTGGGGTGACCGCCGCCATCATGAGCACGGTGAACTCGTTCCTGAATGTGGCGGCCGCGGCAGTGACGCACGATCTGCCGATCGCCTTTGGCGTTCGTCCCCGTCGCGAGCTGTTGGTCGGGCGCATCGCCACCGTTGCGCTGACACTCCTCGCCGTGCTCCTCGCCCTCAAGAGCGGCATTCTCGTGGCGTTGCTGGGCGTGTTCGCCTGGGGGCTCTTCGCCTCGACCCTGGTGCCGGCGCTCGCGTATGGGCTCTGTTGGGAGGGGGCCACCCGCGTCGGAGCGCTCGCCTCGATGATTGTGGGGCTTGTGACCACATTGGTGGGTGAGACCCTGGTGTGGGGGAAGGTCTCGGCGCTCCCGGCGGGCGTCACGATCTCCGGTCTCGCGTTGGTGTTGTCGTTGCTGACCTTTTTCGTGGTATCTTGGCTTACCCGTGCGCAGGCCGCAGGTGACCTCGATGCTGATGTCCGCCTGATCATGGAGAGCTGATGCTGTTTCGCGAACTGGCCGTGGGGGCTCGGGCACAAGCCTCGAAGACGTTCACGGGTGACGACATCGACACCTTCATTCAGCTGACGGGCGACACCAACCCGATGCATGTCGATGGCGACTATGCGACCGCGAGCCGATTTGGTGGACGAATCGCACACGGCATGCTGACGGCAGGGCTGATCTCGACCGTGCTTGGTCGCGAGCTTCCGGGCACCGGTGCCATCTACCTCGGGCAGACGCTGCGATTCACCGCGCCGGTGCGGCCGGGCGACACCATCACGGCGGAGGCAGTGGTGCTCGAGCTCCTTCCCGAGAAGCGTCACGTCCGCATCAGCACCCGTTGCAGCAACCAGCGAGGCGAGTCCGTGATCGAGGGCGAGGCCAGGATGTTGTTGCTGGAGTAGCACCGAGTGCTGGTCGTCTGTGGTCTTCCGTTACCTTCCATGCGTGCCCCAGCTCCGCCCTGACACCCCCGTCCAGTTCCTCAAAGGGATCGGCGAAAAACGCGCCGAGGCGCTCGCGCGGCTGGGCGTACACAGTGCACAGGATCTGCTGCTCCACCTACCTCATCGCTATCTCGATGCCTCGACGGTTACGCCGCTGGCCAAGGCGCGAGTGGGCGATGATGTCGCGTGCATCGGCACGGTGGTGAGCAAGGGGGTGCTGCCCACGCGCAAGGGCCTGCGGATCTTTCATGCGGTGCTCAAGGATGCCAGCGGTGTGCTCGAGTGCGCCTGGCCGGGGCAGACCTTTCTCGATCGCACCATCAAGGAGGGCCAGCTGCTGTTGGTCGCGGGGCCGGTGCGGTTCTACCACGGCCGACAGATGGCACCGCGCGAGATGGTGATTCTCGGTGATGCCAGCGATGCCGCGGCGGCGGGGCGTGTATTGCCGGTCTACCCCGCGACCGAGGGACTCTCTCACAAGCAGATCCGCTCGCTCATCGACAGTCACCTGGACGCACTGATCCCGTTGGTGCCCGACATCCTTCCCGAGGAATTGCGAACTCGCTTCGCCCTGCCGCCGCTGGCGGAGGCGCTACGCGCTGTCCACCGTCCCGCGTCGGTCCAGGAAGCGGAGGCGGGGCGTCGCCGACTCGCCGTGGACGAACTCTTTGACCTCCAGCTCACGCTCGCGCGGGCGCGGCACGTGGCCAAGACCGGGCAACGAGGCACGCGCTTCACGGTCCAGAAAACGCTGACCACCGCGCTGCGTGAGGCGCTGCCCTGGCAGCTCACGGCAGATCAGAAGCAGGCGATCCGCGAGCTCTTTGACGACATGACCAGCGCCGAACGGATGCATCGGCTGCTGATGGGCGATGTCGGCACCGGCAAGACCGTGGTGGCGCTGTTCGCGATGCTGCTCGCCCTCGAGAATGGTTATCAGGCCGCACTCATGGCGCCGACCGAACTGTTGGCGGAGCAACACGCCCGCACCCTGACTGCGCTGCTGGCACCGCTCGGGATGGTGCCGGAGTTGCTCGTGGGGCGGCTGGGCGCCGCCGACAAGCGCGCCGCCCGTGCGCGGCTGGCGTCGGGCGAGACTCGGCTCGTGGTGGGCACCCACGCGCTGGTGCAGGAGTCGGTGGCCTTCGAGCGGCTCGGCTTGGTGGTGATCGATGAGCAGCATCGCTTCGGCGTGGAGCAGCGAGCGGCATTGATGGGGAAGGGCGAGGCGCCTGATGTGCTGCTGCTGACAGCGACGCCGATCCCGCGATCGCTGGCACTGACCCGGTATGGTGACCTCGACCTCTCGGTCCTCAAGACCAAGCCACCAGGCCGCGGCAGCGTCACCACCGCCGTGCGCACGCCGGCGCACCGCGCGCGGGTGTTCAACTTTGTCCATGAGGTCGCGCGGGCGGGTGGCCAGGCCTATGTGGTCCTGCCGGTGATCGAGGAGAGCGAGCGATCCGACTTGCGGGCGGCCGAGACCATGGCCGGCACGCTCACGGCGCAATGGGATGATGTCACCGTGGGTCTGGTGCACGGCCGCGTCAAGCCGCCGGAGCGCGAAGCCGTGATGCGTGGATTCCGCGACGGAACCGTGGCGGTACTGGTGGCGACCACAGTGATTGAGGTGGGGATCGACGTGCCCAACGCCACCGTGATGGTGATCGAGCACCCCGAGCGGTTCGGGCTGGCGCAACTGCACCAGTTGCGTGGCCGGGTGGGGCGGGGTGGCAAGGAGTCGCATTGCATCCTGCTCACCAACTCGGAGTCGGTGCCCGATCGGCTGCGCGCGTTTGCCGCCACCGATGACGGCTTCCGCATCGCTGAACTTGACCTTGAGGAGCGTAGCCACGGCGACTTGCTCGGCGCTCGGCAGAGTGGCGGCGTTGATTTCAAGATCGCTCGCTTCCCCGACGATACCGACCTGTTGGGCGAGGCGCGTGCGTTGGCGCGAGCGGTGCTTGACGGCGACCCCGTGCTTGAGCGCCGCGAAAACAAGCCGCTGCGTGAGCGGGCACTGGCGCGGTACCCGCGGGCCGAAGTGCTCTTCCGGGTGGGGTGATGTACTCCACCTGCCTTTTTTGTACCAAGGATCTCGGACGGAACGAAGTCATCGAGACCCTGCCCATTGGGCGGCGCATTGCCTTCGATCCCGGTGAGGGGCGGCTCTGGGTGGTGTGTCGGCACTGCGCCAAATGGAATCTGGTACCCTTCGACTCGCGGTTGGAGTCGATTGATGCCTGCGAGCGCCTTTTCCGTGAGACGCGGATGCGCTACTCAACCGACAATATCGGCCTCGCTCGGGTGAAAGAGGGGCTGGAGTTGGTGCGGGTCGGGCCCGCACTGCGGCCGGAGTTTGCGGGATGGCGGTATGGCGACCAGTTCGGACGGCGACGTCGGCGCAACCTCCTGATCACGGCAGGCCTGGCGGCGACGGGCGTGGCGGTGGTCTCCGGCGGAATGGCACTGGGCATCTCATTCGGTATGCTGGGCCAACTGCCGAACTACTACAACATGTTTGTGCTCAGCCGCCGGGTGACGGTCCGGGTGCCGCGCGATGGCGAGGCCCCAATCGAGCTCTCCGACGCCTTGGTCGCGAAGGCGCGCCTCGTCCGGCTGCCCAACCAGGAATGGCGCCTCCGCACCAAGGTGATGCGGCCGTCGGCGATGAGCCGGAAGTTGCGCAAGGAAGGGAAGGAGGAGCTCGAATTCACCGGGGCCGAGGCGGAGCGGTTACTCGCGGGGGTCCTGGTGCGCACCAACCAATGGGGTGGCAGGCCGGGCACGATCCGGGAGGCGGTCGGGTTGGTTGAGGAGCATGGAGCTGCGAACCGCATCATCACCGGCACAGGGGCGTTGGTCTATGACAAGAATGATTCTGGCCTGATCAAGAAGGCACCCGCCAGCTGGCGCCTCGCCGCCGAGATTGCCCTCAACGAGGACAGGGAGCGGCTCGCCCTCGCCGGTGAACTGCGGCTGCTGGAGTGGCAGTGGCGAGAGGCCGATCGGCTGGCGAAGATCGCCGATTCATTGGCGCTTCCGGAGGGGAGCGACGAAGCGCTGGCTCGGCTCAAGGCATAATTGCTCATCGCCGGGATTGTCATCTCGCTGTCACACACGTGTAACCCACTCGCCAGCCCAGTGCCATCCGGTCGACGGAAGTTCCAGGGACAGCAGCTTCCCCGGACCGGAGGCCGTCATCTACCGCACCTGCCTCTACTGCAGCCACGACCTCGAAGCCAATCCCCTCATCGCGACGCAGCCCGTCGGTCGGCGACTCGCCTTCGATGCCGCGGTGGGCCGACTCTGGGTTGTCTGCCCGGCCTGCGCCAAGTGGAACCTGGTGCCGTTCGATACTCGACTCGAGGCCATCGACGCCTGCGAGCAACTCTTTCGCGACACTCGCACCCGTTACTCTACCGAAAACATCGGATTCGCTCGTCTCCCGGAAGGGCTCGATCTGATTCGCATCGGATCGGCGCTGAAGCCGGAGTTCGCCGCGTGGCGCTACGGCACCCTGCTCGGTGGTCGCCGGCGGCGTCGGTCGTCGCTCCCCTTGCTGGATTTGTTCCGCGGCATGCGCCGCGCCTTCCGGCAGGACCACGTGCTACGCGACCCGTGGACTGACCGGCTCGTCCACGTGCCCTTGGCGGCACTGCTGCACGCGACGCTGGCCGCCGACGATCAGGGAAGCTGGAAGCTGGAGGTACCCTACCGGACTGGCCTTGAGCGGCTCTTCGGGGCCAGGGAACCGGCACTCCCGAGCATTCGCGATGTCCCCTCGCTGGGGTTGTTCGATGGTCGCGAACTCTTCCCCACGCTGGGAAGGCTCCTCCCCGCGCTGGATCACGCCGGACAGGGGGAAGAGCAGGTCGGCGAGGCGCTGCGGCTGGTGGAGTCGGTGCGCGATGGCAACCACTTGCTCGAGTATGTCGTGGGGAAGCCGCTCCGGTTCGCGACTCAGCGCCGCTACGTCGTGCGCGACGTGCCGATCGAGATCCGGCTGGCGCTGGAGATGACGGCCCATGAGGACACCGAACGACGCGCCCTCGAAGGGGAACTCAAGCTGCTGGAACGCGAATGGAAGGCGGCCGAAGCGCTGGCACGGATCGCAGACCGACTGGCGGTGGGCGAGGAGCCGGCCTAGAATGCGCGGAGTACCACACCCATTCACGCCAGCCCAGTATCCCACATGCCTTCAGTCACCATCGCCGATCTCCGTCATCATGCCGGCCAGCAGGTCACCGTGCAGGGTTGGGTGACCACCACCCGTTCGTCGGGGAAAATCGCCTTCATGGTGATGCGGGACGGGTCGGGATACCTGCAGACGGTGTTCCCCAAGAATGAAATCGTCGACGGCGCCTGGGAGCGTTTCGCGACACTGACGCAGGAGGCCACCGTCGCGGTCACCGGCACGGTGCGCGAGGATGCGCGTGCTCCAGGTGGGTTTGAACTGACCGCGAGCGACGTGACCGTGCTGGCGCCGAGCGTCGACTTTCCGATCACGCCCAAGGAGCATGGCACCGCCTTCCTCTTTGAGCACCGACACCTCTGGCTCCGCTCGCGCAAGCAGGTCGCCATCGCCCGGGTGCGCAACGAGATCGAACACGCCATCAGCGATTTCTTTTACCAGCGCGATTTCATCCGGGTCGACACGCCGATCCTCACCGGCTCCATCGGTGAGCAGGCGGGTGAACTCTTTGCCACGGAATATTTTGACCTGGGACAGGCCTACCTTGCGCAGACCGGCCAGCTGTACGGCGAAGCCGCCGCGGCCGCGCACGGCAGGATTTACACCTTCGGGCCGACCTTTCGCGCGGAGAAGTCCAAGACCCGGCGCCACTTGACCGAGTTCTGGATGATCGAACCCGAGGTGGCATTCGCCGATTCCAACGACAACATGACGCTGCAGGAAGACTTCGTGGCGTTCCTCGTGGCGCGTGTGCTCGACAACTGTCAGGAGGAACTGAAGGAGCTTGAGCGCGATGTGTCAAAGCTCGAGGCCATTACCACACCCTTCCCGCGCATCAGCTACACCGACGCCATTGCCGCCCTGCAGGCGCAGGGTAGTGACATCCAGTGGGGCGCCGACCTCGGTGCCGACGATGAGACGGCACTCGCCCAGTCGTACGACAAGCCGCTCTTCGTGATGAATTACCCGAAGGCGTTCAAGGCGTTCTACATGAAGGAGAATCCCGACGACCCGCGCACGGTGCTGAGCAACGACTGCCTGGCCCCAGAGGGCTACGGCGAGATCATCGGCGGCTCACAGCGCGAAGATGACTACGACAAGCTGCTGGAACGGATCATTGCCCAGGGACTCGATCCCAAGTCGTACGGCTGGTACCTCGACCTGCGCAAGTACGGCGGCTTCGTCCACTCCGGCTTCGGCCTCGGCCTCGAGCGCACCGTCGCGTGGATCTGCGGCATTCCTCACATCCGGGAAGCGATCGCGTTCCCGCGGCAGATCCATAGACTTTACCCGTAACGAGAGAAGAGCGAGGAGAGAGGAGAGAGGAGTACTTACGCCTCCTCTTCTCTCTTCTCGCTTTTCTCTTCTCTCTTCACAATGTCCCAAATCACATCCAGCTCCTCCAGCGTCGCCTCGCCGAGCACCACGCCGCGGTCGGCGGCGATTCGTTCGACGTGGGCAAAGCGCTCGCGAAACTTCGCGTTGCTGCGCTCGAGTGCGGCGTCGGGCTGGACCCCGGCCTTGCGGGCCAGGTTCACCACCGCGAAGAGCAGGTCACCGATCTCGCCCATCAGGGCATCGCGCGCCTGCGGTTCGCGCACCAGTTCCGCTTCGACCTCCGCGAGCTCCTCGCGGACCTTGGTGATGGGCCCCTCGACATCGGGCCAGTCGAAGCCGACCCCGGCCGCGCGCTCTTGGAGACGGTAGGCGAGCAGCAGTTCCGGCAGCGTGGCGGGGAGGCCGTCGAGGGTTCCGCGTCCGACCCGCGATTCCCGCCGCTTGAGTTCCTCCCATTCGGTCTGGTCGCCAAGATCGAAGAGATGCGGGTGCCGCCGCCGCATCTTGGCGACGAGATCGTCGGCGATCTCCTCGGCGGTGAACTCCCCATGCTCCGTGCCGAGGACGAGCTGCCAGGCCAGGTGCAGCATCAGGTCTCCGACCTCCTCCCGGATCGCCGGCGCATCGCCTGAGCCGAGGGCCGCGGCGAGCTCGTGCGCCTCCTCGAGCAGGTAGGGTCGCAGGGTCTCTCGCGTCTGGATTCGGTCCCAACTGCAGCGCTCTCGCAGGTCGGCCACCATTGCCACGGCACGTCCCAGCGCTGAATCGTCTTGCATCCATCCCCCCGGGGTCCTAGTCTCCGACCGTGCGCAAACCCTTTACGCCCGATACCTCCCGCGCCTGGGTGGACGTGGATCTCGACTCCCTCGTCCGCAACGCGCGCTCCTACGCCGCTCGAGTCGGCGTGCCGCTGCTCCCCATGGTCAAGGCCGATGGCTACGGCCTGGGGGCGGTGGCGGTGGCTCAGGCCCTCGCCGAGACCGAGCCATGGGGCTACGGTGTCGCCACGGTCGATGAGGCGCGAGAACTTTACGTCAACGGCATCGTCCGTCCAATCGTGATCTTCTCGCCGCTGGTTCCGGCGATGGTGGACTACGTCACGGCCGTCGCCGCCCGACCGGTGATCGGCGACCTCGACGGGCTGCGCGCCTGGCTGGACCTCGGCACCGGGCCCTTCCATGTCGAGATCGACACCGGGATGGCGCGATCCGGTTTCCGCTGGGATGACGCCGAATGTCTGCTGGCGGTCCGCGATCTGCTCGCCGACGCAGCGGGATGGGAAGGTGTCTTCACCCACCTCCACTCTGCCGAACGCGACTCCGCCGCCACGGCGAACCAATGGAACCGGCTTCAGGACGCGATCGCTGCGCTCGGGCGCCGGCCCGCAATGGTGCATGCGGCCAACTCCGCAGCCGGCGCGGCCGGGTCGGCCTATTGCGGCACTCTGGCCCGGCCAGGCATCCATCTGTATGGTGGGCGCGTGGCCGGTTTCGATTCGGTTCGCGTGGCGGCGCTCAGGGCGCGGGTGGTCGGGGTGCGTCGTCTCGCCGCGGGCGACACGGTGTCCTACGATGCCACATGGCGGGTGCCGAACCCCACGACCATTGCCACGCTGGCCATTGGGTATGCCGACGGCGTGAGCCGCCGGCTCTCCAACGGTGGTGCGGCCGAGTTGCTCGGACAGCGTGTCCGAGTCGTGGGGCGCATCACCATGGATCACCTGATGCTCGATGCGGGTGATCTCCCGGTCGCGGTGGGTGACGTGGCCACCCTTTTCGGGGGGATCGTGGCCCTGGATGAGCAGGCTGCCCTCGCGGGCACCATCAGTTACGAAGTCCTCACCACGCTCGGAAGCCGTCTTCCGCGCCGCTACCTGCCGAGAGAATGAATCAACATTTCGGATCGCTCATCATCGGGCTCGCCGCGCAAGCCAACGCCGCCCTCGACGGGCAGCTCCCCCCCGGGGCGGCGGAGGCCGGTGCAGGGAATGCACGGCAACTGGCCCAGGCCCTGATCGACACATTGGGAGCCCTCGAGGCCAAGACGCGCGGCAATCTCGACGCCGACGAGGCCAAGCTGCTCGAGCAGGCCCTGACCGCACTGCGCATCAGGTTCGCCACGGCCCAGCCGCAGTGACCCGACGCGCGGCGCTGATCGTGCTCGATGGGCTCGGGGTGGGCGCCGCCCACGACGCCGAGCATTACGGCGACGTCGGCAGCGCCACGCTCGGCAATGTGGTGCGTGCCGGTCCCCCGCCTCGACTGCCGAACCTTGAGCGATTGGGGCTGGGGCGTTGCGGCGACAGCGGCCTGCTGGCCGCTGACAGCCCGACGGCGGCCTTCGGGGTGGCGGAGCCTGCCTCGCCCGGCAAAGACAGCACCACGGGGCACTGGGAGCTGTGTGGCGTCATCCTCGACGCACCGTTCCCGACCTATCCCCACGGCTTCCCCCAGCCAGTGCTCGACGCGTTCGCCGCACGCACGGGACGCGGCGTGATCGGGAATGTCGCGGCGTCTGGCACGGCGATTCTCGATCAACTCGCGCCCGAGCATCTCGCCTCCGGCAAGTGGATCGTCTATACCTCGGCCGATTCCGTCTTCCAGGTTGCGGCCCATGAGGACATCGTGCCGCTGGCGGAGCTTTATTCGGCCTGCGCCGTTGCCAGGGAACTGCTGGTGGAGCCCGACGGGGTCTCCCGGGTCATCGCGCGGCCGTTTCGGGGTACGCCAGGCGCATGGCAGCGGACCGCCAATCGAAAGGATTTCTCGAGTGAACCGGTGGGTGTCACGCTGCTCGATCGCCTTGCGGCACAGCATATCCCGGTGGTGGGTGTCGGCAAGGTCGACGATCTCTTCGCCGGACGCGGGATCGCCTCGATCCACACCCCCTCCAATCGCGAGGCGTATGAGCTGATCGAGGGGGCGCTCCTGGCCATGCGTCGAGGGTTGCTGTTCGCGAACGTGATCGAATTCGATCAGAGCTGGGGGCATCGCAACGATGTCGCCGGTTTCCGGGACGGTTTGGCCGAGCTCGACCGCTGGATTCCCCGGCTCCTCAGGCAGGTTCAAGACGAGGACCTGATTATCTTCACGGCCGACCATGGGAATGATCCGACGACGCCGTCGACCGATCATGCTCGTGAGCGGGTGCCCATTCTGGCGGTGGGTCCCCGGGTAAAACCGGTCGATCTGGGCGTCCGCGGAACCTTCGCCGACGTCGGGCAGACCCTCGCCGAATTTCTCGGTGTGCCACCCCTGGCGGCCGGGACCTCGTTCCTGAGTGAGATCTGGACCGGATGACTGACCTGCGGACCGCGGCCGAAGCCGCCCGAGCGCGTGCCCATGCCCCGTATTCCGGCTTCCATGTCGGCGCGGCGCTGGAGACTGAAGAAGGTGCCATCGTCACCGGCTGCAACGTCGAGAACGCCTCCTTCGGGCTGACGATCTGTGCTGAGCGGAATGCCGTGGCCGCTGCGGTGGCCGCGGGGCACCGCCGGTTTGTTCGGATGGCGCTAGTGAGTGACGCAGCGGACCCGGTCGCTCCGTGTGGCGCCTGTCGTCAGGTGCTGGCCGAGTTCGGGCTCGACTGGACGATCGACAGCTTTGCCGGCTCGCAACAGACCACTTGGACCGTGCGGGAACTGCTCCCTGCGGCCTTCAACCGTGACGTGCTTCCGTGATTCGCTGGCCCGCCTTTGTTGTCGCGCTTGCCCTCGTGGTGAGCGGCTGCACTCAGAAGCTCACCACACCCGCCGACTGCCCGGCGCTCTGCCCCGGGGGACAATCGGCGTTTCGTGACACGATCATCGATGCGGTGATCGGGGCGGATGCGAGTTATTCCGGCTACTCCGGCCTGCTCGACGCCACGTCGCTGCTGCTCTCGAATGGTGGGGGGTACGGCGAGTCTCGTGCCGCCGTCAAGTTCCTCCGGGTCGGCGACTCGATCCTGGTGCGCGACACGATGCGCAGCTACACCATCGACTCGGTGCAGATCCTCCTCGCCCTGCAGGCGCGCGATACCACCGTGAACGATGTCGTGTTGGAGCTGTATCGATTGCCGCGCACCATCGACTCCCTGGCGGACTTCGCCACCGTCGACGCGGCGATGACGCCCGCGAATCTGCTGGGGGAGATTGCCGTACCCAACGGGGTCAAGTCTGGCGGGCAGCGGCTCACGCTCACAGGTGCCGATCTCGCGCGGATCGCCTTTGCTCCGATCGACAGCACCGAGCTGGTCCTAGGGGTGCGACTCAGGGCGCCGGCGCCGGCGGGGGTTCGAGTCACTTCGCTGCTCGGCGGCACCGAGTCGCCGCTCTTCTCGACCTACGTGACCGTGAACATTGCCGACACCGCGGTGCGGAAGCAGCTCATCAATCGCAATCCGTCACAGAACGTGACCGTGCGTTCGCCGCCGGCACCACTGGGACCGGGCATCCTGCAGGTGGGTGGCCTTCCCGCTGCGAGAAGCTTCGTGCGGTTCACCTTGCCGAGCTATATCAAGGATTCCGCCCAGATCGTCCGGGCCACGCTCGAGCTCACGCTCGCGCAACCGCTCTTCGGCATTCCGGGTGACAGCGCCTTCTTCGATGTACGGCAGGTGCTCGCGGATTTCGGACCCAAGTCACCCGTGGCCAGCAATGTCATTGGCTCCGCCACGATCAAGCCAGGGGCCTCGACCATTGATGTGGAGATGGTCTCCGTCGTGGCGACCTGGCAGGGTGCCACACCGTTGCCGTCGATCATCCGGTTCGGGATCGGACAGGAGGGGTCCACGTTTCTCACCCCGCTGGTCTTCTCGACCGCCGCGACCTCCGGTCGTCCACGGCTGCATCTGACCTACCGACTCCCCTTCGCCTTCGAGGGTTTCTAGCGATGCGTCGAGTCGCCCTGGTCCTGATCACGCTGTCGCTCACCGCGCTCACCGCGGCACACGCCCAGTCGTCGCAGTTCGGCGTCCGCGGCCTCGGACTCCCGGGACGCGCATCGTCCGCGCATTCGCTCGGCCTCGGCGGCGCGTTCGGCATGTTTGACGGCGAATCGAGCCTCAACCCCGCCGCGCTCGGATCGCTGATGCAGACGACCTCGATCTTCACGTCGAGTGCCTCGTGGCGCACCTCATGGAATCCGGCCGGGACCGCCGCCACTGCCGACGCCCGGTTCCCGCAGATCCTCGTCGGCGGACCGATCCCGAGCACGCGGTTGGGGATCGGGGTCAGCTACTCCACCTATGCCGATCGCGACTTCACCCTGGTCTCGTCGGGCATCGCGTCGCCACGCGGTGTACCGATCAACTACACCGACACCCTCTCCTCGCTGGGCGGCATCAACGACCTGCGGCTGGCGGTGAGCTACGTCGCCGGACCCCACCTGCTCATCGGCGCGGGGCTGCACTTCCTGACCGGCTCGAACCGACTGCAGTCCCGCCGCGCTTGGGAGGACAGCAGCTATCTCCCCATCGCGGAGCGTTCGGAGCTTTCCTATCAGGGAATCGGATTCTCAGCCGGACTGCTCTTCCATCCGGTCGATGGACTCGCCATCGCCGCCACGGTCCGCCGTGATGGCACGCTCGACATCCAGCGCGACTCCTCCGCGACGTCGTCGGGAAAGATCAAACTGCCGTTGACCCTCGCTGGCGCCGTCCGTTTCCGGGTTCACCGCGGCATCGAGCTCACCGGGGCAGTCACCGAGCGCAATTGGTCGACCGCCGATGCCGGACTCCGCGCCGTGGGTGGGGTCGGGGCCGACAATACGCTCGAACTCAACGGTGGTGTCGAAATCCTGCGCAACCTGCGGCGGCCGGCCCAGAAGCCCGTGCGGCTGGGCGTGCGTTACACCAAGCTGCCGTTCCTGATCGCTCCTGGCGTCCAGCCAACCGAGTGGGGGCTGTCGGCGGGAACCGGAGTGCGGTTCGCGGGCGATCGCGGCGGCGTCGATTTCGCGCTGGAACGGTTCCAGCGGAGCCAGGGCAGCGAGTACCGCGAGCGCGGCTGGACGCTCAGTGTCGGCGTGTCGGTGCGAGCCGGCGGGTTCCGCCCCTGATGTCGCGGTCGACCCCGTCCGGCGTCATGCGATGAAGAAGGTCTACATCGAGACGTACGGCTGCCAGATGAATGTCGCCGACAGCGAGCTGATGTTCGGGGTCCTGGCGCGTGATGGCTATGCGCCAACCGAATCGCCGGAAGGCGCCGACGTCATCCTCGTCAACACCTGTGCCGTGCGCGACAATGCTGAACAGCGCGTCATCGGTCGAGTCGGCGAGCTCCAGCGTCACAAGCGTCCGGGGTCGGTGCTCGGGGTCGTGGGATGCATGGCCCAACGCCTGGGGCCGATACTCCTCGAGCGGGTGCCGAAGGTGGATCTGGTCGTGGGGCCCGATGCCTACCGGAACCTCCCCGAGCTGCTGCGGCATGCCGTCGGAGGGATGCGGGTCGCCGACGTCGAGTACCGAGGGTGGGAGCACTACGAGGACATTCCGCAGGTGCGTGAACCGGGACCCACCGCGTTCGTGACGGTGCAGCGGGGCTGTGATTACCGGTGCACCTTCTGCATCGTGCCGACCACGCGCGGACCCGAGCGCAGCCGAGTGCTCGCCGATGTCGTGCGCGAGGTGCAGCAGCTGGTCGAGACCGGGGTCAGCGAGGTCACCCTGCTCGGGCAGACGGTGAATTCGTACCACGACGGCCACGATGATTTCGCGGCCCTGTTGCGAGCGGTGGGTGGCGTCGATGGCATCGAGCGCATTCGATTCACGTCGCCCTATCCCACCGATTTCACACCCGGGGTGATCGAGGCCATGGCGACCACCCCTGCGGTCTGTGAGCACGTGCACCTGCCGGTCCAGAGTGGCTCGAACGCCGTGCTCAAGCGCATGCTCCGGCGCTACACGCGGGAACGCTACCTCGAGGTGGTCGCCGCGCTCCGGGAGGCGATTCCCGGTATGACGATCTCCACCGACATCATCGTCGGCTTCCCCGGTGAGCGTGATGAGGATTTTGCCGAAACGTTGTCGATGGTGACCGAGGGCGAATTCGATGAGGCCTACACCTTCAAGTATTCGGTGCGCGAAGGGACCCCGGCCGTGCGCATTCCGGGGCATGTCGCCGACGACGTCGCCTCGGCGCGGCTCGAGCAGTTGATCGAGATGGCACGCCGGCAGTCCCGGGCGCGCAACGGCACCCGGGTGGGCGAGGTGCACGAAGCACTGGTTGAGCGACCGGCCAAGCGAGGGGATTTGATGCTCGCGCGGACGCGGCAGAATTTTCTGGTGTTGCTGGATCTCCCGGCCACCGCGATCGGTGAATACCATCGGGTGCGCTTGACCGGGACCACCGGCTCCACCTTCACGGGTGTGCTCCACCAATCGGCACTGGCGGTTCTATGATTGTCAACGTGATGGAACAGCATGTGAAGAATGCGTATGAACGCCTCAAGTCATCGGTCAAGGACTACGAGGAGACCCCGCGCCACCGCGACGATGTGGTGGTGTTCGCGCTCAATCGGCTGCCGCCCAAATATGTCGTGTCGAACGAGGGCAAGGCGGTCACCGAGGCTTCACTCGACTCGCCGCAACACCGGACGGCGATCGATGTCCAGGTGTTCGAGGCGCTGCGCCAGATCGCCCGCGTGCCGCGCAATGATCGACCACCCACGGGGTCGTGAAGGCGCCGCCCGGCGCGTTCCTTCTGGTGGTGGCATATGGGGCCGGTCTGGTGACCGGCCTTTCGCGTTTCCTGGATCCAGTGATTGCGATTCCGTTGCTGGTCGCTGCCGTCTGGGTGTCGCGTGCTTCGGTGCGGGCGGTCGTCGCCGGTGCAGCAGCTTTGGGGGTGGCTGTCGGCGCAGTGACCGGGAGCGCCAGTCGGAGCAGCTGCGTCGCACAACTGCCGCTCGGTGACCGGGTGGTGCGGCTCCGGACCATTGATCCCGCCTCGCCGAGTGGACGTGTCACCCTGATCGGCGGGCAGTGCCGTGCGGTGCTCCCGGCTCGTTGGACCACCACGCAATCCATCGGTGCCGGGCACGACGTGACAGCGCGCACCCGCTGGGTGCCCCGGCCCGCCCGACTCGGACGGCCCGGCGGCATGCTCCTCGTCAGCCGAGTCGATCGGGTGGCGGGTGTTCCCGGCCCGCTCGATTCTCTCCGCAGCACACTCGCGAGCGCGAGCAGCGCCCTCTATGGCAGCCGTGCACCGATGGTCGATGCCATCATCATGGGGAGGCGTGGCGCCCTCGATCGCGACGTCGTCGCGCAGTTCGCCGCGGCCGGTTTGGTGCACCTGCTCGCCATCTCGGGGCTGCACATCGGGGTGATCGCGGGTTGGGTTCTCCTCATCCTCAGCGCGCTCCCCCTCGGCCGCCATGCGCGAGAGGGCCTCGCTGTTGCAGCAGCCATTGGCTACACACTGTTCATCGGGTCGCCGCCCTCGGCGGAGCGTGCCTCGGCGCTCATGGCATTGCTGGCGTGGTGTCGCTGGCGGCAGCGCCACGTCGGACCCATGGCACTCTTCGCGGCCAGCGCACTGCTGGTGCTCTGTTTTGACCCGTTCGCGATTGGAGAAATCGGCGCCTGGCTGTCCGTGCTCGCGCTCGCTGGTGTGGCGGCTGCCACCCGCTGGAGCGCTCGCGCCGTGGGGCGTGCCGCCATGGTCCGCGCCATCAGTGGCTCCATCGGGGCGACCCTCGCCACCGCACCACTGACCGCCCTGGTGTTCGGGCAAGTCGCCCCGATCGGGATCCTGCTGAACCTCGTGGCCGTTCCGCTCACCGCACTGGCGGTGCCGGTGCTGTTGCTCTCCTTGCTGGCGTGGCCGGTTGCGACACCGGTCGCAGTGGCGTTCGCGACCTCGGGTGGCTGGCTCCTGCAAGCTCTCGGTGCCGTGGCGCGATTCGGTGCCGCGGCGCCCGGAGCTGCGCAGCATGGCGCCCCAGGGTGGGAGTCGGCGCTGCCGTGGTTGCTCGCGGCGGTACTGGCGTGCTGGCTGGTTTTTGCGCGGGTCACGATGCCGGAGGCGATCCGCAGGGCGGGGTGGGGGGCGGTAGCCGTCGTCTGGTCCTTGCTCGCGCTCCCGGCGGGGGGCGTCCCGCGACTCGGCAATGGACGGCTGGCGTTACTTTTCGTGGATGTGGGGCAGGGAGACGCGGCACTGATCCGGACACCCTTGGGACACTGGCTGGCGATCGATGCAGGCCCGGTGGGTCGCCAGAGCGGGGATGCCGGGAGCCGAGTGCTGCTGCCGCTCCTTGCCCGGGAGCATGTCACGCAGCTGACGGGCTTGGTGCTCTCGCACGCACACCGTGACCATGTCGGTGGGGCGGCCTCGCTGGTGAATCGCCTCCCGGTCGCGGCCGCCCTCGACCCCGGGGAACTGTTTGCCGATTCGGCGTATGACGCATGGTTGACCGCGTTGTCTGCTCACGGGGTCCGTTGGCGGCCCGCACGGGCTGGTCTGACGTGGGAGGTCGATGGAGTGCAGTTCCGGGTGCTCCACCCTCCGCGTGCGTGGTCGCGACAGGGTGATGACCTGAACGAAGATTCGCTGGTGCTCGAACTGCGGTATGGCGCCTTTGCGGCGTTGTTCATGGGAGACGCAGGGTTCGTGGCGGAGTCGGCGATGGGTTCGGCACTCCCCCGCGCCGACGTGCTCAAGGTGGGTCACCATGGCTCGCGCTGGGCCACCAGTGAGATGATGCTCGGGGCGGTGCGCCCGGAGGTCGGGATCATCTCGGTTGGGCGCAACAACTATGGCCATCCCGCGAGCGCGACGCTCGCGCGGCTCGCCCGCGCCGGGGTGCGCGTGTGGCGCACCGATCAGGAGGGCACCACCACGGTCGAGACCGATGGTGTCACGTTCGCTGTCCACGGCGGCCGCACCTCGGCCACCTTTGCCGCAAGGGCCCGCGCTGGGCCGAGGAGACGACGTGCTCGACCGAACCAAGGTCACCACGCTGGAGCGATTCATCCTGAGTCAGGAACGGGCGCACCCCGACGCGACCGGTGAACTCACCAACCTGCTCTACGACGTGGCACTTGCCGCCAAGGTGATCGCGTCACAGATCCGCCGCGCGGGGCTCGTCAACATTCTGGGCACTGCCGGCACCACCAACGTCCAGGACGAGGAACAGCAGAAGCTCGACATCTTCGCCAACGAGACCATGAAGCACGCGCTCAACCATACGGGACGAGTGTGCGCCATGGCCTCGGAAGAAGATGAGGAGCTGATCCCCATTCCTGACGGCGTCCCCGCCGGGAAATACGCCGTCCTGTTCGATCCCCTTGATGGCTCCGCCAATATTGATGTCAACGCCGCCGTGGGCACGATCTTTTCCATTTACCGTCGGGTGACCACGTCGGGCCCTGGTCAGATGGCGGATGTCCTGCAGCCCGGTTCGGCCATCGTTGCCGCGGGGTACGTGATGTACGGCTCGAGCGTCATGATGGTCTATTCAGCCGGACACGGCGTCCATGGGTTCACGCTCGATCCCACCATCGGCGAGTTCCTCCTCTCGCACGAGAGCATCACCACGCCACGGACCGGCAAGTACTACAGTGTGAACGAATCGAACTTCGGGCGCTGGTCGCCGGCCATCCAACGTGCCGTCCGCGGCTTTCACGGCGATGACCCCGCGCGGCTGAAGGGCAAGAACTCGCGCTACATCGGATCACTTGTCGCCGATTTTCATCGCAACCTGATCGGCGGCGGCATCTTCCTGTATCCCGCCGACACCAAGAATCAGCAGGGAAAGTTGCGCTTGCTGTATGAGTGCGCGCCGATGGCCTTCCTCGCCGAAATGGCGGGTGGTGCGGCCACCGACGGGACGCAACGCATTCTCGACCTGGTGCCCACGGCCCTGCACCAGCGCACCCCGCTCGTGATCGGTGGCAAGAGTGATGTAGAGTACGTCGCGCGGGTGGTGCGCGAAGTGCAGGGTGGGGCGTGAGCAAGCCGTTGCGTGTCGCTGGCCCAGTGGTTCCGCATCCCTCGGATTGGCAGGGTGATCCAGCGCGTGACCTCGGCGAGCCGGGCGAGTTTCCGTTCACGCGCGGGCCCTATCCAGGGATGTACACGAGCCGGGCCTGGACCATGCGGCAGTACGCCGGCTTCGGCACGGCTGCGTCGACCAATCTCCGCTTCCGGGCGCTGCTCGCGGCCGGACAGACCGGGCTCTCGACCGCCTTCGACCTGCCGACCCAGATGGGGTTCGATTCCGATCATCCCATGGCAGCCGGCGAGGTCGGGCGCGTGGGTGTGGCGATCGATACCGTGGATGACCTGCGCGCGTTGTTCGCCGAGATCCCGCTCGACCGCGTGACGACCTCGATGACCATCAACGCCACCGCCGCCATCCTGCTGGCGATGTACATCGTGGTCGGGGAGGAGCAGGGCGTGCCCGCCGTCAAGCTCGGCGGGACGCTGCAGAACGACATCCTCAAGGAGTACATCGCGCGCGGGACCTACATCTATCCGGCCGAACCGTCGCTGCGACTGATCACCGACATCTTCCGGTACGTGGCCGATGAGGGGATGAACATCAATCCCATCTCGATCTCGGGCTACCACATGCGCGAGGCCGGTGCCACCGCGGTGCAGGAGGTGGCCTTCACCCTCGCCAACGCGCTGGAATATGTGCGCCGCGGCATCGCGGTCGGCGTGCCGCTGGCGGCGTTCGGGCCGCGACTCTCCTTCTTCTTTGCCGCGCACAACAATCTCTTCGAGGAAGCGGCGAAGTTTCGCGCGGCGCGACGACTCTACGCCAAGCTGATGCGTGAGCGTTTCAATGCCGATGACGCCTCGGCCCGACTGCGCTTCCATACCCAGACCGGGGGTGTGACGTTGCAGGCGCAGCAACCGCTCAACAACGTCGTGCGGGTCACCGTGCAGGCGCTCTCGGCGGTCTTGGGCGGCACCCAGTCACTCCACACCAATGGGTACGACGAGGCGCTTGCGCTTCCCACCGAGGAATCGGCGACTCTGGCGTTGCGGACCCAGCAACTGCTGGCGTACGAGAGCGGGATGACCGACGTGGTCGACCCGTTGGCGGGGAGCTGGTACGTGGAGGCGCTGACTGACCGGATCGAGACCGAGGCGCGTGCCCTTATCGAAGCGGTCGATGCCCTCGGCGGGGCCGCGGCGGCGGTGGAACAGGAATACTTCCAGCGCGCCATCGCCGAGAGCGCGTGGGCCGTGCAGCAGGCGCAGGAATCCGGTGACCTGACCGTGGTTGGGGTGAACCGATTCACCGATGACTCGCCGGTCCCGATCATTCCGGCACCGGACTTCGGCGCGATGGCGCTGGAGCAGCAGGGCCGGCTCGCGGCAACACGTGCCGCACGGGATGCCGGCGCGGTGGAGCAGGCACTGACCGAGGTGCGGCGGGTGGCCGCAACCAGTGAATCGCTGATGCCGCCGATCATCGTGGCCGTGCGCGCGCGCGCGACCCTCGGCGAGGTGAGCGATATCCTGCGCGATGTCTGGGGAGTCTATCGCGGGGGGCAGGGCTGATGGACGGTTCACCCAACGAACTTCAGGCGGCCCTGGGCGAGGCCTACACCCTCGAGCGGGAACTCGGGCGTGGTGGGATGGGCGCCGTCTTCCTCGCACGCGACAATCGCTTGCATCGTCCCGTCGCAATCAAGGTCCTGCCGCCCGAACTCGCGACCAATGCGGACCTCCGTGAGCGTTTCCTGCGGGAAACCCGGCTGGCTGCGTCCTTCTCGCATCCCAACATCGTGCCGGTGCACGATGTGGTCGAACGCGGGAACCTGCTCGCATTTGTGATGGGGTTCGTGGAAGGAGAGACGCTCGGAGCGCGCGTGCGTCGTGGTGGTCCGCTGCCGGTGCCTGAAGCGGTGCGGGTCCTGCAGGAGGTGGCGTGGGCACTGTCGTATGCGCACGGTCGCGGCATCGTCCATCGCGACATCAAGCCGGACAACATCCTCATCGAGCGCGCCACGGGCCGCGGGCTAGTCACTGATTTCGGCATCGCCAGGAGCGGTGCGGCGGCGCTCCCCGGTCAGGGGCTGACGCGGGTCGGTGAAGTTGTCGGCACGCCGGAGTTCATGAGTCCGGAGCAAGCCTCCGGCGACACGGTCGATGGACGCAGCGATCTTTACGCGCTTGGGGTTGTGGCGTTCTATGTCCTCGCCGGCAAGCTGCCGTTCGCGGCTTCGACCCCGACCGGCTTGCTGGCGATGCACCTCACGCAACCGCCACCGTCGCTCGCCGCCATCCGGCCTGACCTGCCACCCGAGATGGTGGCCGCAGTGGAGCGCTGTCTCGCGAAGAATCCGGACGACCGATTCGCCACGGGCGAAGAGCTGGCAAATGCCCTGGACGGACTCCGCCGGAGCGCGCCGGAAGTCGCACCCGCGGTGCGGGTCTTCTTGCAGCGCATCGGCACGTCGTTCTTTGCGCTCGTGTTCCTCTCGGTCTGTGTCGTGTACCTGGTACGCCGGGGCCAGAACGCGAAGGGCGACGACTGGATGGTCGCCACGGCGATGATCCTCGCGGCGATGTGGGGATTGGTCGTGCAGCTCTTCGGGCGGGTGCGCATGCTGTTGCGGCAAGGATTCCGGTATCGTGATATCCACGCGGCCGCCGGCGCCATTCATGGGGAGGATGTTGCCGCGCGCGATGCGATTCGTGCGTCAGTCGACGAAATGACGCGGCGGCGCAAGCGGATCCGCGTTGGCCTCGCGTCGGTGATCTGGGCGCCGTTGTCGTTCTGGTGGGTCACCGAGCGCATGCGCATTCCAGTGCCTGGTCGACCGGGACATTTCAACGTCAGCCTCCCCGGCGCCATCATCGCCGTGTCAGCGGCCGTGGCGCTCGGACTCGGTCTGACGCTGCTGAGTTCCGACCCGCTGAAGGGAAATCCGATGGTGTTCCTCCAGTCGCTCTTCTGGCGAGGCCCGCTTGGTCGCCTGGTTTTCCGGCTCGGGGGTTGGCGGCTCCCTCAGGTTGCTGATGTGGGCGCCCCATCCACCGGCACCGCCATCGCCCAGCGGGGCGGTCCGATGACGGTCCTCCTGGCCTTGCCCAAACCGCTCAAGCGCGAGCTCCAGGACATTGAGCCGCGATTGCGAGCCCTCGAGGCTGCCATCGCCGCGAGCGAGACCCGCGAGGCCCAACTTGCCGCGGCGCTGGTGGAGACCACGGCGCACCAGGGGGCGGCGACCGAGCGTGCGGCCGACGTGGGGCGAGAGCTTGGCGAGGCGGTGTCGAACGCCCGCCAGACCCGTGAAGCGAATCAGTTGCGGCTCGAACATGCTCGTCTCGAGCTGATCCGGCTGCAGGCCGGAATCGGCTCGGTCGTCGCGGTGCGACAGGCCCTCGAGGGCTGAATGCCTCCGAGCTATCACTCGCTGGTGGTCGAGCGCCACGCCCGCGTCGGCATCGTCGGCGACCTGGCGACGGCTACCGAGGCCTGGCTCATTCTCCATGGCTATGGCATGCTCGCCCAGGGGATCCTGCACTGGTTTCGCGCGGCCGAGCGCCCCGGCAGGGTGCTGCTGGCTCCGGAGGGGCTCTCCCGCTTTTATGTCGAGGAGAGAGGCGTCCGCCGGGTCGGAGCGTCCTGGATGACGCGTGAAGATCGTGACAACGAGCTCGCTGACCAGCAAGCCTATCTCGATCGGGTGGTCTTGGGCCTGCTTGGGGAGATCCCGAGACTGGAGATCCACGGCTTCTCGCAGGGGGTGGCGGCCGGTGTGCGCTGGCTGGTACGCCGGGAGCGCTCGGTGGCACGCATGGTCTGCTGGGGTGGCACGGTGCCTCAGGAGATCCAGCCGTCCGAGGTGGCCGCTGCGCTGGCCGGCGAACCGCTCCACTACGTGGTCGGCGACCGCGACAAGTGGGTCGCACCCGACGCCGTGCTGGCCGATGCCGAGCGGATGCGAGAAGGTGGCTGCCTGGCGGAGGTCCACCACTTCGTGGGCGGACATCGGGTCGACGACGGAGTGCTGCGGTCGCTGGAGCGGACCGAGACGTGATGCACGGCTCGCTTGCTGGTTGAGGCGAGAGGTCTTAAACTACGGCGCAGCTTTCAGTTACGCCAAGGTGGGGTATGCCGACGTACGAGTATCAATGTGCCAACGGACACCGGTTTGAGCGGGTCCAGAAGATGTCCGACAAGCCGGCCACCAAGTGCCCCGAATGCGGGGCCAAGGCGAGCCGGAAGATCTCGGGTGGCCAGGGGCTGATCTTCAAGGGGTCGGGTTTCTACATCACCGACTACGGCAAGGACGGCAAGGGCGCGCGCAAGGACGGCGAGGTCGCCGCCAAGGCGGATGCGCCGGCCGCCGCGCCCGCGGCCCCTGCCGCTGTCGCGCCCACTGCGACGGCCGCCCCGGCACCGAAGCCATCGGGGTCGGCGGATCCGTCGTGAGCGAATCGCTCCGCGGCGAACTCCAGCGCATCGCGACGCTCCTCGCCGGGGATGAGGTCGAGTTCACCCTCGAACGGCCGCGTGATCCCTCTCACGGTGATCTCTCCACCAACCTCGCCATGCAGTTGGCGAAGCGTGAGCGCAGCAACCCACGTGCGATGGCCGAGCGTGTGCTCGCCACACTGGCCCTGCCCGAGGGCGTGATCCGCGAGACGACCATCGCAGGTCCCGGCTTCATCAACTTCCGACTCAGCGCCGACACGCTTGCGGCTGACCACGCGCGGATCCTCAGGGAGGGCGCCGATTTCGGTCGCTCGACCAGCGGGGCGGGCCAACGGGTGAACGTCGAGTTTGTCTCCGCCAATCCCACCGGTCCGCTGCATGTGGGTCACGGTCGGGGTGCGGCTCAGGGCGATGGCATCGCCGCGTTGCTTGAGTGGACTGGCCACGCGGTGACGCGCGAGTTCTACGTCAACGACGCCGGGGTGCAGATCACCCGGCTCGCCGAATCGCTCTGGGCCCGAGTGCAGCAGGCCGTCGGCCGGGACGGACAGGTGCCCGAGGGCGGCTACCACGGTGAGTATCTCTCGGAGGCCGCGGCGACCCTGCTGGAGCGGGAGGGCCGTGCATTCGCCGACCTTCCCACCGCCGAAGGCATCGCACGCTGCCAGGCCTCCGCCCTGCAGATGCAGCGCACCGAACAGGACGAGACCCTCGCGACTTTCGGCGTCCGCTTCGATGTGATGTCGTCAGAAGCGTCGATCCACGCCAGCGGCAAGATCGACGCGCTGTTGGAGCAACTCGCCACGCGGGACCTGTCGTACCAGGAGGATGGTGCGCTCTGGTTGCGCACATCGGCCTTCGGTGACGAGAAGGACCGCGTCCTCCGCAAGCGGGACGGCAGTTTCACCTACTTCGTGCCCGACATCGCCTATCACCTCGACAAGGTGGCGCGCGGATTCGATCACGCCATCGATGTCTGGGGCGCCGATCACCATGGTTACATCCCGCGCATGCAGGGTGCACTGGCCGCGCTCGGTGTGCCCAGCGGATGGCTCGATGTGGCGGTGGTGCAGCTGGTCAAGGTGGTGCGCGGTGGCGAGGAGGTGAAGATGTCGAAGCGTTCGGGGGACTTCGTCACCCTGCGCGAACTGTACGAGGAGACCGGTGTGGACGCAGCCCGCTACTGGTTCCTGATGCGGCGCGGCGACACGCACCTCACCTTCGACATCGAACTTGCCAAGTCACGGACCGACGAAAATCCGGTCTTCTACGTCCAGATGGCCCACGCCCGCATGTGCGGCATCTTCCGGACGGCCGGGCTCGATCGCGCGGGAGTGACCGGTCCACTTGAGATCGAGGCCCTCAGTTCGCTCGATACCGACCTGCTTCGCACCCTCGCGGAATTCCCCGAGGTGGTCCAGCGGGCGGCGCGCGATCATGAACCGCATCGTGTCACCACCTATCTCGAGACACTGGCCCGTGACGTGCACGGGTGGTACCACGGCTGTCGTGTGCTCGGCGAACCCGCCCCGGTGGAGCGGGCTCGGCTGTTGCTCGCGCGAGCCGCGGCCCAGGTGCTCGCGAACGGCCTTTCCTTGCTCGGTATCTCCGCCCCGGACCGGATCTGATCAGATGACCCTGCTCGTCGTGGGAAGTGTCGCGCTGGACTCGGTGTCCACGCCCTTCGGCCAGACCGCCGACGCCCTCGGTGGCTCCGCCGTGCATTTCGCGGTGGCCGCGTCGCTGCTGCACCCGGTGCGCGTGGTCGGCGTGGTCGGCGATGACTACCCGATCGGCGAACTCGAGCGGCTCAGTACGCGCGGGATCGACTGGAGCGGCGTGGAACACGCCACCGGCGAATCGTTCCGCTGGAAGGGGAAGTATTCCTACGACCTGCAGAGTCGCGAGACCCTGGAGACACGGCTCGGTGTGTTCGCCGATTTTCACCCGCGACTCCCGCCCGGGGCGGAGGCGGCGCGCTTCGTGTTCCTCGGCAACATTGACCCCGAATTGCAGCTCAGCGTGCTCGATCAGGTCACCGCCCCGGTGCTCGTGGCATGCGACACGATGAATTACTGGATCCAGTCCAAGCGCGAGACGTTGATGAAGCTGCTCGCGCGGGTGGACATGCTGATGGTCAACGACAGCGAGGCGCGGGAGCTGTCGGGCGACTGGAACATTCATCGTGCCGGCCGCTGGATTCTCGAGCGTGGCCCCAAGCGGGTGGTGATCAAGCAGGGCGAGTTCGGCGCGCTGCTGCTCGAGGCGGGGCGCACCTTCCACATTCCCGCGTTTCCGCTTGAGGAAGTCTTCGACCCGACCGGCGCAGGCGATGCCTTTGCCGGCGGATTCATGGGCTACCTCGCGCGCTGCGGCAACATCGGCATGGTCGAGATGCGCCGTGCGATGGTCTATGGCTCAGTCATGGGTTCGTACTCGGTGTCCGGCTTCGACATCAAGGGCTTCGAGGGTGTGACGAATGCTGACATCGAGGCCCGCGTCCGCCAGTTCACCGACTTGGTGCACATTCCTGCCGCGGAACCGCTGCCGTGACCGAGTCGCAGTACGCGGCGGCTGGGGTCGACCTGAGCCAGGCGGATCTCGCGAAGGCCGAGATCAGTCGACTCGTCGCCGGCACGCGCACGCCGCTCTCGGTGGGGCACGTCGGGGCCTTTGGCGGCATGCTCCGGGTGCCGCCGGGCATGCAGTCCCCGGTGCTGGTGATGAGCACCGACGGCGTGGGGACCAAGGTGCTGGTGGCCCAGCAGGCGGCACGCTACGACACGGTGGGCGAAGATCTCGTGAATCACTCCGTGAACGACATCCTCGTGCACGGAGCCACGCCGATCGCGTTCATGGATTACATCGCCGGCCACCGGCTGCCGGTCGAGATGATTGCTGGCGTCGTCGCCGGCATCGCCCGCGGCTGTCGCACCCACGGAATGGCACTCACTGGTGGCGAAACTGCCGCGATGCCGGGGCTCTATGCGGAGCACACCTTCGACCTCGCGGGTACCATCATCGGGGTGGTCGAGGAGGACGAGGCGCTCCATGGCGATCGCATCGGTCCCGGCGATGCGATCCTCGCGTATGCCTCGACCGGGCTCCACACCAATGGCTACACTTTGGCGCGTCACGTGTTGCTGGACCGGATGGGTCTCGCGCTGGAGGCCACACTCCCCGGCACCGCGACGTCAGTTGTCGACGCGCTGTTGGCGGTGCACCGAAGCTACGTCGACGCGATCCGACCGGTGCTCGGTCAGATCCACGGATTGGCGCACATCACGGGTGGCGGAATCGCTGGGAATCTCGTGCGCATTCTCCCGGAGTCGTGCGAGGCGGTGCTCGATCCCCGCTCGTGGCAGTGGCCGACGCTCTTCACCGTGATCGCGAACGGGGGCGACGTCTCCCTCGACGAGATGCGAGCGGTCTTCAACCTCGGCGTCGGCATGGTGGCCGTCCTGCCGGCACGTGCCGTCGAATCGGCGCGCAACGCCGCGAACAGCGCCGGGGTGACCTCCTGGGTACTCGGGACCATTCGGTCGGGACGACAGCGTGTGAGTTTTGCTGACTGACCCGATCCGCGACGCGGACGCGATGGCCCGCGCCCTCACCCTCGCCGAGCGGGGCTGGGGGCGTGTGCATCCCAATCCACTCGTCGGTGCCGTGCTGGTCAACGATGGGGAAGTGGTGGGCGAGGGGTGGCACGCCGAATTCGGTGGCCTGCATGCCGAAGCGATGGCACTGCAGGCTGCGGGCGAAGCCGCACGCGGCGCCGCAATGTTTGTCACCCTGGAGCCCTGCGCGCATGTCGGCAAGCAGCCTCCCTGTGTCGACGCGCTCGTCGCCGCCGGTGTGCAGCGTGTCGTCATCGCCATGTCCGATCCCAACCCCGAGGCGGCCGGTGGTGCCGCGAAGCTTCGCGAGGCGGGACTCACGGTCGAGGTCGGCCTGCTCGCGACGGCGGCTGAACGACTCAACGCCCGATTCCTGTGGCGTTTCGGTGCGCCGTCGCGGCCCTTTGTGGCGGTGAAGCTCGCCGTATCCCTCGATGGACAGATTGCCGATCGTCACGGCCACTCGAGCTGGCTCTCGGGTGCCGAGGCCCGGGAGTGGGTCCACCGGCTTCGAGCGGGCTTCGGTGCCATCGGACTTGGTGCGGCGTCACTGGTCGCAGATGACGCCCGGCTCACCGTCCGGGGGTCGGTCCAGCCCTCCGCACCACCGATTCGCGTCATCTTCGACCGCTCGGGACGGGTCCAACCCACTCAAGGGATCTTCGCTGATGTGGAAAACGTTCCTCTTTGGATGGTCATGGGAACGGCAGTCCCCCACGCGGATCTCGCTGGAATCGAAGCGGCAGGCGCCAGGGTCATCCTCTCCGACGGCTTGGAAGGGGCGCTGACTCAGCTTGCGGGGCTGGGCGTCGACTCCCTGCTGGTGGAGGGAGGCGGACGCCTCGCCGGTGCCCTGCTGGCCGGGGGACTGGTCGACCGGGTCTACCAAGTGATGAGTCCGCTCTGGCTGGGCGATGGGCGGCCGGCCTGGTTCGGGCTCGGGGCCCCAAATTTGGGCGAGGCACTCCGGTGGCGGGTGGTTGATCGGGTCCCCTTGGGCGAGGACACCCTCTTGGTGTTGGAGCAATAACGGGATGTTCACCGGGATGATCACCGCCGTGGGGCGGATTTCGAGGACCGAGGGCTCGGCCGATGGCTTGCGGCTGGAGATCGATCGGGCATGGGACGACCTCGTGCTTGGTGAAAGCATTGCGGTGGACGGCGCCTGCCTCACGGTGACAGCGATCGGCCCGGGGAGCTTCGCGGTTGAGGTGGTGAGCACCACCATCGGTCGCACGGCCTTCGCGGGGTATGTCGCGGGTCGTCGCGTGAATCTCGAGCGGGCGCTCGCGGTGGGTGAGCGGCTCGGTGGACATCTGGTCCAGGGCCATGTCGATGGCATCGGGACCGTGCTGACCGTCCAGGTGGCAGGGAATGCCACCGTGCTCGATGTCGCGGTCCCGGCGGAAGTGGCTGATGTCTCGATCCCTCGGGGATCCGTCACGGTGGACGGGGTCAGTCTCACCATCAACGCAATCCCGGCGCCGGGCGTGCTCCAGCTCGCGTTGATCCCGTTTACCTTGTTGCACACCACGCTCGGCGAACGTCGTCCGGGCGATGCGGTGCACGTCGAAGGAGACACGGTGGGGAAGTACGTTCGGCAGTTCACGGAGGCGCGACGCGACCTCCCGGAGGGGGCATGAGCTTCGGTACCATCCCCCAGGCCATTGCCGACCTGCGGGCCGGCAAGATGGTCGTCGTGACCGATGACGAGGACCGCGAGAACGAGGGGGACCTCGTCTTCGCGGCCGCGGCTGTCACGCCCGACATGGTCAACTTCATGGCCCAGTACGGGCGGGGAATGATCTGTCTGGCCCTGACGTCGGAAGACTGTGATCGGCTCGAGCTGAAGCAGATGGTGGAACGCAACACCGAGTCGATGCAGACCGCCTTCACCGTCACCATCGATGCCGAGCATCGGTTCGGCGTCACCACCGGCATCTCGGCGGCCGACCGGGCCACCACGATCCGGGTGGCCCTCGATCCCGCCACACGGCCGGTCGACCTGCGCCGCCCAGGGCACATCAATCCGTTGCGTGCGCGCCCGGGCGGTGTCCTGCAGCGCGTTGGGCACACCGAAGCGAGTGTGGACCTTGCCCGGCTCGCCGGCTTCCAGCCGGCGGGCGTGATCTGCGAGATCATGAATCCTGACGGCAGCATGGCACGGCTGCCGCAACTGGAACGCTTCGCCGCCGACCACGGGCTCACGCTCGTGAGCGTCGCCGACCTCGTCGCCTATCGGCTGACCCAGGAACAACTGGTGCACCGCGTTGCCGATGCACGACTGCCCACCGACGCCGGCGAGTTTCGGGTCATTGGCTATCGCAATGACGTCGACGCGGCCGAGCACGTGGCGCTGGTGCACGGGGAGGTCGATGGCCAGTCGGATATCCTCGTGCGCATGCACTCCAAGTGTCTGACGGGCGATGTCTTCCATTCGCTGCGCTGCGATTGCGGCGTCCAGCTGCATCGCGCCATGGATCGCATTGTCGCCGAGGGTCGCGGGGTGATCGTCTATCTCGACCAGGAAGGGCGGGGCATCGGCCTGCTCAACAAGTTGCGCGCATACAGCCTGCAGGACGGCGGCGATGACACGGTCCAGGCCAACGAGCGCCTCGGCTTCAAGGCCGACCTCAGAGACTTCGGCATCGGCGCGCAGATTCTGCGCGATCTCGGCCTCACCACCCTGCGGGTGATGACCAACAATCCGCGCAAACTGGTTGGGCTCGAAGGCTACGGCCTCGAGATTGTGGAGCGGGTCCCGCTGGTGGCTGCCACAACCGAGGAGAATCGCGCCTATCTCGCCACCAAGCGAGACAAGCTCGGTCACCTGTTGGCGCACTGAATGACCACGGAATATGAGGGACGGCTCACCCGTGTCGGGCGCATCGCCATTGTGGTCTCGCGCTATCACGAGCGGCTCACGACTCGCCTGCTCGAGGGCGCGCGCGCGGCATGCGCCGATGCCGGTATCGCGCCGACCGACATTGATGTGCTCTGGGTTGCCGGGGCGTTTGAGCTTGGCATCACCGCCACCGCCGTCGCGCGCGGGGGTCGCTACGCAGCGATCGTGGCGCTCGGCATCGTGGTGCGCGGCGAGACGCCACATTTCGATGTCGTGGCAGGCGAGACATCCACCGCGTTGCGGGCCGCCGCCACCGAAACACTCGTGCCGGTGGGGTTCGGGTTGCTGACCTGCGACACCATGGCACAGGCGGCGGCGCGTTCGGGTGGCGACGCCGGCAACAAGGGGCGAGAGGCGGCCGAGGCCGCGATCCGGACCGCCGACTTGCTGCGCCAGCTCGGGAGCACCTGAATGCTGCGGATTGAATCGAAGCGACGCGCGCGGGCGCTGCAACTGCTCTATGCCCTCGACACCACCGGTGATTCGGACGTGAGCCTGGCTGCGACGGGGCTGGCCCGCCTTACCGGGCCGGAGCCCGGCGTGTTCGAGGAGGCCCAGGCGCTGGTTGATGGTGTGCAGCGCCAGCGCGCCCTGCTCGATCGCCACGCGCAGGCGGCGGCAGAGAACTGGCGCCTCGATCGTATCGCCACCATTGAACGCAACATCCTGCGTATCGGTACACACGAACTCTTGCTCGGTGTGCTCCCGCCGCGCATCGTGATCGATGAGGCGGTCTGGCTGGCACATCGCTTCGCAGGCGCGCGCGCCCCGGCCTTCGTCAACGGCGTGCTCGATCGCGTCGCGCGCGACCTGGGTCGGCTCTGAGGCCCAGCGCGTGAATATCCTTTTGGTCAATTGGCAGGATCTCCGCAATCCGCACGCCGGTGGCGCCGAAATTCACCTCTGGGAGCTCTTCTCCCGGTTGGCACAGCGCGGACATCGGGTGCGATTGATCTGCTCCGGCTTTCCCGGTGGGGCAGTGCAGGAAATGGTCGACGGGATCGACGTGCACCGGATCGGTGGTCGCCATTCGTTCGCGCTGCGTGCCCGCGCCGCCGTGCGGGCAGCCCTGCGGCAGGAACCGGCGGATGTCCTGGTCGATGACATCAACAAGCTGCCGATCTTTTCCGCCTCGCTCACCACCGCGCCGCTGTATGCGGTCATTCCCCACCTCTTCGGCACCACGGCCTTCAAGGAGGTCAGCTGGCCGATGGCCGCCACCGTCTGGCTCGCCGAGCGCATCATTCCCCGCGCGTACGCTCGGGCGTGGTTCCACGCCATCAGCGACTCCACGCGCGACGATCTGATTGCGCGCGGCGTTCCAGCGGACCGGGTGGCGGTGGTCTATCCCGGGGTCGATGCGACGCGGTACACCCCCGATCCAGACCGCCCGCGTGCCGATCCGGCGCGCTTCGTCTACCTCGGTCGGTTGAAGCGCTACAAGGGCGTCGACCAGGCAATCGAGGCCCTTGCCATGGCGCGCCGCACACACCCAACGCTCTCACTCGACATCGCCGGCAGCGGCGACGATCGCCCGCGGCTCGAGGCCCTAGCGCGCTCGGGCGGGGTCGGCGATGCCGTGCGCTTCCTCGGCTTCGTCAGCGAGGCCCAGAAGCTCTCGCTCTTGCGGCAGGCGGTGGCAAACGTCTTTCCTTCCCCCAAGGAAGGGTGGGGGATTACCGTGATGGAGGCGGCGGCGTGCGGTACTCCCTCGCTGGCGTCCGATTCGCCGGGGCTGCGGGATTCGGTGCGCGACGGTGTCACCGGCCTGTTGGTGCCCCACGGCGATGTCGAGGCGTTGGCTCGCGGCATGCTGCAGCTTGCCAGTGACCCGGTACTGGTCGAGCGGCTCGGCCGCGCCGCCCGGAGCCATGCCGAGACCCTCACGTGGGAGTCGGCGGCGGATCACGTTGAGGCGCATCTGGGTGATCTCGTGGCGGGGCGCGTCCCCCCGCCGTCCTTCAAGGCCTGAGGGGGAGCTGTGCGCTTCCGCGACTTTCTGGCAACCGGCGAACTCCTCGGACTCGAGGCCCTCACGGGGGAGCTCGGGCTGGACGGGTTGGTCCCCGCTGCCGACATCGCCTCGCCCGGGCTCGCGCTGGCCGGGTACCTCAATCGCTTCATCCCCGACCGACTCCACGTGCTGGGCGAGACCGAGATCACCTATCTCGGCTCGCTCGATGAGGCCACTCGCCGTGCCGCGCTCGAGGGATTTTTCCAGCACTCGCTGCCGGTGATCTTCATCACCAAGGGACTGACGCCGCCCGAGCCGCTGCTGGAGTTGGCGTTGTCGCGGCAGATTCCCGTACTCCGCACCAGCCTCAAGACGGCGGAGTTCTACAAGCGGATCAAGCCGATCATCGAGGATGCCTTCGCGCCTCGCACGACGCTGCACGGCTCGCTCGCGGATGTCTATGGTGTGGGACTGCTCTTCATTGGTCGTTCCGGCATCGGGAAGAGCGAGTGCGTGCTCGACCTGGTGGAGCGGGGGCATCGCCTCGTTGCCGATGATGTCGTCAAGGTCACCCGGCGCGCGCCCGATGTCCTCATCGGGCAGGGGCATGAACTGGCGGGGCACCACATGGAAATTCGGGGCATCGGGTTGGTCGATATCCCGGTGCTGTTCGGGGTCCGGGCGGTGCGGCAGCAGAAGCGCATCGAGGTCGTGGTCCAGCTCGAGGACTGGGAGACGGCGCAAGAGGCTGATCGGACCGGCCTGCAGCGCGACACCATGGCGATTCTCGACGTGGCGATTCCCAAGGTGATCGTCCCGCTCAATCCCGGGAAGAACATCACCGTGGTGTCGGAAGTGGTGGCGATGATGCACCTGCTGCGCTACACCGGCGTCGATGTGGCCAACGCCTTCAACGAACGATTGATCCGCAAGATGCGCGAGAAGCGCGGCGTGCGGGAATACCTCCGGGGCGACATCGAATGAGTGCACTCAAGGGCGTCGTGGTGGGACATGGATCGCTGGCCGCTGCCCTCGTCGATGCGGTGCAGCGCATTGCCGGGGCCGATGCCGGACTGGTGGCGGTGTCCAATACCGACTGCGATCGCGGCACGCTGGAGGAGAAGATCCTTGCAGCCGTCGGCGACGGGCCGGCGCTGGTGTTCATCGACATGCCGAGCGGCTCCTGTCTTTTTGCGGCGATGCGACGACTGGAAGCGATGCCCGGGACGCGGGTCATCACCGGGGTGAACCTCGCCATGCTGCTGGAGTTTGTCTTCCACCGCGAGGGCGAAGTCGATGCCACCGCGGCCCACGTGGTCGAGGTCGGGATGCGGGCCGTGGCACTGCGCGGATGAGTCTCGTGCTCTGCCGCGTCGATGACCGGCTGGTGCACGGCCAGGTGGTGATCGGGTGGGGACGTCCGCTCGCGGCGCGATTCATCGTACTGGTGGACGACGGTGTCCGCGCCAGCGCGTGGGAGCAGGATCTCTATCGGATGGCGGTGCCGGAGGGCATCGAGATCGTCTTCGCCAGCGCCGAAGAGGCCATCGCCGCCCTCCCGACCTGGGACGCTGACGTCCGACCGGGGATCCTCCTCACCGGCGACCTGGCGACGATGGCCGTGCTGCACGCCGCAGCGCCCACCATCGTGCAGCGCATCAATCTGGGTGGCATTCATCATCGTGCGGATCGCCATGAGCGACTGCGATACCTCTATCTCTCGGATGCCGAGGAGACGTTGTTGGCGCGATTGCAGGCCAGTGGTGCCGAGGTGATCGCCCAGGACCTACCTACCACTCCGCCCGTCAACGTGGAGGCATTGCCATGACACCGCTGGTCATCCTTGCGCTCGTGGCGTGGGGCGTATTCGTGGCCGTGGATCTGGTCACCGTGCCCCAGGGGCTGTTCTCGCGCCCGCTGGTGGCCGCCAGCGTGGCCGGGGCCATCGCGGGGAATGTGACCGCTGGACTCCTCGCCGGGATGGTGCTCGAACTGTACGCCCTCGACGTGCTGCCGATCGGCGCATCGCGCTACCCCGATTACGGACCGGCCGCTGTGGCAGCCGGGGCATCGGCGGCGCTGGTGCCGGGGGGGTCGTGATCGGTGTCGCCGGCCTCGTGGCGCTGCCGCTGGCCGTCATCGGTGGCTACACGCTGCACATTCATCGTCGTCGCAACGCCGTCTCGGTGGGCCGTCGGCTCGCGGCAGTCTCGGCGGGTGATGCGCGCGCGATCTGGGAGATCCAGCGCAACGCCGTGGTGCGGGACATGGGGCGGGGACTCGTGCTCAGCGTCGCGGCCGTCTTCGCGGCATTGCTGATGCAGGCGGTCAGCTGGGAGGAACTTCCTCACGCCAGCGTGCTCAATTGGGCGATCATGGCGGGCGGGCTGGCGGCCGCACTCGGGGGCGCCCTGCGCAGCGGGGGCGTCGGAGCGCGACGCCGGTGGCTCGGTGTCGGTCTCGCCGCGGGGCTGTTTGTGGTCTTGTGGCGATGAAGCCGCGATCGGAGGCCCTGGTGCGGTTGCTCGCCGTCCAGGCGGCATGGACGTATGAGCGGATGCTGGGCATCGGCGTGGGTCATGCCGCTGCGCCGCTGCTGCGCGACCTCTATGCCCAGCGCTCGGTGCAGGAGCGTCGAGCCGCGGTGGCGCGTTCGGCGGAGTTTTTCAATTCGCACCCCTACCTCGCGGGGGTCGCCGTCGGTGCAGTGGTGCATGCCGAGCGGAACGGAGTGCCTGGGGACGCGATCGTGCGCCTGCGCACGGCACTCTCCGGACCACTGGGTGCACTGGGCGATCAGCTGGTGTGGGCCGGTGAAGTGCCGGCATTGGTTGGCTTCACACTCGCGCTGCTGCCCTGGTTCGGCATCTGGGCCGTCATCGGCATGGTACTGATCCACAATGTCCTTCGGTTCTGGCTCACGGCCTGGGGTCTCGATCTCGGGTTGCGCGAGGGACTCGGCGTCGGGGCCGCGTTGCAGCGCTCTCGCTTGCCGGTTGCCGCAGCGCACGCGCAGAGCGTGGCAGCGTTTGCGGTCGGACTGGCGATCCCGATCCTTGCGTGGGACCTGCTCGACGGCGTGGCGGCACCGATTGCCGTGGCCATCCTTGCCGTCATGCTGGTTGGTTCGGCCCTGATGCTCTCTCCCTGGACGCGCGAGCGGATCACCGGCCTGCGGGTCGGACTCGGCCTGCTCGTCGTCGCCCTCATCATCGTTGGAGGACTCCGGTGATCGAACGCGACGCCGTCATCGTCAATTCCCTCGGCATGCACGCCAGACCGGCTGCGCAGATCGTCCGGCTCGCCGCCACTTTCAATGCCTCCCTGGAACTGGAATGCGAGGGCCAATCGGTCAACGGCAAGAGCATCATGGGGGTGATGATGCTCGCAGCGGAGCAGGGTGCGACGGTACGCATCCGGGCCGACGGTCCCGATGCGGAGGCGGCCGTGCAGAAGGTGGTGGAGCTGATCGCCGCCGGGTTTGGTGAATCGTGAGTGAACGGGTCCTGCTTGGCGTGGGCGTCTCGCCCGGGTGCGCGGTCGCGCGCGCGATCATCGTGCGCTGGTCGTTTCCCACCCTCCCCAATCGGACCATCCTGCCCGAGGAGCAGGACGGGGAAATCGCCTTGCTTCGCACTGCCGTGGCGGCAACAGTCGCACAGCTGACGACGCTGCGCGAACGCACGCGCCTTCGCGCCGGGCCCGAAGAGGCCGGCATCTTCGACGCCCAGATCATGATGGTCAAGGATTCCGACTTTCTCGCGGGCGTCGAGAGTCTGATCCGCAAGGGCAATCTCTCGGCGGAGACCGCGTACGAGTTCCGCGCGCTCGAGCTGCGGAATGCGTGGCAGGCGTCGCGGAAGAGCCTGCTGCGCGATCGGCTCGCAGACCTGAATGCCATCCAGCTGCGCACGCTGGCTCACCTCACGGGGCGGCCAACAGAAGAAGCCTGGTTGGGTGAGATCACCGAACAGGTGATCGTGGTGGTGCGGGAACTCTCGCCCGGCCTCACGGTGCAGCTGGATCGCGAGCATGTCGTGGGCTTCGTGACCGAAGAGGGCACCCGGACCTCTCATGCGGCGATCCTCGCCCACTCCCTCGGCATCCCCGCCGTGATGGGGGTGGCCGGCGCGCTCAGCAACATCGCGGACGGCAGCATGGTCTTCCTCGACGGCCAGTCGGGGACGGTGATCATCGATCCGACGCCCGACGAACTCGAGTCGGCCGCGGTGCAGAACTCGCGACGTCACAAACTCGAGATGCAGCTTGAGGGTATCGCCTCGGAGCCGGCAGTCACGCCCGACGGCACTCGGGTCATGTTGCAGGGCAACGTCGACCTGCCGGAGGAGATCGAGACGGCGCTGCGGCACGGCGCCGAAGGGGTCGGGTTGCTGCGCACCGAGTTTTTGGTGACGGGCCGCGCGACGTTGCCGACCGAGGATGAGCAGACCGAGTACTACCGGCGCGTCGCCACCGCCTTCGCCGGACATCCGGTCGTGATCCGGACCTTTGATCTTGGCGGCGACAAGTTTCCGGCCGCCTTCGAGGCACCGCACGAGGCCAACCCCTTCCTGGGGTGGCGCTCGATCCGGGTCTGTCTCGACGAGCCGGCCTTGTTCCGACCGCAGTTGCGTGCCATTCTGCGCGCCGCGGCCGATCGACCGCTCTCCATCATGCTGCCGATGGTCATCTCGCTCGACGAGGTGGCACAGTGCCGCGCCCTGCTGCAGGAGGAAAGCGAGCAGCTGCAGCGTTCCGGCATCCGTGCGGCCGTCGAGGTGCCGCTGGGGGTGATGATCGAGACGCCTGCCGCCGTGCTGCTCGCCGATGAGCTGGCCTCGACCGCGGCCTTCCTCAGCGTCGGCAGTAACGACCTCACGCAGTACACGCTGGCCGTGGACCGGGGCAATGCCCGCCTGGCTCGACGGTTCGAGCCGCTGCACCCCGCCGTGGTGCGTCAGTTGCGGGATGTGAGTGCCGCGGCCATCCGAGCCGGGATTCCGGCCTCGGTGTGCGGCGAGATGGCCTCCGACCCGTTCAGCGCGGTGCTGCTGCTCGGCCTCGGCTTTGGTCGCCTCAGCATCGGACCACCGGCCATTCCGCTGATCAAGTGGGTGCTGCGGCATGTGCCGATGGCGGCCGCTCAGGCGGCGGCCGCGAGCGCAGTGTCGGCGAGCACCTCCACCGAGATCAAGGCGATCCTGCGCGAGACCATGGGCCAGTATCTCGACTTGCGCCTCGTGGACCCCGCCGGTTCGTTGCAGCGCCCCTCGGTGGCCGCTAGTTTGCCACGGTTCACCTGAGCTTGACCATTTTACACGCGAGTGATGATGTCACTGGCCAATCGACACGTCTTCACCTCCGAATCGGTGACCGAAGGTCATCCCGACAAGGTGGCCGACCAGATCTCGGACGCGGTCCTGGATGCGATCCTCGCTCGCGATCCAGCGGCACGCGTCGCCTGCGAGACGATGGTGACCACCGGCATGGCCGTGATTGCCGGCGAGATCACCACCAGCGCCTATGTGCACATTCCCGATATCGTGCGGGCGACCATCGAGCGCATCGGTTACACGCACGCCTCCTTCGGTTTTGACTATCGCACCTGTGCCGTCCTCAGTTCCATCGATCGGCAGTCGCCCGATATTGCCCTCGGCGTTGACGGCAAGACCGATGATGAGCAAGGTGCCGGCGACCAAGGCATGATGTTCGGGTACGCCAGCGACGAGACCAGCGAGCTCATGCCGCTGCCCATGGTCCTGTCGCATCGGCTGGCGCAGCGTCTCGCGCAGGTCCGTCGCGGCGGGCCCGAGGGGCCGCACCATGCCTGGCTTCGTCCCGATGGCAAGACGCAGGTGTCGGTGGAATACGAGGGCGATCGCCCGGTGGCCGTGCGCACCGTGGTGCTGTCGACTCAGCATGATGACACGGTCGGCGGCAAGACCCTGAAGCACACCACCATCGATGGCGCGATGACGCAGGACGTGATTCTCCCCGTGCTGGCCGAATTCGGCTTCGACGGGAAGAAGACCAAGATCCACGTCAACCCGACGGGCCGGTTCGTCATCGGCGGGCCGCAGGGCGACGCCGGGCTCACCGGGCGGAAGATCATCGTCGATACCTATGGCGGCATGGCACGCCACGGCGGGGGCGCGTTCAGCGGCAAGGATCCCACAAAGGTCGATCGCTCGGCGGCGTACGCCGTGCGTCATGTGGCGAAGAACATCGTGGCCGCACAACTGGCTCGCCGCTGCGAGGTGCAGGTCGCCTATGCCATCGGTGTGGCGCGCCCAGTGTCGGTGTACATCAACACCTTCGGCACCGGCACCGTGGCGGATCTGGCACTCGAGCGCGCAGTCCGGGAAGTCTTTGACCTGCGACCGGCGCGACTCATCGCCGACTTGAAGTTGCGTCAGCCAATCTATTCTGCCACTGCGGCATATGGCCATTTCGGCCGCGAGTATGCCAAGGGCAGTTACAACGAAGCGGGCCGTGCCCCGCAGCGCGTGGAACGCTTTACCTGGGAACGCACCGATCGCGTCCGGGAGCTCAAGACTGCCGTGAAGGCATGAGGAAGCCATGACCAGCATTTCAATCGACGCGGCACACGACATCCGTGACATCGCCCTTGCCGACGAGGGTCGCCGCCGCACCGAATGGGCCGAGCGCTCCATGCCGGTGCTGCGTCAGATCCGGGCGCGGTTTGCGGCGGAACGGCCACTCGCGGGACGCAAGCTCGCTTGCTGCCTCCACGTCACGACCGAAACTGCGAACCTGATGATCACGCTGCGCGCCGCCGGTGCCGAGATTGCGTTGTGCGCCTCGAATCCACTCTCGACCCAGGATGACGTCGCCGCGCATCTGGTGCGCGACCACGGCGTGCATGTGTACGCCATCAAGGGCGAAGACCACGAGACCTACTACACCCACCTTGCGCAGGCGCTGGCGTTCGGGCCCGATCTGACCCAGGACGACGGCGCCGACCTGGTCGGTGCCCTGCACATGACGGCGCTCGGTCGACTCGACGATCTCGCCGGACCGATCCGCCAGATGATCGAGGGCCTCTCGCCCGAGGAGCGGCTCGCGCTCGTCGCGCGTGTGAAGGGCTCCACCGAAGAGACCACCACCGGTGTGATCCGCCTCAAGGCGATGGCCCTCGAGGGGATTCTCCAGTTTCCGATCCTGGCCGTGAACGATGCCCGCACCAAGCACATGTTCGACAATCGCTACGGCACCGGACAATCCACGCTCGACGGCATCGTGCGCGCGACCAACATGCTGCTGGCTGGGAGCACGGTGGTCACGGCTGGCTACGGCTGGTGCGGGCGCGGGTTCGCGATGCGTGCACGCGGGGCAGGGGCACGCGTGATCGTGACCGAGATCGATCCGGTGGCCGCGCTGGAGGCCAAGATGGACGGCTTCGAGGTGATGCCGATGGAGCAGGCGGCCTCACAGGGCGACCTCTTCTGCACCCTGACGGGCAACATGCACGTGATTCGCGGCGAACACTTCGCGCGCATGAAGGACGGGGCGATCGTCTGCAACTCGGGTCACTTCAACATCGAACTCGACCTGGAGGCGCTCGCGAAGCTGTCCTCCGCGCGCCGCCATGTCCGCAACTTCGTCGAGGAATTCGAGGTCGCGGGGAAGCGTATTCTGGTACTGGGCGAAGGGCGACTCATCAACCTCGCCGCCGCCGAGGGCCATCCGGCGTCGGTGATGGACATGTCGTTTGCGAACCAGGCGCTGGCGGCCGAATACCTGGTGAAGCAGGAGGGCAAGCTGTCCAAGCAGGTCCACAAGCTGCCGGTTGCCGTGGATCAGGAGATTGCCACCCTCAAGCTGGCCGCGATGGGTGCCGCAATCGACACCCTCACGCCCGAGCAGGTGAAGTACCTCGCCAGCTGGGACGCCGGCACCTGAGTGCGCTGGAGCGCCGCGTTTGCCCTGCTGGCGCTCACACTCCCTCAGGGCCGCGCGACCGTGGACGGACGCGTGGTCCGAGTGGTCGGCGCTGACACGGTCGGGGTCGCCGGTGCACGCGTGGTGCTTCACCGAGTGACCCCCGCGAAGCAGGGGCCGATTGATTCACTGCTCACCGGAAGCGAGGGTCGCTTCCGGTTTCGTTTTGCGCGCGACAGCGGGGCGATTTACCTCACCAGCGCCCGCTGGGCGGGGATCGAATACTTCGCCGCGCCGTTCGGGTCGGAGGGCGACACCAGCGGACCGATGGTGCTGGTGGTGTCGGATACCGCCACGGCAGCACCGGTCCGCCTCGCCGCCCGGCACGTGGTGGTAAGCGCACCCGCCGCCGACGGCACGCGTGCGGTGCTCGAACTCCTCGTCCTCGAGAATCCGGGCAACGTGACGCGCGTTCCCGGTGGCACTGGACGCGCAACCTGGCAGTTGGTGCTCCCCGGCGCTGGCCCCACCATCGCGTTGGGCGAGATGGACTTTGCCGCCGACGCCGTCGTGGTGCGCGGCGACACCCTTCGCATCGAGGCACCGTTGCCGCCGGGGCAGCGGCAACTCACGTTGCAGTATCAGCTGCCACGCGGCGCCGATCGCTGGACGCTGACGGTGCAGGACACCACCGCTGCGATGAATGTGCTGCTCGAGGAACCATCGGCCACCGTGACCGGTCCACTGGTTCCCACCGATTCGCAGGTCGTCGAGGGACGGCGCTTCTCGCGCTGGCAGGGGCGAGCACTGCCTGGGGCGTCGATTGCGGTGCGATTCGAGTCGAGCGACACGCCGGCATGGTTGCTCCCGTTTCTCGTGGCCAGTCTCGCGCTCGGTCTGGTCGCCTCACTCTTGGTGGCCCGTCGCCGGCGACCGGAATCGGTGCGCCGAAGCAAGTCCATCCCGCGCGCGCTGCCGCCCGACGCCGAGTCCCTGCTGGCCCGGATCGCAACGCTCGACCGCGACCACGCCGGGGGGCCGACACAAGAGAACCCGGAGCGGTGGCATGCGTACCTGCGGGAGCGTGCCGAGCTGAAGCGCCAACTCGAGGCGCACTTGCCGCTCTGAGGGCGGCGCGATAGCTTGGCGGGACAATTGATGTGTTGACCAGCGAACAGGGACGCTCGGAAGTCCGGTGCAACACCGGCGCGGCCCCGCCACTGTAACGGGTGATTCATCGTCGTCACTCACTTTGCCACTGGGTCTGAACCCGGGAAGGCGAGTGACGAGCCCGAAGCCAGGAGACCTCTCCGTTCGCGCCACCAAGCAACCCTCGGGGGAGGGATCGGTGGCGTGGTCGCGAGCCTCCGGTGCTTCACAGCCGCCCCTCGCGAATCGCGCTTGCCCGTCTCCACCTCGTGTCGGAGACGGGCTTTGTCGTGACCCCAGCCACCGGTACCACACGCCGCCTCGCACTGCCCCTGCTCCTTGTGGGGGCGGCCTTGGCCATGGTGGTCGGCGTGCTCTGGGGTCCGGTTCCCTACCTGCCGGGCGAGGTCTTCGCGGCGCTCTCCGGTGCCGACACCCCGGCCGGCACCATTGTGCGACAGCTGCGGTTGCCGCGGGTGTTGCTCGCCTTCGGCGTCGGCGGGTCGCTCGCCGTGGCCGGCGCGGCCCTGCAGGCGCTGGTCCGCAATCCGCTCGCCGAGCCGTGGTTGCTCGGCGTGAGCGGCGGAGCCTCGCTCGGCGCCGTGCTGGCCGTGGTCATCGGCCTCCCTGCCGGCTGGAGTGTGGCGGGCTGTGCCACGGTGGGCGCGTTGGCCGCCGTGGCGTTGGTCTATCGCATCGGGGCGGTCGCCGGTCGTCGGATTGATGCGCGAGTGCTGCTGCTCGCCGGTGTGGTGGTCTCCTTCTTCGCGGGCGCGATGACCACCGCGCTGCTCGCCGTGGTCGATCCGTTCACCTTCCGCAGTGCGACGCTCTGGCTTTTCGGTGGATTCGGCGGTGCGTCGTGGGGCGCGCTCCGGACGTTTGCGCTCGCGGCCGTGCTGCCGCTGCTCGGGCTCTGGTGGCTCGCCCGCGCGCTCGACCTGCTCGCCCTCGGCGAGGAAACCGCCGCCACCCTCGGCATCGACGTCGACCGCACCCGCCGGCTGGTCATCGTCGCCACCGCCATCCTCACCGCGGCCACGGTCTCGGTCGCCGGCATGATCGGATTCGTCGGTCTGGTGGTGCCGCATGCCCTGCGCTGGCTGGTGGGCCCGCTGCACCGACGCCTGCTCCCCGCCGTCTTTGTCGCCGGCGGAGCGTTTACGGTGCTGGCGGACGTGATCGCGCGTACCGTGCTCCGTCCGGCTGAGCTTCCGGTCGGCGTCATCACCGCGCTCGTGGGCGTTCCGTTGTTCGCCGTGCTGCTGCGACGGAGTGCCACATGATGCTTCGCGCGAATGACCTGCGGGTGCACTATCCCGGCGCCGATGCACCCGCGCTCGATGGTGTGGATTTCCTGCTACGGCCGGGCGAACTGGTCGCGGTGGCCGGGCCCAACGGCAGCGGCAAGACCTCGCTGTTGCGCGGATTGCTCGGACTCGTGGCGGGCACCACGGGGAGCGTCACGCTCGATGACCGTCCGCTCCGGCAGTGGGATCGTCGCGCACTCGCCTCCGCCATTGGCGCCCTGCCGCAGCGCGAGGAACCGGCGTTCCCGATGCGCGTGCGCGACGCCATCCTGCTGGGCCGCTGGGCCCACCTCGGTCCGATTGCACCGGTGGGCGCCGCCGACCATCGCGCGATCAGCGACGCCATGGCACGCTGCGACATCGCCAGCCTCGCCGAGCGGGGCATCGACACCCTTTCGGGCGGCGAATGGCAGCGGGTGCGCATGGCTCGCGCGCTCGCCGCTTCGCCGCGCCTGCTGCTGCTCGACGAACCCACCGCGTCGCTCGATGTCGGACATGAGATGGCGCTCATGCAGCTGCTGCGAGGGCTGGTCCGCGAGGGGCTCGGCGTCCTCGTGATCACCCATCAGCTCAACCTCGCGGCACGATTTGCTGACCGGCTTCTGCTGCTCGATCGCGGGCGAGTCGTGGCCGCAGGGACGCCGCGCGAGGTGCTCCAGGCGCCCCTGCTCACCCGCGTCTTCGAATGGCCGGTCGCGATCACCGAGTCCCTCGACGGCGCTCCTCAGGTCACGCCACTTCGGCACGACGATGACACGTCGCCACCGCAATCCATTCACCCTTTGATCCCTGAGTCGGCTCCGTGAACAGCTTCTCCCGTCGCACGCACTTCTTGCTCACCCTGTCAGCGTTCGCCGCGACCCCAGCCGTGGCACAGCAAACGCGTGACAGCACCAGTCTTGGTGACCTGATCGTCACGGCAACGCGCGCCCCGGCGCCCACCACCGCCGTCCCCGCCTCGGCGACCGTCATTCGCGGCGAGGAATTGCGGGCCCGCGGCATCACGCTCGTGGCAGATGCCCTGCGCAACGTGCCGGGAATGATGCTGGTCCAGACCGGGTCGTATGGCGCCGTCACTGCGCTCTTCCTGCGAGGCGGCGAAGGGGACTACGTCAAGGTGCTCCTCGATGGCGTGACGCTCAATCAACCGGGCGGCGGCATCAACCTCGCCAACCTCACCACCGACAATCTCGATCGGATCGAGATCGTGCGCGGTCCCGCCTCGGTGCTGTACGGGGCCGATGCGATGAGTGGTGTGGTGCAGCTCTTCACACGAGCGGGCGCCGGGTCGTTGCATGGCGCCGTCACCGCCACGGCGGGCACGTTCGGCAATCGAGACGGGGAGGTTCAGCTCGGCGGGCGCCACGGTGCCCTCGGGTTTACTGCCTCGGGTTCCTCGTTTCGCAGTGACGGGCTCTACGACTTCAACAGTGGCTATCGCAATCGTGTCGGCTCGCTGCGACTCGGGCTCGAGGGCGGTCGCGCTGGATCGGCGGCGTTCACCCTCCGGCTCGGCGATGCTGTGGGTCACTACCCCACCGACGGGAACGGACTCCCGGTGGATCACAATCAGTTCACGGCGGACCAGAGCACCGCACTCGGACTCGACCTCCAGCGACAACTCGCGGCTGCCGTCCGCGGCACCGTGCAGCTCACGGCGGCACGGTTGCACAGCGACGCGATCAATCGGCCCGACAGTCCTGCCGACAGCATGGGATTCGGGTTCGATGCCGATCGGACCGGTGTCACCTGGCGTCGAGGCCTCGACACGCGCGCCGACTGGACCGTGCAACCGCGCACGCTGCTCTCGTTGGGCGCGGGCCTCGAACACGAGAACGAGGAGCAGGAGTCGCATACCGTGTCGAACTTCGGGTCGGGCCGATTTGTCCAGGATGATGCCTTCGCCGCCGATCGCACCACCAGGAATCTCTACGCCCAGTTGCTGGCCAATCCGCTGGCGACGCTCACGGTCCAGTTGGGTGCCCGGCTCGACGACAACAGCGCCTTCGGGACCTTCTCGACCTGGCGGGCCGCCGCCTCGTGGCAGGCGCTCGGCGCCACTCGACTCTACGCGGCCGCGGGCACTGCCTTCAAGGCGCCGACCTTCTCGGAACTTTTCGCCGCGAGCGCCTTCGAAGTGGGCAGCCGCGCCCTCCGTCCCGAGCGCAGCCGCAACCTCGAACTGGGCCTCGAGCAGCGATGGCTTCGCGAGCGGGTCATCATCACCGTTGCAGTCTTCTCCCAGCGCTTCCGCGACCTGATCCAATACGTCAGCGCCAATCCCGGCGACCCGACCTATACCAATCTTGGCGGGACGCGGGCGCGCGGCGTCGAGCTCGGCGCGACGGTGCGCCCGAGCCAAGGGCTGACCCTGCGGGCCCACTGGGATTGGTTGCAAACGGCCGTGACCGATACCGGGGTGGCGTCGTCGGTGTTGTTCGAGCAGGGGAAGCGGCTGCTGCGGCGGCCAGCGTCGAGCGGCGGGCTGACGGCACTGTTCCAGCTCGGGACCGCGACTGTTGGCGCCGGGATTGGCTATGTCGGCGCCCGGGACGACGCCGACTTCCGGGATTTCCCAGCGGCCCGGACCACGTTACCCTCCTACACGCTGGTGGACCTCTCCCTGGACGCTCCACTCCGGCATCCCCGTGCGGGGTGGCCGGGGGTGGATCTGACGCTTCGAGGCGAGAACCTGTTCAACAGCCGGTGGAGCCAGGTCGTCGGCTTCCCGGGTCGCGGCCGCACCCTGATTGGGGGTGCCCGCGTGCACTTCTGATTTCCATGGAGAGTTTCTGATGCGCCTCGGCCCCGCGTGCCTGCTGTTGCTCAGCGCACTCGGCGCGTGTGCCCCGACCACCGGGCCCTCGGCGCTGCCGGTCGAGGTGCTCGTGGTCCTGGACCGCGAGGAGCGTTCGCTGCGGCTGATCGCCACCGACAGCACCAACGTGGTGCGCACCATCGACCTCGCCCCCACAATCGGTGCGGCCAAGCCGACGATCATGGCGGTCCGCGGGACCCTCGCCATCATCGGGCTCGGGACGGCCAACGGTGGCGTCGTGGCCATCGATCTCGCGACCCGACGTGCCCTGCGGCCTGTCATTCCGATCAAGGGCGTCGGCGACATCGCCGCCATCGCCATCTCTGAAACAGGGCAGGGCTTCACCGCCGTGCCGGCCTCACCGAATGAGGAGAACGTTACCTACTTCGAACCCGCGATTGGCGCCTCCGTCGGTTCGCGGGTTGAGGGTGGGCCGCAGGGGTTCGGCGTGGCCCGTGGCACCGTGTTCCTGGTGATGGGCAATCGCCAGCTCTGTTATCCGGCGGTGCCCAGCTGTCTCGACAGCCCAAGTTGGCTGAAGCCGTTTCCGTTCAACACCACCGACTCCATCGCCCTCTTCGGTCCAGGCAACGCCTCGGCCACGGCCCTGGGTTCGGACGGCCTCCTCTACGTTCTGAGCACGGGAAACGGTGGCTTTGCCGAAGGGCGGCTCTCCGCGGTCGACCTGGTCTCGCGGAAGGAAGTTGCATCGTTCGGAGGTTTCGGACTCTCGCCCCGACTGATGGCGTCTGACGGAGGGGACCATCTGTTGATCGCGGGGCCGCGGGAGTTGATGGTCTTCAATGTCCGCGAGCGGCGGGTCGAGAAAGGCGCTGGCGCTGGCATCCCGTTCATCGTGGCCCCGCGCGACCTTGCGACCGATGCCTTCGGTCGCGCCTACCTCCCGGTGGGTGGGAGTTGTGTGCAGGGCGGTACGGTTGGCGCGGTGCGCGTCTTCGGCACCGATCTGGTCGAACGCAATGCGATTCCGACTGGAGTCTGTCCGGTCGCCGCCGCGGTCACCGAGATCCCCGCCCAGTACTTCCGCGCCGACCCCTGATCCCGTGGCAGGGAGCGCCGCACTCACCCCCGCGCTCGTGCTGGGATCGCTGCGGTACGGTGAGACCTCCCGCATCGTGCGGCTCGCCACCCGTGACTTCGGCGTGGTCAGTGCCATCGCCAAGGGCGCCCTCCGCCCGCGGAGCCGCTTCGGTGCCTCGCTCCAGCTCCTGAGCGAAGGCCAGGCTCACCTGTTGCCGTCGCGAAGCGACCTGCACACCCTCGTGGCCTTTGATGTCACCGCCGTCCACACTGGACTGGCCTCCTCCCTCGATCGCTTCGCGGCCGCCAACGCGCTGGCCGAAGTGGCGATCCATTTCGCATCGCCCGCGGCAGGTGCGCCGTTCTTCGACTGGATTCGTGATGCAGTGACCCTGCTCGAGCACGCACCGTCGGACGCCGTCATGGTCGTCGGTGTGCGCGCGCTGTGGGGGCTGGTTACGGAACTCGGTCTTGGGCCCAGCCTCAGCGAGTGCGCGCGGGACGGCGAGGCACTACCCGCGGGTCCGATTGCCTTTTCGCTGGCGGATGGCGGTTTCCTCTGCAGCGCGTGTGCCAAGAGCGGGACAACCACACGTCTTGGAGTTGAGGATCGGGAGGCATTGGTCGCGCTGGTTGAGGGTGGTCCGGAGCTCCCGCTCCTCACGCCGCCTCAGGCGGCCGCCCATCGGCGGCTCCTGGCCCGCTGGATCCGGGCGCATCTTGGCGGTGGCGGAACCTTTCCGGCCCTCGAGGGATGGGAACAGGGCGTGACCGGACCCCGTTTGGCTTGACACACCCGTTGGCGGTCCGGCAACTTGCCGCCAGCCCATTCCGGGTGTCGCGCGTAATACAGCTTGGGAGGTTCAACCCGAACCACGTCTCGTCAGTCAATCGAAGGAGAGTCCATGCGCCGGCTCGTCAGGCCGGTTCTGGGGCTGCTGCTCGTCGGGGTGTTGGCCGGATCGGCCTCCGCCCAGCGGGTGCCGGAGATTGTCCCGGCATCCGTGATCGGGGAGCCTCGCCCGAACCCGGTCCTCCCGGCGGCGCTCGTGCCGTTCGTCATTCCCTCGGAGGTGTGTCGCAAGGACCACCAACCCTTGGTTGCGTTGAAGGTCTACAACGTTCTTGCCCAGCCGGTCGCGACCTTGCGACTCCGGGGTCGGCGCGCCGAATCGGTCGATTCGCTTCGGATGCGTTGTGGGACGTATGTCGCAATCTGGGATGGCACCATTGGGGGAGGGGCGAGGGTCGCGCCGCCCGGGATCTACTATCTGCAGCTCGCCGTCGACGATCGACCGTACACCAAGAAGATGATCGTCGCCCAACCGTGAGGGACGCCCGAGGCGTCCCTCGCGTCGTTCCCGGCTCCCGGCTGCCGATTCGGCAGAGCCGGCGTGGTGCGATCCGTGCGATATCGGCGATATTATGGATTGAACCCCGGAGGATGCGATGCTGCGACCCGAGCGATTGACCCTGAAGGCCCAAGACGCCGTGCGTGCCGCCCTTGAGCACGCCCGCGCCCGGGGCAACCCCGTGGTCAACGACGCGCACCTTCTGGCCGCCCTGCTGGCCCAGGAAGACGGCATCGTCGGGCCACTTCTGCGGAAGGCCGGGGTGGTCGTCGCCAGGCTCAGCAACGTGACCGAGGCGGAGATCGCCTCGTTCCCCTCGCAGCAAGGGAGCGACGCCACCCCGACCCTCGACCGCACGGTCTCGAAGGTGTTCGATCGGGCCGAGAAGATTTCCAAGGAACTCGACGACGCGTTCATCTCCACCGAACATGTGCTGCTGGCACTCGCCGAGGAGAAAGGCACCAGTGCCCGGCGGCTGCTCGAGGAACAAGGGCTCTCACCCAAGGAGCTGCGCGACGCTCTGGCCGAGGTCCGCGGTTCCCATCGGGTGCAGGACCAGACACCGGAGGAGCAGTACCAGGCACTCGATCGCTTCACTCGCAACCTCACCGACCAGGCCCGCGAGGGGAAACTCGATCCGGTCATCGGACGCGACGAGGAAGTGCGGCGGGTCATGCAGGTGCTCTCGCGGCGCACCAAGAACAATCCCGTGCTGATCGGTGAACCGGGGGTCGGCAAGACGGCGATTGTCGAGGGGTTGGCGCAGCGCATCGTGAATGGCGACATCCCCGATTCCCTGAAGGGCAAGGAGATCATCGCGCTCGACATTGGGCTGCTGCTCGCTGGTGCCAAGTACCGGGGAGAATTCGAGGAGCGGCTCAAGTCGGTGGTCAAGGAGCTGACCGACGCGGAGGGACGCTACATCGTCTTCATCGACGAACTGCACACGCTGGTCGGGGCGGGCAAGGCCGAGGGCGCAGTGGATGCGTCCAACCTGCTGAAGCCGGCGCTGGCTCGCGGCGAACTGCACGTGGTGGGTGCCACCACACTGGACGAGTATCGCAAGAACATCGAGAAGGATGCCGCCCTGGAGCGACGCTTCCAGCCGGTGAAGGTGGGCGAGCCCACCGTGGAGGACACCATCGCGATCCTGCGCGGGCTGAAGGAGAAGTACGAGGTCCATCACGGGGTGCGGATCACCGACAACGCGCTGGTCGCAGCGGCGACGTTGTCCGACCGCTACATCGGCGATCGCTTTCTCCCCGACAAGGCCATCGACCTCATGGACGAGGCCGCCTCGCGCCTGCGGATGGAGATCGACTCGCTGCCCCAGGAGATCGACGAGGTCGAGCGCCGCATCCTGCAGCTTGAGATCGAACGCCAATCGCTGCTGCGCGAGAAGGACAAGGCCTCCGTGGAGCGCCGCAAGGCGCTCGAATCCGAGCTGTCCGAATTGCGCGAGAAGAGTGCGGGGATGAAGGCGCAATGGCAGTCGGAGAAGGCCGCCATCGAAAGCATGCAATCCAAGAAGGCCTCGGTCGAGCAGCTGCGCGCCGAGGTGGAGCATGCCACCCGCACTGGCGATCTGGCGAAGGCGGCCGAGCTGCGCTATGGCCGCATCCCGGAGCTCGAGCGCGAGATCATCGTCGAAGAGCAGAAGTTGCTGCTCGCGCAGGGCGCCGCCAAGTACCTGCGCGAGGAGGTCGACGCCGAGGACATTGCCACGGTGGTGGCCAAGTGGACCGGTATCCCGGTGTCGAAGATGCTGGAATCGGAACGCGAGCGGCTCACGCGCCTCGAGGAGGAACTCGCTCGACGCGTCATCGGCCAACCGGAGGCCCTTGCCGCGGTTGCCAACGCCGTGCGGCGCTCGCGGGCCGGACTGCAGGATCGCTCCCGGCCCACCGGCTCCTTCATCTTCCTCGGTCCCACCGGGGTCGGCAAGACCGAGACGGCCCGGGCGCTGGCAGAGTTCCTGTTTGACGACGAACGGGCGCTGGTGCGGCTCGACATGTCGGAGTACATGGAGAAACACGCCGTGTCGCGGATGATCGGCGCACCGCCGGGCTATGTCGGGTACGAGGAGGGCGGCCAGCTCACCGAGGCGGTCCGGCGGCGGCCCTACTCGGTCATTCTGTTCGACGAAATCGAGAAGGCCCACGCCGATGTCTTCAACTTGCTGTTGCAGGTGCTCGACGACGGTCGACTCACCGACTCGCAGGGTCGGGTGGTCGACTTCCGCAACACCGTGATCATCATGACGAGCAATCTCGGCTCGCTCCACATCGTCGCGGGCGGGGAATACGACCCCACGAGTTGGCGGAACACCGAGGCCAAGGTGATGGAGGAGCTGCGCAGGCATTTCCGGCCGGAATTCCTCAACCGGGTCGATGATGTCATCGTGTTCCGGCTGCTCAGTCGTCAGGACCTGGACCAGATCGTGGCGCTGCAACTCGGCAAGCTTCGTTCGCTCGTGGCGGCGAAGGGGCTCGTGCTGGATGTCACACCCGAGGCGACCTCGTGGTTGGCGGCCGCAGGCTACGACCCGATCTACGGTGCCCGGCCGCTCAAGCGCGTGATCCAGCGTCAGCTGCAGAACCCTATCGCCATGGAGGTGCTGCAGGGCGGCTACGACGAGGGTGACACGATTCGCGTGACCCTCGCTGGGGCCGAGTTGCAGTTCACGCGCGTGCCCGGGGCGTGACGGGTCCGGCGTCGCCGCCGCTCTCCGATGCCGATCGTCGCGGAATGTTGTTGGCTCTGGCCGAGGCGGAGCGGGCGCGGGGAATCGGGGAGGTCCCCATCGGCGCCGTGGTCTGCCGCGGCACGGAGGTGCTGGCCTCAGCCCACAATCTGACGGTGGACCGCCGTGACCCAACGGCGCATGCGGAGGTCATCGCAATCCGAGCTGCCCTCGTGGTCACGGGGGTGGACCGACTCCCCAACGCCACCCTCTACATCACCCTCGAGCCCTGCGCGCAGTGCGCCGGCGCCATCGTGCTCGCCAAGGTCGGTCGGGTGGTCTTCGGGGCGTGGGACGAGAAAGCGGGCATGGCCGGCTCGATCCTTGATCTGCTGCGCCACCCAAGGCTGAATCACCGTCCAGAGGTCCTCGGCGGAGCCTTGGAACCCGAATGCCAGGCGATTCTGCGGGAGTTCTTCCGGGAGCGCCGCTAGGCAGCTCGTGGGCCCGATTACCATTCTGGGACGGATTGGCTAGCATTCAGGCTCTGCGATCCCAGCAGTTCGTTCTTCCTCACTCCAGAAAAGACCTCCCATGACGAAGACCCGTCTGACGCTGCTTGCGCTCGCCTGCGCGGCCTTGGCATGTCATCCTGCCGCCAAGCCCGCGACCACCCCGGCACCTGCCACCACTCCGACTGCCCAGCGTCCAGCGGGCACCGATACCACGGCAGCGAGTCGACCGGCTGGAGCCGGTGGCGCCTCCGCTGAGCCCACGCCGAAGCCCTACGCCAAGGTGATCACCTCGGAAGCCAAGACCAAGAGCGGGTTGTTCAAGGCCCACCGGGTCGGCGCGAAGCTCTTCTTTGAGATTCCTCGGGCCGAGCTCGACCGGGACGAACTCCTGGTGACCGAGATCGCCAAGACCACGGCAGGCGCTGGCTACGGCGGGCAGTCACTCGGCGACGACGTGATTCGCTGGGAGCGTCGCGACAATCGGATCCTGCTCCGGTTCCAGAACTACTCGATCATTTCATCGGACACGACCAACCCGATCTCTGCCGCAGTGCGCAACGCCAACTACGCCCCGATCATCAAGGCGTTCAACGTGGAGAGCTGGGGTCCCGATTCCTCGGCCGTGATCGACGTCACAGCGCTCTTCTTGGCACCGCCGGTGGAGATCTCGCCGACGGCCGCCTACAAGGGCACCATCGACGCGAACCGCTCGTTCCTTGCGACCGTGGCCGCGTACCCGGAGAACATGAAGATCACCGCCGACCTGACGGTGAACTCACCCCCGGCCAGCGGCGCGGCGGCACAGAGTGGGCGCGGGCTCCCGCCGAGCGCCACGCTGCAAATGGCGTGGTCCATCGTGCGGCTCCCGGTGGTCCCGATGATGCCGCGGCTCTTTGATTCGCGCGTCGGGTACTTCACCGCGCGCACGACCGACTTCGGTCGGCCAGTACAGAAGTCCGAGGCCCGGACGTTCATCACCCGCTATCGGCTCGAGTGCTCCGACCAGAAGGTCGGCAACCTCTGCGTGCCGAAGAAGCCGATCGTCTACTACGTCGACCCGGCCACGCCCTCCTGGCTGGTCCCGTGGGTGGTGAAGGCCATCGAGAGCTGGCAGCCGGCGTTCGAGGCCGCGGGCTTCTCGAAGGGCATCATCGCCAAGCTCGCCCCGACCAAGGCAGAGGATCCGGATTGGTCGGTGGAGGACGCGCGCTATTCCGTGATCGACTGGCTGCCGTCGACCACCGAGAACGCCGTGGGTCCGCACACCCACGATCCGCGCTCGGGTGAGATCATCAGCGCGCACCTGCAGATTTACCACAACGTCATGAACCTGAATCGGGACTGGTACTGGACGCAGGCGGGCGCCGTGGATCCGCGCGCGCGCAAGCTGCCGTTCCCCGACTCGCTCGCGGGTCGGCTGATGGAATACGTCGTGGCGCACGAGATCGGCCACTCGCTCGGCTTTCAGCACAACATGAAGGCCAGCGCGCTCTACCCGGCCGATTCGATTCGCAATCGTGACTTCGTGCATCGCATGGGTCACACGCCGACGCTGATGGACTACTCGCGCTTCAACTACGTGGCGCAGCCCGAGGACAACATTGCTCTCGAGGACCTGATTCCGCGGATTGGTCCCTACGACATCTGGGCCACGAAGTGGGGCTACATGCCGATCCCGGGGGCCCGCACCCCCGACGACGAACGCGCGACGCTGGATGCCATGGCGCGCGAGCAGGACACCAAGCCGTGGCTGCGCTTCTCCACCAGCGATGCCGGCAGCTCCGATCCGCGCAACAACACCGAGGCCGTCGGCGACGACGACGCGGTCAAGTCCACCGGGTACGGCCTCAAGAACATCAAGCGACTGGTGCCGATGCTGATTCCAGCCACGACCGGGGTCTCGACCGATGACTATGCCGATCTCAAGGAGTTGTTCGGTCGGCTGGTCGGGCAGTGGTCCACCGAGTTGCGCCATGTGGCAGTGATTCCCGGCAGCCGGGAGAGTCAGGAGAAGTACATCTCACAGCCGGGCGTGCGCTATTCGCCGGTGAGTGCGGCGCGGCAGCGTGATGCCGTGCGGTTCCTCAACGAGAATGCCTTCCAGACGCCGACCTTCTTCCTGCAGTCCGATATTCTCGATCGGATTCAGGCCGATGGTGCCATCACGCGCATCAATGGGGCGCAGGCTGGGGTGCTGGCGACGCTGCTCAGCGATTCGCGCCTCTCGCGCATGTTCGAGATGGAGGCCCTCGGCACCGGTGGGGCGGGGATGTACACCGCGCCGGCCATGCTGGTGGATGTGCGCCAGGGGATCTGGAGCGAGCTGGGCAGTGGTTCGGTCAAGATCGATGCCTTCCGCCGCGCCCTGCAGCAGAGCTACGTCGAACTCTTCCGGAACAAGGTCAACCCGCCGCCGCCGCCGACGGGCCTGCCCCCCGGCTTCGTGATCACGCCGCCGTCGAAGGACGTGCGCGCGCTGGCACGGGCGGAGATGCGGGCGCTGGATGCCCAGGTCGTGGCGGCGACGCCGCGAGCCGGCAACGCCGAGACACGGGCGCATTTGCAGGATGTGCACAACAGCATCGACAAGATCCTGAATCCGAAGCAGTAATCCGACTGCGGGGGCGGCGGACCGTGTCCGTCGCCCCGACAGCCGTTCCCTCCTCGCCGCGAGCCCAGTATGCGCCACTCCCTTCGCCTCGTCGCGGTCGCTGCGACGCTGCTTGTCGCGTTCACTCCACGCTCTGCAGGGGCCCAGGGCCGCGCGACTGCCGTCGCCGACTCCTCACCCTTCCGGCCGCTGGCGCTGCCGACCCCCAACACCGTGCGCACCGGCTCGGGTCGACCAGGTGCGGGATACTGGCAGCAGCGGGTGGACTATCGCATCAACGCCACGCTTGACGTCGCGGCGAACCGGCTCACCGGGCGCGAGACCATCCACTACGTCAACCGATCGCCCGATCGACTCCCCTACCTCTGGCTCTTTGTCGAGCAGAATATCTGCGCGCCGGGTTCGGTCACCAACCAGCTCAACCAGCCGCCGCTGGTCTTCCTCGGCAGCAGCTTCGATTTCTCTTGTCAGGGGTTTGAGGGCGGCATCACCATCGAATCCGTCCGGCTCGGTGCCCGCACGCTGACTCCGACGGTCACGGGGACCACCATGCGCGTGGACCTGCCGCGCGCCCTCGCCTCCGGCGACAGCCTCGACCTCGCCATCGCCTGGCACTTCGACGTCCCCGCGCAGGGTGCCGGCCGCATGGGTCATGACGGCCCGCTCTACGAGATCGCGCAGTGGTACCCCCGCATGGCGGTCTACGACGATGTGAAGGGATGGAATCACGAGCCCTACATCGGAGCAGGCGAGTTCTATCTCGAGTACGGCAAGTTCGATGTCTCGCTCACCGTGCCGGCGACCCACATCGTTGCGGCCACCGGCCAGCTGCGCAACCCGGAAGCGGTACTCACCCCCATCCAACGCACCCGCCTCGCCACGGCGCGCACCTCGGCCACACCGGTCGCCATCATCACGCACGAGGAGGCGGGCAACGCGGCACGGACCCGCCCGGCGACGAGCGGAATGCTGACCTGGCACTTTACTGCCGACTCGGTGCGGGACTTCGCCTTTGCCGCCGGTCCGGCGTTCCGCTGGGATGCCAGCGGATATGACGGGATCCTGATCGAGACGCTCTATCGCCTGAGCGCCGACAAGTGGGAAGAGGCGAATCGGATGGCGCGGGATGCGATCAAGTACTTCTCGGAACAGTGGTATCGCTATCCCTATTCCCACGCTACCACGGTGGAGGGCCCGATCGAGGGGATGGAATACCCGATGCTGACGTTCGTGCCCAACGGTCCCACGCGGGAGGAGACGCACTGGGTGGTGGCGCATGAATTCGGGCACGAGTGGTTCCCGATGATCGTGGGGAGCAATGAGCGGCTCTACCCGTGGATGGACGAGGGCTTCAACACCTTCATCGATCTGGCTAACGCCGCGAAGTACTTCGCCGGCACGCCATATGGCGACAGCATCGAGGTCCACCCACTGCACCTCTACGCCGATCACGCCATTCCAGGCAACGAACAGCTACTGATGACCAAGCCCACTGAGGTGCGGGACCTGTTCTGGAGTGGCTACCAGAAGCCGGCGCTGATGCTGCAGACCCTGCGCTTCGAAGTGCTTGGCAAAGATCGCTTCGATGCCGCCTTCCGTGAATACATCCGGAGCTGGGCATTCAAGCACCCGACACCGGCGGATTTTCTGCGGGTGATGCGCGACCAGAGCGGCATGGATCTCGACTGGTTCTGGCGTGGGTGGTTGTTCACCACGGCTCGCCTCGATCAAGCCGTGGATTCCGTCTCGTTTGCCGACGGCACCAGCGTGGTCCATCTCGCGAACCGCGGCACGATGGTGATGCCGGCCGCACTTACGCTCACCTTTGCCGATGGCACCACTCGCATGGTGCGCTTGCCGGTCGAGATGTGGAATCTCGGCGATTCCTTTGCCTATCGGGTGCCAGGAAGTGTTCGCGTCGTTGCCGCAGAGCTTGATGCGGCGCATGCGCTGCCGGACATTGACCGCGGGAACAATCGCTGGAGGGCGGTCGGGCGATGAGATGTTCCATCCAGAGGACGCTATCGGCCATCGCCCTGCTCGCCTCCTGCCGCTCAGGGACGCCCTCGACTTCGGGCGCGCCCGACAATCTGGGTGACGGGACCTACCTGCCGACGGGGCGCACGCTCGACCCCGAAGGGCGGACGGCGCCAATCGGCACGCTCCCCCTCGCCATCCTTCGCGCGCCGGATAGTGGCTACGTCGTGGTGCTCTCAGGCTTCGGGCAGCAGGGTGCGCAGGTCTTGAACTCCGACGGAACGGTGCGCCAGACCCTCCCTCAGGCTGCGGCCTTTGTGGGTGCCGTGTTCGCGCCCGACGGGAAGACGTTGTACGTCAGCGGTGGCAATCAGGATGTGGTCTATCGCTATGCATGGAATGCTGGACGCGGGACGCTGGTTGATTCACTCGTCCTGGCGGTGAAACCGGTCCGCAGTGACGGGACTCGCTACCCCGCCGGGATGGCACTGTCTCCGGATGGACGCTTCCTCTACGTGGCCGAGAATCTGGGCGACTCGCTCGCCGTGTTCGACGTGGCAAGTGGGCGTGTCGTAAAGCGGCTCCCGACGGGGCGCTATCCCTACGCCGTGGCAGTAGCCCCCAACGGCGATGTCTTCGTCTCGCAGTGGAATGGCACCAGCGTGTTGGTGTTCACGGGGTGGAGCGGCAGCATGCAGCGAGTCGCCTCGATTCCTGCCGGGCGCCACCCCTCCACGATGCTGCTGAATCCGGAGGGCAGCCGCCTCTTCGTGACCAGCGCAAGCACCGATCGTGTCACCGTGATCGATGCGGCGCGCCGTGAGGTCCTCGGGGAACTGCGGGACCCGCCGCCCGCAGGTCCCGAGGAGGGGAGTACCCCGAATGGGCTGGCGCTCTCCGCAGACGGCACGCGCCTCTTTGTGGCGGAAGGCGATGCCAACGCGATAGCCGTCTTTGACCTCTCCGCGAAGTTCTCCGGCATCGCAACCGCGCATGGCAGCGATCGACTGCTCGGCAGAATCCCCACCGAATGGTATCCCACGGCGGTGATCAGCGCCGGCGACACGCTCTTCGTGACCAACGGCAAGGGGCGGGGAACCCGGGCGAATCCCGATGGTCCCGGCCCGCGCAACTCCGTCGAGTTCAAGGGCAGCGGCAAGAACTCGACCCTGGCTCAGATCAGTGGCAGCGTGAGCATCATGCTGACAGCTCGTGTTGATAGCGCTGGTCTGGCGCCGCTCAGCGCTCGGGTCGTCCGCGCCAATCGCTGGGACGCCGCCGCGGGCAGCGGCAAGCAGTACCCGCCGATCGCGCACGTGGTCTACATCATCAAGGAGAATCGCACCTACGATCAGGTGCTCGGCGACCTCGCTCAGGCGGATGGCGACACGTCGCTGGTCTACTTCGGCAGGCCGGTCACTCCCAACCATCACGCACTCGCCGAGCGCTTCGGGATCTACGATCGCTTCTTTGTGAACGCCGAGGTGAGTCCTGACGGGCACAACTGGTCCACCGCAGCCTATACCACCGATTACCTCCAGAAGACGATTCCGTCGAATTACTCGTCACGCGGTCGCAGCTACGACTATGAGGGGACCAACCGTGGCTGGGGACCGGATCACTTCCCGGAGGATGATGTCGCCGAGCCGGCCAATGGCTACCTCTGGGATCTGGCACAACGGAAGGGGATCACATTCCGCAATTACGGCGAGTTCGTGATCGGTGAGGGGATGGACCGCGACAAGCTCCCTGCCGGGTACACCGGCCTGAAACCGTTTCTCAAGACTCACACCAACGAGAAGTTCCCGTCGTACGACCTCAATATTCCCGACCAGCATCGCGTCGATGTCTGGCTGGAGGAATTCGCCGAGCACGTGCGCACCGGAGTGATGCCACAGTTCGAGATCGTGCGGCTTCCCAACGACCACACCCAAGGGCTCCGTGCCAAGGCGCCGAGCCCCCGGGCGATGGTGGCCGACAATGACCTCGCGCTCGGCCGACTGGTTTCGGCGATCTCGCGCTCACCGTTCTGGAAGTCGACGGCAATCTTTGTGCTCGAGGACGACGCGCAGAACGGGCCCGATCACGTCGACTCTCACCGATCAGCCATGCTGGTCATCTCGCCGTGGGCACGTGGTGGGGTCTGGCATCGCTATGCCAACACCACCGACGTGCTGCGCACGATCGAGGAGTTGCTGGGGCTCGATGCCCTGTCGCAGTTTGATCATTTCGGACGGCCGCTGCGGGAGATCTGGCGCGACACGCCGGACCTCCGCCCCTACGCCCCCCTCACGCCGGCGACTCCGCTGACCGAGGTCAATCCCGCTCGAGGTGCGGGGGCGACGGCATCGGCGCGCCTGGTGCTTGATGTGGAGGACCGCGCCGACGAGGATGCCTTCAACCGCATCCTGTGGCTGGCCGCGAAGGGTGCCAATGCCCCCTATCCCGGGACGAGGCGCATGTCGCTGCTCGAAGGGTTTCGCAGCCGATGAAACTGCGCGAAGTCGACTGGCTCGCCCTGGTTACCGGCGTGATGTGCCTCGCGCTCGGGGTCGTGAGCTACAACGCCCTCAATCCCGACGGCGTCTCCTATCTGGATCTTGCCACCAGGCTCGGTGTGGGTGATTGGTCGCACTTTGTGCAGGGATATTGGTCGCCACTCTACCCGGCGCTCGTGGCATTCGGCGGCGCGCTCAGTGGTCGCGCGGGACCCGAACTCATCGGCGTCGTGCATGTCGTGAATACGCTCATCGCGCTCTGTGGCGTCTCGGTGATCTGGTGGATGGCCCGCACCAGCGGCAGCGCGATCTTTGCGCGCGGTGCGTTCGCGGCGTTTCTGGTCTCCAGCGCCGAGGCCCCTCGACTTGAGGCGGTGACGCCGGACCTGCTGCTGGTGGCATTCGTGTCGCTCATCGGCGGGGAGCTGTTGTTTTTCGGGGGGCGGCGTCCGGTGCGGCTCGGGCTCTGGATGGGGCTGGCGTTTCTCGCCAAGACCAGCATGTGGCCCTGGCTGCTCGCGTCGCTGGTGACCTGGGCGATCTTCCATCGCAGCCGGGCGGGGTTGCTGCTCGTGGGCAAGGCGGCGACTGTCTGCGCCGTGGTGATGTCGCTCTGGCTGGTCCCGCTGAGTCTCAAGTCCGGGGCGTTCACCTTCGGCTCGGCCGCGCGCCTCAACGCCTGCTGGTACATCCGCGAATGCGACTCGAGGTCTCCCGATACCCATCGTGCCGAGCACAAGGCCTATCGTCCGTTCGATGCCGGCAGCTCCAAGGGCACCATCGCGCTCTACAGCGGCACGCCGTGGACGTACCTCCCCTGGTCGGACCCGACGGCCTGGGCCGCCGGCCTGATCACCGCGAATCGTGGGACGCCCACAGTGTGGCAGAATGTGGTCTACACCGCCAAGCAGTTCGCACTCGTGGTCGGCGTCTGGATGCCGCACATCTGGCTCGGCATCCTGATCCCGGTGGCGTGGCTGATGCGTCGGCGCGGGATGGTGCGCGAGTTGCTCCGCGAACAGCGCGACGCCTTGCTGGTGGTGGCGCTCGCTGTACTCGGCCTGCTGCAGTTCATCGCGGTGCACGTTGAGCCGCGGTTGATCGCGCCTTTTGCGTTGCTGCTGACGCTGGGGGCGCTGGGGTGGTTGTGCGGGGTCTCGGTAGGTGCGGATCACCCCACGGCGGAACCGAAGGGGTCACCGCGAATGGTGTGGTTGCTCTCCGGCATTGGGTTGCTTGCGGCGCTGCCTCGCGCCGCCGTTCACGCCGCCGGACAGTGGGATACTGCACGGCAAGTTGCCGCGCGCACCGCGATGATCCAGAACTCCGATGCCAATGCCCAGTCGCTGCGCCGCGGTGCTCGCCGCATCGCGGTTATCGGTGAGGTCTTTCCGTTGCTGACCGAGGCCTATCGCCTCGGGGGGCAGATCGAGTGGCAGGTGTTCCAGCCGTCCGCGACCACGATTCTCACCTGGCCGGCCGAGGATCAGCAGGCGCTGGTGCGCTGGTTGGCGTCGCAGGGAGCCACTGAGGCGTGGCTCAGCAAGCCCGGTGGCACCTTCTCCTTGCTCCCGCTGCCACCACCATGATGGGCTCGGGGCTTGCCCGAAGGGCCTCTTCTGTCCACTTTTGCGTCCCCGAACGGGGACCAGGACAGGTGTCCGAGTGGTTGAAGGAACCGGTCTCGAAAACCGGCAAACCCGAAAGGGTTTCGAGGGTTCGAATCCCTCCCTGTCCGTTGGCTATCTTTCCTTGATGCTCCTCTCGCTCTTTCTCTCCCTCCAGGCCGGCGCGCCAGGCGACTGCCTCCTCACCGGGCTGTGCGGTCTCGTCACGACCGAACGCTCTGTCCCCTCCGGTCTCATGTGGCTCGCCACCGGCTTGGTGCTGGCCGGCGCGTGGGGCCTGCGACGGATGACCCCTCCCCGATGAGCGTGGCTGTTCGGCTGCACAACGTCCACAAGACCTACCCCGGCACGCCCAGTGTCGTGGCGCTCGATGGCATCTCGCTCGAGGTGCCCGCCGGCACCATCTACGGATTGCTGGGTCCCAACGGGGCAGGGAAGACCACCTCCATCGGCATCTGCACCACGCGGGTGCGCGCCACGTCGGGGACCGCCGAGGTGGCTGGCCTGACGCTGGGTCGAGACGACGTGGACGTGCGCCGCCGGATCGGTGTGGCCGCGCAGGCCATCACGCTCGATCGCGCCTGCACCGTGGGTGAGAATCTCTATTACCACTGTCGCTACTTCGGCGCGAATCGCGCTGACGCGCGTGAACGCACCGAGGAGTTGCTCGAACGCTTTCGCATCGCCGATCGTCGTGACGCGCTCCCGATCCAGCTCTCCGGTGGCCTGGCGCAGCGGACGCAGGTCGCGCGCGCGATGGCACACCGTCCCGAGATTCTCTTCCTCGATGAGCCCACCGCCGGACTCGATCCACAGAGCCGGCTCGCGCTCTGGGATCTCGTGCGCGGCCTCCGTGACGACGGCATCACGGTGGTGCTCACGACCCACTACATGGAAGAGGCCGACCGACTCTGCGAGCGGGTGGCGATCGTGGATCACGGCAAGATCCTGGTGGAGGGCACCCCCGAGAGCATCAAGCGCGATGCCGGTGGCGCCTCCGTGGTCGATGTAGCGTTCGGCGGCGACGCATCGGCGGCCCAGGCCGCGGTGACCGCCATGCCGGGAGTGCGCGAGGTGGTGCCCACGGCCGGCGGCCTGCGCTTGGTGGTCGACTCCGAGGGCAGCGTGGTGCCGAGCGTGGTCGCGGCGCTCTCCGGCTACCAGCTCACCGACTTGAAGGTCACCGAGCCCTCGCTCGAGACGGTGTTCATTCGACTCACCGGGCGCGATATCCGTGAATAACCCACCGACCAGCATTCGCGCATCCGTCTTCGGACTCTGGGCGCGCGACTTCCGGGTTCTGCGCCGGGAGTGGCTGCCCTTTTTCCTGCGCACGGTGATGAACCCGTTGCTCACGGTGTTCGTCTTTACGTATGTGCTGCCGCGCAGTGGCCAGCATCTGCCAGTCGCCGCTGGCGCGATGACCTTTGCCACAGTGCTGCTGCCGGGACTCGTGGCCGTCGCGATGGTCTTCACCGGCGTCTCGGCCGTGGCGTTGCCACTCTCGATCGAACTCGGCGCCACGCGCGAGATCGAGGACCGCGTGCTCGCTCCCGTGCCGCTCACGACTGTGCCGCTGGCGAAGGTTGCATTCGGGGCGTTTCAGGGGATGCTGGCCGGCGCCGCCGTCTTTCCGATCGTGATGCTGCTGCCGGCCACCGAGGTGCACGTGCGCGTGGCCAGCTGGCCCATGCTGGCGCTCATGCTTGCGCTCGCGTCGTGGACCGCCGCATCGCTCGGCCTCTTTCTCGGTACCGCCGTGCGTCCGGCACAGATCGGGCTGATGTTCGCGTTGGTGCTCACGCCAATCACCTTTCTGGGCTGCGTCTATTACCCGTGGGCCTCGCTTGGTGCGATTCCCTGGCTGCAATACGGCGTGCTGGCGAACCCGCTGGTCTACATGAGCGAGGGACTGCGGATCGCGCTCACCCCCGACGTGCCCCACATGGTTCCGATAGCGGCCATTCTGATGCTGGCATTTCTCGCGACGCTGCTGACCACCCTGGGGGTCCGGGGCTTCATCCGGCGCGTGGTGGCGTAGCCCAGACGCAACAAGCGTCCTCGACCCCAAAAACCATGAGTGAGGACGCTGGTCGACTCGATCGGTGGATACTCTACCGCAGCTGCAAGCCGGTCGAAAATGCCCAATTGCGTAGGGTGGTGCCTAGCACGCGATCGAAGCTGGCGTCGGCTGATCCGCGAAGAGCCAATGATCCTGTGATGCGAACTGATGCGGTCACGCCGCCAAGGAAGGCAGATCCCCAGCGCGGAAAGGTTTCTTCGTAGGCGCGCGTCGAAGTCCCACCGCTGGGAATATTTTTCGGGCCGGGGTGCGACCACGGAGAAGGGAGAATGAGGCCACGATTGGCACTGTGCGCGACGCCCGCGCCCACCCGAACCGCGAGATCGACCGCCTTCCGTGGTGTGGCCACAGGAGCCGCTCCAACGAGCGATGCTTCAAGAATCGCGAATGCCCGGTAGTAGCGCTCGTGCCCCGGTGACGGGAGAGTCTCCGACGGGTAGGCGGTCCCGATGTCGGAGTAGTCGAATTGCAGGACTGCGCGAGTGAGTGAGCTCGTCTGAAGGCTCATTCCCGCAGTCAGCAATGGATACGCCTGGTCGCCGCCAGCATCGTAGACAAATCGGCCGTACCCGATGAAGGCGCTCGGGCGCTGTGCGGCACTTGGCTGAGAGAATGACAGGCCAAGGCCGAGCAGGATGATCCCGCGATGAAACGGAGTCATGGGGTCACTCCGATCACGCTGAAGATAAGGTGGTCTCCGGTCGTACTGTAGCGTTGGCCATAACCGGATGGACCGAAGTTCGCCGTTCCGAGATCATCGTCACTGCTCGTCACTTCGCAGGCATCCTGGTCATCTTCGTAGGCGTGCAGAAAGAAGTTAACGGTCGAATCTGCCATTGCCGTCGCAACGGTATTGTTGAAATCGTAGATGTCAGTGACTGTGTACCAGCCGTCTTCGGCAATGCCAGTATGCCGTGCGCATTCCTGGAAGTGGGTTCCGATGGCGCCAAAAAACTCAATCTCGTTCAAACCCCATGGAAAATCATGGTCTTCTTGAAGGTACCAATCATAAATGCGGGTATGCTGGGAGGTGTTTCCCGGGAACCCATTGCCACCACCCACCCCACCACTTCCGCCGCCATCGCCGCAGTCCTCTTGGCATTCCTGGTATGCCTCGAAGCGCCGGCTGATGATGGGACTCATGTTAGCGTAGATCCCGGTTCGTTTGCCTCCGCGGACGGCCGACTCGAAATCGGTGTAATCGACTTCGCTGCGAGCAAGGACAAACATCGGCCGATTCGGCACGAACCGTTCGCCGCCAACGATTCGCCGCTCCTGCCCGTCCGCTCCGATGAGAACTCCGTCGTCGCTCCCGGGGAAGCGGGCGGCAATGTCGACCGCGCTGCTGCCGTCCCACGCCCGCCGTTGATCGGCGAAAGGCAGGTAGAGCTCCAGCTCCGGCATGGCGACCGTGGCCGATTGCCCCAATCGATCGGCCAGTTGCGAGCGAATCCCGATTGCAGCGCCGTCATTGTCACGCCCATCTAGAACTCGACTGAGAGGAATCCGCCATTCCACGTAGGGTGAATAGTCCAAGCCGGCTGCGATACTTGTGCGGGTCGGTTGGGAAAGCATCGCAGTTCGAAGCGCCCGACCGAGTGCGACCAAGCGTGTTGCGTTGGCCGGAATCTCCACGCTCGAAATCGCTGCTTCGGTTGTTGGGTTCAGCGGCGAAACGGGTTCGGTGGGGAGTTGCCCGGACTCAGAGCATGCCATTGCGGCAAGGGCAACGATCAGGGCGTACGCGCGGCGACGGGGGGGGGGGGCAGCATAGT
>JBDUDP010000003.1:0-93821 GCA_040002895.1 Gemmatimonadota bacterium
CGGAACCGGTGCGGGCCTCTATGGAGCTGAGGGGGATCGAACCCCTGACCTCTGCAATGCGAATGCAGCGCTCTCCCAGCTGAGCTACAGCCCCGGGAAGGGGCGAAAGAATAGGAGCCCACGGGGGTCGGGGCAAGGGCGTACACCCTCAAAACCCCAGCGCCCCGGCCCAACCACGCCCCCACTGCCAAGAAATCGGTCACCCGAGCTGATCCCGCTGCCGCAATCAGCCCTCTATCCGTCGTCGATCATCGGTCCTCTCTCCTCTCTCCTCTCTCCTCTCTCCTCTCTCCTCTCTCCTCTCTCCTCTCTCATCTCTCCGTCTTGAACAGCACCTCCACCGTCATCCCGTCTCTTGCGATCACCGTGTTCTCGTAGACCGCCTTCGCCTCGGCCAGCAGCTCCGGTGCCTCGCGCGTGTAGCGGGCCGAAATGTGGGTCAGTACCAGACGGCCGACGCCGGCCTCGAACGCCACGGTGGCCGCCTCCCGTGCGGTGCTGTGCATCGTCTCGCGCGCACGCTCGCGTTCGTCCTCGCCGAAGGTGGCCTCGTGGATGAGCAGGTCCGACCCCACGGCCAGGTGCAGCATGGCATCGGTGGGGGCGGAGTCGCCCGAGTAGGTGACTTTTCGGCCGGGCCGCGCAGGACCCACCAGTTCCGCTGGCTGGACCACGCGGCCGCTCTCGAGCGTCACCGGCTTGCCGCGATGGATCTCCCCCCACCGCGGTCCCTCCGGGATCCCGAGGCTGCGGGCGAGCTCGGGGTCAAACCGACCGAGTCGATCGTGCTCCACCAGCGAGTAGGCCACGCAATCGCCGCGATGACTCGCCTCGCCCACGTGGAAATCAAACTCGCCGTGCTTGAGCACCTGCCCCGGCGTCACCTCGACGATCTCGACCGGGAACTTCACCCGCTCCATCCCCAGCGCCACCAGCGCGCCGAGGTGCTTGTGGGCGCCGCGCGGGCCGTAGAGCCGCAGCGGAGCAGTGCGCGCCATCATGCCCAGCGAGCGTAGCAACCCCGGCAGGCCCAGCGTGTGATCGGAGTGGTAGTGGCTGAAGTAGATCTCTTCCATGCCGAAGCCGGTGCCGTAGCGCATCATCTGCCGCTGGGTGCCCTCACCGCAGTCGAACAGGAAATGTTCCCCCTCACGCTGCAGCATGAAGGAGGAGACGTTGCGCTCGGTGGTGGGGAGCGCGGCACTGGTCCCGAGGAAGGTGACCGCGATCATCGCGAGCGGTGTACCAGGCGGAGGAACTCCTCCCGCGTGCGCGGGTCGTCGAGGAACGCGCCGCGCATCGCCGACGTGACGGTCTGCGAACCCTGCTTCTGCACCCCGCGCATCATCATGCAGAAGTGCGCCGCCTCGAGCACCACCCCCACGCCCAGCGGGTGGAGCTCCTCGCTCAGGGCATCCGCGATCTGGTCGGTCATCCGCTCCTGCACCTGCAGTCGGCGTGCGAAGACATCCACCACCCGCGCCATCTTCGAGAGCCCAACGATCCGGCCGTTGGGGATGTAGGCCACGTGTGCCTTGCCGAAGAACGGCAGCATGTGATGCTCGCACAGCGAGTAGAACTCGATGTCGCGCACCACCACCATGTTGTGGTGATGCTCCTCGAACAGCGCCTCACCGATCACGCCGGCTGCGCTCTGCTGGTAGCCCTGCGTCAGGAACTGCAGCGACTTCTCGACCCGTTCCGGGGTCTTCTGCAGGCCGTCTCGCTCGGGATCCTCGCCCACGGCGGTCAGGATCCCGCGCACGTATCCCTGAAATTCTGTCACGTCATGACTCCTTGTGCCCGGCACACGAACGGGCGACCCGGTGTGGGCCGCCCGAATTGTAATGCGACAACGCTGGAAGCCGCTCCGGTGTTCCCTCAGAACACCTTGACGGTGATCCCCACCTTCCCGGGGTTCTTCTTCAGTTCGTCAATGAGCCCGTTGGTGGCCTGCAGGGTGTGGCGCAGGTCCACGTACAGCCCCGAATCGGAGGCGAGCTTGCCGAGCGTCCCTTCGCCGCGCTGAATCTTGGCCAGCAGCGAGTCCATTCGCGAGGTGGCGGCGGCGAGCCGGTCGGCCAGCTGGCCGGTCGAGCGCATGGTGGAGTCGAGCCGCACCTGCAGGGTCTTGGCATCGAGCTGCGCCAGGGTGGTGTCGAGCCGTGCCGAGGTCTGCTGTAGTGACCGCATCGTGGCATTCACCTCGGCGGTTGGGCCGCCATGCTGATCGCCCAGGTAGCGCAGCAGCTTGTCGGTGGTGGTGAGGGTGTGGCGCAGATCGACCACGAGCCCGGTGTCGAGCATGCGATTGAGCGAGGTGAGGGTCTGCGACGCCTGATCGGCGATCTCGGCTCCCTTGTCGAAGATCCCCGTCTCGACCGTGCCGACGATCACCTGGTCCTTGGGGAGCGGCGCCCCGATGCCGGGATCGAAGTTCACGATCACGTCACCGAGCATTCCCACGGAACCGATCGACGCCTTGGCGCCGGTGGTGGGCGCAATCTTCTCGGTGAAGATGATCCCGATGAGGACCTTGCCCACCCCCTCGAAGGTGATGCCGTCGACGCGGCCGACTGGCGCGCCGGAAATGCGCACCGGGGCGCCGTCCTTGAGGTTTCCGATATTCTCGAAGCGCACCATGACATCGGGACGCTTCATGCTCACATTGCGCAGGAACATCCCGCCACCCACGAAGGCAGCAGCACCCAGCAGGACGAGGAGTCCGACAGCGGCTTCTTTCTGGTATGAATTCATCGGTCAATCCCGGTCAGATGGGCTCGTTGTCGAAGTCGCGCTCCAGAAAGGCGCGCACCTCGGGAACAGTCGAATTGCGAAACTCGTCGGGCGTGCCGATCGCCACGATCTTCCCGCCCGTGAGCAGGGCGATACGGTCGGCGGTGCGGAAGGCCCCGCGCACGTCGTGTGTGACCATGATGGAGGTGACACCCAGCTCGGTGTCGAGCCGCTTCACCATGGTATCGATGATGTCCGCGTTCACCGGATCAAGGCCGGAGGTCGGCTCGTCATAGAGCAGGTACTTCGGCTTCCCGGCGATCGCGCGCGCGATCCCCACGCGCTTGCGCATCCCGCCCGAGAGGTCGGCCGGCATCTTCTTGGCCACCTCCGGGGTGAGGTTCACGATCTTGAGGCACTGCTGCACCCGCTCGGCCACGAACGCCTCGTCCGCGTACTGCTCGGGATTGGTGAGTCCGAGCCGGATGTTCTCGTGAACATCCATGGAATCGAACAGTGCGCCGTTCTGGAAGACGTAGCCGATGGTCGACCGGAGGGCGGCGAGTTCCTTGCGCTTGAGTCGCGCCACGTTCAGCCCGTCGACGATCACTTGCCCGTGATCCGGGCGCATGAGCCCGATGATGTGCTTCAGCAGCACGCTCTTGCCGGTGCCCGACGGCCCCAGCAGCGCCATGGTCTCGCCCTCGTTGACCGTGAGGGTGACATCGTCGAGGACGACCTGGGCGCCGAAGCGCTTGGCAAGGTTCTTGATTTCGATCATGCCGTGAGCAACAGCTTGGCGAGGAGCAGATCGAGCATCAGGATCACCACCGAGGACGTCACCACCGCGCCCGTGGTGGAGCGGCCGACACCCTCGGCCCCCTGCTTGGTGGTGTAGCCCCGGTAGCAGGAGATCAGCGAGATCGCACCTGCAAAGCAGAACGCCTTGATGAGCGAGTAGGTCGCGTCAAAGGGCCGCCAGAAAATGCGCGCCCCATAGACAAAGTCCTGGTCGGTGATCGGCAGCGCCTGCTTGGCCGCGAACCACCCCGCGGCCACCGCCACCACATTGGCGAAGATCACCAGCACGGGGATCATCACGAGGCAGGCCACCACGCGCGGCACCAGCAGATAGCTGGACGGCGAGCGCCCCAGTGATTCCAGCGCGTCGATCTGCTCGGTCACCCGCATGGTGCCGAGCTCCGCCGCATAGGCCGCGCCGATCCGACCGGCCAGGATCAACCCCACGAGCACGGGGCCGAGCTCGAGCACCACCGATTCCGTCACCAGGGAACCGACCACGTAGATCGGAATGTTGCCAGTGAACTGGTAGCCGGCCTGCAGCGCGGTGACGGCGCCGGCAAAGGAGGCGATCAGCAGCACGATGAAGAGCGAGCCCATGCCGACCTTGTACGCCTCGTCGAAGGCGCGCGGCACCCAGACGCGCCACTCGGTGAGCCCGCGGGCGAGCTCGACCAAGAGCGCGGCGAAGCGACCGACGGCGGCAAACGCATCGAGCGTACTGCGCCCTGCCTTGTGCTGCAGGCGCTTGGCGATCGAACTCACGCGTGCACCGCTCCTCGACCGTGGCCCATGGCACCTCTATCTTCTGCACTGGTGAATCCCAAACCCACACCCAAGGTCCGGGCACAGCAACGGCTCGTCAAGCGCCGCCTGATGGCGTGGTTTCGTCGTCATGGGCGTGACCTGCCCTGGCGACACACGCGTGACCCCTATCAGATCCTGGTGTCCGAGGTAATGCTCCAGCAGACCCAGGTCGCCCGGGTGGAAGGATACTGGGTTCGCTTCCTGGAGCGCTTTCCCACCATCCACCAGCTTGCCAAGGCGCCGCCTCATCGGGTGAGGGACGCATGGGCCGGCCTGGGGTACTATCGGCGTGCCACCAACCTGCACGCTCTGGCGCGCGAGGTGGTGACGAACCACGCGGGGATTCTGCCACGCGAGGTGGTCGGGCTCAGGGCCCTCCCCGGCGTCGGGGCCTATACCGCAGGGGCGGTGGCATCCTTTGCCTACGAACTCCCCGAACCGGCCATCGACACCAACGTCGCGCGGGTCCTGCGGCGGATCTTCCACCCCCGTCTCGCACCAGGCGCCGCCGGACTGCGCACCCTCGAGCGTACCGCGCGCGGCCTCGTGTCGCGACCCGGCAACGCCACCTGGACCATCAATCAGGCGCTCATGGAGCTTGGTGCACTGATCTGCACCGCCCGGGTGATGCACTGCGACCGCTGCCCAGTCCAGGGCAGCTGCCGCACCGGCGCGGTTCAGTTGCGCGGTGCGTCGCGCAAGAGCGCCACCGTGCGATCGAGGTCACGCGGCAAGACATAGATGTGCGTGCTCAGCCGCAGGTACTCGTAGCCATACTCGGCGATGCGCCGGGTGCGGATCCGCTCCCTCCCCAGATAGCCCTGCAACGCCGCTGCCGTGGTCCCGTCCATCGTGAATGAGATCATCGCCGAGCGACTCGATGCCTGGCGCGGCGACACCAGCCGGACCCGTGGCAACTCACGCAACGCGTCGAACAGTCGGGTGCCGAGACTGCGCACGCGGCGCTCGATGGCCTCGCGACCGATGTCGCGCTGGAACGCCACCGCGGCGCGCATCCCCGCCACGAGAGAGTCGTTGCTGGTGCCCACATGCTCGAAGCGCGTGCTCAACGGGCTGTCCCAGTCGCCCGACGCCACCAGTGGCCAGGTGGTGGCAATCCGTTCAGGATGGGTCACCAAGAGGCCGGTGCCCTTCGGTGCGAGCAACCACTTGTGGGTCGAGGTGCAGTAATAGTCAGCGTCGAGTCGGCGCAGGTCGTTCACCAGCATGCCGGGTGGATGCGCCGCGTCGATCACCGTGACGATCCCCCGCGCACGCGCCCATTGCACCAGCGCCTCGGCGGGCTGGATCATCCCGGTCGTGAACAGCACCTGGGAGATCACCAACACCTTGGTGCGCGGCGTGACCTCGCGCTGCCAGGCGGCGAGCAGCTCCCCTTCATCACTGGGGTCGAGCGGGGGCGCGAACTGCCGGAACACGATGCCGCGCCGCTTCGCGAGCAGGTCCCACGCACAGCGACCGCCGATGTGTTCATGCGTGGTGCTGAGCACCTCATCGCCGGGCGCGAGTTCGATGCCGTTGGCCACGATGCTCATCGCCTCGGTGGTGTTGCGCACGATGGCGATGCTGCCGGGCCATGCACCCAGGAACGCCTCGAGTTCCGCGTGCAGTGCCGGGACGTCCACCGCTTCCTGGCCGATCATCCGCTCAAAGGCGCGCAGGTGATGGATGGTGGCCTCGAGCACCGGTAACGGGCAGGAACCGTAGGTGCCGGTGTTGAGGTGGAGGCCCTCGATCACGAATTCCTGGGCGATTCGCTCCCACGCCGGCTCATCGAGCGGTGCCGGGTTCCGCGGGCGCGCGCTGCGGAGTCGAGGCGGAATGCTCGCCTCGGCGATTCCGGCGAATCCCGGCAGCGTCGCCGCCAGCGCCAGCAGCGCGCGACGCGAGAGGGTCATGCGGTGCGGTAGAGGGCGCCGGCCACGAGCGCGAGCAGGGCGCAGCTGCTGCCAATCATGCCGGTGATGCGGAGTCGCTTGCGCGCCGCATCAAACGCGGCGGCCGTGTCCCCGAGTGGTTCGATGCGGCCGAGCCGGGCGGCGGCCGGCATGGCGCCGAGCAAGGTGACCAGCGCACCCAGCAGCCCCATCCCCTGCATCATGCCGAGCCAGGGGTGCGACTCACCCGAGAGCGCGCCGTACATCCGCAGTGTGAGCACCACGCCCGAGGCCACGGTGAGGATCGAGCCGGGGCCAACCAAGACGCGGTAGAGCGCGGCCTGCACGTCGGCCACGCCACCCCAGAGGGAGCGGTCGAGCCTCGCCATCACCATCCCTGCCATCAGCACGCCCAGCCCGCCACCGATCCACGCGACGAAGGCGAGGAAATGCAGCAACCGCCAGCCACCACTCACGGGACACTCACCGGAGAGAACGTCGCATCGATCGGCTGGCGCCCCTCCACCCCGCCGGTAAGTTCATGCCAATGCTCCACCCGGTCCTCACCCGCGCGCCAGCAGAGATAGACCACCTTCTCCTCACGCAGCGCCGGGAAGTCCACCAGCCCACTCTCGAAATCCTTGAAGTGGCAGCCGATCTGGGTGAGCTCGTCGAGGCAGGACTCGATCTCACCGGCCAGTCGGCCGGCGGCGAGCCGTGCCTCGCGGGCCGAATCGGTCTCGCCGTTGGCGGTGACTTCGACCTGCGCTGCCTCGTAGCCCGCGACCGCCGCGCGCCAACGCGGATGCAGGTCCATGAGGTCGCGCACGATGCGTTGCACCAACGGCAGCGTCGCGTTGGCCTGCTCCACCGTGAAATGGCGGACGTCGGACGTCACGGTCTCGGTCATGCATCCTCCTGCAGTTCGGCCAGCGCTTGGCGCATCGACGCGTACCCTGCCTCGGCGTACTCCGGAATGCGATCCACCGCGAAGGTCGCGGCGCGATCACTGATTGGACGCAGCCAGATCAGCGGTGGGGCCCCCGGATCGTGTTCCCACGAGTCGCGCAACAATTCGGTGTTGCCGGCCATCAACCAGCCGATGGCGGTATCCGCGGCAGCCACCAGCGGCGGTGGCACCTGCACCGGGACTCCCTGTTCATCAAAGCCCGGTCCGACATGAATTGCAATCACCAGATCGCAATCAATGGCCCGGGCCTGTCGCAGCGGGACCACGGCGCGGAGCCCGCCGTCGTAGAAGTCCCGGCCGTTCACGGTCACGGAAGCGAAATAGGGCGGCAACGCGCAGGATGCGAGCAGCACCTCGTGCAGCGGCGCATCCTCGCCCCCAGCGCCGAACGCGATCTCGCGTCCGCTGCGCACCTCGGTGGCGGTCACCGTGCAGGGCGTCCGCAGCTCGCCAAACGTCCGTGCCGGGATCATCCGGGTGATGGTCTCGCGCAGCGGCTCCGTCTTGAGCAGTGCACGCGCCCAGATCCCCTTGAAGAGTTGCAGCCGTTCGGGTGCGAGAACGTCTCCCTGCTTGACCGCGCTGAAACGCGCCAGGATCGATTCCGATGGCTCGCCCGTGGCCAGCGCCGCAGCCATCACGCTCCCCATCGACGTCCCGACAATGTGCAGCGGCGTGATTCCCGCCTCAGCCAGTGCCCGTGCGGCCCCCAGGTGTGCAGCGGCCTTGGCGCCGCCTCCGCCGAGCACCAGCACCACCCGAGGACCGGTCACTTCTTCTGCTGCTCGTCGCGGTAGCGCTCGGCCTCGGCGTAGCGCGCCTTCTCCTCTTCGGTCTCGGCAATCAAGCGCGGCACCGGCGTCGGTCGGCCGTATTCATCGATGGCCACGAACACCACGTGCGCCGTGTGGGTGTTGTGCCGTTCCCCGGTGCTGGGGTTTTCCGAATAGACCTCGACCGTGATGTCCATCGACGACCGCCCCACGAAATCCACCGTGGCCCGGCAGGTCACCAGCGAGCCGATCGGGATTCGCTCGCGGAAGTCGACCTTGTGGATCGACGCGGTCACGGCCCGCGCCCCGCCATGGCGGATCGCGGCGATGGCGGCGGCCTGATCGACCATCGACATCAGGTTGCCGCCGAACAGGTCGCCGAGGATGTTGGCCATGTGGGGCATCACGAGCGTCGAAATCTCGCCGCGCGAGTACGACATGAGGCGGCTTTCGGGAAGCGACATCAATAGTCCACCGGTCGGAGGTAGTACTCGCCGATTGCGGTCTGGCTCAGCATCGCGACACTCGGCAGCTTGCGCTTCCAATGGGTGCTGTCGAGCCGCTTGCGCACCAGCGCGATCTCGGCCTCGGTGTAGCCGGCACTCGCAATGGCGTGTTCACCATGACCCTGCAGCAGCAGGTCCAGGATCGCGTCGGCTCTCGGGTAGGTGATCCCGAAGTCCGATTCATCGGTCTGCCCCTGCACCAGGTCGGCGCTCGCCGGCTTGTTGATGATCGCGTCCGGCACGCCCAGACGACGGGCCAACGCCCAGACCTGTGTCTTGAAGAGGTCGCCGATCGGATTCACCGGTGGGGCGTCATCGGCATGCCAGGTGAAGTAGCCCAGCAGCCGTTCACTCTTGTTGCCGGTGCCCAGCGGCAGCGCCTGCTCAGCGGCCGAGAGGTCGAACAGCGTGAGCATGCGGGTGCGTGCCATCACGTTGCCGAGTCGTGCCGGCGAGAGTGTCCCGCCACTTGCCGCGGCGTAGCCATCGACGGCTGCCGAGATGTCAACAGTCCGTGCACTGATGCCCAGAGCATCGATCACCAGCTGCGCATGCGCGAGTGAATCGGGACTCGACGTGCGGTAGGGCATCCGGACCGCGATCACGTTCTCGGGACCGAGCGCCTCGGCGGCGAGCGCGGCGACGACGGCGCTGTCGACCCCGCCGGAGAGCCCGATGATCGCCTTCCCGAAGCCGCGCCGGCGAGTCACCTCATCACGCAGGAACGCCACCAGCCAACGACGCGTCAGTTGAGCGTCGATCGCGAGCGACGAGACCGGCGCCGGCGGCGTACGCGAACCGCCAGAGGCCGCCGGTTGGGCGTGCTGCGAGGTGACGACTCCCTCGGGTCGTGCCCCGAGCGAGGCGAGGCGGGCGCGGTCGAGTGACTCGATCAGGTGCGGCAGACGAATCTCGAGGTCGGCCAGCAACGGCGACCCGGCGCGCACCCGCGCGACATCCTCGAGGTCGATGGTGTGCTGCACGGTCGCCTCCTCGAACAACTCCGCGCGCACGAGCACGTCGCCATCGGGTCCCGCCATCAATGAGCCACCCGGGAAGTTCTTGCCGCCCTCGAAGCCCACCAGTTGCGTGAGCGTGACATACACGCCGTGCTCGCCGGCGATGTCGCGGGCCAGCCGTTCCCAGCGTGCGATCGAGCCCGGCTGACCCGGTTGGATCTCGTCAGGGGCAATACCGCGCGCGGGACTCGCCGCGACCACCGCGATGAGCTGGGCGCCGTCGACGGCGGCGATGGTGGCGGTGAGCGAATGCCAGGCATCCTCGCACACCAGCATCGCCGCACGACCGAATCGGGTCGGGAAGGCACGCACCTCACGGCCACCCTCGACGAAGCGCTCCTCGTCAAAGACGCCGTACGTGGGGAGGAAGATCTTCCGGTGCACATGGCGCACTCCGGCGTCACTGCCACCGAGGGCGATCCAGATGGCAGCGTTGTGGAGCCGGTCGTTCCAGCGCTCGTAAAAGCCGAGGGTGATCTCGACCGGTGGCGCACCGGAGCGGGCATGCCGATGCGACAACTCGGCAAAGACGGCCTCGGCGCTCATCGCATGTTCGCGCACGCCACCCTCGAGGAAGTATCCCGTGAGGATCGTCTCGGGGAGGCAGATGACGTCGGGGGGCTCGGGGGCGGCCGCAATCGTGCGGAACAGCTGCTCGATCCGGTCGAAATTCGCGGCGGGCGACCCTTTGGTGGGCCGGAACTGGCAGAGTGCCACGGTGATCGCGGACATGCCGAAAGATACCAGCACGGCGGTCTATATTCCCGCATCACTCCATACCGAGAGTCCGATGTCACTGCTCGATCAGCTGGCCGACCTGCCCAACGCAGCACTCCCCCTCCCCTGGCTCGTGACGGCGGGGCAACCCACCGCCGAACAGTTCGCCACCGCCCACGCCGCCGAGGTGCGGACGGTCATCGACCTGCGCGACCCGATGGAGCCGCGGCCGTTCGATGAGAAGGGCACCCTGGCCAAGCTTGGCATCGAGTATGTGAATGTCCCGGTCTCGCAGGGAGCGCTCACGCCGGTGGTGCTCGATCGCATCCTTGCCGCCCTCCGAGCCAGCGCGGGAAAACCGACCCTGCTGCACTGTGCCAGCGGCAATCGCACGGCTGGGGCGCTGATCCCCTACCTCATTCTCGATGAGGGGATGGCCGAGCAGGATGCGGTCGACGCGGCCATGCGCATCGGCCTGCGCAGTGCCGAGCTGATGGAGTGGGGCTGCGACTACGCCCGCAGCCACCCCAAGTAGCCTGGCCGGAGCGCGCAACGAGGGCCCCGCCGTTGGCGGGGCCCTCGTCGTGTGTGGTGTGGCGTACCGGCCTGGATCAGCCGGGGCGCTTCCGGGCGCGCTCTTCGCCCGAAGCAGGTGCGGGAGCAGGAGCGGGTGGCGGGGCGCTTCGCTCCACCCGCGGCGCCTGCTGTGGCGGCGAACTGGTGCGTTCCACCCGCGCCGGCTCACGATAGATCGGCATCGCGGGACGCGACTCGGGACGGCTGCGCTCGATGTTCGGCGAGCGCTGCGGCTCGCGGTAGATCGGCTGCGGGGCCGAGACCTGCCGCCGCTCGACCGGCGCCTCGAAGGTCCGCGGCGCCACTTCGCTCAACGCCTCCGGCCGACGCCGCGCCCGGCTCTCACCACCGCTGTTGCCCGAACTCGGCGGCGGCGCCGACTGGGTGGTGCGACCCGAGGGCTGCGGGCTCGGCGGCGGCGAGGACCGGCGCTGGTCGGCCGCGGTGTTGTCCCGCCCGCGGTTCGGTTCGTTGCCGCGCGTCCGTCCACGAGCGTCGTTGCCGTACCCGCCATTCGACGCGGTCGGCCGTGCGTCGGGCCGCATGCCGCGTGTGAGGTCGGGCGTGAACGCCCCGTTGCCCGGGAGCATGGGCCGCGAGCGCGCGCGCAACCCGTACGGCGTGTTGGGCGTCGTCGGCTGGGGTCGCGGCAGGTTCACCACCGTGATCGGACGGTACTGCCCCGGATAGTTCCAGCGGTTGTAGCCGTAGGGATAGCCGTACGCGCCGTAGTACGCGTCATATGCATAGGGATCGTAGTAGGAGGGATCGTAGTACCAGGGGTCGTTGTAGCCATACCACGAGTTCCAGCGCGAGCCGATGCCGACACGCACATTCACGCCGGGACCGTAGCCCCAGCCGCACGACAGGCAGCTCCAGTACGGGTCGTAGAAGGGATCATTGTAGCCGCGGCCGCCGCTCGCGATGGTGGAGACATCATGCACGCGATAGCCGGTCACGTCATAGCTGTAGCGACCATTGTCGGACATCCGACGCACCATGGTGGCGAGCTCAGCCTCGGCGTCGCTGTCCTGATCGTTGAGTCGAAGCGCCTCGTAGTCCCAATGCTCATTGATGGCGTACTGCCCGAACGAGAGCGGTCCACTTGAGAGCGCCGCATAGATGAGGCCGTTACCACCGCGGTCATCGGCGAGGAAGGTCTCGCGCTCGCCGCGTCCACGAAGCTCGTAGCGCTTGCCACCCTTCACGAAGGCGTCAAGATCAGGGTCAAGCGGGAAGAGCACCCGGATCCGGCCATCGCCATCGACTCGGAAGACAATGAGGTAGCCATCCTGACCCGGTTCCACTTGCACCTTCACCTTGTCACCCGGCCGATAATCACCCCCGTTGAGGGTGACACGCACCGTGGCCTGCTCGCCGGGAAGCGACGAGGTGATGAGTGCGGGATGGGTGGGTGACAACGGGCCAACGAGCAGGGCAGCGAGCAAGGTGATCATCTGGACCTCCAACAACGGCAGACGGGTGACACGACTGAATCACGAATAGATGTTCCAGATCCGTGCCACGCGGAGAGTGTTGTCCTACAACGACTTAGCTGCCAGCAAGCCGCCGGGGTGTCCGCTCGACAGGACACCCTTGGACGCTCTCTGGACGGCGGGTCAGGGGAGCGAGGTCTCCCGGCCGCCATTCCAGCGATGCCAGTACATCCGCATCTCGGTGATTCGGCCGTCGGCGGTCTCGGCAAAGAAGGCGCCGCGGGCGTCGACCCAGGCACCGCTTTTCCGGCGCCGGAAGACCAGCTTGAACTCGGTCGAGAACCAGGGGCCTGCCACGAAGATCTCGCCGGTGGTGAACACCACCTCCGACTGGTGGTAGGGGATGTCGCTGGCCCAGCTGCGGATGGCCTCGAGTCCGGTGAGCGGCGTCGAGAAGGGCGTCTCGATCAGCACCGCCCCTTCGGCGAACACCGCCATCATGAGGTCCACGCGGCCCCGGCTCCAGCCGGCGGCAAAGTCATCGGTCAGTTGCCGGGCGATGGCACGGATGTCGACCTCGTCCCGGCTCGCATTGTCGGTCATCTCTGAAGCTACACTCCCATCAGGTAGATTTTGTGGTCCAGCCAAGGAGCCCATGATGTCGGCCACCGATCGCAGCAGTGTCGTCGCAGCACTCGAGGCAAACCTGCGGCACCTCGAGCGCCTCATCGCCCACGTCGACCCCGCCACGGCAACCACCAAGCCGGCCGCCGAAGCGTGGTCGGTCGTCGAGGTGATCGAGCACCTCGCCGTGGTCGAGCGCGGTGTTCACAAGGCGGTCGCCGCCGCCGCGGGCGCCCCCGCGAGCGAATTGCGTACGCGCGAGAAGGACGCCCGGATCGCCGGCGCGGCCACCTTCCCCGGTGCACTCACCGCACCGGAGCCGGTCACGCCAACCGGCCGCTTCGCGTCGCTAGAAGAGGCCTCCCGCTTCCTGCGCGAGCGCCGGACCGCGACGCTGGACCTGGCTCGCTCCCTCGATGTCCCGTGGGATGCGCACCACGCACCACACCCCATCTTCGGGATGATTGATGTGGGGCAGTGGTTCCTCTTCGCCGCAACCCACGGCGAGCGACACGCCGCCCAGCTCGAGCGGCGCTAGCGCTTTCCCTTGGCACCCTCGGCCGTGAGCCGCATCAGCGCCTCCTTGGCCTCCCGCTGCAGCGGGGCAAAGGCGGGATCGGGGTGGTTCCAGAGCCGCACGAATTGGCCGTAGGCCGCAGCCGCCTCGTCGTGCTGGCCATCAGCTTCGTAGGCCTTGCCGAGATAGTACATCGTGATCGGCAGCATCTCCGGCGCCTGCTCGAAGCCATAGCGCAGGCGTGTGATGCCGTCGCGTCGCGTCGCGGGCCGTCCCGCCAGCAACAGCGCATAGCGCAGTTGCACCGGTGTGGTGAAACCGGGGATCTGGACACCGCCGGCAATGCGCAGGCCCGAGTCGGCACGGCTGATGCCGCGCGTGGTGTCGCCCGTGGCCGCCAGTCGCAGGCCATCGAGCGCGACATAGGCACCGCGCAACCACCGCGGCATGGTATCGCCCGCCCCGGCGAGTGCCTGCTGGATCAGCGTCGCCGCGCGCGGAGCCTCCCCGCGATCGACCGCCGACATCGCCCGGAGGAAGTTGACATACATGTTCGCCGGTGCCTTCGCGAGACTCTCGTCGACGCGACTCAGCATCGACGAATCGGCGAAGCCGGCGTAGAAGGGCGTCAGCGAGATATTGGATGCCGACTGCATCTCACCCGCCTTGCGCAACGAGTCGATCACCACCCGGGCACCGTTGCTGTCGATGCGGCCGATGCTCGCGTCGAGCATGGCACGCAAGGCGACGAACTGCAGCTTGAGGCCACCGGTCACCGGTGTCGCCGCCACGGCGCGCCCGAGCAGCGCCACCGTGTCACCGGTGGAGTGGGGGTCGCGGATGACGGCGTTGAGGACCGCGCGACCCAGCCCGGACCCGCTCACCGGTCCGGCCACGAGCCGCGCGAAGCCGCTGCGATCGCCATTCATGACATCACGCGCCGCATCGACTTGCGCCAGTTCGGCCGTGGCATCCGCCACGCGGAAGACGGCGGTGTAGCGACGGATGGCCGCGGTGTCGCGCTGGCCCAGTGCCAACTCCATCGGGTGGATGGCGGCGGGCGTGAGCGAGGAGTCGAGCGCGAGCACGCGATCGAACGGCTCCCGCAGGGCATCGGGCGGCATCGGGCGATAGCCGTTGGAGTGGTACTGCGATTCGCCCAGCAGGTACCAGGCGTCGGCGTCGTTGGGGAATTTCTGCAGGTAGACGCGCATCGAGTCGGCGGCCGACGGATCGCCCTGCTGGAAGAGACTCGAGGCCACGAAGATGGTGCGGAGTCGTGGCGACACCGCACTGGAATACTTCACGGCATTGGCCGACGCACGTTGGGCCGTGCTGGATTGGTAACTCCCCGACCAGCCGAGGGTGTTGGCGAGCTTGTACCACGCGAGCGCGAAGGTGGAATCGGCGGCCACGGCGTCCTCGAACGCCACTTGCGCGGAGTCCCATTGACCGCGTCGGTGGTATCGCTCACCCTGGAGGTAGGCGCGGATCGCGACCACCGACGTCGACACGATGCCGCTGGTGTTGGCCGACGGCAGCGGCTCCTTGGAGCGCCAGATGTCGCGCAGGACGCCGAGGGCGAGGCCGTCGGCGAGGGCCAGAATGGAATCGGCCGAGCCGTCGAGTTGCGCGCGCGCAAGCGACTTGCCCTGGAGGTCAAACAACTCCGCCGTGAGCCGGGCACGGCTGCCAGTCGCGACCACGCTGCCGGTGAGCACCGAGGCCGCCTTGACCGAGCGCGCCACGGCGATGGCATCGTCGCGGTCGCCGGTGCCCTCCTTCACGCGGCGGCGCCACTCGCGCATCACCGTGCGAGGCTCAATGGCGCGGATGCCACCCACGCCGTCGAGGTTGCTCGCCATCAGGTCCACCATTCCCTCGCCGAGCCCGGCGGCGGCGGCACCGCTGGTGGTGAACGGCACCACGGCGATCGATTCGGCACCCGGCACCACCTGCGACGGCTTCGCGAACACGAACCAGACCGCCACCACCGCCGCCATGGCGACAGGGAGGACGAGCGCCAGCCGCTTCCAGCGCAGACTCTCGCGCGTGGCGGCCGCGGCCCCGGTGCTCTCCTGCGCCACCGCTTCCGCGAACGCGGTAATGCTGGGGAAGCGTTTGCCGGGATCGGTATCCAGCGCGCGCTGGGTCGCGAGATCCACGGCAACCGGCGTCTCGCGCATCACCGTCGAGAGCTTGGGGCGCGGGCCGGTAAGCATCGAGGTGAGCATCGCCTGCATGCTGCTGCCGGAGAACGCCTGCTTCCCTGTCACCATCTCGTAGAAGACACAGGCGAGCGCGTACTGGTCGCTGCGCGCGTCCACGACATCGGCCGTGGCCTGCTCGGGACTCATATAGGCCGGCGTGCCGATGGCCATGCCCGCGCCGGTGAGGTTGCCGTCGGAGCGCGAGGCGTCGACCGCACGGGCGATACCGAAGTCCGTGACCACCGCATGCCCGCCCGAGAGCATGATGTTCTCAGGCTTCACGTCGCGGTGCACGATCCCCTGGGCGTGGGCGTAGGCGAGCCCGCTCGCCGCCTCGCCGACGATCACTGACGCGCGCGCGAGCGGCACCGGACCCGAACGACTGAGCAGGTCGCGCAAGGACTCGCCTTCGACAAACGGCATGACGTAGTAGAGCAGGCCATCGGCAGCACCGGAGTCGTACACCGGCACGATGTGGGGATGCTGCAGCCTGGCCGCCATCTCGATCTCGCGCAGGAAACGATCGGCGCCGAGCGTGGCCGCCAGCTCGGGACGGAGCACCTTGATCGCGACCTTGCGGTGATGCTTCAGGTCTTCGGCGAGAAAGACCGTCGCCATACCGCCTTCGCCGACCTGCTTCTCAACCGCGTAAGTCTCGCGCAACGCTGAGGTGAGGCGCTCAAGGATATCCGGCATGGGCGGTATGGAGTCCTGGTGGGGAGTTCCTGAAAACTAAGCCCTCTTGGGCAGACGGTAAGCGGCCGCCTCCCTTCCGGCTCAGCGCGGCTGCCAGACTTCGAAGAAACCGCGGCCGCTGTCGGCCACCGGCACCCCCGCCGCTCGGCCACGCAGGGTCCAGTGGCCACGCATCTGGAGGAACCACTGTGGGATGCCCGGACCCCCCGACGGCGTTGCGTCGGCCGCCTCGATCGCCACCGTCACGCGCAGGGTATCGGCCCGCCGCACCGCCAGGATTCGCAGGGAATCGGGCGCCGAGACGCCGGGGCGGCCGGGCACCGGCCGCGAGCCGATCCGCTCCACCCCCTCAAATCGGTAGACCTGCTGCACCCCGAGCGAGTCCACGAGCGCGAAGAAGAATGGCGCCGCAGTGGCCTGCTCCCCTGCGCGGACCACCCCACCGTAGAGCAGAGCATGGCTCGCCCCCTGACCGCTCCCCCAGGCCCAGGTCACGTCGCGCCAGACACCCCAATTGTGGTCGTGGTAGGCCGCGGCATTGACGACGTCCTGACAGGAGCTGCCGTCACAGAAGCGGCCGGAGACGACCGCCACCAGCGCCGGAACGACGTAGCCCGAACTGAGTCGATCGTCGCGCAGCTCCACCGGCGGGAAGTATCTCCGCGGAGCAGGGGTGAGCGTGAAGCCGAACGTGGCGCCTTCGCTCCTGCCCTCGATCCGGTACACGCCATCGACCTGACGCACCGTGTTGGCGCCGAGTGTGACGTCAGCAGCGGTGGTATCGAATTGAACCGCGCTCGCTGGCATCGTGGTCTCGAAGCGGTGATGACTGCCGTCGGGCCGGCGATGCGTCGCCAGCACACGCCCCCCCCAACGGCCACCCGGCAGATCGCCGCCGATCAGGTAGGTGATGTACCACCACTCGCTCGGTCCCACCACTACGTTGAAGTAGTGCCACTCGGCCCAGGTGCTATCGCGCACCGTGGGAACGTGGAAGCGGTCGAGCTCGTCGTAGAGCGCCTGCGAGGCGGGGGCGAGCCACTGGGCATCGAGCGGTGAGTCGCGCCACTCGCCCGCGAGCACCGGGACCGCCGATCCCAGACGCGCCGTGGCACTGGGCAACTCGCCACCCGCCCGCACCGTCCAGAGCCTGTCGCGTGTCCGGATCACGAGCAGCTTCTGCTCCAGCACCGGTGAGACCGCTCGCACCACACCCGCCTGACGAGGACCACCCAGGAGCTGCCGGGTGACGAACCGGGCGCGGTCAATGCCGAAGAAGAGGCCGGTCATCCCTCCGGTGCGCAGCGCCTCGACATCGACACCCTCCGGCAGCACCGTGAGCTCGCCGCCGCCCACCAGCGCGATGTCGCGCGACTGCTCCAGCATGGCATCGCCGACCGAAAGCAGCACGATCATCACCGCCACGCCGATCGCGAAGCCGAGCAACAGGACTGCGGCGCGACCAGGGCGCACCAGCAGGTGACGGATCGCGAGGGTCCAGAGCATCAGGCCGTGATCTGCCCGTCAAGCATCCGCACCACCCGTCCCGCTTCGGCCGCGAGCTGGTCATCATGCGTGACCACCACCAACGTGGTCCCGTCCTGATGCAGGCGGCGGAAGAGCGCGAGAATCTCCTTCCCCGTAGCCATGTCGAGTTCACCGGTGGGTTCATCGGCGAGGATGATCGCCGGCCGATTGGCGAGTGCGCGGGCAATCGCGACCCGCTGCATTTCGCCGCCCGAGAGCTGCGTGGCGCGGTGATGCGCCCGCCCGGCGAGGCCGACGTAGGCCAGCAGTTCGTCGGCGCGTGCCCGTCGCTCGGCCGAACCGACACCGCGTTCGGCCATCGGGAGTTCGACGTTTTCGCGGGCACTCAGCACCGACAGCAGGTGAAAGCGCTGAAACACGAAGCCGATGCGCTCGAGTCGGAGGCGCGTGAGTTGGCGGTCACCAAGCGTTGAAAGCGGAGTGCCGAGCACGGTCACCTCACCAGCCGTGGGCGAGTCGAGTCCGCCCAGCAACGTCAGCAGGGTGGACTTGCCCGATCCCGACGGACCCACCATGGCGACGTATTCGCCCTGGCGGACCTCGAGGGTCACGCCGCGCAACGCGGCGACCTCCTGTCCCTGCAGTGCGTAGCGCTTCTCGAGATCTCGTGCAGCGAGAACGACGGTCACGTGGCATCACTCCGGAGCGTGGCGGCAATCGGGGCATTGGCGGCCTGCCAGGCCGGGAGCAGACCCGCGCCCAGGCCGGTGAGCAGCAGGGTGACGGCAGCAACGGCAAGCTGGCGCGGTTCGGCGACGAAGAACGAGATCGCGGCAGGAAGCCCCGGAAAGGACGTCAGGATGGCATCGAGCCACCGCGCCGTGATGAGTCCGAGCGCGATGCCGAGCACACCACCCGGCAGCACCAGGGCCATCCCCTGCACCACCACCTGACGCACGATGGCCATCCGACTGACGCCGATCGCACGTAGCGTCGCGATTTCACCGAGGCGTTCATTTACGGTGATCGCGAGCAGCGTGCTCACGAGCAGGACGGTCACCACCAGTGCAATACTGCCCAGAATCAGCGAGAGCTGCCGGAAGTAGGCCAGCCGCTCGCGAAACTTGGCGACCAAGTCCCCCACGGTGTTGATGCCGAGGGCCGGGAAATCATGCCGGAGTTGCCGCACCACCGTGCCGGTATCCGCGCCATCGGCCACCCGCACCAGCATGACCGAGGCGCGATCGGTCGCGCGGTGCCCCTGAATCGATTGCACCACCGACCACGAGAGGGCAATCGACGGTTGGTCGCGCGCGTCGTAGAGAAAGTGCACAATGCCGCGCACCACCAGCAGCCGACTCTGCGCCGGTGCGGCGATCTGCGGGTCGAGCCGACCCACCAACGTGATCGTGTCGCCGAGGCCGGCGTGCAGCCGCTTCGCGGCCGGGGCACCAAGCAGTACGTGGCTGCTGTCGTTGGGCGCGAGATCACCGCCTTCCTCGACCACATAGATCCCCTGCGCGGTGGGATCGATGCCATAGGCCACCAGCGGCGTAAGTCCTGCCGGCAGCCGGGCAAAGAGTGAGGCGCCAAGGATCGGGCCGGCCTGCACCACACCGGACGTGGCACGAATGCGTGCCAGTGTCGTGGTGGCATCGCCGAAACTCGCCTCGGTGTCGAACGGCAGCGTCCCCTTGGGGCTCACGCGAACCTGATAACCGCGGCTGAGCAGGAGTTTTTCGAACGAGCGTTCGATGCCGCCGCTCAGCAGCACCATGTCGAGCAGGAGTGCGGAGGCCACCGCGATGCCCACGAGGGCGAGCAGCGAGCGCACCGGATGCCGCAGCACGTCACGCACGGCCCAGAGCCAGTTCATCCGGCACGCCGCCAGAGCGTGAGCGGAGCGGTGCGCACCAGCCGCCACGAGGCGAGCCCGCCGGCCGCGAGGCCGAGCAGGATCGAGAGTGCGATGGCATTGCGCACGGTGTGCCACTGCAGCAGCGAGAAGAGCAGCGAGGTCGAGAACGAGCGTTGGTAGAACGCGTTCACGGCGGTGCTGGCGACCGCCGCGAGCGCGGTCCCGACGAGCGCGCCCGCCATCGCAATCAGTGACGATTCGATCATCAGTGACCGGAAAATCGTCCGCCGCGAGATGCCGATGAAGCGCAGCACCGCCACATCCTGCCGCCGTGCCTCGACCTTGAGGACCATGAGGCAAAGCAGGAAGATCGCGCTGGCAAGGATCGAGATGAAGGCAATCGCACGGTGAAAGCGCGAAACCACGAGAAACGTGGTCGACGATTGCGACGCGATCATGCCGGTGGGAAAGGCCTCGTAGCCGAACGCGATGCGGTTGAGCCGGTCGGCGGCGCTGTCGATGGCGATGCCAGGCTGCAGCGCGACCCCGAAGCGGTCCACTCGGTCGGGTTGGCCGAGCAAGGCAGCGAGATCGGGGAGGTGCATCCGCACCCGGTAGTCGCGGCGCATGATCGTGGCGGGGTCGGCCAGCGGCTCGATGATGGCGGCGACCCTCGCCACACGCTCGGGCGCATCAGCGGTGGCGGCGACCCACACCGTGTCGCCCACCCGCAGTCGGGCGGCCTCGGCGAAACGGCGCTCCACGGCAAGATCCAGTGCCTGCGCAGAGAGGCAGGCCGGGGCCAGCAACAGCATCGAGAGGACGAGACGAGTCACGCTCGGAAGGTACCCTGCCCCGTCGGTCAGGATCCTCGACTCACGGTCGGATCGCGAATCCAACGCCAAGGTACGATCGATCGGCCACCCCACCGAGACCAGCACCGACCCGAGCGTCCAGCTGCATGTTGTCGGAAAGCAGCAGGGCGAGGCCGCCGTTGAGGTAGTGCGCGGTCGAGGCACCAGACTCACTGAGCGCCGGAATGAAGGCGTAATACTCGCCATACGCCTTGAGCCGTGAGGTGAGCGCGCGTCCGATGGTCACCGAGGGTGCGATCTCCCAGGCATCGCCAGTGACCCGATTGACTTGCAGCCCCATCGCCAGCGACCACACCGGCGAAAGCGTCCACCCCGCCAGCAGCGCGGCACCGGGCAGGGTGGAATTCTGGGTGACCGACTCGGCACCGGTCGGGACGGTGGCCTGCAGCATGGCGGCGAGTTCGGGCCGACTGCCCTGCTGCGCGCCGAGTCCGAGTTTGACGCCGAGATACAGATCATTGGCGCCGGTGTACCGCGTGCCGAAGCCCGCCGGCGGCGACACCGAGGTCAGCGTCTGCGCCACCCGCAGCTCGATACGCGAACTGAGTCCGTAGCGCAGCAACAGTTCAGGCCAGGTCACGCTTTGCCCCATGCCGCTGTTGCGGCTTGCGGCGGTGGTCGTGATCCCTGCCTCCAATTGCACGCGTCCGCGCGGCACCAGGGTACTCGACTCGGTGAAGTCAGGGCGGTCGGTGGTGATCACGTCTGGCGACTGCGCCGCCGCGGTCGCTGCGAAGAGCACCATCGGCAGGATCCAGGTCGCACGCATCAGCTGAGCCATCTGACGGCTTCTCCGTAGAGCAGGTAGGCGTTGAGTCCCGCGATCACCACCGCGACCACCACCGCAAACCCGATGGTGATCGGATGATTCACGAAGTCACCCATCTTGGCCTTCGACGAGGTGAAGAGGACCAGCGGGATGACGGCAAACGAAAGTTGCAGTGAGAGAATCACTTGCGAGAGGATCAGCAGCGCGCCGACTCCCTTTTCCCCGTACATCGCCGTGACGATTACTGCCGGGACGATCGCGATCAGGCGGGTGATGAGCCGGCGCAGCCATGGGGGCAGGCGGATGTTGAGGAATCCCTCCATCACGATCTGTCCCGCGAGGGTACCGGTGATGGTGGAGTTCTGTCCCGAGGCGAGCAGCGCCACGGCGAACAGCGTGCTCGCGAGCGACGTCCCCAGCAGGGGCGTGAGCAGCTGGTAGGCATCGCCGATGTCGGCTACGCTCTCATGGCCGGTGCCGTGGAAGGTGGCCGCCGAGAGGATCAGGATCGCGGCATTCACGAGAAATGCCAGGAAGAGGGCGACGGTGGAATCGAGCGCCCCGTACTTGATGGCCTGCCGGATTCCAGCCGGCGTATTCTCGATCTCCCGGGTCTGCACCACCGCCGAATGGAGGTAGAGATTGTGCGGCATCACGGTGGCGCCGAGGATACCCAGCGCGATGTAGAGCATCGCCGGGTTGGTGACCACCTGCGAGGTGGGCACCAGCCCCACGAGGATGCCGCTGAGTGACGGCTGCGAGAATGCCATTTCGGCCGCGAAACAGATTCCCACGGTGGCCAGCAGCACGATCACGAGAATTTCGAGCCAGCGGAATCCTCGGCGCTGCAGGGCAAGAATCAACAACACGTCGAGGGCCGTGAGCACCACACCCCAGATCAGGGGAATCCCGAACAGCAGGTTCAACGCGATCGCCGACCCGATCACCTCGGCGAGGTCACACGCCGCGATCGCGATCTCGCACAACACCCAGAGCATGAACGACACCGGGCGCGAGTAGTGATCGCGGCATGCCTGCGCGAGATCGCGACCGGTCACCACGCCCAACTTCACGGCGAGAATCTGGAGCAGGATCGCCATCAGGTTGGAGATCAGGATCACGCTGAGCAGGGTGTAGCCGAACGACGCCCCGCCGGCGAGATCGGTCGCCCAGTTGCCGGGGTCCATATAGCCCACAGCCACCATGTACCCGGGCCCCGCGAAGGCCAGTGCCTTGCGCCACCACGGTCCGTTCATCGGCACCTTCACCGAACGGAACACCTCTGGCAGCGAGGGCATGTGTCGCGGGTATCGCCAGCCACCAGGACCACCAGTGGTGGGGGCGTCGGTCGAGATCGGAGTATTCGGGCTCATGCGCCGCCCCCGTCACGCACTCGGCGAGCGCATCGCAGTTGTCGCGCCAGCTCGCGCCCGACCACGCGCTGTTCGCCGCCGAGGTCCACGGTGATCGGCCCGGCAAACGGCTGCACATCGCACACAGTCACCTCGACACCGGGCACCAGCCCCGCGTCGGCCAACCACCGCAACCGCTCGGCCGAGCTCGAGTCGACGCGCGCGATGGTGACGGTTTCGCCGACGGCGACATCGGGGAGCGACACATCGAAGTTCTCGGGCATCGCGCCATCAACGGTGGGGATCGGGTCGCCGTGCGGATCGACACTGGGGTGGCCAAGGGCACGGGCCATTCGGTCGATCAGATCATCGGAGACCGCATGCTCCAGTCGCTCGGCCTCGTCGTGCACGGTGTCCCAGGAGTAGTCGAGACACTGCACCAGGTACGCCTCGATGAGGCGGTGACGACGAAGCATGCGCAGCGCGGCGCGACGACCATCGTCGGTGAGCGTCACGCCCTTGTAGGGGAAGTGCTCCACCAGACCGGTTTCGGCCAGTCGCTTCACCATTCCGCTGACCGACGGGGCGGCCACGGCGAGCGCATCGGCGATGCCAGTGGTGGAGGCGGGCTGACCGGCTTCAGAGAGCGTGAAGATGGTCTTGAGGTAGTCCTCAACCGACCGGGAGAGGTCGGATGATGGTTCTTTAGTCATGCCTAACAAGTGCTGTTTGCTGGCCGAAAAGTCAACTCCCAGGCCGAGTCAACTCCTTCCACTGCCGCAAGATGGGGGTCACGATCTGCTCGGTCAGCCCCCACAGGAAGCCCTCGGGGAGGTGGTAACCCTCGACGACCCGCTCTGCGCCGGCCACCAGGATCGGGCTCGAACGGAAGACGCCGGGACGGGTCAGGTATTCCAACTCCACCCAGCGTGCCTCGGCCACCTCGGCGCTCAGTCCGGGAGTGGAGGCATCGTCGAGCCGGAAGAGAAAGGGGCGCACCATGATCGGCGCGAGCGCACGGATTTGCGGGGCGAGATCGTCAAGGGTGGCGACATGATAGGCTCGGTCGAGTCGTACCCCGGTCTCCTCCCAGGTCTCGCGGATGGCCGTGTCGAGCAGGTCGCCATCGATCGCTTCCCGCCGGCCGCCGGGGAGCGCGAGGTGACCCGACCACGGGTCACCCGTGCGCAGGGCCCGGCGAATCAGCAACAGCCGATCCGGGTCGCTCACCAGGAGCACCGCCACCGCCGCCTGGGGCCGACCCAACGCTTCCGCACCACGCGGCGAGTGCGCCCGCAACCGATCGATCAGCGCCTCGAGCGGACTCACGTCAGGGTGCGGGCAAAGAACGCCACCGTGGCATCGGCCACGCGATCGAACTCGGGCGTCGACCCCGCCCACGGGTGCTTGGTGCCGAAGCCGTGATTGGCATCCGGAACAAAGAGCGTCTCGTGACCGGGCCCCGCGACCGCATTGAGTGCTTCCGCTTCCTCGAACCGCACCGAGTCGTCGCCGGTGCCGTGCACCTGCAACCAGGGTCGGCCAAGAGTCCGCGCGGCCTCGGGAATGTCGAGTCGGCCGTGCTCATGCCGCAGGCAATCGTCAGCCACCTCGAAGCTGAGCGGGAGATGGAGCCGGAGCCGCTCGTGCAGGATTTTCACCGTCCCCGCCTTCCGCCACGCCGCGAGTTCGGCATCATTGTGGCGACGCGCGCGACTGATGGCGGCCCAGGTGACAACGGCATCGATGGCCGGAGTCTCCCGTGCAAGGCAGAGCGCCATGCCGCCTCCACGCGAGTGGCCCAGCACGCCGATCGAACTGGGCGTTGCGAGGCCGAGACGATCATCGTGCAGCGCGCGGAGCACCACCGTGAGGTCGTCGAGTTCGCGTGAGTAGGTGTTGATGGCAAAGCGATCGAGCCGCGTGAAGTCGCCGCTGGCGTCCACTCCCGCACCGCTCACCGACACGGTGACCGCGGTGTAGCCGGCGCGGGCGAGTCGCTCCGCAAATGGCGGGAAGAAGGCGAAGTCCTTGAAGCCCTTGAACCCGTGGTGGAGCAACACCAGTGGCTGCGAGGCACCGCGCGACGTCGATCGAACGTCCACGAGGATGTCCCCGAGTGCCCCGGGGAGGGTGTGGTGCGAGAGTGTCGGCGTGGCCATACCGGGAAGCTAACCGGCGTACGCGCCGACTAGCGGACCGCCGGCTCCGTCAGGGTGAGTTCGCCGCGTGTGGCGTCGAGCTCCGCCACCACGCCGATGGGCAGGGTCCACTGATCGTCGATGTGGCCGATCGGAAAGCCTGCCGCGACCGGGACACCGAGCGGATCGAAGTAGGTGTGCAGCACCTCATCGAGACCGAGGGCGCCACCGTCGGTGCCGTGCTTCATCTCGGTGAATCGTCCGACCGCGACTCCGGCCACGCGCTGCAGCGCACCCACACCGCGCAGGTGCGCCAGCATCCGGTCGATGCGGTAGACATCCTCGCTGACATCCTCGATGAAGAGAATGGCGCCATCGAGCGACGGGAAGTACGGCGTGCCAACGAGCGCCTGCAGCAGGGTGAGATTGCCGCCGATGAGCGGCCCGCGTGCGGTGCCGGGCGCAATGGTGATGATCCTGCCGTCTTTCGGGACCAGCACATCGGGCTTCGGCGCGGGCCGGCCGAGGGTGCCCGCAGCACCCACCGTGGTGAGGACTCGATCGAAGTGCCAGCGCTGGAAATTCGGCATCGGTGTACGCGCAATGGGTCCATGAAACGTCACCACGCCAGTCTTGGTCCAGAGGGCGAGGAGCAGGACGGTGATGTCAGAGAATCCGATCACTGGCTTGGGGTGCCGCGCGAAGCCGGCGAAATCGACCCGATCGATGATCCGGTTCATGCCATTGCCGCCGCGCAGGCACCAGACGGCATCGACGGCGCTCGACGCCAGGGCCGCGTTCAGGTCGGCCAGACGTTCGTCATCGGTGCCGGCGAGATAACCGTAAGCCTTGCCTGCGTTTGGCGAGACCGTGGGAAGAAACCCCAGGGCTCGGCAAAGTTCGGCGCCGCGTTCACGATCATCGTGTTCGAGCAGTGGCCCGGAAGGTGCGATCAGGGCCACACGGGAACCGGGGCCGAGACGAGGCGGTAAGATTGGGTTGGGCTGCATTCCGGCTCCAGTTACGATTGAACGACTTCTACAGGAGACGACGCTTGCGATCGTCCCATCCGACTCAGCTTGCGGCCGCCAAGGCCATTTCCGATGCCCGCGAGGCGATGGTTGCCGAATGGGCCGACTGGCTCGATGACCGAGCCGGCTCCAGCAATATCCCCCGACGGCTGGTTGAGCGACAGTTTCACCTGATTATCGACACCCTGATCGAAATGCTGGGCCCCCTGCGTCGGGAGGCCAAGCTGGTGTGGCAGCAGACGATGGAGCACTATGGCCGAACGGCAGCCGCCCGTGGCCTCGCGGCTGGTGAAGTGGTCGAGGAGCTGCAACAGCTGCGCGTCCTGCTGATCAAGTATATCGGTCCGTTCGTGGCCGCCATGCGGCCGCGCCGCGCGGTCGCGCTGTTCCTCCGCCTCAACGCCATCATCGATCGCGGCATCGCCTTCGCCGTGGTCGGATACACCGATGCCCTGGTCGCCTCGCTCATGATGACCGACGACCAGAACGCGCACCCGCTGACCGAGGCCTCGGCCGACGATCTGGCCCGTCAGCTGGACCACTTCGAAATCGAACTGGGCGCGATCGCCGCTCGACACTGACCGGTGAGCGACAGCCGGCCAGGTCCCGCTTCGACGCACTTTCAGCGCCGCTGACGCGAACAGAATTTAGGCCGCATCGCGCGGTACCCGCGCGCGACAGCACGCACCACAGCACACGCCGACAGGGCACCAGACTGTCGGCGTGCTCATTTCTCCCGCTCATGCTGCGGCAACCGATCACGCGGCGCTGGTGCATCGCTTGGGTGGCGGCGCCTGCCTGGTGCCGATTCCGTTGCCTGGACCGGGCGGCCTGCTGGAGGTGGGGGAACTGGCGAGGCTCCCGGTCTGGAGCCTCCACGCCAGCGCACGCGATGGCGCCGCTGCGCTGCGTCGACTCACCCGACGGGCGCAACTGGGCATCCTGATCCTGCGCGACCCACAGCGGTCATTCGATGCCATGGCACTCTCGATCCCACCGCTGCACTGGGCGGCACTGGGCCCCGACCCTGCCGAGTCGCTCGCCTGTCGCCGACTCATGCGTGCGGCGCGCGCCACGCGCGCGACACCGCTGGAACACGCCATCGCTTGCGCCGACGCGCTCGACATCGACGCCGCCGGGCGTCAGGCCTTCAAGCTGCTCCGCTCCCTGCTCACCCAGGCCGTCGAGGCGCTTCCCGACAGGGCCAGCCGAGCCGATCGCCACGCCTGGACGCTGGTGCAACTCACCCGACTGCTCTTTCTCCGGTTTGTGGAGTCCGAAGGCTGGCTGGATGGCAACCCACGATTCCTGGCCGAGGCCTTTGACCAGTGCCTGGTCCGGCGGCGCGATCCGACCCGTCACCTCCTGCATCCGCTCTTCTTCGGCACCCTGAATCGCCCGGCAATGCTGCGCTCGCACGGCGCGTCGCGCTTCGGATCGATTCCTTTCCTGAACGGTGGATTGTTCGAACCGCACGCCATTGAACAACTGCACCCCATGCGCCTCCCGGTGGAGTATTGGCGCGACGCGTTCGGCGCGCTGGTCGATCGGATCGAGGTGACCCTCGACGTCGACGAGTCCGAGGGTCGAGTCACACCCGAACTGCTGGGGCGGGTCTTTGAAGGGGTGATGGCGCCTGAGGAACGTCAACAAGAGGGCGCGTTCTTCACGCCTCCGGCGCTCGTCGATGCCGTCCTGCGCGCCGCACTCACGAATCACCTCAGCCATCGACTCGGACGCGGCGAGTCCGAAATGGCGCGCGCACTGGAGGACCCCGACCCCGAGACCTCGGCAGCACTACTCGACCTGACCATTCTCGATCCTGCCGTGGGATCCGGCGCATTCCTCGTGGGGGCGCTGGCCTTGCTGCATGGGCCTGGCCCGCGCCGTGCCACACGCGTGCGCCACCTCGTGACGCGACGCCTCTTCGGGGTCGATCGTCATCCCGATGCCGTGCGGCTCACCGAGCTTCGACTCTGGCTCGAGGTGTTGCGCGCGATGCGCGGGCGGCCGACACACCGCCTCCCGCCGTTGCCGAACCTCAACGCCGGCATCCGCGCGGGGGATTCCCTTCTCGATCCACTCTCCGGGCATCGCCTCGCTCCTGCCACCGCCGCACGCCTGGCGGAGCACCATCGCGCCCTTGGTGGGGCGCGCGGCCCCGACAAACGGGCGCTGATGCGTACCACCCGCGAACTCGAGCGCGAAGGCATTGTGGCGGCAATGCTCGAACGCGAAGACTCGCTCGATGCACGCATTGCCGACCTCATCTCCGGCGGCCGCGGCGCGGATCTCTTCGGAACTTCCCTGCGTCTCTCACACAAGAGTGCCATCGCCCTCGGGCACTTGAGGGTCACTCGGCGCGACCTGCGTCGTGAGCGGCGACGCATTGCGCGCGACCAGAGTGCTGCGCCTTTCGCACTGACCGCCGCGTTCGCACCGGCGATCACGCGACGTGGTGGGTTCGACCTGGTCGTGGGCAACCCACCCTGGGTGCGCGCCGAACGCCTGCTCGAGGTCACTCGCCGGGCGCTCGCATCACGCTATCGCTGGTGGAAGTCGGCCGGTGCCGGGTGGCGCCACCTGCCCGACCTGTCGGTCGCCTTTGTCGAACGCAGCCATGAGTTGCTCGCGCCGCACGGCACCATGGCGCTGCTGCTCCCAGCAAAACTCGCCACCGCGGGATACGCGCGGACGTGTCGCTCGGCGCTCGCCACCTCAACCACGATACACCATGTCGCCGATCTGACCGGCGACCCTTGCGCCGGCTTTGACGCCACGACCTATCCGCTGGCGTTCATCGCATCGCGACGCCAACCCGTCGCCGATCATCGCGTGCGCCTCGGCCTCGCCCTCGAGGACGAGGGAGCGCACCAGGAGCTGTGGTGTGACGCCGGGGAATGGCTGCTCGCGCCGCCACGGGTCCAGCAATTGGCCAATCGGCTCGCGCAGGCGTTCGCTCCCCTCGCACAGAGCGTATCCCTGCAACTCGGCCTCAAGACTGGGGCAAATCGTGCCTTCCTCAATCCGCCGGAAGCACTGGCTCCCTGGTCACGCCGCGCGCTGCGCGGTCGCGACATCCGCGCCTTTTGCGCCCGCGCCTCGACGCGACTCCTCTGGCCTGCCGACGCTCGCGGTGTGCCCTGGCCCACGCTGCCGCCGCAACTCATTCGGCATCTCGAGCCCCATCGGGCCGTGCTCACTCGCCGGGCCGACCTGCACGACAGCAGGTGGTGGCGGCTGTTCCGCACCATGGCGGCCACCGCACCGCATCGGGTGGCGTGGGGAGACTTGGCGTGTCGGCTTGAGGCCACCGTGGTGAGCGATCCCGACGACATCCCCCTCAACAGTTGCTACGTCGCCTCACTGCCGACGGCATCCGCCGCGCTCGGACTTGCGGCGTGGCTCAATTGCAGCTGGGTGAGGGCAATCGCTCGCCTCCGGGCCGAACCTGCCGCGGGCGGTGCCGCGCGCTTCGGCGCACGCGCCGTGGGAGCAGTGCCCTTTCCCGCGGCCGCCGCCGAGAACCCACGACTCGCGGAGTTCGCAGGCCAGATGACCCAACCGGCCGCCCAGGATGCCCTCGATGCCTTCACCGCAGGCATTCTCGGACTCGATCACCATGACCGCGCCCTGCTCGCACCGCTGGCCGCGCATCGTCGCTGAGTCGCTCCGCGCCGTACGCGAACCGATCCACACGATCGGTCGGGCACCGGTGTGTAGCACACCAACGGACGTGCTGGCCATGATCCACGGCGCCACCACACCGATGCGATCACCGGAGACTCCTCCGAGCTTTCTCTATCCCACCCAGCACGACCCGTGGCGGCGTGTCACACATGCGCTGGCCCATTGGGGTGGCGCGCTGCTTGCTGAACCGGTCGGCACCGGGAAAAGCTGGATCGCGCTCGCGGTGGCGACACGAGAACGAGACCCAGCACTAGTGCTCGCACCGGCCATCCTCCTCTCTCAATGGAAAACCATGGCTCGCGCGGCCGGCGTGCCAATCATCACGTGGTCGCATGAACGCCTGAGCCGGGGCGCGCTGCCACCCCGCTGGCCCTCGCTTGTCATTGTCGATGAGTCGCACCGGTTTCGCTCGCCAGGCATCCGACGAGTGCGCGCACTTGCGCCGCATCTCGTGGGCCGACGCACCTTGCTGCTCACGGCCACACCGATCGTGAATCGCGCGCGCGACATGGTGGAGCAGCTGCGTCTCATCGTGAGCGATGATGCTCTGGCACTCGATGGCATCCTCTCGCTGACATCGCTGGAGAGTTGTGGTCGTCCGCCGGCCGCGGTTCGGCGACTGGTCGTTCGTGGCCCGACCCCTCCGATGGCCAACGGACGCTCCCTCACCGCACTCCCACGGCACCCTGCCGAGGCGCGCCGTGGCTGCCAGGCAGTGCACCTGATCGATCGGCTCGTGCTGAGTCAGACAGCAGCCGTTCGCCAGCTGCTGCGCACCGTGCTGCTCGACGCGGCCGGATCGAGCGACGCGGCGATGCATGCGGCCCTCGCCCGGTATCGCGCCCTTTTGCTGCATGCACGCGATGCTGGTGGTGTGTCACGCCGTGCCATTCGGCACTTCGCTGGCCCCGGACTCGACCAGATGGTGTTCTGGTCACTGGTTGGCGGCGAGGGTGAATCGGACTTGGAGGTCGGTGACCTGCCCATCATCGAGGCAGCGCTCAGCTCGGCGCCAGACGACCACCCGTGGATGACCGCACTGCTCACAACAATCGATGACACCGTTCCGACGGTCTGTTTTGCCCGTCATCGCGCCACCGCACGAGCACTCCGACTCCGATTGGGCGACACCACCGCATGGGTCACCGGCAGCGAGGCAGGGATCGGGCCCCATCGTCTCCCGAGGCAGGCCGTACTCGAGGCGTTCGGACCGATGCGCGAGAACTGGACGGTCCGATCCCGACCACCAAGAATTCTCATTGCCACCGATGTCGCGGCGGAAGGGCTTGACCTGCAGGCGGCGGGTCGCATCGTGCATATTGACCTCCCCTGGACCGCGATGCGTCTGGCCCAACGTGAGGGGCGCCTGCTCCGGCTCGGCCAGCACCATGCAACCGTCGACATCGTCGCGCGACACCCTGTGCCATGCATCGAGCGAGCGCTTCAACCTGCGGCACGAATCCGGCGCAAGCACCGACTCGCCGCGGAGTGGTTCGATGTCCTGGAGCAACCAGACCGCCCCGCGGCCAACAGCCAGTTGGCGGCCTCCGTGGCGACGCTCCATTCCGCGCAGCAGTCCAGCGACGTGGTCCTCATCGCGCTCTCCCGCGGCATGCACGCCGGGGTTCTAGTGCTCGCGCGAGCGGACGGAGGAGAGTGGACGGAGCAGCAAGCACTCGTGACCCGTCTGCTCGGGCATGCCATGGAGTGCCCTGCGGCGCGGCTCGACGTGGAGGAGGTTCGCGAGGTGTTCGCGAGCGCGTTGCGCGCCGTCTATGCCGGCATGGCCGAGCCGGCGCCGGGAATGGCCGTGCTGATTCACCGCGCCCAGCGGCTGGCCCGGGCTGCCGCACGACGGCGCGATGCCACCGAAGTCGCGCGGCTCGATCGCCTCCTGGCGTTCGCGGCGGCGCCGCAAATGCTTGGTGGCAGGATGCTGCTCGACCGCTGGCGGGCCATGTCGGATGACCAGCTGTTCCGGGTCGAGATTCCCGCATCGGAACCAAGGCCCCCCGTGGCCGCACGTGTCCTCGCCGCCCTGCTCTTCCGTTCTCCCGGAGCCGAGCTACGTTGACGGCATGCCATCATTCCAGACCGTGCTCTTCGACCTCGATGGAACGCTGCTCGATTCCGTCGACCTGATCGTCGACAGCTACCATCACACGCTCGCGGCACACTCGCTTCCGCCCATGACGCGGACCGAGATCCTGGCCGGTCTCGGCACCACCCTGTACGCCGTGTTTGGTCGACTCGCCGAGGATCCCGCCGTGATCGCGCAATGGGTTGCGACCTACCGCGAGTTCAATCTCGCGCACCACGACAGTCGTGCCCGCGCCTACCCCGGCACGGTCGACATGGTCCGGGTCATCCAGGCCGGCGGGCGGCGTCTCGGTCTCGTGACCAGCAAGAATCGCAGTGGCGCCCAGCGCGGCCTCAACCTCATGGGGCTCGGTGAATCGATGGAAGTCATCGTCGGGGCAGATGACGTCACCAAGCCCAAGCCCGACCCCGAGCCTGTCCTGCAGGCCCTTGAACGCCTCGGCGCCGACCCGAACTCCACCATTTTCGTGGGCGACTCCCACCATGACATCCACTCTGGCCGTGCCGCGGGCGTGCTCACCGCCGGGGTGACCTGGGGGCCGTTCGATCGCGCCCACCTCGAGTTTGCCGCTCCCGACTACTACTGCGACTCACCGGCGGAACTGCTGACGTTGCTGGGGTTCTAGCCGGAAGGCGTTTCACGACACCTTCCTCAACTACGGCGGACCGCCGATCCCGTTGGTGCGGCGGGCCATGTTGGGAGCGAGCGCCGGGCCCGCGTTATAGACCGGCCGCCAACCGCTACTCGCGCTCCGTCCCCATGATGGTGCGCAGGCGTCGATGAATCCTCCCTTGATCCACCGCGTGCTGCACGGCGATGAAGATCGTGTCATCACCTGCAATCGTGCCCACGATTTCGGGCCACGCCAGCAGGTCGAGGGCGCTGCCCACCCGCTGCGCCTCTCCGGGCGGGGTGTGCAGCACCAGCAGGGCCTCCCCTGCGGCCTCGACCGCCAACAGTGACTCCGCGAGCCGGCGCTCGTTCGGATCAGAGATTTCCTTGAGCCGCGCCGAGGCGGGACGCTGATAGATGCCTTCCGACTTCACGAGCCCGAGGGTCGAGATGTCGCGTGAGACGCTGCTCTGGGTCACATCCCAGCCTTCCTGCGACAACGCTTCGGCGAGCTCGTCCTGCGTGCGCATGGGCCTGGTGGCGACGAGTTCCAGAATCTTGAGGTGACGCTTGCGGCGTTCGAGACTCACCGGGACCTCGCTGCGGTCAACGTGGTGAGTGCAAGCGAGAACGCCCTGCGACGCAACGCGTTCCATCGCAGGGCGGCGCGGAGCCGGTCCCGGAGCTGCGTCAGCGGGAGATTGCCGATCCCACCGGCGCCTGACCGCGCCGCGATCAGCGCCATCGCGGGAATCGGCTGCATCGCGGTTCCCTGCTTCACCTCCGCGGCCACGGCGCGGTAGGCGCGACGGAACGGCGTGCCCTCCCGTACTCGGCGCATGACCTCGTCGGTCGCCAGCAACTCTCCGCCGATGGCGGCCGAGGCGACGCGCGCGTCGACCACCAGCCGCGGCACCGCGATGGTGAGCATGCCGAGCATCTCCCGCATCCGATCGAGTCCACGAAAGAGTGGCGCCTTGAGAAACTGGAAATCCCGGTGGTATCCACCGGCCAGGGAAGCCTTGAGGGCCATCACTGCCGCGAGGTCACCCTCAAGCACCGCGGCACGCGCGCGCGTCAGCTCGAAGAGGTCGGGATTGCGCTTCTGCGGCATGATGCTCGAACCGGTCGAGAGCTCCGGAGGCAGCGCCAGCCACCCGAACTCATCGGCCGAAAAGAGAATCACGTCGGCGGAGAGCTTGGCGCAGTGATGCGCCGCTTCGGTGCACCAGAAGAGCACGGCGGCCTCGAGGCAGCCGCGCCCGCCCTGCACCGAGGTCACCACCAGATCGACATCCGCAAAGCCCAGCGCCTTCGCGGCCGCCTCGCGGGCCAGCGGGAGCGGCACCCCGTAGCCGGCCGCGCTCCCGAGCGGCGATCGATCGAGCTGCGCCCAGAAACCGTGTACCGCGTCGGCCGCGTTGAGCAATCCCTCGGCATAACCCGCCGCCCACAATCCCGCGGACGACGGCATCGCACGACGCTGGTGGGTGTACCCTGGCCAGAGTATGCGGCGATGTCGCGCGGCAAAGGTGAGCAGTGTGTCGGCGAGCGTGAGCATCTGGACATGCAGCAGGAGGACCTGGTCCTTCAGGAACAACCGGAGATCGGTCACGACCTGATCGTTGCGTGAACGACCGGCATGCAGCCGTTCGCCCACATCACCAAAGTGCTCGGTGAGCCAGAACTCCACGGCACTGTGTCCGTCCTCGTGTGCCTCGGTGATGCGCAATGACCCGGAATCCACCGCCTTCAGCGCGGCGAGCAGCGCACGGCGCATGACGGACCGCTCCCGGGCCGTGATCACCCCGCCCTCCACGAGCGCCTCGAGATGACCCAGCGACCCGATCACGTCCCAGCGCAACAACCGGGTATCGACCTCGCGATCATCAGCCACGGTGTAGGCCAGCATCTGTGCGTCGGGTGAGGCACCGGGGGACCACAGGGTCTCGGGTCGCGTCATGTCAGGTACGCCTCCGCTGTGCGCGCATAGAAGGCGCGGGCAGCCGTGACCTCGGAGAGATTGACCGATTCATCGGGCGTGTGCGATCGGCGCGAGGTGCCCGGACCGACCTTGATCGCATCGAGATGGCGCAGGAAACACCAATCGGAGCAGGTCGGTGAGCCGTAGCTGGTAGCCTCAGGATTCACGCCTCGCGCGGCGGCAAGCAGTCGCGAATTGGCCGGCGTCTCGCAGGGCACCAGGCGCTTGGACGTTGCGATCACCTCGCACTCGAGCCGCTCGCGCAGCGCCTGCTCGAGTGCGTCATGGGTCCAATCGGGCGTCGAGCGCACGTCGAGGATCGCCCGTGCCACGGGGGGCGTGACATTCCGCGAGACACCGCCCTCGAGCATGGTCGGCGTGACGGTGGTCGCGCCGAGCACGGAATGCACCCGTTCCGCCACGATGCCATCGAGCTTGACGAGGTCGCGCGCGAGCACCGCAATCGCATTGGTGAAGTCGCCTGCTGAGGCGTATCCGGCGTGCCGCTGGTCGCCCTTTGCCACCAGGTCCACCATCATCAGGCCGCGTTGGGCCACGGCGAACTGCAGGTTGGTCGGTTCGCCCACCAGCGCCGCATCGAGGCGTCCGGCACGCGCCACCGCCTCTGGCATGGTGGCGAATCGCGTCTCCTCACCGTAGGAGAAAATCGCGAGGGCACGTCCGCGCAGCGTCGCGCCACGCTGGGCGAGGTCGGCCAGCGCAAAGAGCATGGCGCTCACCGATGCCTTGGCATCGCCCGACCCGCGACCATAGAGCAGGTCGCCCTCGATCACCGGCGTGAACGGGTCGCGTGACCAGCCCTCGCCGGGTGGAACGACGTCGAGGTGTGAGGCGAGGACCAGGGTCTTCCCGGCGGATTCATTGCCGACGGCGACCCGCACGCTGGTCTCGTCACGCACCACGTCGAGGCCGAGCCGACGCGCCGTCAGCTCGACCAGCTCCGCCGCCGGTGTCTCGTTCCCGCTGATCGACGGGACCGCTACCAGGTCGCGGAGGAAGGAGATCTCAGTCAGCGAGGTCAACGCCAAGGTAGGTGGCCTTCTCCTTGCGGCCGACGATCATCGTCCCGAAGCCGGCACCAGTGAATACCTCGTACAGCAGCGAATCGGGCGCGCGACCGTCGATGATGTGGGTGCGCTCCACCCCGCCGGTGGCGGCCCGGATGCAGGCCTCGACCTTCGGCTTCATGCCGCCCACCAATGCGCCGGTGGCCATCAGCTCGGCGAGGTCATCGGGGTCGGCAAAGGTGACCAGGGTGCTGGGATCGGTGCGATCCCGCAGCACGCCCGGCGCACCGGTCAGAAAGATCAGCTTCTGCGCCTTGAGGGCAATCGCCAGCGACTCGGCCACCGTGTCGGCATTCACGTTGTAGACGTTGCCCTCGTTGTCGCCGGCAAGCGAGGAGACCACCGGCACGAAGCGCGCATCCATGAGCGTGGTCAGCAGGCGGGGATCGACCTTGTCGATGTCGCCGACATGACCGTAGTCAACCACCCGTGCCTCGCCGCTGTCGTCCACCACCCGGATCGGCAGTCGACGGTGAGCGGTGAGCAGATCGCCATCCACACCGGAAAGCCCCGAGGCCTGCACCCCGTGCCGCCGCAACGCCGACACCAGGTCGGTGTTGAGCAGGCCGCGGTAGACCATCTTGGCCACCTCAAGCGCGCCGTCGTCGGTCACCCGCCGGCCAGCCACCATCTGTGGCTCCTGTCCCAGACGGCGCGCGACCGCGCTCGCCTGCGGGCCGCCGCCGTGCACCACGACCAGGCGAATCGACAGCGACGAGAGCAGCGCCAGCTGTCCCGCCACCATATCGAGGTTGTGGGCATCGGAAAGGACATCGCCTCCGAGCTTCACGATGAAGACATGATCACGGTAGGCGCGCACGTAGCGCAGGGCGCCCTTGAGGCCCGCAATGCCCTTGGTGGTATCAATCGCCATTAATCAACTCCAGATTGGTCGAGCCACAGTCAAGAGAGCAGAGAGAGGAGAGAGGAGAGAAGAGAGCGGTGAATGCAACGGCCATGGTCTGGGCGGCGGTATCGCCCCGTTCCGCCTCTCTCCTCTCTCCTCTCTCCTCTCTCCTCTCTCCTCTCTCCTCTCTCCTCGCTCATCCCTTCGTCCCTATCATCTCCAACAACAACGCCCGCTGTGCATGCAGCCGATTCTCGGCCTGATCCACCACCACGCTGTGCGGTCCGTCGAGCACTTCACCATCGATCTCGACATTGCGGCGCACCGGCAGGCAATGCAGCGCGATGCCGCGTTCGTGGGCGGTGGTGCGCATGCGCGCCTGAGTGAGTCGCCAGTCGCGCTTTCCGTCGCGCAGGTGCCGTTCGGCGTCGGGATCACCGAAGTGCAGCAGCGAACCCCACGCCTTGGTGTACACGGCGTGGGCCCCATCGATGGCGCCATCGAGATCATCGGTGACCTGCAGCGACCCGCCGCGCGAACCCGCCAGCATCTCGATGGCGAGGTAGTCGTCGGGGTCGAGGTCAAACCCTTCCGGCCGTGCAATCGTGACATCCATGCCCAGATGGGCCGCGGCGAGGGCCGCGCTGGCCGGGACGGCCGTCGGCAGCGCCTTCGGATGCCACGCCCACATCAGCACGAAGCGTTTGCCGCGGGTCTCGCCGAGGTGTTCCTGCATCGTCAGCGCATCGGCGAGTCCCTGACAGGGATGCCGTCGGGCCGACTCGAGGTTGATGACCGGCTTCTCGCAGTACTTCGCGAAGTTGCGCACCGTGTGGTCCAGTCGCTCCACCTGCCAATCGGTACCCTTCGGAAAGGAGCGCACGGCGAGCGCATCGGCGTAGCGACCGAGCACTCGAGCCGCCTCGATGATGTGTTCCACCGACGTGCCGTCCATGACCGTGTCGAGTTCGGTTTCCAGCGTCCAGCTCCCCTTCCCCGGCTCGAGGCAGAGCGCGTGACCGCCGTGCAGGAACATCGCCGTCTCCATCGAGGAGCGCGTGCGCAGCGACGGGTCGAGAAACACCATCGCCAACACCTTTTTGACGAGTCCACCGTCGATTTCTCCGCGTTTGCACCGGAGCGCGAGCGCCAGCAGGCCGTCAATGACGTCCGGCGACCACTCCTCCATGGCGAGGAAGTCTTGCTTCATCATCCCAGCACCTCCCGGAGTCCCTGCAGCAGCAGGTCGGCCTCGTCGGCACCAAAGGTGAGTGGTGGAAGCAGTCGCAGCGTCATCGGATCGGTCGAGGTCCCGGTGAGAATGCGCTTGCTCCACAGGGCACGCTGTACCTCGGCCGCAGGGATGTCGAGTTCGAGCCCCAGGAGGAAACCGTGGCCGTGCACACGCAGCACGTGCGGCAGCGCGGCCGCCGCCGCCGTGATTCGCGCGCTCACCGTGCGTACATTGGCGAGCAGGTGCTCCCGCTCGAGCACGTCAATATTCGCGAGCGCCGCGGCGCACACCACTGGTCCGCCGCCAAACGTCGATCCGAGGTCGCCAACCTTGATGTCATCCACGAGCGAGGGCACGGCCAGCACGGCTCCGATCGGCAACCCGGCGGCGAGCCCCTTGGCCATCGACAGGGCATCGGGCACGACACCGAAGAATTCAGCCGCTGTGAAGGTACCGAGTCGACCGACGCCGCACTGCACCTCATCAAAGAGCAACTTGGCGCCATGCTGATCACAGAGCGCGCGAGCCGCGCGCAGAAACTCTGGTGTGGCCGAACGCGCTCCCTGGAACCCCTGCACCGGCTCCAGCAGGACCGCGGCGATGCTGTCGTCCATCGCGGCCTCGAGCGCGGCGATGTCGTTGAACGGCACCCTGCGCGAGAGCGGGACTCCGGCTCGCCGCGCCCCCGCCTCGTACTTCGCGCCGTCGGTGCAGGCCAGCGTCGCCGCGGTGCGGCCGTGCCAGCCACCCAGCATCGAGATGACCTGCGTGCGGCCCGTCTTGCGGCGCGCGAGTCCAAGCTGGTTCTCGTTCGCCTCCGCGCCGCTGTTGCAGAAGAACACCTTCTCCAGCGGAGCCGGCGAGAGTCGCGCGAGCGTCTCGGCGAGTTGTTCGCGGCCGGCATGCGGCACCGCCGTGGAGTAGAACAACAGTCGCGCGGCCTGATCGGCGATGGCAGCCACCACGTCGGGGTGGGAGTGACCCGAACTCGCGACCGCATGCCCGCCATAGGCGTCGAGCCATTCGAGTCCGTCCTCGTCCACCAGCCAGGAACCGTGACCCGAGGCAGCGCGCAACGGAAAGGTGCCGTAGACCGGGAGCAGGGCGGGGCCGGCAGCGGTATCGGTCAGCATGGGAATGGCCCTGGTGCGAGCAGCCCGGCACGCTCATCGATGCCGAGTGCGAGGTTCATCGCCTGAACGGCCTGTCCGCCGGCGCCCTTGATGAGATTGTCGATCGCGCACATGACCTGGACTTCGCGCCTATCGGGGGAGGCCACGGCATGCAACAGCGCGACGTTGGTGCCGACCGCGTGCGTGAGTTCCGGTGGTGCCTGGGTGACGCGCACAAACGGCCGACCGGCGAAGCGCGCGGCCACCCGCTCGTTGATGCCGGTCACCGGTGTTGTGAGGTGCGCATGCAGCGTGGCGTAGATGCCGCGCACGAAGGGTCCCGCGTGGGTGAGCATGCGCGCCGACGCCGTCGGATCGCCCCGCCATACCCGCCATTGTTCCAGCACTTCGCCCTCGTGGCGGTGCCCCATCGGCTGATAGGCAAACAGGTTGTGCGCACGCGCTGGATGGTGGGTCGTGGGGCGCGGTGTCACGCCGGCACCACTCGAGCCCGTCACGGCGAAGATCACCGGGGCGGCCGCGAGCGGCAGGTCGGCGATGGCATAAAGCGCCAATTGCGCCGCGGTCGCGAAGCAACCCGGTGCCGCGATCCCCGTGGCGCCGCGCAGCTGCTCGCCCAGCACATCGGCCAGGCCATACACAAAGCGATGCACCAGCGCGGGTGCCGGATGGGGGCCGTAGTGCTGCTCGTGAAGCCGGCCGTCCTGGATCCGAAAATCCGCGGCGATGTCGATGATCATCCCGGCGCCCGCATCGATGACCTCGCCCGCCACCCGGCCGGACTCGCCGTGTTCGAGGGCGAGAAAGACCACATCCTTCCCCGCGGCAATGTCCCCGGGCGCGTGAGCGGCAAAGCGCGCGTCGGTGAGCATCGCGAGCGTCGGGTGCACATCGGCGATCGGGCGACCGGCTTGCGAGCGCGATGTCGCCACCACCTCCGTGATCTCCGGGTGCTGCAACACCAGTCGCAGGAGTTCGCCCCCGGCATAGCCGGCGCCACCAAGGACGGCGACCTTCATACGGCCACTCCGTGGGCGGCCCGCCACAGCTCGAGCGATTCGAGGACGCGAGCCACGAGGCCCTCGGCGTCCCGGCGGGAGTTGTGCGCCGGCAGCCCGAGCGAGGCGGTGATGTAGTCACTGCCGACATGGTTGTCGGTCGCCGGGCCGGTGAGCACGGTGATCGCGAGGCCGAAGTCATCGCGCATCAGTTCACGCGCGCCCCAGCAGCCGACCGGATCGGGAGCCGCCATTACGTAGCCGGCGCCAATGGACATCAGATCCGGGGCGCGCAGGATGTCCTGCACGCCATACTCACCGAGGATGCCGTCTCCGAGTTCCGCCACGATCACGTCCGGGCGCGGTCCGCGTGGGTCGGCGAGCCGGTTGAACAGGCCCCGCGCCACCGGCACCGTCATCCCCGCGTGGGTGCTCGCAGCGCCGGCATCATTGAACGTGAGCGCGGCGATCGCGCCCGCATCCATCATCGAGAGCGCATCGCGCATGAGCGACACGCCGGTGAGCTTCGCCGCCGCCACCCGGAGCCCGCTACGAGCGAGGCCACGCACGAGTTCGGTCGCGGCCACTGTCTTCCCCGAGTTCATGCAAGTGCCTGCGACGTAGATCACCGGCACATCACAGGTCAGCACCTCTGCGGGCGGCACCGCGCGATCGCGAATGTGCGCCGGACGGCCGATGCGATCCCCAAGTTCGGGAAAGGCGAGTACCGCTCCGAGCACCTCGGCCTGGAATGGGGGCCCGATGTCGGGGTTGGCCGAAGTGCACTTGCCGAGGATGCCACCGAGGTTGAGGACCTCGATCATATCGCCGACCGCGATCGTCTTCGGCACCTCGCCGGCATAACCGCGCAGCGCGCGCCGCACGCCCAGCGTGCCGGCCAGGACATCGCCCGCACGCAACGACACCATCCGGCCCGCGACATCCTCGACCTGATTGTAGGTGCTCTTGTCGCTGAGCAGTCGCACGGCAAGGATGTAACCCTCTGCCGCCACGATCTCATCACCGACAATCACCTCGGTGGTGAGGCCGGCGTTCTTGGTGCTCGAGGCGATCCGGTCGAGCCGCACCCGCGTCGTGACCACCATCAGCCGTCTCCCTGCGCGCGCGACTCAGCGCGCATCGCCAGCAGCTCGGGGATCGCACCAACCCGTGCGAACGCCTTCGCCTCGTCGCCGGTCCAGAGCCGGTTCTCCTCGCCATACGTCGCCACCGCGGGATCCATCATCGAATAGGGCGAGCGTGTCCCGGTGACGAGGAAGCGTCCCGGCGCGAGCCGGACCCGCGTCTCGCCGGTCACCTTGCGCTGCGACGACGTGACCATCGCCTCGATATCGCGCAGGGTCGGGTCGAAGTAGTGGCCCTCGTGCAGACGGTCGCCGTAGAAGCGGCCGAGCTGATCCTTCCAGAACGCCTGCCACTTGGTGAGCACCAGCTTCTCGAGCTCGCGATGGGCGCTGATGAGGATCAGCGCCGCGCCGGCCTCGAAGCCAATGCGTCCCTTGATGCCGAGAGCAGTCTCGCCCACGTGGATGCCGTGGCCGATCCCGAAATCGGCCGCGCGCTCGGCCAGCGCGTCGACGAGTGCGTGCCCCGACATCGCGACGCCGTCCAGCGCAACCGGGACGCCCTCGGTCCACGCGATGACGTGATCGGCGGGCGGCGGTGCGTCGGCGGCAGGGTCGAGCAGTTCGTCCGGTGGGGCGGCCCAGGTGTCGTGGGTCCAGCCACCACCCCAGGTGGTGCCCCAGAGGCCGCGATTGATGGAGAAGGCGCCCGACTTCGGCGGCACCGGCAGGCCACGGGCCTCGAGATAGGCGATCGACTGCTCGCGCGACAGCGACTCCTCGCGGATCGGCGTCACGATGTCGAGATCGGGGGCGAGCACGCGCAGGGCGATGTCGAAGCGGATCTGGTCGTTGCCGGCACCGGTGGAGCCGTGCGCCACGGCAGCGGCGTCAATCTGTCGCGCCACGTCGATCACGGAGATGGCCTGCTGGGTGCGCTCGGCGGCCACCGAAAGCGGATACACCTCGCCCCGCAGCACATTGGCCTGGATCAGCACCTTCACGAAGCGATCGAAGACCAGCGCCCGGGCATCGACCTCATGATGCTCCACCGCGCCCACCGCGAGCGCCTGCGCCCGGATCGCGGCACACTGCTCGACGGTGGTGCCGCCGGTGTTCACGAACACGGTATGGACGAGATATCCCCGCTCGGTGAGCCGGGGAACGCAGTAGGAGGTATCGAGCCCGCCGGAGAAGGCGAGGGCCAGCCGGGAGTTTTGCATAGTGCATAACTATGCAGTCAGAGTGGTCCCCCCGCAAGGGGCCGGGCAGCCCTTCCCGCCCTCATGGCCTCACAGCTTCCGCACCACCAGCGAGGCCGACTCCTCGACCTCCGCCCCTCCGCCCCGCACCGTCACCCGAAGCCGGTACGCCCCCGGGTCCAGTTTTCCGAGCGCCACCGAGCGCGAGACCTCGCCCCGCGCCTGCGGCGCATTGGCCTTGAACCCCACCGCGAGCTTGGGCTTCTTCGGATCATCGCGCCCAAAGAACTCCAGCCGGGTCTCGTACTCGGTGCCCACCAGCATGCCGCTCACCTGATAGTAGAGCTCCACCATCGAGCCGGTGACGTACGCATTGAGCGGATTCAGCGGCACCACCGTGCGGCCCGAGTTCCAGCGTGCTCCGGTCCCCTCACGTCCCAGCACCACGCTGCTGATGCCGAGGTGGGCACTCGCATCAGGCACGCGAACGGTGGCGAGTCGCGCCAGCGCCCCGCGACCATCATCCTGCGAGAGCAGCAGCGTCGCACCGTAGGTCGCAGCCGGCAGTGGCAATTCGATCACCCCGGTGAGCCACTCTCCCTCGACCAGCGGCTTGGCCGCGGCGAACTGCCGCAAGGTGTCGATGTCGATGCGATGCCCGGTCGCCTTGTCGACGCTGAGCACCCGCACATGGATCGGATACACCGCCCTCCCGCCCGCCTCGGCCGGTGTGACGAACGCCAGCTTGCCACCCGGAATCGCGAACGCCACCACCAGTCGCGGCGCGCCGCCATCGGCGCGATCGAGCCCGTAGATCTGCACGATCGGATCGAGCGGTGCCGTGAACGATCGCGGGAACGCATCGGTGGTCACAGCGCGCACGATGTTGTCGGTACCCCGGTTGCGCTCACTCACCACCAGGTTCGGTGGCGGCAGGTTGCCGGTGGAGAGTGCCCCATTTCGCCCCGGCGCGAACCGCCCGTTCCCCGCCACGCCAATGGTGTTGCCGGGTTGCAGGCGATCGCAGTTCCCGTTGATCTGTCCGCAAAGTTGTTCCAGCGAGGTGCCGTCCGACCCCGCCGGCGTCGGGATCAGCACGCTCGCTCCCGCGGTGCCGTCGAAGTCGACCTCAGCAAAGAAGAGCACCAGTGGTGGCTCACCCGGCCGGTCGTATTGCCACACCGCCTTCGCGGTCCCACCCACCGTCCCCTGCTCTCGGTCGGGCTTGCCATGACGAATCCAGATCACGCCACGATCGTCGAGCACGTCCTGCGTGATCCCGAATTGGCGGAACGGCACATCGGCGCCGACGGTGCCAGCATACGAATCTTGTGACGCGGTGACGGCATCCTGCGCGCTGGCGGCAGTGCTCTGGCGCGACGAACCATTGTTGCCCCCGCCCACCACCGATCCACCATTGTTGAGGTCCATGAGGTCGCCGGCCATCGCGGTGCTCCGCACCCGCTGCCGTCCCTTCTGCGGAATCGCAATCCGGAAATTGGCCATCGCGAACTCGATCCGGCGGTAGTGCTCCACCAGTCGCTCGCCCGGTTCGCGTCCCTCCTTCACGTCGCGCGTGGCCCAGAAGGTGTCGAGCCATTGCCGCCGATCGGCCACCGGGAGCGAATCCCAGGTCGCGACCTCATCGGGCGACGCGACCCAGCTCAACTCCTCGCGATAGCGCATCCGGGCCAAGGGTGACATCGCGACCGCCGCGCCGGCCAGCAGCGCCGCGCGTCCCTCCGCTGGACGGCCGGCCAGGTAGAGATCACGGGCGAGTTCGAGCGAGACCAGCCCGCTATCGGCGCCCTGCGCCATCGCCTCCCGCAGGAAGACGATGGCGGTGTCGACACTGCCGGCCTCGCGTTCAACGCGCGCAAGGGAGAACCGCGCCGACGGCGACAAGGGAAGTGATCCGCGGAGTCGACGCAGCGTGCGGGCGCGCAGTCCAAGTTGCGAGGCGCCCTCCCGCGGAATCGGGGCGAGCGCGAGTGCTTCGGCTGCGCCCACCATGGCCGAGTCCAACTCAAGCGCGCGCACCAGCGCGTTGCCCGCACCGGCCTCGAAGCTGAGCCCCATCGCCTGGAGCGGCCCCTCCTTCGCAAGCACCTTGGCCCGCGCGAGCTCGAGCCGGGCCACGCCGAGGCCGTACCATGCGGCGGCCCACTTGGGACGCTCATCCACGGTGCGACGCAGCAATGCCTCCGCCTTGATGGCATCCTCCGCCTGCGCGGAGAATTCCGCCAGCCGGGTCAGCCGCAACCCATCGCAGAGGCGCGAGAGCGGGCCATCGCGCCCGGCGCAGCGATCGCTGCCAAACAGCTGCTCGCGCGAGCCCGCGCGGGCCATGTCACGGAAAAGCGAATCGACGAAGGGGCGTTCGACGGCGCCTTGCGCCACGAGCGTGACGGGGCCGAGGCACAGCAGGAGTGCGAGGCGGAGCGGGAGGTGCGACAGGCGAGTCGTCGAGCGGCGCATGAACACACATCCGGGGGAGAGGTGTCAGGCCAAAGCTAGCGCCATTGTCCCCTCCCTGTGCTGGATTTCCTGCTACGGCTTGCTCTGCAACGAGAGGCCGTACTGGAAATGCAGGGCGTAGTTCATCGTCGTGGCATTCCCGTCCGCCACGTCGAGATTCAGATATCCGATGGTCGCCTTCACCGTCAGCGACCCATAGGTGTACGGGAGCAGCTTGAGCCGCCGGGCCAGGTTGCCCGAGAGCACCGCGCCATCGAGCTCATAGCGAGAGCCGAAGATCCCGTCGGACTTGCCGTAGCTCTTTCCACGGATCGTGGTGATTGGCACGGACAGAATCGGCCCCGCCCCCACCCCATACTCCCACCCTTTGGTGCGCCAGAGCCGCTCCACCATCAGGTGATTCACGCCATTGGTCACGCGGAATGCCGTCACCTCGGGGAGCGGAAGGTTGTCGAGGTAGAGCTTGTGATGCATGTACTCGAAGGCCCATGCCGAGGAGCCCGACCACTTCGAGATCCGGCCAGAGTAGTACCAGGTCGGCCGCCAGGGGCGGGTCGACCAGTTGGCATTGACCTTGATATCCGGCTGGCCATCCTGATGGATCGTGAGCGGGGCCCGGGCGTTGTAGGCGTCCCCAAACCAGGCCTCGAGCCGCCATTGGGCGGCCAACGGGGCCGGCTGGAGGGCCACGAGCACGGCCAGCGTCACGCCGATCGCGAACCATCGGGAGAGTCTGGGGGATCGGGCGGAGCGACTTCCGAGCAGCATCAGGGACCTGGGGTGGGGAAGGGGGCGACAGAAGCTAATCACCCCGGGAAGCCGGCCCGCATCGGGGTCGGGCAACCTGCCTGCCGTCGGGGCATACGCCTGAGGTGGACGAATGGGGAACCCCGGGCCGACCCAGCGGGTTCCAGCTTGTGTCTCCGGGGCCGACTGTGGCGTCAACCTTGCGAAGGGATGCCTCGGATGTTTCCGTTCTACACCGTTGAGCAGACTTGACTTACGGTCCTTCGAGGGGGTTGAAATCAACCTCGGGTAAGGGACCGCACACCAGGAGGACTTGCATGCGTCACGCTGGGTTGGTGATTGCGGCCTCAATTCTCGCCGTTGCCCCTATGGCAGCGCAGGATAAGGGGACCTTTGAAATCGGCGGCTTCGGCCGCTATACCAAGTACACCGAGGCCTACGAGATTCGGAAGCCGGACGACAATCGCTTCGGCGGTGGCGCCCGCATCGGCCTCTTCGTCGCCAACAACCTGGCGATCGAGCTCGACGGCTCCTTCAATCCGACCGACCTCGCGGGCAACCAGCCCAATGTGCCGTCGACCATCGGCTTCCGCTCCGTTCCACTTCAGTACTTCCCCTTCCACCTGCAGCTCGTCTACAACGCACCGCTCACCGGCGGCATTAGCTGGATGATCGGTGGCGGTCCGGGCTACACCAAGCTCAAGAAGGGGATCAACGAAGGAAACGTCTCGGTGGGCGCGATGACCGGCCTGCGGCTCCGTCCGGCCAAGTGGCTGAACTTCCGCCTCGAAGGCACGGCAGACGTTCTCCCGAGCGGCTTCGGCGAAGGCAGCAACACCTACCTCGGCGCCCAGCTCGGCGCGTCGCTGATGCTCGGCGGCGGCTGCGACCACTCCAAGGACATGATCGGCATCCGTCCCGCGAGCGCGTCGCTCACTCCCGGCCAGAGCCAGCAGTTCACCGCCGAGTCCTGGTACTGCGGCAAGGCCGATCAGGTCACCTACATGACCAGCGGCCCGGGTACGGTTGACGCCATGAGTGGCCTCTACACCTCCGCGGGCGATGGCTGCGCCACGGTGACGGCCACGAGCAAGAAGGGCAAGCTCACCTCAAGCGCCAACGTCTGCACCAAGACGCCAGTTGCTGTGCCGCCGCCGGCCCCGGTTCGTCCGGCACCGCCACCGCCGCCAGCCCCGGTGAAGCCTGCCTACACGTTCGAACTGTCGGTGGTGAACTTCCGCTTCGACCACTCCGATCTGACGCGTGGCGGCATGGATACGCTGAACACCGTTGCCACGACCCTCAAGTCCCATCCTGAGGTCAATGTCGACGTGGTCGGCCACACCGACTGGGTCGGAACCAACGCCTACAACATGAAGCTGTCACAGGCGCGGGCCGAGACGGTTCGGAAGTACCTGATTTCGCAGGGTGTCGCCGCGGACCGCATCATGGTCAAGTGGCGTGGTGAGGAAGAGCCGACGGCAACGAACGATACCGCCGAAGGCCGCGCGAAGAACCGTCGCGCCGAGATCAAGCAGAACAACTGATCTCGCGTGGATGGACAGACAAAGGCCGCCGGGGCAGTTGCCCCGGCGGCCTTTGTCGTCTGCCCGGTCACACTCCCTTGAAGGTCGGTGCGGCGGGCGAGTGCTCAGGCTGCAGGTACTCTCGCCGATACATCGAAAGCAGCTCGAAGAAGTACGAGAGCGCGAGTGGCCCGATCAGCAGGCCGATGATGCCGAGATAGCTCACACCGGCCACCGCGCCCACGAGGGTGATCAACGGGTGGATCTGGGCGTAGCGATTGGAGACCCACGGCCGGATCAGGTTGTCGACGTTGCCGACCACCACCAGCCCCCAGACCACCATGCCGATGGCCCAACCCGTCTCCCCCTGGGAGAAGAGGTAGACGGCGGCCGGAGCCCAGACCATCCCGCTTCCGACCACCGGCAACACCGAGAGCAGCACCGTCACCGAGCCCCAGAACATCGGATTGGTGATCCCGCTCAGGAAAAAGGCGAAGCCGACCATCGTCCCCTGGATCAGCGCCGCCGCGCCAGTGCCGAGGATCGTGGACTTGGTGATCGCGACGAACCGCTCCTTGAGGATTGTTGCGCTCGCGTCGGAGAACGGGATCGCCGGGCGCAGTCGTTCCCAGGAATGCTTCGGATCCAGCAGGATGTAGTAGAGGCCGAAGAAAGTGAACAGCAGATTGAGCGTCATCCGGGTCGCGGTGCCGAGGAGCGAGATGGCGCTGCTCCCGACCATGGAGAGCGCCTGTGATCCGGCCTGACGAATCTGCGGTCCAATCTCGAAACTGCCGATGCGCAGCGTGTCGAGTCGCAGCAGCAGGGGCGAGGCCAGCACCGACTTCACCGCGCCTTGGGCCTGCCCCACGAGCAGCGAGACCATGTAGCCCACCGGGAGCACCACGCCGATGAGGGCGATGATGATCACCACCACGGCGGCCAGAGGGCGGTTACGGAGTTTGCGCGCGAGCCACTCGAACAGCGGGGCAAAGACCACATACAACACTGGCGCCCCAAGCAATCCCGAGGCATAGGGAGTCAGGGCGAGCAAGATCACCACGCCGAGGATGGCAACGAGCCAGGACGCGCGATCACGATTGGTATCGAGTATGGGCATCGCGAACGCTACCCTCTCCGAGCGCGTCCCGCTATCGGCAGTCGCTGTTCAGCGGCGCGCAGCCGTGAGGGAATCGAGCAGTGGGGCGAGCACCGTCCAGACATTCCTCGCCGCGATCCGCGCACCAAGCGGCGTGGGGTGGATCCCGTCCGTTTGATTGAGTGAGTCAATGCCGGCGACCCCGTTGAGCAAGAAGGGGAGGAAATGGGCGTGACGCCGTCGTGCCACATCGGGGAAGACCGCCCGGAATCGCGTGGCATAGCTGCGCCCGAGGTTCGGCGGGGCCTCCATGCCTGCGAGCATCACGATGGGCGGCGGCACCTGGCGCTCCGCTCGATCGAGAATGGCCTCGAGATTCGCGCGCAGTGAGTCCACTGATTGGCCGCGAAGCCCATCGTTGGCGCCGGTCTCCAGCACCACTACCGCCACGGGCTGCTGGGAGAGCAGCCAATCCATCCGGCGCAGCGCGCCCGCCGACGTTTCACCGCTGACCCCCGCGTTGATCACCCGGAAATCGAGCGCGGCGGAATCGATCTTGGCCTGGATCTGTGCCGGGAACGCCTCTGCTGGACTGAGCCCCAGCCCGGCCGTGAGCGAGGTACCCACGAACAGCACGATGCGCCGCGTATCGGCCGGTGCGGGGATATTCTTCGCCGGTGCCGCCGCAGGAGACTGCTTCCCCTGACCGCATCCGATCATCAGGGAACAGAGCAGCCAACTCCAACGGTATGGATCGCGTACCCAGTGCATTCCCATCCTCGCTCGCTCTTGCTGCGGAGTCGATCATGCTGTCGGTTGAGGCCCTGACCCACACCTATCCCTCGGGCGGTCGACCGCTGACGGTCCTCAAGGATATCACGTTCCAGCTCGAGCCCGGTGGCTTCCTCGCGATTGTCGGCCCTTCCGGCAGCGGCAAGACCACCCTGCTCGGCCTCCTGGCCGGACTCGATCGCCCCACCAGCGGTCGCGTGCTGCTCGATGATGTGGATCTCGGCACGCTGGACGAGGACGCGCGCGCTCGACTGCGTCGCGACAAGGTGGGATTCATCTTCCAGTCCTTCCAGCTGATCCCCACGCTCACGGCCCGCGAGAATGTCCAGGTCCCGCTGGAACTCGCCGGCGCGGACGATGCCGTGGCGCGTGCCGATGCCCTGCTTACCCGGGTGGGCCTCGCGGAACGCGCACACCACTACCCGGCCCAGCTCTCCGGGGGTGAACAACAACGCGTGGCGGTGGCCCGAGCATTCAGCACCAGCCCCAAGCTGCTCTTCGCCGACGAACCCACCGGAAACCTTGACGGCGCAAATGGCGCGACCGTGGTCGAGCTGATGACCGCACTCAACGCCGAGTTCGGCACCACCCTGGTGCTGGTGACCCATGACCTCGAACTCGCCAAACTCGCCCGACGCACCATTCGCCTCGCCGACGGCGCCATCGTGTCGGATACGCTCGCGTGACCAGCAGCATGTTCGTCCTGCGCATGGCATGGCGTGAGGCACGCGCGGCGCGCCGTCGACTGGTCCTGCTCACCGCCTCCGTAATGGCAGGCGTCGCGGCCCTGGTGGCGGTGAACTCCTTCACCGACAACCTCAAGGTCTCGGTCGCCGAACAGGCGCAGGCGCTGCTCGGGGCGGACCTCTCGCTCAGTGGCAAGAAGGCACTCGCCGAGATTCCCTCGGCGGCACGATTTATCGATTCCCTCTCGCGAGTGGGTGGTTCCGCCCTTCAGACGGCGCAGTCGACATCGTTTGCGGCCATGGCATTCGCGTCGACGGGCGGTGCACGCCTGGTGCAGGTGCGCACCGTCGACGCCGGGTGGCCCTGGTATGGCACTATCGAGACTGCACCGGCCGACGCGTGGCCGCGACTGCAGCAGGGCGGCGCCATCGTCGACCCGTCGCTGCTCGCCGCCATCGGTGCCGCCATTGGCGACACGCTCGGACTCGGCGATGGACGCTTCGTGATTCTTGGCACGGTGGTCAATGTTCCCGGCGACGTCGGCCTGCAGATGGCGTTCGGCGCCCGCGTGTTCATCGCCCAGTCGGCGCTGCCGTCCACGAAGCTGCTCGGCTTCGGCGCGCGAGCCGACTACACCACCTATTTCAAGCTGCCTGCGAACATCGATGCCCAGACCACCGCCAGGGCGGTGCGGCCCACCCTGCGCGCCGAGCGCGTCCGCGTGCGCACGGTGGCCGATGACCGCGACAATCTCACCGATGGATTGACCCGCCTCGGCAACTATCTCGGACTCGTGGCCCTCGCCGCCCTGCTGCTCGGCGGGCTCGGCGTCGCCAGTGCGGTGCACGTGTTCATCCGCCAGAAACTCGATACCATCGCGATGTTGCGTTGCCTCGGGGCCACGTCGTGGCAGGTATTTGCGATCCACCTGTTGCAGGCCCTCGCCATGGGCCTCCTTGGCTCGGTGCTGGGCGCCCTGCTCGGCGTCGGACTGCAGCAACTGATGCCCATGGTGCTCCGGGACTTCATTCCCGTCGACGTGCGGGTGCAGCCCTCGGCACGCGCGATCCTCATCGGTGTCGGGCTTGGCGTCTGGACGTCCGGCGTCTTCTCGCTACTGCCGTTGCTGAACGTGCGCGCCATCTCGCCGCTCGCCACCCTGCGGCGCGACGTGACGCCAACGCATCGTCGGCGCGACCCCCTGCGACTCCTGGCCGTGGCGCTCCTCGCCGCGAGCATCGTTGGGTTGGCGGCGGTGCAGGTCGGCTCGTTGAAGCAGGGCGCATGGTTTGCCGCCGCCATCGGCGTGGCGCTGCTGGTGCTCTGGCTCGCCTCGGTCGGGTTGATCCGCGGGGCGCGTCGCTGGACACCCTCGCGTTGGCCCTATCTCTGGCGCCAGGGGCTCGCGAACTTGCATCGCCCCGCCAATCAGACCGTGACCGTGGTCCTCGCCCTCGGTTTCGGCGCGTTTCTGCTCACGACGCTGTTCACCGCGCAGCACAATCTCCTGCGCGAGCTGCGCATCGATGACGTCGGTGGGGGTCGCCCCAACCTCTTCCTCTTCGACATCCAGAGTGACCAGCGTGCTCTGGTCGATTCCACCGTTCGCAGCATCACCCACACCGCACCCGGTGCCTTCACGCCGATCGTCCCGATGCGGCTGCTCGAGGTCAAGGGGCGGCCGGTGCGCCTGATTCTGGCGCGTGGCGACACCATGCGCCGGGACAGCAGCACGGCCGAAGCCGCGCCGAGTCGCCGCGGCGGATCACCGCGTGGCGAGGGGTCGCTCTGGGCCTTTCGTCGCGAATACCGCTCGACCTACCGCAGCACCATCGGTACGGCCGAGAAGGTCACCAAGGGATCCTGGTTCGGTTCGGGACCGTGGGGCAGCGGACGAAGCGCCAGCGATCCGGTGCCGATCTCGGTCGAGTCGTCCCTCGCCGACGAGATCTCCGTCACCGTCGGTGATCCGATCACCTGGGACCTGCAGGGGGTGCCGGTATACAGCAAGGTCACCTCGATTCGCGAGGTGAACTGGGCGCGCTTCGAGCCCAACTTCTTCGTCGTCTTTGCGCCCGGTGCCCTCGAGCAGGCTCCGCAGACTTGGGTCACGCTGGCTCGCGTGGCCGACGCCACCGCACGTGGTCAGGTGCAGCGCCGCCTCGCCGAGCACGCCGCCAATGTCACCTCGGTTGACCTTGGCGATGTCCAGCGGGCGCTCGAGACCGTGGTCGACCGCATCGTCCTTGCCATCCGCTTCATGGCGCTGTTCTCGCTGGTCACGGGCACCATCGTCCTGATCGGTGCCATCGCCACCTCGCGCTGGCAGCGGGTGCGCGAGGGAACTCTGCTCCGCACGCTCGGCGCGACCCGGCGCCAGGTGCTGCAGATCCTGATGGTCGAGTACGCGGCACTCGGACTGGGAGCCGCGATCGTGGCCACCGGACTCGCGGCCGCCGCCGGGTGGGCGCTCTCGCGGTTCGTCTTCCAGGCCTCCTTCTCCATGCCGTGGGCCTCGATGGCCCTGCTGGCCACCGGCCTCGTGGCCCTGACCACTGCGGTGGGCCTCTGGAACTCACTCGATGTCCTGAAGCGGCCGCCCAACGAAGTCTTGCGCGCCGAATGACGGCGCGGGCTGCTTACTGACCCCGTCGGACTCCCCTATATTTGCAGGACTCACACGGGGAGCACACGGCGAATGCTGGGCATCGATCTGTCGGGAAAGCGTGCGTTCATTGCCGGCGTCGCCGACGATGGCGGGTTCGGATTTGCGATCGCCAAGGCTTTGGCGGAGGCCGGCGCCACTGTCTGCGTGGGAACGTGGCCGCCCGCGATGGGGATCTTCGAGGCGCTGCTCGAGCGCGGCAAGATGTCCGGCTCGATGACCCTTGCCGACGGACGCAGCATGGCATTCGAGAAGATCTATCCCCTCGATGCCGCCTATGATACCCTCGACGATGTCCCCACCGAGATCCGCGAGAACAAGCGCTATCGCGAGCGCGGCGATTTCACCATCGCCGGCATCGTGGCGTCGCTGACCGCTGATTTCGGCGCGACGCCGCTCGATATCGTGGTGCATTCGCTCGCCAACGGGCCCGAGGTCAAGAAGCCGCTGCTCGACACCTCCCGTCGCGGTTACCTCGATGCCGTGAGTGTCTCCGCCTACAGCAACGTCGCGCTCATCCGTGAACTCTCCCCTCTCATGCGCCCCGGTGGTTCGTTCCTCTCGCTCACCTACATGGCGGGCGAGCGCGTGATCCCGGGCTACGGTGGCGGCATGTCCACCGCCAAGGCCGCGCTCGAGTCGGACACGCGCACCTTGGCCTATGAGGCGGGACGACGGCACGGCGTGCGGGTGAACACGATTTCCGCCGGACCGTATGCCTCGCGCGCGGCATCAGCCATCGGCTTCATCGACACCATGATCCGCTACTGCAAGACCAACGCGCCGCTCACGCGCGATTTCGAGGCCAGCGATGTCGGGCACACCGCCGCCTTCCTCGCCTCTCCCCTGGCCGCGGGAATCACCGGCACCACTGTCTACGTCGACAACGGCTACCATGCCATGGGCATGGCGGTCGCGCCTCCGGAGCCCGCCTCGTGACCTCGCGCATTGCCCTCATGCTCGGCACCCTTTCGGCCGCGCTCGCGGTGACACTCGGAGCGTTCGGGGCGCATGCACTGCGCGCCCGGCTCGAACCGAGGGATCTCGAGACCTTCGAGACTGCCGTCCGCTACCAGATGTACCACGCCTTTGCCCTGATCGTGGCGGGTTGGTTGATGGCCCGGGGCGCAACCGGGGCAAGCACCGCCGCCTGGGCGTTCGCCGTCGGCACACTGCTCTTCAGCGGCTCGCTCTACCTGCTCGTCGCCACCAACCAGCGCATGCTCGGCGCCATCACACCGCTCGGCGGGGTGGCCTTCATCGCCGGGTGGTTGTTGCTTGCCGCGGCGGCGTGGCGCCTGGAGCAGTGAGCGAATATCCGCTCCTGCTGGCGACACTCGATCAATGGTTTGGTGAGGGATTGGAGCGGGCGGGCGCGGGGGTGGTACCCTGTACCACCGGTTGTACCGCCTGTTGTCACGGCCCCTTCGACATCTCTCCAGCGGACGCGGCGCAGGTGGCCGCCGGCCTGCGCGCACTCGCGCCAGATGTTCGCGCGGCGCTGATCCATGATGCCCGCGAACAAGTTGCCCGGTATGCCGAACTCGCTCCAGAGTGGGAGCGTCCCTGGAACGTCGCGGCGTTGGACGAAGAGCAGTTCGACCGACTCGCTGAGGCGCTCGCCGACCTCCCCTGCCCCGCGCTCGACCAAGCCGGCGCCTGTCGGATCTATGCCCATCGGCCCGCCACCTGCCGCCTCATGGGTTTGGCGTTGGTGACACCCGAGGGCGAGGTGCTCGAGAACGCCTGCCCCATTCAGTCCGACTTCCCCGAATACGAGTCACTCGCCCCAACGCCATTCGACCTCCTGCGCTTCGAACTGGAAGCAGAGGAGGTCGATGCTCAAGTGACGGCCGCCGGGTGGTGCATCACCACCGTGGCGGGTGCCGCACTGCGCTGACTAGCGCGCCGGCTTCCGACGACGCTTCGCGGCGGCCATCCCGAGCAATCCGGTGGCGAGCAGTGTCATCGTTGCCGGTTCCGGTGTGACGTTGTTCTGCGTGCCGAGCTCCCCGCCAGGACCATCATCCTCACCGCATGCCCAGGTCACCCCACCGATCGTGGTGGAGCCGATGGTGGACTGGTCTGAGTAGCAGAGGTAGCCCGTGGACCAACCATTGGGGCCCGCCTGCTGGTGGAGCTGCAGGTTGATGAGCGAGGCATCGAGGGTGGTCAACGCCGACCCGACGTACCAATCGAAGGAGGCGTAGCCGCCGCCGGAAATCGAGGTCCACGGCGTAATGATCGAGCCGGGACAGCTCACCTGCAGCGCGCTGCAAAACGAGGCGCCCTGACCGTTGGTCCGGAAGCCGTCGCCGGTATTGGGACCCGGAATGTCGGCCTCGGGCGCCCAGTTGATCTGGTTGCCGCCGAAGAGCGCGTCCCAGCCGGTGCCACTGCCGACACCCCGCGTGCCGGTCGCAAGCGGAATCCCACCCAGCGCGATGGCGTTGGTGGTCGAATTGGCATAGCTGCCATCAACCCCCGCTCGGTTCCAATAGCGCAGCTGCAGCCAGCCGTTGTCGAACAGGAACAACGAGGCCGAGCTACAGGTCGAGAAGAACGACCCGCCCGAGCCGGACGTCGAACAGACATCCGTCCAGGTCAGGTTCGACACCACGCCTGCACTCAGGTTGAATCCCGGCGTCGACGGCGGGGCCGACGGCGTGACTTTCTTGGGCTTGGCCCACGCCGCCGTCGGGGCAGCGAAAACCAGCGAAAGGACGATTAGCGAACGAACAGTGCTGCGCATCGAGTGACTCCGGACGCCTGAGGTCGGTCGGACTGCTTCTGCTCCTCCCAGAAGCAACAAGCAGGCCGTAAACCGGCTTCCGGATTTGAGCCCACAAGTCGTTTGCTCACAAGCACTTGCTTGGCTTTGCCACAACGATCACAGATTGTTGAAATGGGTCGACCCGGGGACCGCTGGGCGATCTCCACGCCGTTCGTGGTGCCCGCGCCACAGCTGTGGCGTCCTATCCCAAGAGAAAAGGGCCCCATCCCGGGGCCCCTCTCTCTTCTCTCTTCTCTCTTCTCTCTTCTCTCTTCTCTCTTCTCTCTTCTCTCTGCCCCTCAGCTCACCACTTGCCGGTGAACCACCACAGCGTCCGGTTGTAGGTGAAGAGCGCCACCAGCGCGAGGATCACCACGGCGGCAATCAGCAGCGAGAAACCGAAGACCCAGGAGAGCGCCTTCATATCAAACTTCAGGTGCATGTAGAACATCGCGACCAGCCAGAACTTGAAGGCCGAGAGGATCAACAGCAGCTCGACGAAGTAGGGCCCGAGAGACGACGCGAGCCCCGGGAACGACGCCTTCAGGTGCCCGAAGCACGCCTCATACAGGAGCACCTCGAGCGCCGTGAGCACGAACAGCACGACGGCGATCTGGATGTACTTGTTCGACGTCGCGTGGGCGTGTTCATCGTGGGTGGCGGCATGAGAGGCCATCGGTCAGCTCCCCAGGGACATCAGGTAGACGACGGGGAAGATGATGATCCAGACCACGTCGACGAAGTGCCAGTACAGGGCGGCCAGCTCGAGGTTCAGCGCCTTCTCCTTGGGCAGGTTCCCCTTCCACGCGTCCTTGAGCACGGTGGCCAGCCAGAGCGTCCCGATGGCGACGTGGGTGCCGTGGAAGCCCGTGAGCGTGTAGAAGCTCGACGAGAAGAGGTTGGTGGTGTAGCCCAGCCCTTCGTGGTAGAAGTGCTGGAACTCGTACACCTGCATGGCAACGAAGGAGAGTCCCGACAGCACCGTGAGGGAGAGCCAGATCAGCAACTTCTTCCGGTTCCCCTCCTGGGCCCCGTTCAGCGCCATGACGACGAAGAACGAGGAGAAGAGCAGGATCGCGGTGCCGCCGGTGACCAGGCCGACCGAGAAGATGTCCTTCGGACCCGGGCCCTTGAGGCTCTGGCCGCGATAGACCAGGAAGGTCGAGATCAGCGCCGCGAAGAAGAGGCACTCGGATCCGATGAAGGTCCAGATCGCCAGCTTGCGGTTGTCGATCGGCATCGAAGTGTGATGCGCCTCGCCACCGGCGACGTCGTGGGTGTCCAGTACGGCGGTCGTCATCGTGGCCGCTGCCTCAGTGTTGTGGGGCGTGGGCATCAGGTGCCTCATACGCCCACTTGAAGATGCCGACAATCGTGATCGCGAGACCGAAAATGGTCACCGGGCGGAACGGGAAAGACCAGGGATCCTTCATCATGAAGCCGATGAAGAAAATCAGGATCCCGAACGCGACCACCAGCGGCCACCAGGAGGGACCCGGCATGTGGATCCCCTTGCCACTCACCACTTGCGGCTCGGGCAGCCGGGAAACCCCGGCGGCGCGCTTGGTATCCCAGAGCGGATCCTTGCCGTGCACGGTGATCAACGCCGGGAAGTTGAACTCCTGCGGCGGTGACGGGATCGCCCACTCCAGCGTGGCGCCACCCCACGGATCGGCCGGGGCCGGCTCGGTGCTCCGCGACGACTTGATCACGTTCCAGATGAACACCAGAAACGAGCTGCCCAGCAGGAAGGCACCCGCCGTCGCCATCTCGTTGTAGATCTCGAAACCGAGACCGGCCGGATAGGTGTAGATGCGGCGCGGCATCCCGAGCAGTCCGGCGAAGTGCATCGGGAAGAAGGTCAGGTTGAAGCCGATCAGCATCATCCAGAAATGCACCTTGCCGAGCCCTTCATCCAGCATCCGCCCGAACATCTTGGGCCACCAGTAGTAGGCGCCGGCGACCAGGGCGAAGATCGACCCACCGAACATGACGTAGTGGAAGTGCGCCACGACGAAGTAGGAGTCGGTCTGCTGCAGGTCGGCCGGTGCCACGGCGTGCATCACGCCCGAGAGCCCGCCGATGATGAACATCGCGATGAATCCGACGGAGAAGTAGAGCGGCGTCTTGAACTGGATCGACCCGCCCCAGAGCGTGCCGATCCAGTTGAAGATCTTCACCCCGGTGGGGATCGCAATCAGCATCGTGGCAAGCGAGAAGAACGAATCGGCGAGTGGTCCCATGCCGGTCGCGAACATGTGGTGCGACCAGACGCCGAAGCCGAGGAAGGCGATGAGCATGGTCGAGAACACCATCGCGCTGTAGCCGAACAGCGGTTTCCGCGCGAATACCGGCAGGATCTCCGAGATGATGCCGAAGGCCGGCAGGATCAGGATGTACACCTCCGGGTGCCCGAAGACCCAGAAGAGGTGCTGCCAGAGCATCGGGTCACCGCCGCCCGCCCAGGAGAAAAAGCTCGAGCCGAAGGTGCGGTCGGCCATCAGCATGATCAGCGCGACCGTGATGACCGGGAAGGAGAGCAGCACCAGGACCTGGGTGACCAGCGTGGTCCACACGAACACCGGCATGCGCATCAGGGTCATCCCCGGTGTCCGCATGTTCATGATCGTGGTGAAGAAGTTCACCCCGGCCGCCAGCGAGGCGATGCCGAGGATCTGCAGGCCGATGACCCAGAAATCCATGTTCAACCCGCCGGCAAACTGCCGACTGGAGAGCGGGGCATAGCCGAACCAGCCGCCATTGGGCGCCGCCCCGAGCAGGAACGAGGCGTTGAGGAAGAGCCCGCCCAGCAGGAACACCCAGAACGACATCGCATTCAGTCGCGGGAAGGCGACGTCACGCGCACCGATCAGCAGCGGCACGAAGAAGTTGAAGAACATCGCGCTCAAGGGCATGATCGCTAGGAAGATCATCGTCGTGCCGTGCATCGTGAACAGCGAGTTGTACATCTCCGGCGACACCAGCGTGTTGTCGGGCTTCATCAGCTGGGTGCGGATGATCAGCGCCTCGAGGCCACCGATCAGGAAGAAGATGAACGCCGACGCCCCGTAGAGGATGCCGATTTTCTTGTGGTCGACCGTCGTGAGCCATTCCACGATCACGTGGCGCTTGCCCGCGTAGGAATGGGTCGGATCGAGTACCGTAGTTGCCATGTCGTTCGTTCTCCTCGTCCCGGTCAGCGCTTGGTGCGGAGATAGGCCACCAGCGCGTTGACCTCGATATCAGTCAACGGCGGGATCACCATCCCGACGCCCTTCTTGACGGCCTGCGGATCGTGCAGCCAGCGCTTGAGATTTTCGTCGGTGTTCGGCAACCAGCCGGCCGCGATGTGGCTCCGGCTCCCGATCCCGCTGAGATTGGGACCGACCATCCCCTTCATGGGCGACATCGCGCTCGCCGTGTGGCAGCCGATGCAGCCCTTGGTCTGGAACAACGCCATCCCTTCTGCGACTTGTTCGGCCAGCGCTGGATCCATCGCGGCCGGCATCGCCGCCACCGCCACCGCCGCAGGAGCCGGGACCGGAGCGACACCCTTCGCCGCACTGGTATCGGCCTTCGGGGCGGGCTTCGGCAGTCCTGTCGCCGCCAACATGGTGTCGGCCAACCGGTTCGCAGTCCAGGTCGCAAACTGCTCCGGCGTGTCGGCCATCACGTAGAAGTCCATTCGGCCATGCTGCAGTCCGCAGAACTCGGCGCAGGCACCCGGGTAGGCCCCCGCCACCTTGGCGGTGAACCAGAGCCGCGTCTCGCGATTCGGGAAGATGTCGCGCTTGCCCGCGAACTGCGGGATCCAGAAGGAGTGGATCACGTCAAAGGACTTCATCCGCAGGTCAATCGTCCGACCCACCGGCACATGCAGTTCATTGGCCGTCGTAATCCCCAGCTCGGGGTAGCGGAACTCCCACCACCACTGGTGACCGATCACTTCGACCTTCATCGGGGTCTTTCCGTCAGCCGACGTGGTGGGCACCTTCGCCGTGGCAAAGATCGTCTGCACCGTCGGGACCGCCACGATCGCGAGGACCACCGCCGGCACCACCGTCCAGATGATCTCGACCAGCGTGTTGCCGTGCCCCTGCTCCGGCTCGGCGTCGGTGGGCTTGCCCCGGAACTTGAAGATTGTCCACAGCAGGGCACCCTCGACGACCACGAAGACGATCGTCGCGAGCCATACCGTCTTCATGAAGAGGGAATCCACCAGCTCGGCGTAGTCACCCTTGGGTGCCAAGGTCGACTGCGGATGGTTGCCGCTGGTGCAGCTGGCCAGAAACACCAGCGCCAGGACGGCGGGCAGGACGAGCGGAAGCTGTCGCCACCGCGGCACACGCAGGAGTCGCATCAACAGAGGTTCCCCGCTTCGGGTCACGTCGATTGTGAAGAGTTTCACAAGAAGATTTTTCGCGTGTTGAGAATACTCCGCGGAGGGGGTCGCGGTCAAGCTAAATCCCTCGAATTACCAGCCGTCGAGTGGCAGATCAAAGGGCACCGGATCGTTCAGCGCAAAGGAAAAATGCCACCATTCGTTGGCATAGTTCACGAACCCCTCCGCCGCCATCGCATCACCCAGCAGGCTGCGGTGCCGAGCCACCTCGCCGGTGGCATTGGCGGTATGAGCCCGCACGGAGAATTCATCGAACGGCGTCCCCATCTCGAGCTCCCGGCCGCTGGCCAGCTCCACCACGGTCAGGTCGATGGCCACGCCCTGGTTGTGGCGGGAGCGTCGTGCGATGTAGCCATCCTCCAGCAGCGACGTTTTCCCGGTCCGCTCGCACCATGCCACCATCGCGAGGGTCGCCCGCACCGGCCGGTAGCCGTCCCAGACCTTCAGGCCATAGCCCTGGGCCACCAGCCGACGCTGGACCCGGGCAAGGGCCAGCGCGGCCTCGCGCCGCAACAGCGCCCGCGGCGCGCCATACCCCGGCAGCGGCGCCCCGGTGAAGTTGTTGGCCGTGGGGTAACGGAGATCGAGCCGGATGCCCGGCACCACCATGGCGAGATCGGCCAATCGGACCCGCGCGAGCGAGTCGGAGGCGACCGTCTGTTCGGTGGCATTGGCCTGCGTTGCCGCGGTCGACCGCCCGGCGCAGGCAGCCCCCGCAAGAGTGAGCAGGATCAGGGTGGTTCGCATCTGGCGAATCTACCTCGCGGGTGCCGGGGCCGCGCCACCGTCCCTCCCCTTTCCCGGTGCCAGAGCGTATCTTTTCAGGGTCAATCGCGGTCCACCCGGCCCCCCCGCCAGGTGGACCGCACAGTCTTACTGTCCCCGGAGAACGCTCCCATGATCAGGGCCATGCGGGAAAAGTTGGGAAAGGAGATCACCGAGCTCACCCATGAGCTCGTGGTCACCCTGCCGCAGGCCATTGCCACGGCCGTCGAGATGGGCGACCTGCGCGAGAACTCGGAGTACAAGTCCGCCCTGGAGCGCCAGCAGTTCGTGCAGGCTCGACTGGGCCAGCTCCACCAGCGGCTCAACCAGCTACACGAACTCGCCTCCACTGAGGCCCCCACCGACCGGGTCGGCCTCGGCTCGAAGGTGAAAGTCGAGGACATCGCTACCGGCGACCACGAGGAGTACACCCTCGTGCTGGCGGAGATGATGGACATCGACGCGGGGCACATCTCGCTCGCCTCGCCGCTCGGTCGCGCCCTCAAGGACCGACAGGTGGGCGAGGAAGTGCAGCTCCAGCTGCCCACCATGCGGCGGAACCTCCGGGTCCTCGAACTCACGACCGTGCACGAAACCGGAGTCGAGGAGTAGCCTCCTGCGCGCCCTCGCGCGGGCACTTCGGCTCCGCTGTCCGGTGTGCGGCCGCGCGCCCATCATGCAGAGTTGGTTCCGCGCCACGCACCACTGCGCGGCATGCGGCTTCCGCTTCGATCGCTCGGAATCGGGTTACGAGGTGGGCAGTCTCGCCGTCAACACCTCGCTGACCCTCGTCCTGCTTGTGGCGGGGATTCTGGCAAGCGTCACCCTCGGCTGGCCGACACCGAATTGGCAGGCCATCACCATCGCCATGGTCCTCGCCGCGCTCGCGCTGCCGGTGGTGATCTTTCCGTGGAGCAAGGCGCTCTACCTCGCGCTCGATGTCTCCTTCCGCCCGCCCGCGCCCGGCGACTTCACGGCGACACCACCGGCCTGAGCAGCAGATCTTGGAAGTCGTAGGAAAAGTCCACCGCCGGTGACACCGCGGCCATCCGCACCGCCGCAATCGTCCCACCCGGCGCCTGCTGGAACGTCACGTACGCATCGGCGCGCATGCTGCGATCGCGCCAGCGAACCACGAAGGTCTCCCCGCCCCAGGGCATCAGGTCGCCCACCATGCCGGGCGTGTGGGTGAAACGCATCACCAGCCCTGATGATTCCGCCGTGATGGTGACGCGCCCGTACCACGCGTCCTCGTACACGCCGGCGTATTTCGGCAGCGGAAGTGACGGCCGCGCATCGGGATCGCGCGCAATGGTGGGGACATCGGGGTCAAGATCGGCCCCGGCCCCCGGCAGTCGCGACGCGGCATCGAACCCGGCCAGCCAATCGAAGTCCTCTCCCACGGCATGATCGACCAGTCGCCACGCCACAGCATCGCGCGCCGCGCCCGACTCGGCGTTGGTGAGCACCGCGACGGCAAAGCGCTGTCCCGGCATGATCGCCACCCGGGAGACGAAGCCGGCCAGCCCACCGGTGTGCGTCAGCAACCGTTGGCCGCGCCAGTCCCGCACGTTGACACCCAGCGCGTAACCGTTGAACGTCGCCCGCATTGGCGCCAGCGGTGCCGGCGGGACACCCACCGGCATGGGAGTGACGACCTGCCACAACTGCCGTGTTACCGCAGTCGAGAACAGCGGCTTGCCGCTCGCGGTGCGGCCCGAGTCGAGCTGCACCTCGAGCCACTTCGCCATGTCCTCTGCACTCGCGAGAATGCCGCCGGCGGGATTGGTGTTGGTGCCGTTGCTCGCCTCCACCACCCGCATGGAGCCGTTCACCACGGCGTGCGGTGTGGCGATGACCGGCAACATCCGCCTCCCAGTGAGCAGGGAGGCATCACGCATGCCGATGGCCGGAAACATCCGGCGCTGCACGAATTCCTCCCAGCTCATGCCGCTCACGGCCCGGATGACCTCGCCGGCGACGAGGTAGAGGACGTTGTCATAGGCGTAAGTACTGCGAAACGAGGTGGCCAGTGGCACGTTCGCGAGTCGGCGGGCGATCTCCTCGCGGTTGTAATCGGTGCTCGGCCAGATCAGCAGATCGCCGGCACCGAGTCCGAGTCCACTGCGATGCGTCAGCAGATCGCGAATGGTGAGTTCGGACGTGACGTAGGCGCTGGACATTCGGAACCAGGGCAGATGGTCGATCACGCGATCATCCCAATGCAGCTTCCCCTCGTCCACCAGCATGCCGAGAGCGCTGGCGGTGAACAGCTTGCTGTTGGAGGCGATGGCAAACGGCGTGCGTGCGGTCACCGGCTCGGGCCGCCCCAGTGTTTTCACGCCATAACCCTTGGCCAGGATTACCACACCGTCCTGCACCACGGCGACCGCCATGCCCGGCACCTTGTAGCGCGCCATGACCTTGGCCACATAGGCATCGAAGTTTTTCGGAAGGTAGCGGCTGGGAGCTTGGGCGGGTGCGGCGGCGACGGGGAGGAGCAGTCCGAGGGCGAGCAGGGTGCGGCACTGCAGCATCAGCGAATCTCCGGATGGGTGACGGCAACGAGGGTGATGTCAAAGACGAGATCGGCATTCGGGGGCACCGGGCCGCTCCCCTTGGCACCGTAGCCGAGGGCGGCGGGAACGATCAACTGGCGCCTTCCGCCCACGCGCATCCCCACGACCCCATCCTCCCACCCCGCAATCACGCGATCGGCGCCAAGCGGAAAGCGAAACGGGTGGGCATCGGTGGCGGTGAAGCGGGTACCGTCCGTCAGGAAGCCGACGAAATGCACGGCCACGGTATCTCCCGCGCTGACCGGGGAGCCTTCCCCCGGTTGCACATCGTGATACCAGACTCCGCGACCGGTGGTGTGGAGCGAATCCTCGGGGATGCCCAGGGTGTTCGAGAGATGATAGCTCGCCACCGGAGAGAGCGGCTTCAACCGGAGCGATTGAGCGCCCGCCGGGAGTGCCGCGCTGCACAGCAACCCGCCCAGCAACCATCCATGCGCCATGCTGCGCCGACTCAGATGTAGCGGGCGACGGCCATGGTGACCACGGTCAGCACCATGAGCGCCATCGCGGTCGCGCCGAAGCGGATGAGGCGACCGCGCGCAGCCATCATTCGCATCCCGACCGCACTGCGGGCATCATCGGACGGAGCCGTGGCCATCTCACCGGCCAGACTGGCCATCTCGGTGCCCAGCGGATGGATCACGAAGAGGCCGATCAGCCAGGCGACCGTGGCCATCAGCATGCCGGTGGAGATCGCCATACCGAGGTGTGATCGAAACCATTCCGGCTGGAATCCGGCCGAGTCGATCCACACCAGGCCGAGGCCGGCGAGAATGGTGATGGCACCTGCGCCCAGCAGGTGATCCATGAAATGCCGTCGCCGCAGTTCCTGCATCACCTTCATCCCCTCAGGGCCAGCGGCCATCACGCTTGGCCCCACCAGCAGGTTGAGGAAGATCACCGCGCCCACCCAGAAGACGCCGGCAATGAGGTGGATGATCCGCAGGATGATCACGAGTCCGGTCATGTGGGGCTTCCGGTTGAGGGTTGATCCCTGATGGTCTGGCGCGCCTTCGAAGCCAGGAGTTGGAATTCCGAACGGATCTGGTCGAGTTCGTCCTCCTCCAGCTCCTCGAGGTCCAACATGCAATTGTTGGCGACCTCGATCGACCGGATGATCTCGTCCAGTTTCACGTGCATCGCCTCCGAATCACGATTCTGGGTGCTCTGGATCACGAACACCATGAGAAAGGTGATCACGGTGGTGCTGGTGTTGATGACCAGCTGCCAGGTGTCGCTGTAATGAAAGATCGGACCGGTCAGCGCCCACAGCAGGATCAGCCCGGCGGCCGCCAGAAAGGTGAGCGGCTTGCCGCTGATCCTGGCGGCCCCACGGGTGAAGTGGGTGAACCAGGTGGTGCTACGAGGCATGGATGCTCCGGGAAGGATCGTGCGTCCTGCGGTCAAACGTCACGGCGCCGGGGAAAGCCCCGGCGCCGCGCCCTGGGTTATGCGGCCGCGTGCAGCGGTTCGCCCACCGGCACGGGATCGGTGCGGCCAAACAGCTGCAGCGTCCGCAGGTGCGAGCGGATGGCGCCGCGCATGGTGGCGTGACTGTTATACGGCAAGCCGTGCTTCGCCGCAAGCTCCCGGACGATCTCGCTCAGCGCGGGATAGTGGATGCTGCAGACCTTGGGAAAGAGATGGTGCTCCACCTGGAAGTTCAACCCGCCCACGTACCAGTTGAGCACACGGTTGGTCGGCCCGAAGTTGGCCGTGGTGGCGAGCTCGTGCACCACCCAGCTCTGCGGCATGGCGTTCTGGGCATTCGGCTCCGGATGCATCGTCTCTTCCACCACGTGGGCCAGCTGGAAGACGATGCCGAGCGCGATGCCGGCGACGGCGTGCACCGTGAGCAGGCCGATGGTGATCTGCCACCACGGCAACTGAATCACGAGGAACGGGATGACCAGTGCCCAGCTGTAGTAGATCACCTTGCCGATCCCGACACCAGCGAGGTCCTTCAGGGCGTGCTTGCGATCGGCATAGGGTCCGAGATCCTTCGCGGCGAGGTACTTGTAATCCTTGACGAAGACCCAGAATAGTGTGGTCATCGAATAGAGCGGGATCGCGTACCAGGCCTGCCAACGCTGGAACCAGTGGCGCGGAGCGTGGGGCGAGAGCCGCAGCAGAGGCGAGACCGAGAGGTCCTCGTCAGCGCCGTGGATGTTGGTGTAGGTGTGGTGAATCACATTGTGGGTGATTCGCCAGAGGTAGCTGCTGCCGCCGACCAGATCGAACGACCAGCCGATGACCTTGTTGATCTTGGGATTCTCGGAGTAGGCCCCGTGCACGGCATCGTGGCCGATGGCGAAGCCGATCCCCGCCATGCCGATTCCGAGCAACACGGCGAGTCCCAGCATCGTGAGCGGGGAGAAGCGGTTGCTGAGGATCAAGCCATAGGGGACGAAGGTCAGGGCGAGCAGGCAGACGGTCTTGAACACCATCCCGGCATTCGCCTTCTGCGACACGCCGCGCTTCGCAAAATATTCGTCAACCAGGACGCGGAGTTCCTGCAAAAAGGCATTGCCATCACGCACGGGAAAGGTCGGGCATCCTCGAGTCACGCAGAAACCTCAATTCGGTTGGGCACGGGGGGGCCACATTCAAGCTAGGGAGACAGCTGTGCCACCGCTATCCGTGTCCCGGAACGGAACGGATCCATCCCCCCATGGGGCTGGGGCCGGTTCGAGTCACGAAGCCACCTGTGAACCCCTGAATCGATCGTCGCCATGGAACCCAAGTGCCACGCGGGCAAAGAGTTGTGGGTTTGGGGTCGGCCAAGTGTGCGGCGGAGGAGCGCGCCACACGGCCACGGGCCCATCCGAGCAGCTGGTTCCCTCGACTCCCACCCGCTACCCTCCCCGGATGACCATCTCCCGCAAGTCGCTGGTACCTCGTGCCCTGCTGGTCCTCTTCGTCATCGCGGGACTGTACCACTACCGGATCACCCCCTCGCGCCCGACGACCTCACCCCCTGCGTCTCGAATTGATCCGGGCACCCCTGACCACTTCGACGGCAATCGCGAACTCATCGACGCCGCCAACCAGCAGCACTCACAAGTGCAGCTCTCCGCCCGCGGGCACATCACCCGGCTCCTTCCCGACGACAACGATGGCAGCAGACACCAGAAGTTCCTGCTCCGCGCCACCGGAGATCTCACCGTCCTGGTGGTCTACAACCTCGACCTCGCACCACGCATCCCCGCCGCCGTGGGCGACTCGGTCGCGGTACGAGGGGTCTACATCTGGAATGAGAAGGGTGGCCTGATCCACTGGACCCACCACGACCCGTCCCGGAAACACGCTCCCGGCTGGGTCGATCTCGGAGGCAAGCGCTACCAGTAGTGCTTCTCTCTCTCCTCTCTCCTCTCTCCTCTCTTCTCGCCACTGTGCAACTATTGCAAGGCGTCGCATCTCCCGGCCGAACCCTGAACCGGTGAGGATCCCATGCGTCGCACCTCCTTGACCCTGCTGCTGCTTGCCACCGCGCCCACTGCCCTGCTGGCCCAGGGCTGGATTGAACCCGACCGCCCCGTGGGGCCGATCCGGAACTCACCCTCAATTGTTCGCGTCGGCTCCACCGTGCACGTGACGGTGGATGGTCGCGTGGCCCGCTTCGAGGTCGAGGAACGTTTCCGCAACACCGGCGGCGGCATCGCCGAAGGGAGCTACCTCTATCCGCTACCGGGCGAGGCGGTGTTCAGCGACTTCTCGCTCTTTCAGGGCGAACAGGAGTTGAAGGGCGAGATGATGAACGCCGAGCAGGCGCGCACCATTTACGAAGGCATCGTGCGACGGCTCAAGGATCCCGCCCTGCTGACGCTCGCCGGGCATGGCTTGATCCGGGCGCAGGTGTTCCCGGTGCAGCCGGGTGAGACCCGCAAGGTGATCCTGCGCTTCACCCAACTGTTGGCGCGTGAGGGCGATGCCCTGCGACTGCGCTATGCCGCCGGCGATCGCGGTGATGCCCCGGTTACCGTCGGCATCGACATCGCCCGTGAACGCGAGTTCGCGACCACGTATTCCCCCACCCATCCGATCACCGAGACCCGCCGCAACGGCACGCTGCACATTGCCGTCACGCCGCCGGTGCGCGGCGACATCGACCTGGTGTTGCCGTTCCGGCGTGGCCTCGTGGGCGGCACCGTGCTCACCCACGCCGAACCCGGTGAGGATGGCTTCGCCCTGCTCTTCCTCGCGCCGCCCGCCTCAGACGAAACGGTGGCAGTGGCACGGGACCTCACCTTTGTCGTTGACATCTCCGGATCGATGAGTGGCGAGAAGATGGAGCAAGCCAAGCGCGCACTGCATCAGGCACTCGCCGGGCTGCATGCGGGCGACCGTTTCCGTCTGGTGGCCTTCAGTAACGCGGTGCGGCAATACCGCGAAGGCTTCACCCCGGTGACTCGCACCACGATCGCCGACGCCGATCGTTTCGTCGAGGCGCTCAACCCGAACGGCGGCACCAACCTCGAGGGTGCCATCGCAGCCGCACTCGCACTGCGCAGCGACCCCGAGCGAATGGCGATGGTCTTCCTCATCACTGATGGCATTCCCTCAGTTGGGGAGCAGGCCCCCGACCGCATTGCTGCAGGGGCGGCGGGACACATCGGCCGCAATCGCATCTTCACGGTCGGCGTGGGACAGGACGTCAACACCTACCTGCTCGATCGCCTCGCCGTCGAGGGTCGCGGCAGCGCCACCTACGTTGCTCCTGGCGCCGATGTCGGCGATGCCATCGGTGGCGTGATGACCAAGCTCTCGCGCCCCGCACTGGTGGACCTGCGCATCATCAGCGCGCCGGTGCGCTTCCTCGACGAGGCACCGGGCACGCTGCCCGACCTCTTCTTCGGCGAGGAGCTGGTGATCCTGGCGCGCTATCATGGTGAGGGCAGCGGCGACGTGGTGATTGAGGGGAGCCGCAACGGTCGCCGCGAGCGCTTCACCGTGCAGGGCACCTTCGCGTCCCACGCCCGTGGCAACGACTACATCCCGCCGCTTTGGGCCGCGCGGCGCATCGGTGAGCTTTCGCGCCAGGCGCGCCTCGAAGGAACGAGCCCCCGGCTGATCGGCCAGATCCGTGAGCTCGGCCTGCGCTACGGCATCCTCACCGAATACACCTCCTATCTGGTGCAGGAGCCGGGCACCCTCGCCAGCATGCCGACACCGCCGGCCGCTTCCGGTGCCGCGGCCGCGCGGGAGATGACCGGGGCGCAGGCGTTCAACGCCGCCAAGGCGAGTGCCAACATGTCGCGCAGTGCCACGCTGGCGGATGCCAATCGCGAGGTCGAGCGTCGCATGGATCAGGTCGCGAGCGCTCGCCCCCGCGACGAAAGCGGCGAGTCGGCCCAGATCAAGCGGGCGGGCGGACGCCTCTTTGCCCTCCGCGGCGGCGTCTGGACCGATGTAGGACATCGCGACTCACTGAAGCTGACCACCATCGCCCCCTTCTCGCGGGCATATTTCGATCTGGTCGCCATGCGTCCTGCGCTTGCGGCGGCCTTGGCCATCGGCACTCCCGCCATCCTGGGCGGGCAGCGGGCGAGTCTCAAGCTCGCCGATGGGGGCATGACCGACTGGACCCCTGGCGCCATGGATCGTTTTCTCCGGGACTTCGAGGGCCGGTGACCGCAGCGATCGCAGCACTCTTCGAGGAGTATCACGCGTCGCTCGTGCGCATGTTGACCCGGCGCACGGGCGACAGTGATCGGGCCGAGGAGATTGCGCAGGAAGTGTTTGCGCGGGCGGTGGTCGCACCGCCGCGCAATCCGCGCCCCTGGCTCTTTGCAGTGGCGCTCAACCTCGTGCGTGAGGAGGGGCGACGCCGCGTGACCCACGAACGTCGCCTGATGCTCTACAAGGCGGAGCAACCGGCATCGGCCGAGGCCCCTGACGAGGTGATGGATCGCAACGACCGCATCACTGCAGTGCGGACGGCACTTGATCAACTCACCGAACGCGATCGCGATGCGCTGCTGCTCAAGGCCGAGGGTTTCAGTTACGACGACATCGCCGCCACGCTGGGCCTCTCGCGCGGTGCCATCGGCACCACCCTCTCGCGCGCACGCGCTCGGCTGGTCGAGGCCTATCACGCAGGGAAGGAGCCGCACGATGCCGCATCTTGACGAGGGCACCATTCACGAGTTGCTCGACGGGGAGATTCCCTCGAGTGAGCTGCCGCCGATCACCACGCACCTGACGCGTTGCGCCGAATGCCGTGCTCGACTCGAGCGGGCTCAGGCGTTGATGGCCGAGGCAGACGAACTGATTGCAGTGCTTGATCTGCCTGCGGAAGCTGAAGCCCCGGCCACTGTGGTCACGCCCATTCGGCGCCCGCAGCACTGGATGGCACCGGTGGCATGGGCGGCATCCCTCGTGCTTGCTGCTGGTGTTGGCTATGCGGCGCGCGGCAACCTGCGTCTGGTATCACCGCAGGAACCGGTCGCTGTCAACGCGCCGATCGACGCCGCCGACAAGGCCGTGGTCACGACGCGAGAAGGTGCGCCACCGGCGTCAGCACCGGCACGCATTGCGCAACCAGCCGCGAAGTCGAGTGTGGCGCCGCCTACCGAGCAGCGGGCCGCGCTCGCCGAAGCCACCAAGCCCAAGGATGAATCGCGTGAACGCAGCGAGCCTGCACCACCTGCGGCCGCTCCCGCGATGGCGGCTGGTGGCGCGGTCGGTACGTTGCGCGACGCCGCGTCCGGAAACGCCGCGCGTCGTGCCGACGAGGTCGCTGCGCTCGCGCCACGCAACGCAGCGGCTTCCAAGCAGATGATTGACGGCAGTTTCGGTGATCGCCTTCCACTGCCGCGTGCCGACACCATCGCATTCCCCGATGCGATGCGGCTGCTTGGTGGCAACATCCGGCTCATCGGGGGGCTCATTCCCCGCCGATTGGAGTCAGCGGGGAACGAGGTCCGGGTGATCTATCCGCTGGCGAGCGGAGAGCTGGTGCTGATGCAGTGGCTCGCGTCAGGGCGGATTGTCTGGCGGTTGGCCGCGCCGGCGGGTTTCCCGGCCGATTCGCTCGTGCGGCTCAGGGAGGCGGTGCGGGAGTAACGCCCATCGACCATCGGTTATCGACGTTTGACGAAAATCTCGCTTCGGCGTATATTCGGTACATCAGCCCGAATAAACCCCGAAAGACGAGCCCCCAATGCTCATCCCTCCTACCCTCGCCCGCATCTCCGCCCGACCCCCCTCTCGCCCCGGCGGCCCGACCGAGCGGCCCGCGCCCAACCCCTTCACGACCGCCGCCCTGACCCATTGCCCCGACTGCAACGGACCGGTGGCCCATACCTCCGGCTGCGTGACCTGCGTCGCCTGCGGCTGGGGGAAGTGCGGATGATTGCCCCCGCCTCGGCCCTCCCCCCCGGGGGGAGTGCCGCCCCCCCGCAGAGCTACGCCGCCTGGCTCGAACTCGAGAGCCCGAGCGGCACCGGTCAGCGCACCACCCGCTACCTCTCGCTCCCGCCGCGCGGCGTGCTCAATCCGCCCGCCTCCACCGGGATGGTGTTCTGGTCGATCAACCCGTATGTGGGCTGCGAATTTGGCTGCACCTATTGCTACGCCCGCGAGACTCATCGCTGGACCGTGGAACGCGCAGCCAATCGCCCCGGTGCACCAGCCACCGCGCGCGAAGCAGCGGCACTCCCCGCGGCCAAGGCATTCGAACAGCGGATTCTCATCAAGCAGGGCGCCGCCGCCGTGCTCGCTCGCACCCTCAACGCCGCCCGCGTCGGTACCGTCCCGATCGTGATCGGCACCGCCACCGATCCCTATCAACCAGCGGAGCGCCGCTTCCGGCTCACGCGCGAACTGCTCGAGCTCCTCCGCCAGCACCAAGGGCTCCACCTCGGCATCATCACCAAGTCGGCCCTCATTGCACGCGACGCGGCACTGCTCGCGCAGCTGAGTGAACGACATCAGCTCTCGGTCCACGTCTCGCTCGCCTCGCTCGACGCCCCGCGGCTGCGCCAGCTGGAACCGCGCACTCCCATTCCGGCCGCGCGACTGCGCGCGATGCGCCTTCTCGCCGACGCCGGCGTACCGGTGGGATTGCTGATGGCACCGATCCTCCCTGGCCTCACCGACAGTCGCGATGCGATGCGCGCCCTGCTGCTCGCCGCGCGCGAGGCCGGTGCCTCGTGGGCCGCCGGCGATCCGCTCCGGATGGGCCGCGCCACGCGCCACACCCTGCTGCCATGGCTCGATCGCGAACGCCCTGCCCTCGCGCGCCGCTATCGCGAGCACTACCAGATGCGCAATGGCGTTGATCACGACTACGCCACCGCCCTCAAGGCACGACTCACGGCACTGCAGGAAGAGGTCGGCCTGCCACACGCACGCCGCGACCGTACCTTTCACGAACGCTGGAGCGGCGCCGGACAGATGGAGCTGTGGGGCGTTGCCTCCTGAAGCACTCGCAGCAACGCAACAAACCCGGCACACGGTATTCGTGTGCCGGGTTCAGTGCTCACCGCACTGGTGAGCGTGCCGTGCTGCGTGCGCTACCGCCGGACGCAGGCCTGGTCGAGCGCCGGGCGTACCGGGGCATTGCCCACCGCAATCGCCAGATCCTTGATGAAGTTGGTGATCGTGGCGTAGTGCGGATAATCGATATACTGCGGCTCATCGGTGACCTGGTGATAGTCGCCGTGCAAGCCGGTGAAGAAGAAGACGATCGGGATGCACTTGTTGGAATAGTTCGCGTGATCGCTGCGCCCGTAGATGTTGTTGTAGCCGGGCCAGTGCACCACGCCATCGACCGCCGTGCCGAGCGTCGGGTCATCGAAGCGGCTGTCGAGGCCGATCGGCTTGGCGCGCTTGGCATTCACCGCCGCCATGATTCGGCCCAGGTCGCCCGAGAGCCGGTTGGCACCGAGCACGCCGACGTAGTTGTCGCCCCCGCCGACGATATCCTCGGCGCGGCCGCGGCCGATCATGTCGATGTTGATCTGGGTCACGATCGAGTCGAGCGGCACCGTCGGATTCGCCGCGAAATACGACGACCCCACCAGCCCCGCCTCCTCCCCCGTGTGCCAAACGAACAGGATCGAGCGCTTCGGCTTCACCGGCATCTTCGCGATCGCCTCGGCGATCTCGAGCACGCCCATCGAGCCGGAGCCATCGTCATCGGCGCCATTGTTGATCGAGTCGGGACGCGCGGGACGAATCTTCCGCAGCGAATCGACGTTCACCGTGACCGAGGCCGCCTGCTCGGGCGTCAGCACCAGCAGGTCCCCCGTGGCCATCTGCATCTTGAGCCGCATGCTCATCGCGGCGCGTGCCGAATCGTGATCCACCGCCACCGGCCGCACGCCGATGTGGTCGTTGTGTCCGCCCAGCGCTACATACTCCCCGCGCAACGCGGGATCGCTGCCGGGAATCACCGCCACCACGTTGCGGCCGTAGTCAGTGGGGGTCTCGAGGTAGTTGAGCGAGGCACTGACGTTGCCGCCCGTGGCACCCAGTGCGATCCCGTCAACACTCTTGCCGAGCAGCATTGCTGCCGCCGCACTGGTGATCCGGAAGATGGGAGCGACCGTGTTGACGCTCGTGTTGGGAAACGTGTTTGTCCCAATACCGATACGCCCGTTGCCGGGACGTGCGGCACGCGCGATCGAGTCGGCGCGAGCGAGGGAATCGGCGTAGGCCTGCACGCTCGCCGCCGTCTGGCCAGCGGCAAGCGTGCCCGACACCAGTGCGCCATCGCGGACAATGCCGACCTTGCCATTGCTGTTCACCACAATGTCACTGCTGGCAGGACGCGCGCCCGGCGCCGCACGCACCATGGTGGCGGGCGGGTTGTTGATCGCTGCGCGCGCAGCGGGAGCGAGCGCATCGAGATCGATGGTCGCGACCGCGACCGCCCCGGCAAATCGCCCGGTCGCACCGCCGCCGCCACCGAAGCCACCGCGACGACCACCACCAGCGGGTGCGGCGCTCGAAGTTGGCGCCGGCGAGAGAATCACGAACTTGCCCGCAGCCTGCTCGGCACTGATCTGCTTCAGCGTGTCACCGGCAACACCGCCGTAAATCACCTGCGCGGCCAAGACCGCGCTGGGTGCCCGCGCGCCCGGCACCGGCACGAAGTCGGCATTGAAGCGCAGTGCCGTGCCGTTCACGCTCAGCGTGGACTGCTCGGTGAACTTGCGCTGGATGTAGGGAAGCGTCTGGAAGTAGCTGCCATGCTCGCCGGCCGGCGCAATGCCGAGGCGCTTGAGTTCACCGGCGATGTAGTTGGTGCCCTTCATGTTCCCGACGCGGCCCACCTGCCGCCCTTCCATCGAGTCGTCGGCAAAGATGTAGAGCCGGGTCATGAGATCGGCTGCGGTGATCGCGGCCGTCGTCGGCTTCGGCGTGTGCTTCTCGGGATAGCCGTACCGGTTGAGCGGGGCCTGGGCCGCCGTCGTCGCGACGCCTGCCGCAACGAGACCGAGCAACAGCGCGCTGGCGCGCGCAATCTGGGAAACGCGAAACACGGGCACTCCGGGCTGGATGGATGGTGGGGGTGGTTCGGCCTCTCGGCCGCCCATAAACAGGTGATACGCCTCGCGCCCGGGAAATGTTGACCCGATGAAGACCATCCTCTTCGTCGATCCCCCCGCCTTCTGTACCACGGTGGAGGCGCTCGGCGACCCCCAGCTGCGCCGCCGCCCGCTCGCGATCGCCCCCCTCGCGGCCGATCGCGCGGTCCTGCTGGCGGTCAGCGCCGAGGCACGGAGTGCCGGACTCGAGCGCGGCATGGCGGTGGCCCTCGCGCGCCGGGTCTGCCCCGACGTGATCGTCCGCCCCCCCAATCCGCGCCGCTACGCCGCCGCGCACCGCGCGCTGCACGAGATCCTGGCCCGAGTCGCCCCCGTCATCGAGCCCCGCGGCTGGGGCCACGCCTACCTCGACATCAGTGGCACCGAGCGCCTCTTCGGCTCGGCCGTGGATGTGGCACGACGACTGGAACGCGAGGCGCGACGGCGGCTGTCGCTCCCGCTCGCCGTCGGCGTGGCCATCAACAAGCTGGTGAGCGAGGCGGCGGCGACGGTGGTGAAGCGAGAGTCCGGCGCGGAGATCTGGGCGGTGACGGCGGGAGCGGAAGCAGCATTCCTGGCACCGGAACGCGTGGCACTCCTGCCCGACGTACCCGAGCGCATCCGTGAACGGCTCGAGGAGTATCACCTCGAGTGGATTGGCGAGATCGCCACCCTCGGCGAGCAGCCGCTGCGCGTGGTCTTCGGTGCCGCCGGTCGCACCTTGCATGCCCACGCCCGTGGCGTCGACCTGCGACCGGTGCTCTCGCCGGAAGTGCGCGCCGAGTGTCGCGTGACCCACCTGCTCGTCACCGACACCAATGATCGTGTCGCCCTGCATGCCCTGCTGCGACCGCTGACCGAGCGGCTGGGGCGTCGCCTGCGCGCCCGTGGACTCAGTGCCGACCGGCTGCTGGTGACCGTGCGCCACGTCGACGATGCCACGGCCCAACGCGCCATCCGGGTGCCCCCATGGGCCCTCGATGCCGACCTCTGGCGCGTCGCCTGCCGGGCCCTCGACGCGGCGCTGGCCCGGCGGGTCTCGGTGCGCAGCGTGACCCTGATGGCCGATGAGTTGCGCGACACCCACGCGCAGTTGGAACTCTGGCCCGACCCGGTGGCACAGGCGCGCCCCGAGGCCGCCGCGCTGCAGCAGGCACTCGATGGCGTCCGCGACGTGCTGCTTCGCCCGCCCTCGGCGAGCGCCCGGCCGGCGGCCCCACTCTTGCGCGGCAAACCGGTCGGGTGGTGCGATCGTGAATCGCTCGCCTCCCACGATATTGGAGTAACTGGCTGACAGGAGTGGTACCGGTGATCCCCTCGCGCTGCCCGACCCGCCAGACCCGGCACCCGGTGCCCTGACCGTGTGCGGCATCTGTGGCATCCGGCAGCCACGCGGCACCACGGTCGCGCCCGACGAACTGCGTGGGATGCGCGACACGCTGGCACATCGGGGCCCCGACGGCGCCGATCTCCATATCGATGGCCACGTGGGGCTCGGCCATCGCCGGCTCAAGATCGTTGACCTGAGCGATCGCGCGGCCCAGCCAATGACCAGCGACGACGGCAACGTCGTGGTGGTGCATAACGGCGAGATCTACAATTTCCAGGCACTGCGTCGCGAGCTCGAAGGCCGCGGCTGCCAGTTCCACTCACACTCCGACACCGAAGTGATCCTCCACGCCTGGCAGGCCTGGGGCCGGCAATGCGTCGAGCGCTTCAACGGAATGTTCGCCTTCGCCATTTACGATCGACACACAGGCGAACTCTTCCTCGCTCGCGACCGACTCGGCATCAAGCCGCTCTACTACCGCGCCAGTACCGGCAGCCTGCACTTCGCCTCCGAAATCAAGGCACTCTTTGCGGTCCCCGGCAATTCACCGGCACTGAACGAAGCGAGCCTCACCGAACAGCTGCTCTATCGCTCACTCGCCGGAAGCCAGACCCTCTTTGCAGGCATCCACGCCCTGCTGCCCGGGCACTGGCTCTCGGTCGATGCCGCTGGCATCGTGACCACGCAACAGTATTGGGATCTTGCCTTTGCGTCGCCGAGCGACGCTTCGGAACAGGAGCTCGAAAGAGCAGTGCTCGAGTTGCTGTTCGAGAGCGTGGCACTCCAGGAAATGAGCGACGTGCCAATTGGCGTGCAGTTGAGTGGTGGCCTGGATTCGGCGCTGGTAACGGCGGCAATGGCACGCGCTGGCCAGCCCACGGTACAGAGCTTCACCGTGGGGTTCGAGGAGCCGGGATTCAGCGAACTGGCCGAGGCACGAGCGGTATCGGCACGCTATCACACCGGGCATCACGAGATCATTGCGCGCGAGCAGGAATTCGCCAGCACACTCGACACGCTCACCTGGCATCACGATCTACCGCTCGCGCACGCCAACTCGATGGGCATCTATTCGCTCTGTCGCGCGGCCAAGCCACTCGCCACCGTGCTGCTCACCGGTGAAGGCGCCGACGAGACCTTCGCCGGATACCATCGGTATGCCTGGCTGCAACGGCACGCCACGGCCCGGCGCTGGCTCCAGCCCATCGCACCACTGCTGCCCGCCAGTGGCACCGGTCGCGTGGCGTCACTGCGCAACGCACTGACGCGATCACCCGAAGAGTTCCTCGCACTCAGCACGGCGCGAGGCTTCGCGGACTTCGCGGCACATCTGGATCCCGCGTCGGTGTCGGAAGTGGTCGCACGCCGCGTCGCACTGCTCACGCCGGCTGCGCACACGAGCGCGCTCAACCGGTCGCTCTATTACGACCTCAAGAGTTATCTCCCACCGATCCTGATGCGCCAGGACAAGATGAGTATGGCGCACGGTGTCGAGACCCGGGTGCCGTTTCTCGATCATCGTCTCGTGGAACTTGCCTTCCGCACGCCAGCGAGCGTACGACTCCGCCGCGGCACCGGCAAGTGGATCCTCAAGCAGATTGCCCAGCCGTTCCTGCCTGCCGACCTCGTCTCGCGCCCCAAGAACGGCTTCTCCTTTCCGCTCGCCCAGTGGCTCCGTTCTCCCAACGGCCTCGGCGCCCGCCTCGATCCCATCCTCGACAGCGGCAGCATCAGTCGCCGCCTGCTCCCCCGCCCCCAACTCCAGCAGCTGATCACCAGCCATCGGAACGGCCAGGCCGATCACGCCGAGGTGCTTTGGGGCCTTTTGGCACTGGAAAGCTGGAAAACGGTGTTTTTGGGCGGAAAATGATGCTTTTGGGCGGGTTTTCAGCGTGATTTCGCGCGTTTGACGTTTCGATATCTTCGGTGTATCTTCGGTATCACTTCCTCAGAAGCCGCTATGTCCGTCCTGTTCTGCCGCTACTCCTCCCACGCCAGCACCACCTTCCCGAAGGTGGCGTTGCTCGCGAGCAGGTCGTATCCCTGCTCGGCGTCGCGCATCGGCAGCACCGTCTCGACAATTGGCCGCAGTGCTCCCTGGGCGAAGTGTGGCAGCACGGCCGCGGCAAACAGTTCCAGCAACTCTGCGCGTTCCGCGAGCGACCTGACCCGCATCACAGTGCCGATGATCTCCAGCCGGCGCCGCAGCACAATGCCAAGATCAATCCCCGGTGCGTTCGCACCGGTGAGCGTCCCCAGCAGCACCAAGCGACCACGCGGCGCCAGCAGGCCGAGGTTGGCTTCCAGTGCAGCAGCACCAAGCGTATCGATGATCGCGTTGACTGGAGCACCCACCTGTGCCGGCCAGTCGGCATCGGTCGTGAGCACGCCGTGGTGCATCCCCAGTGCCTCGCAGCGCACCAGTTTCGCGGGCGTACGCGAGCTGCCGATCAGCTCGATTTCCAGCACTCGCGCGAGTTGCGACACCGCCGTCCCCACACCGCTGCCGATCGCGTGCATCAGGACGCGCTCGCCCTGGCGTACTTTCCCGCGCAACACCAGGGCATCCCACGCTGTCAGGAAGGCCTCGGGAATCGCTGCGGCGTGGCGGAGCGTCATTCCTTCGGGCACCCGCAGCACTTCACTCTCGTGCACGGCCAGGTGTTCCGCTGCGGCACCGCCGCCCACCAGCCCCATCACGCGGTCGCCGGGCTGCCAGCGGGTCACGTCAGCGCCGGCGGACATCACGGTGCCGGCGTACTCCATTCCCGGAATGTCATCCGGCCACCCTGGCGGCGGCGGATACTTCCCGGCGCGCTGCAGCAGGTCGGCCCGATTCAGCCCGATGGCAGCCACGGCCACGACGATCTGTCCCGCACCAGCGACGGGATCGGGGCGGTCGACGATTTCGAGCGAGGGGATAATGACGGCGCGCATCACACAAGGTAGGTCTCACGAAGCGGAGGCGCTGGGTCGTGGGTTCCGCCCCCTCGCTTCGCTCAGGGTGACGGCGCCACCGGAGATCTCCACGTGAGCTACTGCCTGGTTGCCCCCGGCCATCCCGTCCACGGCCCCTATCACGACACCGAGTACGGCTTCCCGCTGCGCAGCGACAGCGGGCTCTTTGAGCGGCTGGTGCTCGAGATCAATCAGGCCGGGCTCTCCTGGCTCACCATCCTCAAGAAGCGCGACGCGTTCCGCGTGGCCTACGATGGCTTCGACCCCCACCGCGTGGCGCGCTACGGTGAGGCCGAGCGGGCCCGGCTCATGACCGATGCCGGCATCATCCGCAATCGGCTCAAGATCGACGCCGCCATCCACAACGCCGGGCGCCTCGTCGAGCTCATCGCCTCCCACCGCTCCTTCGCCGCGTGGCTCGATGCCCAGGGCGAGTTGACCAAGGAACAATGGGTCAAGCGGATGAAGCGCGAATTCAAGTTCATGGGAGGGGAAATCGTGGGCGAGTTTCTCATGAGCATCGGACGACTGCCGGGGGCGCACAGCGCCGACTGCCCGGTGTATGCGATCATTGCATCAACGAGAGAGGAGAAATGAGAGAGGAGAGAGGAGAAATACGACCTCTTCTCTCTTCTCTCCTCTCTCTTCTCTCATTTTTCATCTCTCTTTTCTGTGCAACACCTCCACGTCCACTCCTGGTTCTCCTTTGGCCTGGGCACGTCATCGCCTGACGCGCTGGCTCAGGCGGCCGCGCAGCGCGGCTACCGCGCCCTCGCGCTCACCGACACCAATGGCGTCTATGGCGCCGTCGAGTTCCAGCGCGCCTGCGATGCCGCCGGCATTCGTCCCATCCTCGGCTGCCATCTCGTCACCCGTGACCACGAGGCCGTGGTGCTGGCCGAAGATGCGCGCGGCTGGGCGTCGCTCTGCCGCGCCGTCACGGCCATTCACTGGAATCCTGATCTCGCGCTGAGCGCCCAGTTGGCGGTCGATCGCGCCGGCCTCGTCGTGTTGTCGCGCAACATCGACCTGCTCGAACGGCTGGTGAAACTCTCCGGTCCGGCCGGGCTCTACGCCGAACTCCGACCCGAGCCGGGGCGTCATCAGGTGCTCGCGGCTGCCCGCCGCCTCGGCGTTCCCGCCGTGGTCACCGGCGGAGTGATCTGTGCCCATGCCGAAGACTGGAATCGGCATCGCCTGCTGCTCGCCATTCACCACAACACCACGTTGGCTCAAGTCGAGGCGGCGTGGCCGCGCGATGCGTGGCTGCGACCCGCCGGGGATCTTGAGCGCCACTTTCCCGACATCCCCGAGGCCTTCGTGGCCGCCGAGGTGCTGGCCGAGCGCTGCCAGTATCGCATTCCCATGGGCCGCACCATCGCGCCGCGCGCGTCGGATACCGACGATGCCCTCGCCCAGTTGCGCGCCCAGGCCTACGAGGGGGCCGTCCGGCGCTACGGCACCGTAGCCCCGGTCACCCGCGACCGGCTCGAGCACGAACTCGGCATCATCGGCATGAAGGGATTCGCCGACTACTTCCTGGTGGTCCAGGACATCGTGCGTCACGGGCCCACGCATTGCGGCCGCGGCTCGGTGGCCAACTCCGTGGTCTCCTACTGTCTCGGCATCACCCATGTCGAGCCGCTCGGCGCGGGGCTGCTGTTCGAGCGCTTCCTCAATCCGGCGCGCAAGGACCCGCCCGACATCGATCTCGATTTTCCCTGGGACGAACGCGACCAGATCCTCGCGTGGACCTTCCGCAAGTATCCCATGCCGCGCGCGGCGATGGTCGCCAATCACAACTGTCTCCGCCTCGCCGGCGCGCTGCGTGAAGTCGCCAAGGTGCACGGCCGACCCGCCGCCGAGATCCGCGAGGTCACCCGCCGGATTCCGATGTACACCGACGGATCGGTGCGGGAGATCATCGCCACCCACGCCAACTTCCGCGACCTGCGGCTGCCCCGGCTCTGGCAGGATCTGGCCGCCCTCGCCGAGACGTTGGTGGGCACCCCGCGCCACCTCTCGCTCCATCCCGGTGGCGTGGTGATCGTGCCGCACGCCCTCACCGATGTGGTGCCGATCGAACGCGCCGCCAAGCAGCTCGATGGTCATCCCGATCTCACGGTGCCGGTGATCCAGTTCGAGAAGGACGGCGCCGAGGATGCCGGTCTGGTCAAGATCGATCTGCTCGGCAATCGCTCGCTGGCGGTGATTCGCGATGCCATCGCCATGGTGCATATCAACACCGGCGTCCAGCTCGACTACACCTCGCAGCAGGCGGGTGACGATCCCGCCACGCGCCGTGCCTTTCGCACCGGCCAGACGCTCGGCGTCTTCTACACCGAGTCCCCCGCGAGTCGGATCCTCAACCTCAAGTCCCGTGCGGAGAGCTACGAACTGCTGGTGCTGAACACCAGCATCATTCGCCCCGCCTCCAACCGCTTCATCCGGACTTATCTCGAGCGGCTGCACGGCAAGCCGTATGCACCACTCCATCCCTCACTGGGCGAGACGCTCGCCGACACCTTCGGCGTGATGGTCTATCAGGAGGATGTCGTGAACGTGGCGCATGCCTTTGCCGGGCTCTCCTGGGCCACGGCCGATGGGTTGCGCAAGGCGCTCTCGAAAAAGCGCCCGGGCAAGCTGCTCGCAGCCTACCTCGATGAATTCGTGGCCGGTGCCCGCGCGCGCGATCGCGACGACACGAGCATCGAGCAGGTGTGGCAGATGATCCTCTCCTTCGCCGGCTACTCCTTCTGCAAGGGCCATTCGTGCAGCTACATCCAGGTGGCTCAGCAGAGTGCCTACCTGCGCGCCAATCATCCGGCGGAGTTCATTGCAGCAGTGCTCGCCAACGGTGGGGGGTTCTATCACCCCTTCGCCTATGTCGCCGAGGCCCGCCGCATGCAGGTGACGATTCTTCCGCCCGACGTGAACGAGAGCATCTGGAACTGCACCGGATGCAATGGGGCGATGCGCATCGGCTTCCAGTTTGTGAAGGGATTCACCAGTGCGGGCGCCGCTCGCCTCCTCGCCGAGCGGGAACGCGCCGGTCCGTTCCGCACTCTCGCCAACCTGCGGACGCGCACCGCCCTCTCGGCGGATGATCTCCGGCTGTTGATCAAGGTGGGAGCGTGTGACACGCTCGATGGCGGCCTCAATCGTCCCCAGTTGCTCTGGGCGCTCGACACTGCCAGGGCACAGGGAGGCATGGAGCGCACCGTCGCCTCGCGCATCACGCGCCACGGCACCACGCTGGTCGCAGAACCGACCCCAGTTCCGTCGCTGCGCGACTACACCGACGAGCGCAAGCGTCGTGATGCCTGGGCCCTGCTCGGCTTCTGTCTCGATGCCCACCCGATGACCCTGCACGCCGAGGAGCTCAAGCGCTTCCGGCTGGTGCGGAGCACCGATCTTCCACAGCATGTCGGCAAGCAGGTGCTGATGGCGGGGATGTACACCACTGGCAAGCCGGTGCGCACCCTCAAGGAGGAGCCGATGCAGTTCGCCACCTTCGACGACGGGCACGGGCTGGTGGAGGGCGTCCTCTTTCCGGATGTCTATCGGGAACGGGCCCACGTGCTCTTCGATCAGGGGCCGTTTCTCTTCCGGGGGGTGGTCGAGGAGGAATTCGGAGCCTGCACCGTCACCATCCAGCAGATCGAACGGCTGGAGCGGATGTTGGCGCGCATGAAACCGCGCTGACCTGTGTGGCCACTACGGGAGGTGACGTCATTCCCGGAGACGGGGTCCCCGTGGGTAGATCGGCGCCGCGACCCGCAACTCGCAGGAGGACACCGTGCGACTCATGGGATGGAAAGCCACCACCGTGCTGGGCCTGACCGGCTGCCTGTCGGGCGTCGGCCCCGGCGGCATCACCGTGGTCCCGCTCCCCGGGACAGCCACCATGCACGTCGGCGACCGCGTGCAATTGAAGAACACCGGCTGGACCCTGACCTTCAACGCGGTCACGTCCGACAGTCGCTGCCCCGTCGATGCGGTCTGCATTCAGGCCGGTGAGGCCGTGCTTGACCTCACGCTCGAGAACCTGCTCAGCGCCCAGCCGCGGATCCCGGCCTATCAGGTAACACTGAAAGGCGAAAAGCCCGACACGGTGGCCGGGCTCATCCTGCGTCAGGTCCAGCTTGATCCACCGAAGCGGACCAACACCACAATCACCCCGCGCGACTACGTCGCCAAGATCAGCATCCGGCAGCAGTACCTGGCTCTTTAGTCCTTGATGTCGCCGAGTCGTTCGGCGGCGCTGCGGCGCACCTCGGGATCCTTGTCGGCGAGCGCGCGCGTGAGGCCCGGCATCACGGCCGCCGTCCCGATCTCACCCAATCCCTCCACTGCGGCGAGCCGCACTTCGCGATCGCTGTCTTCCAGGAGCCCGACCAACGCCGCGGTGGTCGCCGGATCCGCGATCCGCCCGAGCGCGTGCGCCACCTGACGTCGCAACTCGGGATCGCGGCTCGAGAGCGCTCGCACCAGTTCCGGCGGTGCCACATGCAGGTCATCAAGATTTCCGATGGCATCCACTGCGGCGGCACGGACATCGGCATCAGCATCGGTGAGCGCCTTCGCGAGCACCGTCGCCGAATGCGGCGAACTCAGCCGACCAAGCGCTTCGGCCGCCGCACGCCTGACGCTGGCATCGGTATCGCGATCGAGTGTCCGCTCGAGCGGGTTACGGGCTTCGAGCGCCTCGAGTTGCCCCAGGGCGTCGGCCGCGGCCTCACGCACTGAGGCAACGGCGTCGCCAAGCACCGCCAGGAGGGCCGCGGCGGACCGCTTGTTCTCGAGTCGACCCAACGCCTCGGCCGCGATGGTCCGCGCCAGCGGATCGGCGTCGCGCAAGACGGGTTCGATGTCAACAGCGGCATCCGGCACTTCGAGTCGACCAAGGGCCCACACCGCCGCGAGACGGACCCGTCCGGTCGACGCTTTCACGGCACGGGTGAGTGCGGGTTGGGAGGCCTTGTCCTCGAGCTGCCCGAGTGCCCACGCCGACATGGTCGCGACCGGAACGGAGCGGTCCTCGAGCAGCCGCTCGAGCGGCACACGCAACTCCGGTCGATCCGATTCGCCCGCGGCCAGCGCGGCGCTCTCGCGAATCCTCGGCGCGTCGGCCGACAGCAACGCCGCGAGGCGCGTCGGCGTCACGTCGCTGTTGCCGAGCAACTTCGCGGCGACGCGACGGACGCAGGGATCGTCATCGCCCAATCGTACGGTGAGCAGGGCGATGGCGCGCGGATCGGTGATGCTGCCGCCCAACGAATCCTTGACGGATTGCAACCCTACGGGAGCATCTGCCAGGCGACCCAGCGACGCGCGCCCTCCGCTCCACCAGAAGTTGCCGAGCTGGTCGCCGATGAGGTCACACACCACGGGATCGGTTTTCCCCAGGGCATCGAGCAACCGTGCCACACGGACTGAATCAGCGCCGGGCCGCGCGTCGCGGTGACGCAGATGCATGGCTGGAGCAGGAGGAACAATCACGGTGACGACGGCGGCAGCGGCACCACCTCCGGCCACCAGCGTTCCGAGCAACAGGGCGACGGTCCTCATGTCAGGGCCTCTCGCCGAGTGCGTCGGCCGCGTGTCGCCGGACCTTGGCGTCAGTGGAATTGAGTGCAGCACGCAGGGCATCGCGCGCCGATTGATCGGGCATGTTGCTCAACGCATCGATGGCGCGTTCACGCACATCGCCATTGGAGTCCAGAATGAGTTTCTGCAAGGCCGGTACCAGGGCCACCATCGCGCGCTCCCCGACCACTTCCGCCGCCGCACCGCGCACATCGCTACTGGGATCCGCGAGCATCGTCCGCAGCGTGGCTTCGGGAATCGCGACCTTCAGCTGCTCGAGCGCCTGCAACGCACTGCGACGCACGTCGGCATTGGCATCACTCAGCGCGCCCAGGATCGCCGGTCCGGCCGAGGCCTCGCGCATCTCGCCGAGGGCATCGATCGCGCCCTGACGCACATCCACAGATGGGTCACGTACCAGTTTCACCAGCGCCGGTCCGGCGGCGTGATCACCGATGCGCGCCAGCAGGTGCGCGGCCTGATTCCGAATGTCGGCATCTGCGTCATCCAGCAGCCGCACAATCGGCGCACTCGGGATGCCCTTGTCGAAGTTGCCGAGGGCACCGAGGGCCTGCTGCCGCACCTCGGGATTGCCATCGCTCAGCAGCGCCACGAGCGGTGGGATGGCGCGCGGATCCTCGAACTGCGCCAGTGCGTCGGCTGCCGATGCGCGCACCTTGGCATCGTCATCCTTGAGGGCGCCGATGAGTCCGGGCACGGCGCGGGCATCCTCGAGCCGACCCAACGAGCGTGCTGCGGCCTGGCGGACCTGGGCGTCCTCGTCACGCAGCCGTGCGATCAGCGCATTCACCACCGTCGTGTCGGCGGGCGCTCGCTCGCCGTCGAACCGCCCGGCGAGTGCACCGGCCACGCCCAAGCCCCGCAACGAGATCCGGGCATCAACCCGCGCGATTGCCGCGGCTTGGCGTGCGATGTTGTCGAGCTTCGCCGCGGAAATCCTTGGTGGCCGTCCCGGACCCTGATCCGTTGGGATGCCCTGCGAGGTCTCGGCATTGGCGGCCAGAGTGCGTGCCCGACCCGAGACGCCCGGCGCGATGATGATCGTGGCACCAAGCGCGAGCACGGCCACGGCCGCGGCGCCGCGGCGCGGACCTGGCGCTCCCGGACGGCTGCCGTCGATGAGCCGTGAGATGCGTGAGACCAGCATCGAGCGCTGCTCCGCCATCCCGGCCACCGGCACGCCGAGCGGCGAGGCCTGGATCCATTCGGCCACCTTGGCGAGGCAACGCGCAAGCGGAATGCCCGACCCGGTGCGCTGCGCCGCCCAGTCATCGGCCAAGAATTCGGCCGACGCCTGCATCTCGCGACGCGCGATGTGGTTGAGCGGCTGGAAGAAAAGCAGTCGCTCGATCATCGACGCCAGATCAAGCCAGAGCGGATCCCGACGCGAGAGGTGCGCGAGTTCGTGGGCCAGCATCCCGCGTTGGAGCTCGGGATGAAGCTCGGTGAGCGCCGCCTCGGGCAGGCAGATCTCGCGCAGCCCGAGCGCGACCGGCGACGAGATCGTGCGCGCCGTCGTGAGCAGCACTCGGCGCTGGTACCCCACGTCGGCACGAAGCGTCGCCAGCATCGCCGGTAGCGGTCCCTCGGTGATCGGCTGCCGCTCGGTGAGGCGGCCCACCAAAATCAGGCGACGCGCGCCGTAGCCGAACGAAAGCCCAAGCGCCACCACGGCCCAGATGCTCACGAGTACCAAGTCCGCCGGAATGCCGGGTGACGGAGCTGGCCGATTCTCGGGTTGCGCGGAGAGCGTCACCAGCCCGTCGGGCTCCACCGGTGCGGTCGCTTCGCGCTGCACCGCGGGTGGCAGAGCCGCCGAACCAGGCGTAGTGGATGCTGCGACTGCACTGGGAAGGGTCAGGGTGCCGCTGGGCCGCACATCGAGGCGCAACTGGATCGTCGCCGTCACCAGCCCGCCGAGCATCGCCGCCTTCCAGAGCAGTTCCGAAATGGCCGGGTCACGGCGCAGTCGAGTCACTCCCCAGGCCAGACCGAGAAGCACGGTGCTGTGGATCGCGTAGGTCAGCAGCCAAGCCAACACCGTGGATGCGATGGTCGAGGTCATGCGGGTTCTCCCCTGCTGCGGTCGAAGTCATCGATCATCTGGCGGACGCGGTCGAGGTCGCCGGGACGCATTTCCTGCGAGGTGAGCAGGTGGTTCACCAGGGCCGGGACATCGCCGTTGAAGAGGCGTTCGGTCAGCTCCTCGACCATCGAGAGCTGGACCTCCTCCTCGGAGACCAGCGCGCGGTAGCGGTACTGCCGATCATCGGTTCGACGCGCCAAGACCCCGCGACGTTGCAATCGGGAGAGCAGCGTGGCCACTGTGGTCTGGGCCAGACGACGCTCGGGGTGCAGGGCCTCCCAGATCTCGAGGACCGTCAACTCACCCTGGGCCCAGAGGAGTCGGAGGATCGCGATCTGGAGATCAGTCAGCTGGTGGCGCTCGGGCATGGGGCTTCTCCAATGCGTTGGGTCTACACCTGTAGAGTTACAGCTGTAGTACCAACCTGTCAACTCCCCGCAACTTGCGACCCTGCCCCCCCGTACCAGAGGGGTCACTGGGCCCGTCTCGGGGCCCCGCACCAGATAGCCGTGAGGATGGATCGATGAGCCGTTGGATCGCACCGTTGTTGGCCTTGGCCCTGGTGGCCCCCCTCTCCATGCTGACTGGCCAGAGCCAGGCCACCAGGAAGCCGGCTGCGGCCCCGACCCGGTTCACTCTGGGCGCCACGGGCAACGAAGCTCGCTATGTGGTGCGCGAACAGCTCGCCGCGGCGACCGTCGAGAACGACGCGGTGGGAACCACCTCCGCCCTCACCGGCAGCCTGCTCCTCGATGCCTCTGGTCGGGTGGATTCAGCGGAATCGAAGTGGACGGTCGACCTGACGACGCTCAAGAGCGATCGCTCCTTCCGCGATCGCTACATCCAGGGGCGGACGCTCGAGACTGAGCGATTTCCCAGCGCACAACTGGTGGTCACTGCCATTCAGGGACTTCCGAGCGTGCTGCCCGAAGCCGGCGCCCTGACCCTGACCCTGCTCGGCAATTTCACCCTGCACGGCATCACCCGGCCGACCACCTGGGAAGTCGCGGCCACCGTGGCAGGAAACCACGTGAGCGGCAAGGCGACGACGCACCTGAAGTTCGCTGACTTCAACATGACCCAGCCCCGCGTGCCAGTGCTCGCGAGCGTGGCGGACGACATCAAGTTGGAATACGACTTCCACCTGATTCGTCAGGAGCCCGTGACCCCCTGACGCCGGCGCATGACCCGGGACACAACGCCAACGGCCCCGACAGGGGCCGCTCTCGTTTCAGGGGACGAACGCGAGGTAGATCGACAGACAGATCACCACGCTGCCGATCAGCGCCACCAGCCCGAGTCGTCGTCGTCGCGGCAGCCCGACCCACATCAGTAATCCGCTGATCGAACCGATCAGCAACAGGATCGCCGACGCATCGAGCACCCAACGCCAGACCGGGCCAGAATCCTTGCCGCGATGCAGGTCATCGAGTCGAAGGAAGAGGCCGCGGCGTTCGACCCGAATCGCCGCCGTCCCCGTCTGTCGGTTGATCTCGGCCTCGGTGTGACGCCCAGGCCCCTTCATCTCGACGCGCACCGTCTGACTGTCCACGTCGAAGGTCGAGACCGCGCCTACGGCGCCGTACTGCGCACGCAACTGCTCCACCACCATGAGCCGATCGGGGCCGCGCAGCAGCGCCAGCGGGATGTCGCCATTGATTTCGGTGGGACGGATGGTGTCGGCACCGAGCCAATCTTCGTGGCTCAACAACAGGCCCGTCACCGCGAAGAACAACATCAAGAGCAACGCGAACATGGTGAGATAGACATGAACGGTCCGGCTCACCGCCACGACCCCGCGATAGAAGCGTGACACCTGCGCCTACTTCCGGGCCACGCAGTCGACCTGAGCCGCCGCAAAGGCGTCGGCCGCAGCCATGGTCGCGGACGCTGCCGTGGGGCCGCAGGTGACGGTGACATTGCGCACGCTGTGGGCGCCATTCTCGAATGCCACTTCGAGCCAGAATTGGTACGAGCCGGGCGTCAGCGGCGTGCCGGCCTGATCGGCGCCATCCCATTCGAGGGTGTATTTCCCTGCCGAACGCGTGGCACGCGTGACAGCATTGACCAGCTCCGGCGTGAGCCCATCGAGCGACCACCACTTGCTGAGCTCGCGGAGATACTTGGGACGGTCGCCCCACACCGCCAGGGTCCGGAGATGGTGACCGAGCGTGTCGGTCACCCAGGCGGCCACATACGGGCGATGTCGGCTCCACACTGCCGGCGTCACGTCGATCGTGAGAGTCGCGGCAATCGCAGGCCCGGTTTCGCTCGCCCGACCGGCAACGACTTCGTGGCGCGCGAAGCCGGTCGAGCGCACCACTTCACCCGTTGATGTGACCATGAGGCACTCGACGCCGGGAAGTGAAGCCACCAGCGCCATGCCGTCGCGCACGCCCAGCACGGAGAGCGAGGTGGCGAGGGCGTTCGCCGTGGCATTGTCGCTCGCGATCACGGTGACGCCGATCACCTCGTCAGCCGGACGACCGGTCCGCGGATCAATGATGTGCGAATGGCGCACGCCGCCCACCTGAAATCCGCGGGCGTAATCGCCGCTGCTCGAAATCGCCGCATCGCCGACCCTGAGCACGGTCAGGGGAGGGGCGTTGTCCGCCGGCCGACGGGGGTCGGCCACGGCAACCCGCCACGTCTCCTGCGGTGTCGCCGGACCCCAGGTCCGGATGTCGCCGCCGATGTTGACGAGCCCGCCGTGCACGCCATCCACTTCCCGCTCGACCGCCTCGACGGCAAGATCGAGGATGAAGCCCTTGCCCAGCGAGTTGAGATCAAGTGCGCCGACATGGAGCCATTGCACCGTCCCGCTTTCTTGGTCAACCCGCCACCCTGGCTGCCGCAGTTGGCTCACCACGCTCGCCAGTGCAAAGGGATCGGGTTCCGATCCCCGCGAGGCCGCATCCTTCCACAGTGCGACCAGCGGCCCCATGCGCGCCGAATACGCCCCACCCGTGCGCACGCCCCAGACCTGGTAGAGTGCAAGCACGCGAAGCAGCTCCGGCGATGCCGACGTCAGCCGACCATCACGCTGCAGCCGGGAGGCCTCCGAGGCCGGGTCCCAAGTGCTGATCAGACGCCGTACCCGCTCGATTTCCGTGAGGACCGCCAGCTCGGCACGCTCGGCGTCGGCCCGCGATTCCGCCACGAAGGTCAGATCAAGCGAGGTGCCCAGAACGCCATCATGACGAAAGCTGTAGCTAAGCGGAGGGTGAGCGGGGCGCGCCCCGGAGAGCATGGGCACCAAGAGCAGTGCGGAAAGAAACCCGAGGCGCAAACCAGCATCTCCTGAGCAGAGAGGTGATATTCCAGACAGCAAGTGTAGTCGTCCCACGGGAGCGAAGCCACGCATTCAGTACGCCCCGGCACGCTCGGAAGTTGCTCGTGCACCGACCTGCCCAGGCATCTGGCCGGTCGCTCCATGGAGGACAGATGCGACCGACTCTCTCACTCCTCGCGGTCCTCGCAGCTTGTGCCTCCAGTGGACAGGCGCCGCCAGATACTCCACTGCCGCCGCCCCCACAGCCGCCTCCTGAGGGCACGGTGAAGCTGACGCTTCAGCCGGTGGCGAGCGGCCTCGGAATGCCGCTCTACCTCACCGCCCCTGCCGGTGATTCCCGGCTCTTCATCGCCGAGAAGGGTGGACGCGTTCGGATCGTGAAGGGCGGCCTCCTACTCCCGCAACCGTTTCTCGATCTCTCCAACAAGCTGTCAGTCGGGGGCGAACAGGGCCTCCTCGGCATCGCGTTTCATCCCCGGTACGCCAGCAACGGCATCCTCCTGGTGGACTACACCGACCTCGGCGGCAATACTCGGATCGTGAGCTATCGCGTATCGGCCGACCCCGATCGTGCGGATCCGGCCTCGGAACGCACTCTGCTTGCGGTGGACCAGCCATTTGGAAACCACAATGGCGGTCAGGTCGCGTTCGGCCCCGACGGGATGCTCTATATCGGCATGGGCGATGGCGGTTCGGGCGGTGATCCACGCAGCACCGGGCAGGATGCGCGCGACCTGCTCGGCGCGCTGCTCCGCATCGAGGTGCTCGACGACGGTAGTCACCGGGTCCCGATCGACAATCCCTCTGTCGGGCAGTCCGACGCGCGACCAGAAGTCTGGAGCATTGGCCTGCGGAACCCGTGGCGCTTCGCGTTTGACCGAGCGAACGGTGACCTCTACATCGCCGATGTCGGCCAAGGAGAACGGGAAGAGATCAACGTGGTCACCGCCGCCACGGGTACCGGCAGAGGAGCCAACTTCGGCTGGGCCATTTATGAAGGGAGTCGCTGCTTTGGTTCTGCCAGCAAGTGCACCGGACAGGGCTTCGTGATGCCGACCATCGAATACACACACGCCGAGGGCTGTTCCGTCACCGGGGGATTCGTCTATCGTGGCAGCGCAATCCCCTCACTGCGCGGAAGTTATTTCTATTCAGACTACTGCAGCAGCTGGATACGATCATTCCGCCTGACCGACGGAACCGCCGCTGACCGGACGCAATGGACCGGTCTGACGCCCACGGGACAGGTCTTGTCGTTTGGTGAAGACGCCGCAGGGGAACTCTACGTCATGTCGAGCGACGGTCACGTCTGGCGCATCGCCGCGGGGGAGTGAATGCCGCATCCATCCTGGCCGTCGGCCGAGGAGTTGGCCGAGGTCGCCGCACATGTCCCCGAGCTGATCAAGTTCGGGACCTCCTCGTGGACCTATCCCGGCTGGACCGGACTGGTCTATCAGACCGAGTATCCGGCAACCGGCGCCGGCGCGCGGATGCTTGCCGAGTATGCCCGCTGGCCACTCTTCCGAAGTGTCGGGATCGATTCGTTCTTCTATGCACCGCCGGCGGCCAAGACCCTGCGCAGTTACGCCGACGCACTGCCCGCAGGATTCCCCTGTGTGTCGAAGGTCTGGGATCGGGTCACCGCCCACACCTTCGCGAATCCACGCGAAAAGGCCCGCTGGGGGCAGCCGAACCCCGACTGGCTCAACGCCGACTTGTTCCTGGCCGAGGTCGTGGCACCGATGCGAGAGCACTTTGCCGACCACATCGGACCGTTCGTCTTTGAATTCCAGACCATCGCCAAGAAGGAGGGCCTCGCTCCGGCGGATTTTGCGGAGCGACTCGACGCCTTCTTCGGCGCACTCCCGACCGACCTGCCGTACGCCGTCGAGATCCGCAACGCCGAATTTCTCGTCCCGGAATACTTCGCGGTGTTGCGGACGCACCGCGTGGCGCATGTCTTCAATTCATGGACTCGGATGCCGGCCATCGGCGAGCAGTTGCTGCTCCACGATTCGATCACGGCCGACTTCGTCGTGTCGCGCGCACTGCTGCGGCCGGGACGCAGCTACACCCAGGCCGTTGACGCCTTCGCCCCGTACGACCACGTGCAAGACGAGAATCCCACCCTGCGATCCGACCTCACCGCCTTGGCCAAGGCCGCGCTCGAATTGCGGATTCCGGCGTACCTGATCGTGAACAATCGGGCGGAGGGGAGTGCCCCACTGACGATCGCCGCGGTCGCGAAGCGACTCGGCGCCTAGCGGACGCCGGCCACCAACTCGGCCAGCTCTCCGGCATCGGGGAGCAACGGCCCCTCGAGCAACCCAACCGCACCGTGACTGCGCAGCCGCGCCACACCCAGGAGCACGGCCCATACAGCCGCCGCCTTTCGGTAGACCGTTGACGCTGGCTTGCCACCGGCCGCTTCAACGACCGCGACGAGCGCCGCAAACCACTCATCGCGCGCGAGCGCCGCTTCCCCGTCGGCCGTGGCGCCCGTGAAGTCGTGCTCGATGGTGAGGCGCAGAAGCCCCGGTTCCATGGCCGCGATGCGTGCGAACTCGTGGGCGAGCACGTGCAGCGGTCGATCGGTGTTGGCGGCTTCTTCGGCTGCGCGGGTCAGCTCGCGATAGCCCTGAGCCGCTAGCGCCTCCCGCACCCCGTCCTTCCCCGGGAAGTGGCGATAGGGCGCGTGCGGAGAGACCCCAATGAGGCGGGCCAGTTCTCGGAGCGAGAGCTCGGTTCCAGGGTTGGCAGCAAGCTGCTCCCTCGCAACCGAGAGCAGGGCTTCCCGAAGATTCCCGTGGTGATAGGCTGTGCGCATGCATTGAGACTAGTGAACCAGCTCAATGTATGCAATGCGTACTTGTAATTTGGTTTTGGAGGCGGGCGATCTGATGTCGGTCGTCGGATCGATATGTATGCACTGTATTCATTATGTCAATTGCCCTTGCGATGCCTGATGCAGCGACCTGTGCTCGTTCGCTCAGGTATAAGTAGTCGCTGCGTACATTAACCATCCGCGCTAGAAAGTGCAGCTAGCGGAGTCACCCCGGCCAAGGGAATCGCCTCCCGGATGCTGCGGTCAGCGGCAGGGGTTCTCGTGGCCCAAAGTCGTCGGGCAACCGGCAACTCATAGCAGGTGAGCTTGAGCTCAAGGCCGAAGCGAGGGGTCAGTGCCTTCCCTGCTCGGTCGAACTGGCGCATCCACTTGGCGCAGGTCTGGGCGTCTGGGGCCAGCAGCAGAAGCTCCAGCGGATCCCCGATCGCCTCCCTCCCTGCCGCCCCTGCCCCGATCAGCGCCACCGCCATCAGGCCGTCTTTCACTCCGGCCTCCGCCATCACCCGTAGCTCCGACCGCCAGGCCGGCTCGAAGTCGGCTTCCGCCCGCAACAGAGCCAGCACGACCCCAGCCAGCCGGTGCGTGGCCGAGAGCTGCACCAGCCGCTCCCGACTGCCATCGACCCGAGTCAGGATGCCGAGCACTGCCAGTTCCTTGATGGCGAGCTCGATGCTCCGGAAGGCCATCCCTGACCTCCGGGCGACCTCACGGTAGCCAAGCGGCCCAGGGGAGCCGGACAACACGCGCAAGACCCCCACCTTGGCTCGGGTACCGAGCAGGGAATCGAGCGGAACGGAGAAGCAGCCTAGGGCAGCCGTCTTTGCCATACCATAAAGTAGTCACATGACTGTTTTATTATCAAGTATGTCACAAAATTCATTTCTGACTGATTCGCTCGATATTCTGCAAATAAACAACAAAAACGGCGCCTTTCGGCGCCGCTTTCACCAAACTCACGCCTGAGCCGGCTAGGAGACCGCGGCCGCGAGGTCGGCGCCGGCCATGGCGCAGACCCTGGCGATGGTCTCCCCGATCTTGTTGTTGGGTGTCGATGCGCCGGCGGTGATCCCGATGAGGCGGGCCCCGGCGAGCCACCCCGCCTCGGTGACTTCGGCCTTGGTGCGGACCGGTTGGTGATGGATCTCCCCGCTGGCCTCGTCGATCCCGTCGGCGTCCTCAATGTGATAGGTGCGGACCCCCTTGCTGAGTGCCAAGGCGGCCAGCGCGCAGGTGTTGGAGGAGTTGTAGCCCCCCACCACCAACATCACGTCCAACGGCGCTTGGAGCAGCGCATCCACCGCATCCTGCCGCTCCTGGGTGGCCGAACAGATGGTGTCGAAGGCGCGGAAGTGTTCGTCGATCGCCTCGTCGCCGTACCGGCGGGCGAGCGATTTCTTGAACTCGGCCGCGATCGCGAGCGACTCGCCCGAGAGCATGGTGGTCTGATTGGCCACCCCGACCCGAATCAGGTCGGTCGCGAAATCGAAGCCGGGCGTCGCGGCCTTGGCGAACCGCGCATTCAGCTCGGTCGCGTCGCCACTCCCCTCGATGAAGTCACAGACCACGCGGGCCTCGGCCATGTCGAACACCACCAGGTGCTTGCCCCCCGGGTGCTTGGTCACCTGACTCGCCGTTGCACGCGTCTCCTCGTGATAGTGCTTGCCGTGGATCACCGCGGTGAAGCCGTCGCGCGCGTAGCTCTCGACCCGCTTCCAGACATTCAGCACCGAACCACAGGTGGTGTCGACCAGGACGCAGTCGATGGCGCGCAGCCGCTGGAAATCGCGCATGGTGACGCCGAAGGCGGGAATCAGCACGACATCATCGGTGGTGATGTGGCTGAAGTCGAACTCGCCGTCTTCGCCGACGCGCAGGAAGACGATGCCCATGGCGGCAAGCTTGGAATTGACGTGCGGATTGTGGATGATCTCGCCGACGAGGAAGATCCGGCGATCCGGAAACTTGGCGCGGGTTTCGTAGGCGTAATCGACGGCGCGGTCGACACCGTAGCAGAAGCCGAACTCCTGGGCCAAGCGAAAGGTCAGCTCGCCCACGTGCAGCGTGTTGTCGCGGGCCCGCAGGGTATCCACGACGGCACTGTGGTAGTCGGCGTTGCGCTGTCCCTCGATCTCGCCCTTGAGGCCGAAGCCGCGCCGGAAGTAGGTCGATTCCATGTCAGGGAAGATAACCGGCGGCCGTGCGGCTCAGGGGCAGCCGACCGCCATCGTCACGACCGGGAGGTCGACGAATCGGCCCGAGAGTGTCAGCGAGTCGCCGGCGAGACTGCCATGCATTCGCAGCCGGAGCGTTCCGGACAGGCGCTGGCCCGCAGGCCGCAGCACCACTTCGCCACTCAGCGACGTGAATCCCAGCAGCACCGACGTGTCGGGCGGCCAGCGCATGACGACGGAGGCGGCCGGTCGCACCGGTGGCGCGGTTCCTGAGGGAGGAACCACCGGATGGGTACCCGCCGTGAGGGCGTTGTCCTCGTACAGCACCACGGCGACGCCGGTGTCCCCGACGATGGCCTCGACCACGCCGGTGCGATTCACCGGACACCAACTCACCTTCGCCGGAAGCGTGGCAACGCCGCGTCGGGTTCCGCTCCACTGCACGGCAAGCATCCCCGCTGGCACTCGACGCGCGCCGCCAGAGCCGGCACCGCGCAACCACCAGGCGCCGAGGAGCACGAGCAGCACCGCACACAGCGCGAGCACCCACCACCGTCGGCGCGTCATTGGGCGGTGCGATTGCCACGCGGTATCACGCACACAAACCGGACCATCGGGTATTCGATGACCCGGTCAGGAGGGCGTGGGGTGGTGCGCAGCGCGGGAACGATCAATCGTCCGACGTCGGCGAATCCCACTTGGTGCGT
>JBDUDP010000004.1:0-87218 GCA_040002895.1 Gemmatimonadota bacterium
GGCACCCCCCTGTGCGGCGCATTAGTTAGGACAACAGGTTGCGCTCTCCTGCCCGCATCCCCAGCACAGCCCGCTCGTCGGCAAACCGTCACGGGAGTGTTCCGATGGCCCATGCGCCGCTTCCCCTCGCCCCGCGCCGCTTCGGCGAAACGATGCGAACCGACGCGTGGTGGATCCAACCGCTGGTCACCTTCCTGGTCCTCTCCGCATTCTTGGTCTACGCCACCTGGGCCGCGTTTCAGGGCACGCACTACCACTTCGGACCGTACATCTCGCCGTTCTACTCGCCGGAGCTGTTCGGCGAATCCACCCATGCGCTCTTCGGCCCGCAGCCTGCGTGGTGGCCCACCTGGATGACGTTTTCGCCTGCGCTGCTGATTCTCTGGATGCCCGGTGGCTTCCGCTTCACCTGCTACTACTACCGCGGCGCCTACTACAAGGCGTTCTGGGCCGACCCCGTCAACTGCGCGGTGGGTGAGCCCCGCAAGAGCTACCTCGGCGAGCATTCCTTTCCGCTGATCCTGCAGAATGTCCACCGTTTCTTTCTTTTCCTCGCGCTGCCCTTCCTGGTCTTCCTCTCCATCGATCTCTACGACGCGCTCTGGTTCACCGCCGCGGATGGCAGCCGCACCTTCGGCATTGGCGTAGGCACGCTGGTGCTGTTCGCGAACCTGATCCTGCTCAGCGGGTACACGCTGGGGTGTCACTCCTTCCGTCACGCCGTCGGCGGGCTGATGGATCGACTGTCGGAGCGGCCCGTGCGGAAGGCGCTGTACGATTGCTCCAGTTGCCTCAATCGCGCCCACATGAAGTGGGCATGGTGCTCCCTCGTGATGGTCGCGTTCGCTGATCTCTACGTCCGACTCTGCTCCATGGGGATCTGGCACGATGTGAGGCTCTTCTGATGGCCGATTACCAGGAAGTGGAGCACGATGTCCTGATCATCGGTGCCGGAGGTGCCGGGCTGCGCGCCGCCATCGAGGCTGCCGCCACCGGGGTGCGGGTCGGGCTGGTCTGCAAGTCGCTGCTCGGCAAAGCGCACACGGTGATGGCCGAGGGCGGCGCGGCGGCAGCCCTGGGTAATGTCGACGACCGCGACAACTGGATGGTGCACTTCGCCGATACCATGCGCGGCGGCCAGTACGTGAACAACGCCAGGATGGCGGAATTGCATGCACAGGAAGCGCCGGCTCGCATCATTGAACTGGAGTCATGGGGGGCGGTGTTCGATCGCACCCCGGATGGCCGCATCCTGCAGCGCAACTTCGGTGGGCATCGCTATCCCCGGCTGGCGCATGTCGGCGATCGCACCGGGCTGGAGATGATCCGCACCCTGCAGGACCACGCGATTCATCAGGGCATCGACGTTCACATGGAGGTGACCATCATCTCCCTGCTCAAGGATGGCGACCGGGTGGTGGGGGCCTTTGGCTACGATCGAGAGCGGGGACGCTTCCGGCTCTTTCGCTGCAAGGCGGTGGTGCTCGCCACCGGCGGGGTGGGTCGCGCCTTTTCGATCACCAGCAACAGTTGGGAGTACACTGCGGACGGGCAGGCGCTTGCCTACGCCGCCGGCGCGTCGCTGCAGGACATGGAATTTGTGCAGTTCCACCCCACCGGCATGGTCTGGCCGCCGAGTGTGCGAGGGATTCTGGTCACCGAGGGTGTCCGCGGTGAGGGCGGCGTGCTGCGCAACAACGAGGGACGTCGCTTCATGTTCGACGACATCCCCGAGAACTACCGCAGCCAGACAGCCGACACCGAGGACGAAGGGTGGCGATACACGCAAGGCGACAAGAGCGCCCGCCGTCCGCCGGAACTGCTCACGCGCGATCACGTGGCGCGCTGCATCATGCGCGAGGTCCGCGCCGGTCGCGGGTCGCCGCACGGGGGCGTGTACCTCGACATCTCCTGGATCAAGGAACGGATGCCGAATGCGGCCGAGCACATCAAAAAGAAGCTCCCGAGCATGTACCACCAGTTCAAGCAATTGGCCGACATCGATATCACCAAGGAACCGATGGAGGTCGGGCCCACCACGCACTACATCATGGGCGGGATCCGCGTTGACGCTGATTCGCAGATGACCGCGGTGCCCGGACTCTTTGCCGCCGGCGAATGCGCGGCCGGCCTGCACGGTGCCAATCGCCTCGGCGGCAATTCCCTCTCCGACCTGCTGGTGTTTGGGCGACGCGCCGGGGCGCATGCCGCGGAGTTCGCCATGCGCCAGCCAGCGGCCACCATCGACCCCGGCGCCCTCGAGCGCGCGGCGGCGGGGGCGTTGGCCCCGTTCGCACGCGGGGCCGACGCCGAGGGCGCCTATCACGTGCAGCACGACCTGCAGACCATGATGCAGGAGCTCGTGGGCATTGTGCGCCAAGAGGACGAGATGCGTCTGGCGCTCGAACGGCTCGCCGCGCTGCGGCAACGCGCCGACGCCGTCGGTGTCGTGGGCAACCGGGAATACAACCCCGGCTGGCACACGGCAATGGACCTCCCCAATCTGCTTACGATCTCCGAAGCGATCGCCCGGTCGGCCCTCGAGCGTCGGGAGAGTCGCGGAGGACACTTTCGTGACGATTACCCTGAGAAGGATCCCGAAGCCGGGCGCTACAACATCGTGGTCCAGCGTGGCGCCGATGGCACCATGCAGTTGAGCCGCGTGCCCGTCGCGCCGCTCACCGCGGAACAGTCCCGCATCATCGAGGAACAGACGTCATGACATCGGCCACTTTCCGGATCTGGCGCGGCGCCGACGGCAGCGGGAACTTCGTCGACTATTCCACCGAGGTCACCGAGGGAATGGTGGTGCTCGATGCGGTGCATGCAATCCAGGCCGATCAGGCAAACGACCTCGCCGTCCGCTGGAACTGCAAGGCCGGCAAGTGCGGCTCCTGCTCGGCCGAGATCAACGGCAAGCCCCGACTCCTCTGCATGACGCGGCTCAACGAACTCGATCTCACCAAGCCGGTCACCGTCGAACCGATGCGGGCCTTCCCGCACCTCCGGGATCTCGTCACCGATGTGTCGTGGAATTTTCGGGTCAAGAAGCAGATCCGGAAGTTCACGCCGCGTCCGCCCGACGCGCCCGACGGCACCTGGCGCATGCAGCAGGCGGACGTCGACCGGGTGCAGGAGTTCCGCAAGTGCATTGAGTGCTTCCTCTGCCAGGACGTCTGTCACGTCCTGCGAGATCACCAGAAGCAGGAATCATTCGTCGGACCCCGGTATTTTGTGTACGTGGCGGCGCTCGAGATGCATCCGCTCGACACCGCCGACCGGATGGAGGAGCTGCGGCACGCCGACGGCATCGGCTATTGCAACATCACCAAGTGCTGCACCAAGGTCTGCCCCGAGAGCATCGCGATCACCGACAACGCCATCATTCCACTCAAGGAACGCGTGGTCGATCGCTACTTCGATCCGCTGCGGGCGTTGGTGCGATTGGTCACACGAGAGAAGAGAGAGGAGAGATGAGAGAGGAGGACGATTCGCCGCATACCCTCTGCTCTCTTCTCGCTTCTCTCCTCTCTCCTTTCACGGAGTTCACCGCATGCCGTTAAAGCCGATCTCCCTCGCTGCCGTGCCACTCGCCCTCGAGAAGGCAGAGCGCTACCGCCTGTTGAATCAGCCGTGGGCGGCCGAGAGTATCTGCCTCGACATTCTGGCGGTGCAGCCGGACCACCAGAAGGCGCTCCAAATGCTGCTGCTGGCGCGCACGGATCAGTTCGGGAGCGAATCCGGGCCCCAGGTGGTGCGGGCGCGCGAGACGTTGGCGCAGCTCACCGCCGACTACGATCGCGCCTACTATGGTGGCCTGATTCTCGAGCGCCAAGCTCGTGCCCATCTGGCACAGCGCTCCCCCGGCGCTGGACACAACGCGCACGAATGGATCACGGAGGCGATGGAGCTCTACGAACGAGCCGAACGCCTCAGGCCCGCCGGGGACGACGACGCGATCCTGCGGTGGAACAGCTGTGTCCGACTGCTCGAGCGGACACCTCACATGACGCCGCGCGAGGACGAACCAGTGGTGCCAACCTTCGGCGAATAACCGCGCGACTGTGGTGCGCTCGCCGCAGTGTGGACCCAGTACTACATCAAGTTGAACTCGTGACGTTCTCGATGCACCGCGCTGGCACGCCGTGATGTTTCGGCGTTAGCTTTCGCTCCGTTCCCCTCACACCATGTTCTTCGTGATGCCTCACCACGCATTCTGTGGGGCATCGACGTCACCCCATGCTTCAGGACATTGCCATGCGCTTTCGGATCGGGAGCCTCGCGCCACTCGCGCTCGCGTTCATCACCGGATCGTGTCTCGATCGCGGGCCCGTGCTGCCCGGCTCATCTCCCACCGAGGCCACGACCACGGCCTTGCAGCACGTCGTGCTGCCTTCGGTCCGGATCAGCGAGTTCCATTACGACAACGTGGGCACCGATGTCGGCGAGGCGATTGAAATTTCCGGCCCCGCCGGCACCGACCTCACGGGCTATTCTCTGGTGCTCTACAACGGCACCGGCGGCGCGGTCTACGGCACCACGGCCCTGAGCGGATTGATCCCTGCAACCTGCGGTGCCCGCGGCGTGGTGGTGACCACCTATCCGAGCAACGGCATCCAGAATGGTTCACCCGACGGCATCGCCCTGGTGGGTCCGGGCGGCCTGATCGAATTTCTCTCCTACGAGGGAACCTTTACGGGCGTTGGCGGCGCGGCGGCCGGCGTGACCTCGGTTGACGTCGGCGTCGCCGAGGCGGGCACCGAGGCCGTCGGCATGTCGTTGCAGCGCAATGGTTCGGATGTATGGAGCGGCCCCAGCGCCAGCACCTTCGGCAGCTGCAATGACGATGTCGGGGTACCGCCGCCGCCACCACCACCGCCACCGCCGCCACCGCCACCGCCGCCGCCGGGGCTCCCCGAGATCCGTTTCTCCGAGCTCCACTACGACAACACCGGCACCGACGTCAACGAGGCCATCGAAATCGAGGGGCCGGCTGGCACCAATCTCACCGGCTGGAGCATCGTGCTCTACGACGGCAACGGCGGCGTCACCTATGGCACTCCCGCCGCCCTCACAGGCACGATCCCGGCGACCTGCGGCGCCCGCGGCGTGGTGGTCGTGACCTATCCGGTCAATGGCATTCAGAACGGTTCCCCGGACGGAATGGCGCTCCTCGACAATCTTGGTGCAGTGGTCGAGTTCCTCTCCTACGAGGGAAGCTTCACGGCGACCAACGGCCCGGCTCTCGGCCTGACATCCACTGACATCGTGGTGAGCGAGGCCAGCACTGCCCCGGTGGGCACTTCGCTCCAGCGCAACGCCGCCGGCGCATGGCAGCCCTCCGCGACCGCGACCTTCGGTGCCTGCAATGCCGGTGGCGTGACACCGCCACCCGCCAATTCCATCGCCTTCAGCGGCCGCGTCCCCTCCGACCCGGCACTCCCGGTCGGCTTCCAGGATCAGCTCTTCGCGACCGTCCGGAACGGCTCGGGCACCGTGATCGTCACCACCGTGACCTGGGGCAGCGAGACGCCGGCCATCGCCAGCATCGACCAGAACGGTGTGATGACGGCACTCGCCGCGGGAACCGCCATTCTGCGCGCAACCGCCGCCGATGGCATCACCACGGCGACGTACTCCCTGCCGACGCGCGTGGCAGTGGCCAGTGCCACCGCGCTCTACGCCGGCAACGCGGAATTCGGAGAGCCGACCGACAACGATGCGAGCGACGACTTCATCGTCCGCCGGCCGCAGTACACCCTCTCCTTCAACAAGAATCGCGGGACACCCAACTGGGTCTCCTACGATCTCGACATCAGTCACTTCGGGGCCGAGGATCGTTGCGACTGCTTCACCTATGACCCGGCGCTCCCGGCGGCCTACACGCGCTACACCACCGCCGACTACACCGGCTCCGGCGCCTATCACGGCTACGGCATCGACCGCGGCCACCTCGCGCGCTCCTTCGATCGCACCTCGGCTTCGCTCGACAATGCGGCCACCTACTACTTCAGCAACATCATTCCCCAGGCCGCGGACCTGAACCAGGGTCCCTGGGCCGTCATGGAGAACTATCTCGGCGACCAAGCGCGATTCCAGGACAAGGAGGTGTACATCATCGCCGGTGCCTCGGGCAGCAAGGGGACCCTCAAGGATCTGGGTGTGATCACCATCCCGGCCAAGGTGTGGAAGGTTGCCGTCATCATGCCGCACGATAAGGGCCTCGCCGACATCCAGTCGCTCAACGACCTGCAGGTCATCGCGGTGATCATGCCGAATGATCCCGGCGTGCGGAACGTCAACTGGGAGAGCTACAAGACCACGGTCGATGCCGTGGAGGCGTTGAGTGGTTATGACCTGCTCGCGCTGCTGCGGGACGACATCGAGATCGCGGTCGAGAGCAACACCAAGCCACCGGTGGCCGTGCTCAATGGCCCCTATGTCTCCCTCGAGGGCTCGGCGGTCGCCATGAGTGGTGCGGGCTCGAGCGATCCCGATGGCGATGCCATCACGCTCGCCTGGCGGTTCGGCGACGGTGCGACCGCCACCGGTTCCAGCGTGTCGCATACCTACGCCCAGGACGGCAGCTACACGGTGCGGTTGATCGTGACCGATATCCGTGGCCTCGCCGACACGGCGTTCTCGACCGCCACGGTCGCCAACGTCACCCCGGTCGTGAATGCCTTCCCGGGTGCGACGCTGCTTCCCGGCGAGACCTACACCAGTGCAGGGTCGTTTACTGATCCCGGCGCCGACCCTTGGAGCGCCACCGTCGACTACGGCGACGGCTCCGGTGTGGGCGCGCTGACTCTTGCCGCCAAGACCTTCTCGCTCTCACATGTCTATACCGCGGCGGGCAGCTTCACGGTCACCGTGCGAGTGAGCGATGACGACGCAACAGGCACCGGCACGCGGACCGTCACGGTGCTCACGCAGGAGGCGGGCACGGGGAACGCGATCGCCCTCGTGGAGCAGCTTGCCAATGCGGGCATCCTGTCGAAGGGCAACGCCAACTCGCTCACGGCAAAGCTTGATGCTGCCGCAAAGAGCCTTTCAAAGGGCAACACCACGCCGGCCCGCGGGCAGCTCGGGGCGTTTCTGAACGAGCTGGACGCCATGGTGCAGTCGGGGAGATTGACGGCGGATCAGGCCGCAGCGGTGCGACAGCTCGTGAATCGCATTCTCGCCTCGCTCGCGGCGTAGCCTCACAGGCACCGCAACGCAGAACCCCGGCAGCCATCTGGCTGCCGGGGTTCTGTGTCGTCATTCGTTGCGCAGCACGATCCGCTCGATCCGGCGGTCGGGGATGAACCACATCAGGGCCACCGCCACATAGAGCCCCAGCGCGATGGCCGGATCGACCATGGTGAGTGCAATCGCGATGGCATACATCACGACCGACGCGAGCCCCTTGGCATCGCGTCCGATCGCCCGCGCCAGCGGCGACGCCTCGCCGTGATGGAGAATCAGCAACCGTGACAGAATGAAATAGGCCATTGCCGCCATGAAGAGCACCGCGCCATAGAGCGCGACCGGCGCCGCCGCGAAGTGGTTTTCTCCCATCCATGCCGTGGCGAACGGCACCAGTGAGAGCCAGAAGAGCAAGTGAAGATTGGCCCACAACACGCCGCCGCTCACGGTCTTCGTGGCCTGCAGCATGTGGTGGTGGTTGTTCCAGTAGATGCCAAGATAGATGAAGCTGAGGAGGTAGCTGAGGAACACCGGAACCAGCGGGAGCAGCGTCGCGAGGTCGGTGCCGTGTGGCACCCGCAGCTCGAGCACCATGATGGTGATGATGATCGCCAGTACGCCGTCACTGAACGCCTCGAGTCGTCCCTTTCCCACTTGGTTCTTCGACTCGCCGCTAGGGCTTGGCGGGAGTGGTCGATTCCGCCAACAGCTTGTCGAAGCGCGGCGTGCCCTTGAGCGAGGAAAAGCTGGGGTCGATCCGGAGCCGCGCCGGCGTCAGCTGGTAGTTTGAATGCAGTACCTTCTCCACTTCGGTAATGGCCTGTTCCTTCATTCCCACGATGGTGTAGATCCGGGCGAGCTGCATTGAGGCATAGAGTGCGTTCGGGTCGGACGGAGCCAATGCCGCATTCAGCGCGACTGCGCGCTGCCCCTCCTGCACCGCCTCCGCCGTGCGGCCGAGGAAGGCCAACACCACCCCATAGAGTGCATGGAGCTGGGAATCTTCCTGATTCGCCGTCGCCTGTGCCGCGGAGGTCGCCAGCGAGGAGTCAGCGTAGGCGCGTGCCCGCCCCTTGTCGCCCCGTTGCCCCGCCATGATCGCAAGCGACTGACCCCACCACGCCCGGTCGTTGTCGAAGGCCGCAGGCGAGAGTCGGAACAGCAGCTCCTGTTCCGGCAATTCCAGCGCCCAGCCGAGTTCGTTGTAGCCGGCGAAATAGGCCACGACTTCGGTGGCGGGTGTGGGGCCGATGGCGGCGCGCACGACCCGATGCGCACCGGCAAGGTCGCCCTTTCCGATGTACGCCATCACGAGGTACTGGACCGAGCCGAGATCCGTGGGCAGCAAGGCGATCGCCTGTTCGCCCACGGAAATCGCCTCATCCATCCGATGCAGTGAGACCAGAGTGGTCAGCAGTGCGGCCAATGTGCGCTGCGACCGCGGATCCAGTTCGCGGGCGCGCGCGAGCTTGTCGAGTGCAGCATCGAAGCGACCCACACGCGCGTCGTTGGCCGCCGAGCTGGTGAGGACCTCGGGGTCTTTGGGCGAGGCAGCGAGCGCGAGGTTCATCTCGCGATCGGCCGCCACGGCATCGCGATCGACGAGCGAGTGGTAGCGTGCGGCGACCATATGGATGCTGCCGGACTTCGAGTCGAGCCGGAGTGCCCGGTCGATCGCTTCCTTGGCACGCCGCGCCTCGGGCGACTGGCGGGTCCCGTTGCTGTACACATTGGTCCACGCCGCCCCCAACCGTGCCCATGCATCCACGAAGGTGGAGTCGAGCGCCACTGCCTGCTCGAAGTATCCCGCCGCCTCACGCTGCGACGCGGCTGCGTTACTCGGGATCGCACGCCCCTTGAGGTAGAGATCGTACGCCGCGGCGTTGGTGGTCGGCCGCGCCGCAAGCTCAGCCTGGTCGGTGCTGCCGAGCGCCGTGCCGAGCGCCAGTGCCACCTGCGACGCGATCGAGGTCTGCATCTGGAAGACGTCGGTGACCTGGGCATCGAACGACTGCTGCCACGTGGTCGCACCGGTATGGCCGTCGACCAGCTCGGGCACCACCTGCACCTTGCGGTCGGCACCGTTCCCGGCCCAGCGCACCTTGCCGACCAGCAGGTAGTCCACGCCGAGCTCGCTCGCGATTTCCATCGGTGTCTTGGCGCTGTTGCGATACTGGTTTGCGCTGGTGGAGGCGATCACCGTGAGTTGGCCCACTTTCGCGAGCTTCCCACGCACTTCATCCACGATGCCGTCGGCGAAATAGGCGTCGTCGGTGGTGCCCTGGTTCACGAACGGGAGAATCGCGAGGCGCTTGAGCGTCCCGGCCCCGGCACTCGCCGGCGTCACCGCAAGCATGGTGGCGGTCATGGCCCAGACGGCCAGCGCCGCCACGCCACCGAGAGCGGCATTCCGCCAGGTGAGCACGCCGTCGAATTGGCGAGGCGGCTGGTGATCACGTCGCCGCCCCTCGGCCTGCGCCGTGAGCGCGAGGGCCACGCCGCCGCCGCCCACGAGCAGCGCGGCGATCGCCAGCACCCACGGTGGCATACCCCGACGCACGGCGGTCACCACGAAGCCGGTGAGCACCAACAGCGCCACCACACCGAAGATGAGCCACGCCTTCCCACTCGGAGCGACCCCTGCCACCGGTGTCTCGCGGCTGCCGTCGCGCACCTGGTCCTCGGCCGCCCGCAGCGCCTCCACCATCTCCGTCGCGGTCTGGTAGCGATCGGCTGGCGACTTGGACAACGCCTTGCTCACCACGGCGGCCACGCGTGGCGCGAGCCCCTCGCGAGTGGCCGTGAGCGGGCGCGCCGTCTCGGTGAGCGACCGCGCGATCACGGCCTGCGCTGTGGGTCCCGTGAAGGGCGGCTCGCCAGCGATCATCTCGTAGAGCACGCAGCCGAGGGCGTAAATGTCGACGCGACCGTCGACATCGCTCGCCCCCATCGCCTGCTCGGGGCTCATGTATTGCGGCGTCCCGATGGCGAGCCCGGTTTGCGTCAGCGCCTTGCCGCCGCCCGAGATGGCGCGAGCGATACCGAAGTCGGCGACGAGGGCATGCCCGGCGCTCAACAGGATGTTGGCGGGCTTGATGTCGCGATGCACGATCCCTCGCGCATGCGCAAATGCCAGCGCCTCGGCCACTTCACGCGCAAGGGTGAGGGCGGTGGTCACGGGAAGCTGCTTCTCGCGCGCCATCCGCGCCGGGAGCGACTCGCCTTCCACCAGCGGCATGACGTAGTAGAGGAAGCCCTCGGAGGAACCCGAATCGAAGACCGGCAGGATGTGAGGGTGACTCAACTGCGCGGCGATCTCGACCTCGCGCAGGAAGCGCTCGGTGCCGAGGGTCTCGGCTAGCTCCGGGCGCATCACCTTCACTGCCACACGACGCCGATGCTTGGGATCCTCGGCGATGTACACCGTGGCCATGCCGCCCTCACCCAGCACGCCCTCGACCCGATACGTCGGTGCCATCGCCCGCGTCAGTCGCGAGACCTCGACCGCCCCCGTGGGTGCCGTGCGCTCCGGAACCCCGGGTTCTGTCGGCGTCGGCGTCCCACAATGCAGGCAGAAGTGCGCCTGCATTGGAAGCGGGGTTCGACAGGTCGGACAGTCGCGCGTATCGCTGGTCAAGTCGGTGCCCCGAAAGGGGTTGGGGAGGGAGGCCTAGCTGGACTGGTAAAAGAACGTCAATCCGGGAGGAGTCGCAAGGAGATTCGCGCCTCGGGGGATGGGCGGGGCCGGCGATCGCCGGCCCTTGGTCAGCTCAAGGTGCGGAGACGGCTGCCTCAAACACCGTCGGATCGATCGGGTGGCGGGTCTTCCAGTCGTAATATTCCTCGATCTGGCGCGGCTTCCCGTCGATAAACATGCTCACTTTGGTGGCCAGCCAGCCGCCTCCGGTCTTGACGTAGCTGTCAAGGTGCACATCGAGCGGTGCCTGACCCGGCGCAAGGGCAATCAGGACCCGCACCACCACCAGCCGATCGACGTCGACCCAGAACTGGGTCGAGACGCTGTCGCTCGCCGCTGTCGCCCCCACCACCCAGACCTTGACGCCGTTCCACTCAGCGACGTGCACCTTGTCCAAGTCGATATGAGTGCTCGCGAGATCCCTAACCGTGCGCTCCACCGGCTGGAGGTAGACCCCCTCGATCAACGGCAGGAAGAAATTGCCGTTGGTATTGGCCTGCACCAGCTTGTGGCCGCGAATGGTATAGCCGGAGTCGGCGGTGTTGATGGTGCTGTTGCCGAGCGAGTCGGGGCCCTGGTCAATCCGCAGGAGCGTTCCGCGCAGGGGGCTCTGCCAGAGCCGTTCGTGCCAGGTCTCCTCGCGCACACCGTTGCGACCGTGAATCGTGGTCTTCTGCGAGAACTCCAGCGTGGAATACCACGTCGTGGCGTAACGTGCTCGCATCCGCTCGAGCACGGCGGCGCCATTCGCGGGAACGCCCTGGCCCTGGACAGCGAGCGGGGTCGCGACCACGAGCGCCGTGGCAATCAACAGGAAACGCGGTGTGGGCATCGGCGGGGCTCCGTTAGGTGAGCGTAGCGAAGATGTCAGAGTCTACGCGATCCCACCTCGGGAGTTTCTGCGGCTACTCTGGACCATGGCCCGCGTACGCAATCCGTACAAACAGCGCTCCCCCTTGGAGAAGGTAGTAACCCACGGCGCACGCGACGGCCGCCGAGAGGAGCGGAAGCCAAATCGGCAACACGCCGAACCCGACGCTGGTGATCATCCAGAGCAAGGTGACCACCTGGTAGAGTCCGAACAGCAGGACGACGAGTCCGACACTGCGGACCACGACACCGAAACATTCGCGAGCGTTCATGGGGAGGTTCCTGAGGTGAGGGCGGCGAAGAAGATGACCGACGACGGATGATAGATGACGAAAGATAGACATGCTTTTCTCCCACCCCGCTCGGTCGGAGGAAGCCGCCAACCGTCGGAACCGAGCCCGCTCGACCCGCGACTCCGCGGCGGTTCCTCCTCTGGCGGCCCCCCGATCCGAGCGGGGCCTATCGATCATCGATCATCGGTCATCGGTCATCTGTCATCCGCCATCCATTCGGACTGGCGCCCCACTCGACACCATCGTATCGTGAAGCTTCCCCGCACACCCCCATCGCCCGTCACCCGCCCAACCGTGGAGCGCCGATGTCGTCGCGTCGTCATTTCCTCAATTCGCTCGCCGGCGCCAGTGTGGCCCTGCCGATGTTTCGCGGGACCGCCCTCCGTCAGGTGACTCGCGCCACCGACCGGCTCACCAGCAGCAACCCACTCGCCAGTGCCGACGACGAGACCTATTGGGGTGAAATCCAGCGTGCGTTCGACGTCGATCGCTCGATGATCAACCTCAACAACGGCGGCGTCTGTCCCACGCCGAGCCACGTGCTCGAGCAGATGATCCGTGACCTCAAGTTCTCCAACGAGCTCCCGGCCAATCATATGTGGGCGGTGCTCGAACCCCGGATCGAGAGCGTGCGGCGCGACCTCGCGCGCGACTTCGGCTGCGATCCGGAGGAGCTGGCCATCACCCGCAACGCCTCGGAGGGACTGGAGACGCTCATTCTGGGAATGAACCTCCAGCCCGGCGACGAGGTGCTCGTCACCAACCAGAACTACGGGCGGATGCTCACCACCTGGGACCAGCGGGTGCGCCGCGACGGGATCGTGATGAAGCAGGTGAGCTTCAAGGTGCCGCCGCCGTCGCAGGACTATCTCGTCGACGTCTTCCGCAAGGCCATCACGCCCAAGACCCGCGTGATCGAGGTGACCCACATCACCAACCTCACCGGCCAGATCTTTCCGGTGCGCGAGATCGTCCAGATGGCGCGCGAGCGCAACATCGAGGTCTTTGTCGACGGGGCGCATGCGTATGCGCACTTTCCGTTCACCCGCGACCAACTCGACGTCGACTACTACGGTACCTCGCTCCACAAGTGGCTGCTGGCGCCGATCGGTACCGGCTTCCTCTATGTTCGCGGCGCCAAGATCAAGAACATCTGGCCGATGATGGCGGCGCCCGCCACGATGAACGAGAACATCCGGAAGTATGAGGAGATCGGGACCCATCCGGCCGCGAACCACAACGCCATCGGTGCCGCGCTGGCCTTCCATCGCGGCATCGGGTCGGAGCGCAAAGTCGCCCGGCTGCGCTACCTCCGGGATCGCTGGGTCAAGCGACTCCTGGCCGCGAGCGAGCGGGTCAGCGTCCCCACGCAGATCGACACCCCCTACGCAGGTGCCATCGCCCTGCTTTCCGTCGACGGCCTCGAGCCCGGCAAGCTCGGCAGCTGGTTGCTCGACAAGCATCACATCGTGACCACGCCGATCAAGCACGCCGAGTTCACGGGGCTGCGCATCACCCCCAACGTGTACACCACCATCGACGAGATCGACACCTTTGCGGACATCGTACTCAAGGCCATCAAACAGGGCATCGCCTGAGGGGAACGGCACGGGCCGCCATCGCGGATGCGATGGCGGCCCGGCTGAGGACTCCAGTGACCCTGCGGTCGCGCCCTAGAGTGCCTTGCGGCCCTGGATGACGCGGATGATGACCACGACGAGCGCGATCACCAGCAGCAGGTGCAGCAGCCCGCCGAAGGCGTAGCCGCCGACCATCCCAAGGGCCCACATGATGAGCAGGATGATGACAATGGTTTCCAGCATGACGACCTTCCTGGCTGAGGAAATAGAGGAAATGAAGGACTAGCTGTTCTTGCGAGACCCGGAGTAGAGCAGGGCGGCCCCGGCGACGATCCCAAGCCCGGCGGCCCAAGGCGGAATCGCCCGCTGCTCATCGGCCGTCACCTTCAGGTCACCCACCTTGAGCACGTCCTTCTTCGACGTGAAGCTGCCACCCTGGATCAGCACGAAGGCGCTGATCACGATCAAGATGATCCCCACGATCCCAGCTGGACGCATAACACTCTCCTCTGTTGGGCCTGCATTTGGTTGGCCTGAGTTCCGGCTGCAATGGTGGACGTCCTGTCCCCGGGGTGCCGCACACCTGCCACACCGCCGGCCCGGGATGTGTCCCGACGGCGCCACCCCGGCGTCCCTCTGGGTGCCCCCCAGCGCGCCCCTACTTTGGAGAGCGTCCCTCCCTCCTCCTCGTCACTGGAGTCGACAACCTCCATGGTCCCGCCCAGCCTTGACGGTCCACCCCCCGAGCCCGCGCGCGTGACCATCCCGATGGGGGCCACCCTCGCTGCCGAGTCCTGCTCCTTCCGGGTCTGGGCACCGCACGCCGCACGCGTCGCCGTCATGGGCAGCTTCAACGACTGGCGCGACGACGAGCACCAACTTGAACGCGGCACCGATGACACCTGGTCGATCACCGTCGACGGAGTGCATGCCGGCGACGAATACCTCTTCGTGATCGACAATCGGGGTGGCGACGAGTTCAATCCGGGCCAGCGCGGGCTGCGTCGCACCGATCCGTTCGCCCGCGACTCGCGACACTCGAATGGCAACGCCGTTGTGGTCGATGTCGCGGCGGAACGCGAGGCCAGTGGGCTCACCGACGACGACTTCACGACACCGGCGGGCGCCGACTGGTTGATCTATCAGGCGCACGTGGGATCGTTCGTCGGGAGCGGAGACGACATCGACACCGGTCCGTCAGGGATCGGCACCTTTGCCCAATTCGAGGCCAAGCTCTCCTACATCCGCTCCCTCGGCTTCAACGCGCTGGCGCTGTTGCCAATCCATGAGAATCCCGGCGATGGCAATGAGGGCTACGCCCCCACCCACCTTTTCTCGCCCGAGTCGTCCTTCGGGAGCCCACTCTCGTTGCGTCACCTCATTCGCGTGGCGCACGACATCGGGCTCGCCGTGATCTTCGATGTGGTGTGGAATCACCTGCCGGACGTGGACAATCGCCTCTGGGAATTCGATGGCATGACGCGCGAGGGCGGCATCTACTTCGAGGAGGCCGGCCGCTCACCGTGGGGCCCACGCCCGGCGTTCTGGAAGCGGGAGGTACGCGAGCTCGTCGTGGCCCATGCCCGGATGTGCTTCGAGGAATATCATGTCGACGGGCTGCGCATCGATGCCGCCGATGAGATCGCCCAGGAGGTGCTCATCGACGTGGTGGCGAGCGTGCGCGCCGAACCGCTGTGGCAGGACAAGCTGCTCATCGTGGAGTGGACCGGCCACGAGGCCGGCGTATGGCCGTCGCTGACGGAGACCCTGCACTTCGATCGTGTCTGGGCACTGGGCGATCCCCCGCTCTTTGCCGAGGCGGTCGATGTCGGGCGGGAGAGTGATGCCGGCGCGCGGGTGGACTCGCTGCTCCAACTACTGGCGTTGCCCGATGCGGCCCGGCGCATCCGCTACCTGCTGGGGTCGCACGACACTGCCCACGACAACACGGGGGGCGCGCGCGCGGGGTATCGTCATTTCGTGGAGCTCGCTGGCGGTCGGGAAGACTGGCTGGCGCGTGCCAAGTCACGCCTCGGCTGGGCGCTCTGTGTCGCCCTGCCCGGCACCCCCATGTGTTTCATGGGAGCCGAATGTCATCAGCCGGGCTACTGGCATCCGCGCGCCGACGGGAACCCCTTCCACGATGATCACCGCTTCGACTGGGCGCTCGCTGGCGACGCCATCGGCGTGGAAATGCGGCGACTCGTGAGCGATGCCAACCAGCTCTGGTGGCGCGCGCCCGTGCTGCGCGAAGGCAGCCTCGAAATTGTCCATGTGGATCGCGACAACGGGGTGGTCGCGATCCTGCGGCGCGCCGATGACGGCCATACCGTGCTCGCGGTGATCAACCTCTCCGACACCGCCTGGCCGGACGGGGGCTATCGGCTCCCGTTCAGCGGGGGGGAAGGGCCGTGGCACGTCGTACTCGACAGCCAAGCCGGTCGGTATGGCGGAGAGGATCTCCCTCACGCGGAGACCCTCGAGGTTACCGACGGAGCGCTGCCCCTTTCGCTGCCACAATGGTCGCTCCTGGCATTGGAGCCGCTGCCACCGACGTGACGCCGCGCAGTGCGGCGTCAAGATCCCGCCAGAGATCCTCGAGGTCCTCGAGGCCCACACTCAGCCGCAACAACCCGCTCGTGATCCCCGTCTCGTCGCGTGCCTCGGCGGCGACGACGCGATGCGTGAGCGCCGCCGGCGGCTGGATCAGCGTGTCCGTCGATCCGAGCGAGACGGCGGGGGTGATGAGCCGCAGCCCCGAGATCAGTCGTTGCACGGCCGACGCCTCGCAGCTCGCGAGTTCGAAACTCATCACACTCCCGGGACCCGACATCTGCGTACCGAGGAGACCGCGAGGATCCTGCCCCGCCAGTCCGGGAAAGCGCACGCTCGCGATCCGGGCATCGGCGGCGAGTCGCTCCGCGAGCCGGATGGCCGTGGCCTGCGCGCGCTCCACGCGCAGCGCGAGCGTGGGCAAACCGCGCTGCATCAGGTAGGCACCGAGCGGATGCAGCAGTCCACCGGTGGCGGCGCGAATGTGCTTGATATCGCGCACCAGCGCATGGGAGCCGGCGACGATGCCGGCGAGCAGGTCACCGTGGCCGCCGAGGAACTTGGTGGCGCTGTGCAGCACCAGCGCGGCGCCGTGCGCGAGCGGCTGTTGCAGCACCGGCGTGGCGAAGGTCGAATCAACCAGCACCGGCACCGACCCCGCCTGCTTCACCACCGCCGCGATGTCCACCAGATCCAGCGTCGGATTGCCCGGTGTCTCGATCACCACCAGCGCGGTGTCAGGACGCAGCGCCGACGCGATCCCATCCTGCGTCGTCCAGGTGACCTCGACGCCGAGCAGTCCGGACGTGAGCAGGTGATCCGCCGTGCCGTAAAGCGGACGCACCGCCACGACATGATTGCCGCGCGACTTGGCCGCCAACAGCACCGCCGTCAGCGCCGCCATCCCCGACGCGAACGCAGCCGCGTCCTCAGCGCCCTCCAGTTCGGCCACCGCACGCTCGCAGCGATCGGTCGTCGGATTGAAGAGCCGCTGATAGACGAAGCTCCCCTCGGGCGCGTCGCCCGCAACCAGGGCATCAAAGGAGCGCGCCGCCGCCCCGAGATCGGGGGTCGGATAGGTCGAGCTGAAATCGAGGGGCGGGGCGTGCACGCCGAGCTCGACGAAATCGTGGCGACCGGCGTGGACGGCACGGGTGCTGAAAGCGGGCTGCATGGGGCGCTCCATATTCGGCGTTGTCCCACTAGCTTACGTGATCTGCGCAATGAGGGGAAGAAATGCCGAACAAAATTCGGAAAATGGCCAATACTGACGCCCTTGACCGAACGGACCGCGAAATTCTGGGCTGGCTCCAGCAGGATGCGCGGATCTCCAACAAGGCCCTCGCGTCCCGGGTGGGTTTGGCGCCATCGAGTTGCCTCGCCCGGGTCCGCCGCCTTGAGGCCTCCGGCGCGGTGCTGGGCTATCACGCCGAGGTCGACCCGCGGGTCTACGGCGTGACACTGGAGGCGCTGATCGCGATCCGCCTCGAAAAGCACGCGCGGGCGGCGATCGCCTCTTTCGAGCGCCACATGGGTACCCTGGCCGAAGTCCGCGGTATTTTTCATGTGGCCGGCGCCAACGACTATCTGCTCCACGTGGCCGTGCGAGACGCCGAGCACCTGCGGAGCTTTGCACTCGCGTCCTTCGCCACACGGCCCGAGGTGGCCCACATGGAGACCTCCCTCATCTTCTCGCATCGGCGCAAGCCGATTTTCGGCTCCGTCCCCAAGTCCGCGCGGTAGTGCGGCGGGGCGTGCTCTGGCGCCCCTTCGGATCCGGCGTCATGTTTTGGAAGCGTCAACGGCTCGGCGCTGGAGGGTCACCGCATGACTCTGCTCCGAACGGCTAGCATCCCCCGGACCGAAGGCATCCGTCCGCGCGACAGTGAACTCGACCTGTTCGGGTTGACGCACGTGGGTCACGTCCGCAAGAACAACCAGGACCATTTCCTGATGTGCACCGTGCACCCGCAGGTGCAGATGCACTGGACCTCGCTCCCGAATCCTGACGCACTGCCGCTCCGCGGTGAACGGCTCGCCACCATCATGCTCGTGGCCGACGGGGTCGGTGGCAGCGCCGCCGGCGCGGAGGCGAGCCAGCTCGCGGCGGAATCGGTCATGCGCTATGTCGCCTCCACCCTGCGCTGCTATCACGCGGCCGGTTCTGCCAACGAGGGAGAGTTCGAGGCCGCCCTGCAGAGCGCCGCCACGGAGGCGCACACCGCCGTGCGAACCGAAGCCACCGCGCTCACCGTGCCAGGCGGAATGGCGACCACGCTCACGTTGGCGATCGTGATCTGGCCGTGGGTGTACGTCGTGCAGGTCGGCGATAGCCGCTGCTACCAGTTCGTGCCTGGCAAGCTGCGGCAAGTCACCCGCGACCAGACCATGGCGCAGTCACTCGTGGACCAGGGCGTGCTGTCCGCCGACAAGGCCGCCAACACCCCATTCAGCAATGTGCTCACCAGCGCCATCGGCGGCGAGACCTCCACACCCGAGGTGACGCGCCTCGACATCCATGATCGCGATTCCGTGGTCCTGCTGTGCAGCGATGGCCTCACCAAGCACGTCACGGACGACGAGATCGCGAGCCACCTTGAGGCCATGACCTCCTCAGAGCAGGCCTGTCATGCGCTGCTGGAGCTCGCGCTCGACCGTGGTGGGAGCGACAACATCACCATCGTGGTGGCGACGGCGCCGCAGCGCTGAGCCTCAAGCAGGGAGGGCCGCGGTCCGACGCAGGATGTCCGGCGGCACACCGCGCCATCCTCCCGTCCGCTAAGCGTTTCCGCGCCGCGTGGCCTCGAGCGCGCTCAGCGAAGCCCCCGGCGCACCGCGCACGGTCCCGCGACAGTTGGGCGCACCGCAGCGACATGCGAACGACTCGCTCACACCGTTCATCACGGTGCCGTAATCGAAGGTCAATTCCTCGCCCTCGGCGATCTCCCGCCGCGCCACCACGTTGAGTCCGTCGTACGCCGTGTTCGGGTCGCAGGAGTGGTTCTGGGGCGCCCATTCCGCAGGGTCCGCATCCCAATACGCGCATATTTCATCGTCCACCGGAACAGCGTAGCGGGCAAATGTGCGCTGCGAATCGAGGTCCCAAGTCGTCAGCACGTGCCGTCGGGTGACCAGCCGGTGGGCGCGCTCCTCGCCGCGGAAGACGAGCTCGCCGGCCCGCAAGGCCTCGAGGGCCACGATGCCGTAACCGGCGGTGCTGTTGCCGGCCATGCGATGGCGTTTGCGTCGGCCGCGGTGTCGCGCGATGCCTTCGGCCACCATCAATTCGGCGAAGCCGCCCGGCCCCACGCCGTCGTGTCGCAGGATGTGATCCGCCGAACCCTCAAAGCCATCGGTATAGAACATCGAGCAGGCAAAGTTGACTTCGAGGAAGAACAACTCCCCCGCGGCATTCAGACGAAAATCCATCCGGGCATAGCCCACACCACCGAACGCCGCGAACACCCGCCGCGCGGCCTCCTGCAATCGGCTCGCGAGCTGCGTGTCGGTCACCGGAACATTCGCTGACGGATGCAGCTCACTGGTCTTGAGCGCGTAGGTCTTGAAGCCGTCGCTATCCGCGAAGCGGTACTCGATCGGAAGGAATGTCCGGCTCGACTCGCCCGGGGTGCTGCCGGCAAGCACCAGCACGGTGAACTCGCGGCCGGCGATGAACTCCTCCACCAGCAGGCGGTCATGGAATGGGAGCACCCGAGTCACCTGGGTCAGGAGCGCGGCCTCATCCACCACCAGTGCCGCCTCATCGATGCCCAGGCTGTCGCCGGCATGAGCGGGCTTCACGAACAGCGGGAAACGCAGCGCTGCGGCCGCGTCTCGTGCGCTCGCCCGGTCGTGCACCAGGGCATGCGCCGGCGACGCGACACCAACCGTGTGCGCCACGTATTTCATCAGCGGCTTCGAGGGGTCGTACAGGTGCGACGGCGGCCCGGTGAACGGCAAGTCGAGGCGCTCCAGCGTCTGGATCACATCAATGGATGGGACATCCCACTCGAGATAGCCCTCGCAGAGATTGATGAACACCTCGTGACCCTCGCGGGCGAGCGCCTTGATCTGCCGGTAGGTCGTGCGCTTGTCGAGAGCGACATGGTGCACGTCATGCTGCGGCAGGATGACCGCAAGGTCACGGGGCGGATCATAGTGCCGGTAGTCCACCGTCGAGGCCGAGTAATCCGGCTGGAGCACGCAGATCTTCATGGCAGCGCGAAGGGAACGGCGGGGTGCCATGCTCGCAGGGCGTCCTGCACCACCGCCTCGATCACCTCGCTGAACGGCCGCCCGGCAAAGCGCAGGATCGCCCCGATCGAGGTGTAGTCTTCGTCTTCCGAGAGGCCACACTGGGAGTTCACCTCCAAGACCTGCAGGCTCCCGCTCTCGGCGTCCAGTCGCAAGTCCACCCGCCCGTAGCCACTCCCTCCCACCGCGGCGTACGCTCGCCAACTGAGCGCCTCGATCTCCGTCGCCAGGGGAGGAGCTACCTCGGCGTATTCCCAGAGGTAGGCATCGACACCGAGCGGGGCCTCGCGCTCATAGATCTCCCACAGTCGATCGAAGGAGAGAAACTGCTCCGTCGGCGGAAGATCGCGATGGAAGACTCGCTCCACCGGGGGATAGATCAGACACTGTTCCGGCGCATCGACCGATCCGACGATGAAGGTGGTGAACTCCCGGCCGGTGATGAAGCGTTCCGCAATCACCCCGCCATCGGCGAGTCGCCAGCCGCGATAGCCCTCGTGCAGTTGGGCCACTTCGCGCCGCAGTGCCCCGGCATCGTGCACCACCGACTTCACGGTGAGTCCCATGCTCCCGGCCGACACGGCCGGCTTCACGATCAGTGGCGAGCCGAGCCGTGCAATGATGCCCGCGTCGTCACCGGCCTCCTCGGGCACCACTTCCCACATCGGAGTCGCCACGGCTGCCGCGTCAAACGCCTCCTTCATCACGATCTTGGAGGTGGTCAGCTGGTAGAATCGTGCATCGGCACCGGTGTAGCAGAGGCCGAGCCGCTCCAGTTGGTGGATCACGCTCACGCCGGGGATCGAGTTCTGCTCGTCGCCATCACAGAGATTGAAGACCACCGGGGTGCGCCCCACCGATTCGCGCACCACGCGGTCGAGCACGGCGGCGGCGTTGTCGAGCGTCACCTGCTCCCAGCGCCACTCGAGGCCGAGGCGTGCGAAGACCCGGTCGAACTCGGCATGACTCTGGGAATAGTCGTTGTAGCAGGTGAGGTTGGGGTCGCTGGTTTCGAGATGCGGCACCAGGACCCAGACAAGCAGCGGGGCAAGCGGATCCACCGGATGATCCATCGGCACTTCCTCCCTGGCAAGCAAATCGCGCCCCACCGTAATATTTACTGATCCCTCCACCCGACGCCATTCTCTCTTACCTTGCAAGGATTCACCCAACTGGACTGCGGAGCCCGTCATGAAGTCGACCCCTCGCCAACTCGTTGTGGCCGGTGCGCTGGCCCTGGCGGCCTGCGCCCCGGGCGAAGCCCCGGAGGCGACCACCGCCCCCGTCCCTGCCTCGCTCCTCGCCGTGGTCGACACCGCGACCATCATGGAACACATCCGGGTGCTCGCCGCCGATTCCCTGATGGGTCGACTCCCCGGCAGTGAAGGCGAGGAGAAGACGGTCGCCTATCTCGAGGGGCAGTTCAAGGCGCTCGGACTCCAGCCCGGCAACACCGACGGCACCTTTATCCAGAAGGTCCCGCTCGTGGGGATCACCGTCGTCGGCACCCCCACGCTGACTTTCGCGAAGGGCCGCACCCGTACCACCCTCAAGTGGCGCGACGACTTCGTCGCCTGGACCAAGCATGTCGCCCCGACGGCGTCGCTCGACAAGTCGGAACTGGTGTTTGTCGGCTACGGCACCGAGGCGCCGGAATACGGCTGGGACGATTTCAAAGGGGTCGACGTCAAGGGGAAGACCCTCGTGATGCTCGTCAACGATCCGCCGCTGGCCGACACCACCCAGTTCGGCGGCAAGCGGATGACCTATTACGGCCGCTGGACCTACAAGTATGAACAGGGAATGCGCCACGGTGCGGCCGGCGTGCTGCTCGTGCACCAGACCGATCGCGCCGGCTACCCGTTCTCGGTGGTGCAGGGGAAGGCCTCGGAACAGTTCGACCTGGTCACGCCCGACAAGAACATGAGCCGAAGCGCGGTGGAGGGGTGGGTGACCGAGCCGCAGGCCCGTGCCCTCTTTACCATGGCCGGGCAGGACTTCGACTCACTGCAGGCGCGCGCGGCCACCAAGGAGTTCACCCCGGTGCCGCTCGGCGTCACCGCGAGCATCTCGATCCGGAACAGCCTGCGCACGATTGACTCGCGCAACGTCCTTGCTCGCCTCGAGGGCAGCGATCCCGTGCTCAAGAACGAGTACGTGATCTACACCGCGCACTGGGACCATTTCGGCATCAGCACGCCGGTTGATGGTGACTCCATCTATAACGGGGCGGCCGACAACGCCAGCGGCACCGCGGGGTTGCTCACCGTTGCCAAGGCGCTCGCCGGACTGAAGAACCCGCCGAAGCGTTCGGTGCTCTTCCTTGCTGTGACGGCCGAGGAACAAGGGTTGCTGGGTTCGCTCTACTACACCGTCTCGCCGGTGTATCCGCTGGCCAAGACCGTGGCGACCATCAACATGGACGTGCTCAACACCTGGGGTCGCGCCAAGGACCTCGTGGTGATCGGCCTCGGGGCATCGGAGCTCGACGACTACGCCACGGCCGCCGCCGCCGCGCAGGGCCGGGTGCTCAAGGGCGATGCCGAACCCGAGAAGGGGTTCTACTACCGCTCCGATCACTTCAATTTCGCGAAGCAAGGCGTGCCGGCGTTCGACCCGGAGTCGGGCACCGACTATGTCGGGCAGCCGGTCGACTATGGCATGAAGAAGCGGGACGAGTACACCGCGCACGACTACCACCAGCCCCAGGACGAGATCAAACCGGACTGGGATCTCAGCGGTGCGGTGCAGGACCTGCAACTTTATCTGATGATGGGGTATCGCATCGCGAATGCGGCGAAGGTTCCCGAGTGGCGCGTGGGGAACGAGTTCCGTGCGGCCCGGGAAAAGATGCTGCTGCACCCCTGACGCGACCGTGGATCGGGCGGCCGGTTCGGCCACCCGATCCACCGCATCAGGAACCCCGGACGGTTCCTGTGAAGTAGGCTGCCGCGACCCCGGCGAGCAGCACCACCAGCAGAATCAGCAGCATGCGCCGACGAATGCCGCGCAACGCCTCCCAGCTCGGCTCGTCGAGATACCACAGCCCCGGCGAGGCCTCACGCACCACGGCGCGGCGCTGCAGCCGCCGAAACGCCACTCCACCAAAATCCACCCGCATGGTGTCGAGTCGCTTCGCCGTGGCGGACGAGGTGGCTCCGGCCTCCCGCAGGTGGGCCACGAGTTCCTTCTCTTTCATCATGATGACGGCTGCGGCAGCGCCCATCGCCTGCTCCCCTGGTTGGGTGTGGAGCATCGAGAATAACGTGGATTGCCGGTCGAGGTTCACCCCGGATCCCTCTCTCCCGGCCGTCCCCCCGCTTATCTTCCCGCTCCAATATTACCTGAGGCGTTCTCTGCCGTTTTCGACACTCAAGCTCCACCCCTCGCTGCTCAAGGGACTGAAGGAGCTCGGATTCACCCGCCCCACCCCGATCCAGGCCGAGGCGATCCCGCATGCGATGGCCGGCCGGGACGTGCTGGCCTGCGCCATGACTGGCTCCGGCAAGACAGCGGCGTTCCTGCTCCCGATCCTCCACCAGCTCCTCGACAAGCCGCGGCGCACCACCCGCGCCTTGATCCTGACGCCGACGCGTGAACTCGCGGCGCAGATCCTCGAGGACTTGAACGCCCTCGCTGTCCACACCCCGCTCACCGCCGCGGCCGTCTACGGCGGGGTCGGCATGGGACCCCAGGAGCACGCCTTTCGCGCCGGCGTCGACGTCATCGTCGCGACGCCCGGTCGGCTGCTCGACCACTTCAGGGCACCCTACGCCAAACTGCCGGGCATCGAGTTCCTTGTCCTGGACGAAGCCGACCGGATGCTCGACATGGGCTTCCTCCCCGATATCCGCCGGATCCTGAAGCACATCCCGGCCAAGCGGCAGACGCTGTTCTTCTCGGCCACCATGCCGCCGCCGATTGCGCAACTGACGCGCGAGATGCTCGATGCCCCGGCGACGATCAACCTGCAGCGCACCTCGGCGCCGGCGGTGGGAATCACGCAAGCCCTCTACCCGGTGGCCCAGGATCTCAAGTCGCACCTCTTCCTCGAGCTCCTCAAGCGCGGCGAGATGGACGAGGCGTTGGTCTTCACGCGCACCAAGCATCGCGCCGATCGACTGACCAAGTTCCTGGTCAAGAACGGCATCGAGGCCGATCGCATCCACGGGAATCGATCGCAGGCCCAACGCACTGCAGCCCTCGCGGCGTTCAAGAACGGCAAGACGCGGGTGCTGGTCGCGACCGACATCGTCGCGCGGGGCATCGACATCTCCGAGCTCGGCCATGTCGTGAACTTCGACGTACCGGTTGCACCGGAGGACTACATCCATCGCGTCGGCCGCACCGCCAGGGCCGAGGCCACGGGCGACGCCTTCACCTTCGTGGCACCGGAGGAGGAGGAGGACCTGCGCCGCATCGAGCGCGCCGTGGGCAAGCGGCTCCCGCGCGTGCTGGTCCCCGATTTTGACTACAAGGCCAAGGTGGAAGGGAAGCTCGAGGTGCCACTCGCCGAGCGCATCGCCAAGATCCGCGCCGAGAAGGCCGAGGCCCGTGCGCGCACCAAGGCCAAGGAGGCCAGGCGACAGCAGGCGGGCCAGCCTTCGGCGCCGCGACCCTCCTCCCCCAAGCCACGCGGCGAGGGGGCATCCGGCTCCGGCGCTGGTGGTGGCACCCGCGGTGGTCGGGGCCGGGGACGTGGACGGGGACCCAGCCGACCGAGCTGATCGAGCCGACCGCTCGACATACGAAACGACCCCGGCCACGCGTGAGCCGGGGTCTTTCGTATCTATGTCCTGCTATGGTGGCCCCGAAATGGGGGCGCCATGTGGTGAGCTAGAGCGTGAAGTTCAACCCGGCGGCCAGCTGCGCCGTGGAACCGTCGGACACCGTGAAGCGCATCTCGCCGAACGGATGCACGCGCCCCTTCAGGGACTCCGCGCCGAGGAACAGGTTGAGCCCGGCGTTGCTGTTGGAATACCCCCCAGAGCTGCTGCGGGCGATGTTGAGGCCCGTGCCGACATACAACCACGAGACGTCCGCGCGGCCGATGCGGTACTTGAGGTCGGCATTGATGCCGAGCAGGGAGCCGTGATCGACGAAGAAGACGTCGAGCGACGGATAGAACTCCAGATGCCGCGCGATCGGAATGCCCAACTGCGCGCCGATGCCGGCCGCCTTGGCGTCGAAATTGTAGGAGAGGCGCGGGCCGAAGTGGGTGCTGTGCGTCTGGGCATGCGCCGTGGCTGTCACGGTCAGGGCCATCGCGGCGGTGCAGAGAACCGTACCGAGCGTGCGTGTCATGGAGTTCCTCCAAATGCGGGTTTCATCGTGGTACCTTGTCCGTCCGAGTCAGGGGACGACGATCCCCTGATCGGCGCACACATCCGTCGGTCCAGCGCCCTCGGGAGGAGGCCTCCCGCCGCGTGTATCTTGCCTCCCATGACACCCTTCGACTTCACCGTCACCGCCGCCGATGGCACCCCCCAGGCGCTCGACTCCTTGCGCGGTCAGGCGCTCCTGATCGTGAATGTCGCCTCCGAGTGTAGCTACACCCAGCAGTACCCCGGACTCGAGGCACTGCACCGCACCTATCACGCGCGGGGCTTCTCCGTGCTGGGATTTCCGTGCAATCAGTTCGGGGGGCAGGAGCCGGGAACGGCAGCCGACATTGCAGAATTCTGCACGGTGCGATTCCAGACCACCTTTCCCATCCTGGCCAAGATCAACGTCAATGGCGATGATGCCGATCCGCTCTGGTCGTTCCTGAAACAGGAACGGCCGGGCATCCTCGGCACCACCGCCATCAAGTGGAACTTCACCAAATTTCTTGTCTCCCCCACCGGCGTGGTGGTGAAGCGCTACGGACCGGAGACCACCCCCGAAGCCATCGCTCCGGACATCGTGGCGGTCATTGCCGGTCCTTGAAGGTGTTGTAGAGCTGGGAGTGCTTGGTGTCGAGCGGCACCGGCCGCCCGTCAACGAACAGGTAGCGCGTGTCGCTCCGGGCCTCCAGCATGTCGCCCGTGAGCACCACGAGGTTGGCCATCTTGCCGACGTCGAGGCTGCCGAGACGCGCCCCCAGCCCGAAGATCTGGGCCGGCCACAGCGTCACCGCCTTGAGCGCATCATCCCGTGACAACCCGAACGCGGCCGCCATCCCGGCCACGTAGGGAAGATTCCGGATGTCGGGGTTCGGTTCACCCGAAATGATGGCAAAGCGGACACCCGCCGCGGCGAGCTTGGCAGGGGCGGCGTAGTTCTCGTCGTAGGGATCATCTTCGCGACTCGGCAGGTCCATCGTCGACCCGAACAGTACCGGCACGTCGTGCTGCTTCAGATATTCAGCGATCTTGGGAGCATCACGGCCGCCGACGATGATCGGCTTGAGTTTCATCTCCTCGGCAAAGGCCACGGCCTCCTTGATGTCGGCCGATGTGGTGGCCGTGAAGAGCGCCGGCATCGTGCCCTGCAAGACAGGCAGGAGTGCCGCCAGCATCAGGTCGGTCCTGGGCTGTGGCAGCGACTTGTCTCGCGCCGCCGCATCGAGCGCCTTGCCGTAGGCCGCCGCGTCGCGCAGCAACGCCCTGATCGAATCCATGGCACTCGTCCGTGCGGCGCCGGCGTTGTTGGTCGCGGCACCCCCGAACCCACCCTGACCGCGTCCGCCGCCGCGTGCGCTCGGCAGGTTGAAGACCATCGCGGCGTGCTGGACCAGCGACATCTCGGGCACGGTGTAACCGGCGAGGTTGATGATCGCCGCCTGCCCCGAGATCAGTCCACCGCTGGGGCGCGACACCACATGGGTAATTCCCACTACGCGCGAGACGCCGATGTGCGCACTATGGGGATCGATGCCGAAATACGCTTGCACGTTGGGGTTGAAGCGCCCCACTTCGGCATCATCAACCGTGGCGTTGGCGCCTTCGGTGATCTCCGCGAGGCCGATGGACGTTCCTGCCTCCATCATCCCGGGATAGACGGAGAGCCCACTGCCATCGATCACCGTGGCGCCGGCGGGGATCGCGACCGTGGCGCCGATCGCCGTGATGGTGCCCTCGATCCCGATCACGATGGTGCCGTTGGCGATCTCCGGGCCCGACACCGGCACGATGTGGGCATTGCGGATCGCATAGACCCCGCGAGGCCCCGGCGCCGGATTGTAGGAGCCGAGCTGGGCCGAGAGTGGGGCAGCCACCACGGCGAGCATGGCGGCGAGGGAGCGCATGGTGCGGGTCATCACCGGTCCTCCTGGGGCGTCGTGGGTGCAGCGGCCGCATTGCGACCCCCGCCCCGCGCGGGCAGTTGATTCGGTTCGGCTTTCTCGAGTTCGGTGCGTTCGGCAGCCATGGCGTCACGCACGGCCCGGTCGCGCGTCTTGTCGAAGAAGATCTCGCCATCGATGAACGTGGTCTCGACGCTGGAATAGACCGACAGCGGGTCGCCGCTCCAGATCGCGAGGTCGGCATCCTTGCCGACCTCGATGGAGCCGACACGATCCTGGATGCCGAGCTGCAGTGCACCGTTGTAGGTGATGGTCTTCAACGCCTCGTCCTCGGTCAGACCGCCGTAGCGCATCAGCTTGGCCGCGTCGATGTTGAGCCGCCGCGCGCGCCCGTCATCGTCGGAATTGATCGTGGTCACCACGCCATGGCGCATGGCGATGGCAACGTTGTAGGGAATGGCGTCATACGCCTCGATCTTGTAGCCCCACATGTCCGCGAAAGTCGACAGCCCGGTTCCGTGCTTCGCGATCTCCGAGGCGATCTTGTATCCCTCGAGTCCATGTTGCAGGGTCTGGACGTGAAAATGGAATTCATCCGACAACTCGAGCAGCATCAGCATCTCGTCGGCACGGTAGGAGTGCGCATGCACGAGGCGCTTCCCCTCGAGCACCTCCACCAGCGGCTCGAGTTCGAGGTCGCGGCGCGGCGCGACGAGGTTCGCTTCCTTGCGCGCCACGCGGGCACGGTAGGCGGTCCATTCCGTCTGGTACTCGCGCGCCCGGGTGAAGGCGTCGCGCAGGACCTCCTCCTGCCCCATGCGGGTGGTGGGATACCGGCGCGGCGTCTGGGGCTGTCCCGGCGTCACCACCGTCGGGCTGTTCTTGCGGGTGACGTTTTCACCGAGAGCGAACTTGATCCCCGGCAAGGCGCCGGGAAAGAGCATCGCTTCGGCCGGCCGACCCCACTTGAGTTTCACCACGGCGTTCTGCCCGCCGATGGTATTGGCGGAACCGTGCAGGAGGTTGAGCGTGGTGGTGCCGCCCGCAAGTGCGCGATAGATGTTGACCGCGGTGGGGTTGAGCACATCGCGAATCCGCACCATCGAGGTGACCGAGAGCGAACCCTCGTTGATGGCATCGAGCATCATGTGCGAGTGCGGGTCGATGATGCCCGGCATGACATATTTGCCGGTGGCATCGATCACCGTGGCGCCCGCCGGTGCGGTGAGGTTGCGCCCGATCTGGCTGATCTTGCCACCCACCAGCAGGAGATCGGTGTCGGTGAGCGTGCCCTTGGTCACCGTCAGCACCGTGGCGTGACGAATCAGGGTCGGTGTGACCGTCGGGGTGCGTTGGGCCGCGAGCGGCAGCGCCGCACAGAGCCCCAGCAGGAGCGCGGCTCTCATGGCGTCCTCGCAGTCTGGGCGCTGGCGGTCGGCGCCGGGATGATGGTGGGCTCCCCATCGATGAAGAGCTGGGTGACCCGGGCACTCGTGTCGAACAGGTCGCCCTTGGTCATGGTGAGGTTGGCGATCTTGCCGGTTTCGATTGACCCCATGCGGTCCGCCACACCGAACAGTTCGGCCGGCGCGATGGTCATCGCACGCAGGGCCTGGTCGGCCGGCAATCCCGCCGCAACCGCCCGACGCACATTGGCCAGATACTCCGTGAAGTTGTTGGCCGATTCAAACACGATGCGCACACCGGCCGTCGCGAGTCGGCCCGCTGCCTTCGGCGCCTCGACCCGTTCACGCAACACCCGCATCAGCTCGGGTTCGTCATCGACCGGCGCCGCACCACGACCGCCTGCTCCCGCGCCGCCTGCCGCTCCACCCGTCGCCGCCGCACTGCGGCGCGGAAAATTCACCGACAGCAGCACCGGCACGTTGTCGGCCTTGAGTCGGTCGGCGACGAGATACGCCTCGCTCCCGCCGGCGATGATCACCCGGAGATTGAATTCCTTCGCGAGGTCGAGCGCGCGAAGAATCTCCCGCTCGCTGTTGGCAAACATCACCACCGGCTGCTGGCGTGTCAGCACCGGTTGCAGCGCCTCGAGTGAGGGATCATAGGCCGGCCGCTTCACGCCGCGAGGGTTGCGATCGTAGACGAGCGTGAGCTCGTGGTATCGCTGGGCATCCAGCAGTTCCTGCCGCAAGGCGGCGAACACCGCGAAGAGCGAACTGGGATAGCCACCACCGAACCCCCCACCGCCGCGCGAGAAGCCCACCGACTGCGCCACGTTCGGCTTCACGATCATCGCCGAGACATCGGTGCCGATCAGGTTGATCAGCGCCGCATGGCCGCGAAAGACGCCGGTGCCCGTGGCCGTGAAGGCGGCGGTGAACCCGGCGGCATGCGCCGCGGTAAACGACGCGTCTACTGGGTCCAGCAGGTCGACCACGGCCACCTCGGGCTGCATCCCCACCACGTTGGTCGAGTTGGGCGCACCCGTGGGACGCGTGGTCGCGGCCGCGGCAACCCGACCCGCCGCGCCGCCGCCTGCTCCGCTCGTTGGCGCCGGCAACGCGAGGGTGCCGTAGCCATCGATGAATCCGGGGTAGACCGTGAGGCCGGTACCGTCGATGACCTGCGCATCGCCCGGGACCGCGGCCGACGCCCCGACGGCAGTGATCACCCCGTCACGGACAACCACGGTGCCCGTGGGAATCACGGGGGCGCTGACGGGGACGATCCTGGCATTGGTGATGGCATAGACGGAGGGGACGTTGCGTTGCGCGGAGAGTGGGACGGCAAGGCTGACGCCGGCCACGACCGCCCACGCGGGGCGGAACGAGAGTGTCATGAAGAGCATCTCCTGTGGGGTCAGACGCAGCGGTGTCATCGCGTCCGCTGACACTACGAAACTACTCCCGGTTTGGTTGGATCACGCCGGGGCTCCCGGAACCCGCTCGGTCACGCCTGCCCGGGCGAGCGGGTCGGGGGCGTTATATCTCAGGTGGAATGGCGGCGCACGCCGCCCAGCCGTCCCCTCGCCGAGGACCCCATGCTCCGTTTCGTCGCAGTCGCCCTGCTCGTGGGAACGACCACTGCCGCCGCACAGGCCAATCCCAATCCGGTCCCCAAGGACCCCAGCGAGTGGCCCCAGCATTCCCTGACCCGACCCAAGCCCCCCGTCGTCATTCCGGGGGCAATGGCCGGCACCGGCGCGCCCTCCGATGCGATCGTGCTCTTTGGGGGAGCGTCCCTCGACGCCTGGAGGCTCGCCGACACCACCCTCAAGCCGGCGCCATGGACAATGGTCGATGGCGCGATGGAGGTGGCGCCTGGCACGGGATCGATCATGACCCGGCAGTCGTTCGGCGACATCCAGCTGCACCTCGAGTGGCGCGCCCCCACACCGCCCAAAGGTGACGGACAGGAACGCGGCAACAGCGGTGTCTTCTTCATGAACCGCTACGAGGTGCAGGTCCTCGACTCCTGGAACAATCCCACCTATGCGGACGGTCAGGCCGGCGCGATCTACGGACAGTTTCCGCCCAAGGTCAACGCGACGCGACCCCCAGGCGAGTGGCAGAGCTACGACATCATCTTTCATCGTCCGCACTTTGATGCCGACGGTCGCTTGACCGTCCCGGCGCGGTTGACGGTGTTTCTGAACGGTATTCTGGTGCAGGAAGACCAGATGCTGCTCGGACCCACGTCACATACCGTGCGCACGCCCTACGCGGCCCATGCCGAGCAGCTGCCGCTGCAGCTGCAGGATCACGGCGTGAAGGTGCGCTTCCGCAACATCTGGGTGCGCGAGCTCGGCGATGGCTAGGACCCTCGTGGTCATGCTCGTGAGCACGGTTACGGGAACCATCGGCTGGTACCTCGGTGCTCGCATCGGCATCATGACGGCATGGATGCTCAGCATCGTCGGCACCGCCATTGGTGTCTACTACTCGCGCAAATGGGCGGTCGAATACCTCCCTTGAACTCGTCACCCACCGAGCTCACGTCACCACTGCTGGAGGGCGAGGATCTGGTGTTCGTGCGCGTCGAGGGGACGGCGCTGTGCTGGGCCTTGATCAGCGACCTGCTGCTCGCGAGGCGACGGATCCCCGGGAGCGCAGCCATGGCACTGGGCTTGCTTCTGAGCATTGTGGCAGGAGTGCTACAGGCCTCCTCGCTCCACATCTCGCTGATCTGGCCATTGGATCACAACGGGCTCTATCATCTCGGCCAACTCGCCGGTGTGATGGCCCTCCAAGCCGGTCTTCGTGACCTGTTGCGGACCCCGACTCACTAGCGGAGCACTCCAGTCGATGCCTTGGTACCAGCCGGCCGCCCGTGCCCCCACCACCTGGCTTGTCCTCAAGACCCTGACGCATCTCGCCATCGTGTGGAGCGTCTGTCTCTACTTCGTGCCGCGCCAGATCATCGGCTGGCAGAGCACCATGGGCCTGCATGCGCTCTTCTTCGAACCGCAGCAAACCGCCGCTCTGGTGCTCATGGCGGTCGCCTCCGTGGTGTCGCTCTGGAGTGCCCTCCTGCTCGCGATCAAGGGGCGCGGCACCCCGGCGCGCATCGACGCGCCGCGGCATCTGGTGATCACCGGCCCCTACGCGTGGGTCCGAAACCCGATGGTGGTGAGCGGCTTGGCGCAGGGCGTGGCGGTGTCACTCTATACCGGCTCGTCCCTGATCCTGATCTTCGTGTTGGTGGCGGGGCCGCTCTGGCACTTTGTGCGGCGGCGAGACGAAGAGCGCGACCTGCAGCGCATCTTCGGACGCAGCTACGAGTTGTATCGCCGCAGCGTGCGCTGCTGGATGCCACGACGCCGGCGCTGGGCCCCAGCCGCACCGCATGCGGCCATCGAGGCGCAAGCCATGCGCCTGCCGCTCGGCCGCGAGCGGCACCGCCGCCGCTAGCGCGTCAGCGTGATTTCGGGATACAGCGCACGCGATTCGCCAAGTCCCGCCGCGCCGTGTGAGAATGCCCCGCGAAAGAATTCGGCCGCCACATCCGCGACGATGCGGATGCCACGCGTCCCGTCGATCTCGCCGAAGCGCACGCGCCGCACAGCGGGCGCGACCGCCTCAGGCGTCACAAGCGCGGCATCCAGAAAATTCCAATGGTGCATTCCAGAAAGGCGTACTCGCTCGGGCCGCACCGATGAGGCGCTCAGGCGCTCCCATTGCTCCGTCCGGCGCCGCTCCCCACGATCCTCGCTCCATCGCTCCACGGGGCGATGCACCATCGCCACCGGCTCCGTGCTGAGGTAGAGCATCGCCTGACCGACCACTGGCGTGCGAAAGCCGCGCAGCACCTCGCCATCGAGGTTCACCACGGCGGCGATGGTGGTGTCGGCTGCCGCGGCAAGTACGGCGGCCGCACCGCCGGCACCATGGCCGAGCGCGCCCACGGACGAGAGGGCGAGCGTGCGGTGAAAGGGAGAGGCCGGCACGGCGTCCAACGCGATCAACCGCTGGCGCAGGAAGCGGAGATCCCCGGCCAACCGTGCGGCGGTGCCGTCATCCGGTGTGCGCGATGTCGCGACCGTGCCGTCCGGGAGCAACATGACGCCCGCATCCCCCGGTGCCGCGGCGGCGACCACCACGAATCCGCGACTCGCGAGTCCCTCGAGCAGGCCCGAGTAGTCACTCGGCAACCAGCCCGCGGCAGGCGCGAAGAGCAGCACCGGAAATCGCTCATCCCAAGGCTTCACCGGCGCGTCCGTGATGGCGTGCGTTCGCATGGCGAGCAGTCCGCTCGTGGCGGCCGGACCGAGGCGGTGCGACAGCTCATTCCGTCGCAGGCGCACCCAGGTCGAATCGTCGAGCACCGGCGTGGTGGAGCTGTCATGGAGCGCGGCAGGATAGAAGATCCACACCGCGAGTGGCCGCTGCCGCAGATCATCGATCCAGAGTTCGCGGCGTCGACCCACATCCAACCCGCCCTGCCAGGACGGCAACGTGACCAGCGGCACCACGAACGGTGGCGAGGAATCGGCCTCGGAGGCCTGACACGCCGCGACGAGCGGCAGCAACAGCGTCCATGTCCAGCGAGACAGCACTCGGGCGGCTCCACCACGATGAGGGAACCTCCCGAGAGGCAACATCCGGACCAGTGGCCACAGCCTGATCCGCAGGTGACCTGCCGGCCCCGGGCCCCGCCGAACTGTGGTGGCGGGGCCACAGGTGGCGCTTCAGCGCACTACTTCTTCGCGTCGAGTGTCTCGTCGATGCGATCCACGGCGTCAGCGAGATGCCGGCGTGTCGCCTCGTCTCCGCCTCGGGCGAGCCGGGTGCGGATCGCGGCCCGCAGTGCCACCAGTTCCCCGCGCGCCATCGGTCGCGCATCGGAGGTCTTGGGGTCGGGCCCCCGGGTGGACGGCGTGCCGTCGGCGACTGCGAGGGTGCGCAGCCGTTCGAGGTGCACCCGCTGCAATTGCCGGCGCCATGGATCGATCGGCCCCGTTCCGCGCAGTTCGCTCCAGATCGCCGAGCGCACGTCGCCGAGCATGGCGAGCGGCGTATAGGCGTTCGCGCCAGCAAAGAGCGCGGTTTCATTCATCCGGGCGAGGCGGGTGGGATCGAGCAGTTGGTTCACCACCGCACTCTGCTGCGATCGCACCCGCTCCATGGCGCCGCCGTTCTCGATCCGTGAGAGCAACGTCGGATCCACCAGCCAGGTGGGTGTCGTGAACAGCGCCTCGTCGAAGAACTGGATCGCCTCGCGCTGCCGCGCCGCCGGAACCGGTTCGAACACCGGCCCCGCTTGATCGGTCATCTTGGTGGTGCGATAGACACCACCCACCAACGTCACGACGTGGCCGAGATAGCGGCCGTAGCTCTGCACCAGCTCGCCATAGAGTTCGTTCAGGTCGCTGTAGTCCTCGCCCGCGGTGGCGGTCCAGGTCGGAAGCATCGGCGCCACACGCTTGAGGTTCGCGATCCCGAATCGTGACGCGCGCACCGGATCGTCGCCGATGTCCTCGGTCTGGGCGCGAGGATCGATCCCGTCTCCACCCGCGAAGCGGTACATCGGGTCGCCCGCCTTCTCGAGAATCCAGCGGTCCAGGGTGGGTTTCTCGGCCGCGCGACTGTCCGCGCCCGGAATGACACGGTATCCCCAGTTGATGGCGTAGGCATCGTACGGACCCATCATGCGGACGAAGCGCGTGACCCCGTCGCCGGGCTGCGCGACATAGTTCTGGCGGGCGTAGTCCATGATCGAGGGGCTCACGCCATGGCTCGCCGTGAAAGTCGGGCTGCGCAGGGAATCCACCGGGAAGGACGACGAGCCGATCATGTTGTGCGGCAGTCCCAAGGCGTGGCCAATCTCGTGGGCGATCACCTGACGCACCGTCTCGCCGATCAGCGCCGGCGCCGTGTGCAGCGACCGCGCATCGGGGTTCGCCGCACCGGTCTCGACCATGAGCCGGTTGCGGTAAGAGCGCAGGTGGTTGTGGTACCAGATGATGTCGCTCTCGATGATCTCGCCCGTGCGCGGGTCCGACACGCTGGGTCCCATCGCGTTGCGAGTCATGTTCGCGACATACCGAATGGAGGAATACCGCACATCGTCGGGATCGAACTCGGGGTCTTCCGCTGTGCTCGGCGGATCCTTGGCGAGGATGGCATGCTTGAAGCCGGCGACCTCGAAGGCCTTCTGCCAGTCCTGCACGCCCTGCTTGATGAAGGGCCGCCATTCCATGGGCGTCCCCGGGTCGAGGTAGAAGACAATCGGCTTGACGGGCTCCACCAACTCGCCGCGCGCGTAGGCCGCCGGATCCTTCGGTTCGAGCCGCCAACGATTGATGAGCGTACGCGAGGCCGCCTTCAGCTCGCGCGAGCCGAAGTCGATCTGGTCGGTGGTGAACCAGCCCACACGCGGGTCGGCGGTCCGCGGCCGCATCGGCTCCCGCGGCAGCAGGACCAACGATTGCGCGACGCCGATCGACACTGTCGCCGAGGCGCTCTGCGACGGCGGCTCGGCGGCATCGAAGGTCTGGATCTGTCGGACCTCGATGTTGAGCGGGAAGGATTTCACGCTCTCGACGAACGACCGCGCCGGATCCATCCGCCGCACCTTGAACTGCGTCCGCATCGACGCCGGCATGCCGCTGATGGCCGCCACGTCGTCGTCGAAGAACGAGCTGACGTCGATCACCACCGCATGGGAGTCACGACTGAAGGCTTCGATCTTGAAGCTGCGCAGGATCGGCGCGAAGGTATTGGCCGCCACGGATTTGGCGATCGGCAGGCTGCTGTCGGCCACATACCGGAAGGAGTAGCTGCGCAGCAGGACCCGATCACCCTCGCGGGACCAGCGCACCAGTTGCTCGTTCACGTTCGAGCCCGCGGTCATGAACGGCGAGAGATTCTCCGCCGCCGCCGCCAGCCGCGTGAGCCAGAGCATGTCGCGCTCGAACAACGAATCCGGGATCTCGAAATAGCTTTTGGCGTCAACCTTGTGCACCAGGAAGAGTCCGGGGTCGCTCTTGGCCCCCTTCGTCACCACCTTGTCGTACGGTTGGGGGCCGACGGCCGGCTTGGGAGCGGCCGCGGCACCCACCGCGGAGGGTGCTCCGGCTGCCGGGGCGGCGGGGGAGGGCCGCGTCGCGGGCTGCGGGTGCGCGCATCCCGCCAGCAATCCGCCAACAAGCAGGGCCAACACGAATTGACGCATCGTGGACTCTCACGCTGAAGAAGACGAGTGGGGTGGAGGCACGCAATCTAGCATTCGCCCGTGCCACTTCCCCAACGGGGGATTCCATCGCATCGTTTCAGTTCCGCCCGCCCCCGTCCCACCTCAAGGAGACTGCCTATGCCTGCCGTCAACCTGCTTGCCGTCGTGCTCGCCGCGCTCTCCGCATTCCTCGTCGGCGGCATCTGGTATTCGCCGCTGATGTTTGCAAAGCCATGGATGGCGGAGAACGGTTTCACGGCGGAAGACATGGCCGGGTTCAACCCCGTGAAGAGCTACACCCTGACGCTGGTCTGCACCCTGATCGCGGCCTACACCTTCGCCATGTTCCTGGGCCCCGAGACGTACTGGAAGCGCGGCGCCGCCTATGGCTTTACCGCCGGACTCTGCTGGGTCGGGATGGCCATGGCCACGGGGTTTATCTTCGAGCGCCGAACGTTCAAGCTCTGGATGATCAACGCCGGCTATCACACGATTCAGTTCACCCTCATCGGCGCCATCATCGGGGCAATGAATTGACCGATCCGGTCACCCGACTGTTGACCACCTGGCGGTGGCTCGCGCCGCTGCCTGGTGGCCGATGGATCTTCTCCAAGCTGCTCGGTTGGATGGCGCCCTACACCGGGTCAATCGGAGCTCGGGTCGAGACCCTCGAGCCCGGGCACGCGCGGATATCGTTGCGGGACCGGCGCGCCGTACGTCAGCATCTCGGATCGGTGCACGCCGTGGCGCTGGTGAACCTCGCGGAGGTCACCAGCGGCCTGGCGATGCTCACGGCCGCCGGCAGCGGTGTGCGAGGCATTGTCACTGCGCTGCGAATTGAATACTTCAAGAAGGCGCGCGGACGCCTGTTGGCGGAGAGCCATGCCGCCCCGCCTCACGTGACCGAGGCCATCGCTGCCGAGGTCACCGCCAGCATCACCGATGCGGCAGGCGACGTCGTGGCGGTCGCGACGGTGACGTGGCGGCTTGCCCCCGCATGACGGAGACCGCCTTCACGCGAGCGGTGGGTGTGCCGATCCCACTGATCTGTGGCCCCATGTACCCCTGCTCCAACCCTGAACTCGTCGCGGCCGTCTCCGAAGCCGGCGGCATCGGCGTGGTGCAACCGATCTCCCTGACCTATGTGCACGGCCATGACTTTCGCGAAGGACTGCGCCTCATTCGTGCACTCACCAGCGCCCCGATCGGCATGAACGCGCTGATCGAACAGTCCTCCACCACCTATCGCGATCGCATGGAGCAGTGGTTGACGATCGCATTGGAGGAGGGCGTCCGGTTCTTCATTACCTCGCTCGGCAACCCTCGCTGGGTGGTGGACCTGGTCACCCCGCACGGCGGAATCGTCTACCACGATGTCACCGAGTCGAAGTGGGCGGAGAAGGCGGTGGCGGGCGGTGTCCATGGCCTCATCGCCGTGAACAACGCCGCCGGCGGCCACGCCGGTGGACTCAGCGCCGGGGCACTTCTCGAACAACTCTCCCGCTTTGATCTCCCCGTGGTGGCCGCCGGTGGCGTCGGTGACGAACACCAGTTTCGCGCCATGATCGACCTCGGCTACGCCGCGGTGCAATGCGGCACGCGATTCATTGCCACCACCGAATGCACCGCGTCGCAGCCCTACAAAGAGGCGATCCTCCGCGCCGATGGCGACGATATCGTCCTCTCGGAGCGGATCACCGGTGTTCCGGTCGCGATCATCCGGACACCATATGTGGAACGGATGGGCCTCCATGCCGGACCCATCGCGCGGGCGCTGCTGCGCGGCCGACGCACCAAGCACTGGATGCGCACCGGCTACGCCCTCAAGGCCCTCTGGCAACTCAAGCGCTCGTCGCTCGACGAGACCGGCAGTACCGAATATTGGCAGGCCGGAAAAAGCGTCGACGCGATCCATTTGGTGGAACCTGCCGGGGAGATCGTCCGCCGGTTCGGGGCGGCCTTGGGGGGCTGACTCTTTCGCGGTTGCGTCCCCGTCGTCATCTTTCAGGCAGTCCCGGGGCGCCACCCGGTCCACACCCCCCCATTCCAACTATCTCCAGCTAGAGGTCCACGTATGTTCCTGAGGAACGTTCGGGTCCACGGTATGGTCCTGTCCGCGCTTTTCGCGCTGGCGGTGACCTCCGCAGCGGCACAGTCCACGGGCACGGTCCGTGGCACAGTCATTCGGAGCGGCGACAGCGAGGCACTCGCCGGTGTCCAGATCACGGTCCGCGGCTATGGTGTCGCGACGGTGACCAACGCCAACGGCAAGTACCTGCTGCAGCGAGTCCCCGCAGGGGAGCAGGTGATCGTCTTCCGCTGGCTCGGCTACGCACCGCTCGAGAAGACGGTGATGGTGAGTGCCGAGACCACGGTCGACGCCACCCTCGACCCCAAGCCGGTCTCCCTCGCCGACATCTCCGTGTCGGCCGTGTCGCGCGAGCCGGAGCGCAGCGTCGAAGCACCCGCCGCCTCCACCTCGATCGAACCACGGGTGCTCCAGAATGTGGGCGCCACCGGTCAGGTCCCGCTCGCGCTCGCCCAGGCTCCGGGCGTCGACCTCGCCCAGAGCGGCGTGAACGACTTCAACATCAATGCCCGCGGATTCAACTCCTCGCTCAACCGCCGGGTGTTGACCCTGCTCGATGGCCGTGATCTCGCGATCGCCTTCCTCGGTGCGCAGGAGTGGAGCTCGATTCCGACCTCCACCGAAGACCTGCGCGGCATGGAACTGGTCCGCGGACCGGGCTCGGCCCTCTACGGCGCCAATGCGTTCGCGGGTGTCATCAACATGACCACCCTTTCCCCGCGCGAGGCGCAGGGTGCCAAGATCTCGGTGAGCGGTGGTGAGCTCTCGTCCTTCAAGGTCGATGGTCGTGCCGCGGCCGTCTTCGGCGAAGGACGCTGGGGTGTGCGTGTGGGTGGTGGCTACGGCACGAGCGATACCTGGACGCGTTCGCGCACCCAGGTCGATTCCGTCGGCGCCGGCGGGGCCTACTCCTTCTCGATGCGCAACGAGTACGCGGAGGCCGTCAAGGCCGCCGACAACTTCGTGGTGAAGGCCGCCTCCCCCGAGGCGCTCCCGCTCGCCGGGCAGACGCTGGCCCCCGGTACCCGGGCACCACTTGGCAAACGCGACCCCATCAAGACCGCCTACGGCAGCGCGCGACTCGACCGCTACTTCACCTCCGGCGGTGTGCTCACCGGCGAGGCGGGTGTCTCGCAGTCCGAAAACGAGACCTTGGTCACCGGTATCGGCCGGGTCCAGGTGCTCAAGGGCTTCAAGCCGTACGGTCGCTTGGCGTACAACTCGCAGCACCTCAACATCTTCGGCTACGCCAATCGCCGCGAGACCAAGTTGCCGCAGGTGTCATTGGCCAGCGGCGGCGCACTGCTCGAGCGGTCAACCATCCTTCACGCCGAGGCCCAGGGCAACACCGACTTCCTGACCAACGGCAGGGCTATCGTCGGCGCGTCCTTCCGGCAATACAACGTCAACACCGATGGCTCGCTGATGCGGCCGGAAGACGACGATCGCCACGACAAGGTCTACTCCGCCTATACCCAGCTCGAGTACAAGGTGGGCGCCAAGGTGCGTCTCGTGGGTGCCGCACGTTATGACAAGGGCGATCTCTTCGAAGGGCAGTTCTCGCCCAAGGCGGCGGTGGTCTTCTCGCCCAATCAGAACCACTCCTTCCGCTTCACCTTCAACAAGGCCTTCCAGACGCCGAACTACTCGGAGTTTTTCCTCCGGGCGGCGGCAGGGAAGCCGGCAAACTTCAGCGCGCTGGAGGCGGGCCTCCGCGCCTCGGCGCTCGGACCGGCGCTCGCGGGCGTCCCCGTGGGCACGTTGTTCACCACCTCGGCCGCCGTGCCGGTCATGGCGCGCGGCAACGCCAACCTCGGCGTCGAGAAGACCAACGGCTACGAGATCGGCTACAAGGGCAGCCTCACGTCGCGGGTCTACGTCACAGTGGATGCCTACAAGAACAACATCAAGGATTTCGTCACCGACCTGCTCCCGGGCGTGAATCCCGCCTTTGGCCCCTGGACCTCACCCGCGGCGGTGCCGGCGCAGTTCCGCCCGTCGCTCGAAGGGGCCGTGAAGTCGAATCTTCAGGCCGCGGGACAGGGCCTGGCGGCGGCCGGCCTCACCCGTCAGGAAGACGGTACCACCGCCATCGTTGTCTCTTACACCAATGCCGGCAAGGTCGACCAAAAGGGCATCGACGTCGGCATCGGCGTCCAGTTGAATGACGAGTTCCGCGTCGACGGCACCTACTCGTGGTTCGACTTCACGGTCAAGGAGGCCTCGGCCGCCGGCGATCAGTTGTTGCCGAACACGCCGAGCCGCAAGGGCACCCTCACGCTCGGCTATGAGGGAGCACGCAACGGCTTCGACGCCTCGATCTCGGGTCGCTTCATTCAGTCCTACGATTGGGCCGCCGGTGTCTTCATGGGCCGGATTCCCTCGGCGGAGCTCTTCAGTGCCAACGTCGGCTACCAGATCACCAACCGCTACCGCGTCTTCGCGGTCGGGACCAACATCTTCGACCAGCAGCGCTACCAGCTCTATGGCGGCGCGGTGGTCGGGCGGCGCATTCTCGGAGGGTTGACGGCGACCTTCTGATCGACGCCAATCGCTCTGCGGATGAAGGGTGGCTCCTCGCCGGAGTCACCCTTCATTCGATTCCCCCATTATCCTTGCTTCCCGTGTCGATGCCCATCTCGCTTTCACTTCCCGTCCCCATTGCCGACGGCCCCGCCCCCACGCTCTGGCGCTTTGCCGACGTGCACGGCCCGGGCACGGCGACCCGTGACATCCTCGTCGCGCTCCCGCCAGGATACGCGGCGGGTCAATCGCGGTATCCGGTGGTCTACCTGCAGGACGGCCAGAACCTCTTCGATCCGTCCACCGCGTACGTCATGCCGTGGAACCTGCTCGAGACACTCGCGGTGCACGGCACGCGACAGCCCGCCATTCTGGTGGGCATTCCCAACCTCGGGCTCGAGCGACTGCACGAGTACTCCCCCTTTGACGACATCATTCGTGGTGCCGGAGAGGGCGCGGCGTATCTCGACTTCGTGGCGACCATCGTCAAGCCACTCGTCGACAGCCACTTCCGCACCCTGCCCGGCCGCACCTCCACTGCCATTGCGGGTTCGTCGATGGGCGGCTTGATCGCGCTCTACGGCGTGGTCGCCGACGCCGCGACGTTTGGCGTGGCATGGGCGATGTCACCGGCCCTCTGGTACGCCGATTCGGCGATCTTCGACTGGCTGGCGGAGCAGCCCGCCCCGGTGGGACGCATCTGGCTCGACGCGGGCGTGCTCGAGGGCCAGGATGAACTCCATGATGTCCAGCGCATGCGCGATCTCCTGGTCAGCCGCGGCTGGCGACTCGACGATTCGTTGCGCTACCTCGAAGATCCCGAGGGCGATCACGACGAGGTGGCATGGGGTCGCCGAGTGCAGGAGCACTGGAGCACCATGGTCGGCATGCTGGCGGGACGGGAGTCCACGCGGTAGATCTGGAGATCCCACCCAGCCCAGGAGATATCAGATCATGCGTCATCTCACCCTCGCCTCGCTCGGTCTCGCCCTGATCGCCGGCTGCGCGCCGGCCGCCCCCGCCGCCGGGAGTGTCGCCGACGAAGAGGCGATGAAGGCCGTCGTCACGGCCTATGCCACGGCATGGAATGCCGGCGATGCCAAGGCGCTCGCCGCCACGGTCACCGAGGATTACCACAGCGTCGACATGATGGGGGCGCACGTCGAGGGGCGTGCCGGCATGGAGAAGGCGGCCGAGGCGCAGTTCGCGATGCGGCCGGCAGGGCAGACGATCGCCATCAACACGGTGTACACCAAGTGGTTCAATGGCACCACCGCTGCATCCGGTGGCACGTGGACCGTGACCGGTCCGGCGGGTCCGTTGCCGAATAGCGGCTCCTGGGCCGCCACGTGGACCAAGACGGGCGACACGTGGCTGGTCGCGACCAACCTCGCGGCATTCGCGGTGGCGATGCCCGCCGGGCCGATGGCCGCCGACACGGCGATGGCTGTCAAGAAGTAGCGCGATACCACGACGCCCCGCGACCGAGTGGTCGCGGGGCATCGTGTTTGCACCAACGGCGCCGAGCTAATGCGCTGGGGCGGCCGGATCCACCACCGGATGCTCTGCCGTCTTCGATCGCCACGCTTCCACTCCGCCGATGTACTTCCCTGCAAAGCTCGCGAAGCGATTGCGCAGGCCATCGATGATCTCGTAGAAGGTCGGGATCACCAGCAGCGTGAGGATGGTCGAGGTGATGACGCCTCCGATCACCGCCCTTCCAACCGGCGAGTAGAAGTCCGCCCCCTCACCGCCGCCGATGGCCACCGGCAACATCCCCGCGATCAGCGCGAAGGTGGTCATCAGGATCGGCCGGAGCCGGATACGACCGGCCTCGATCAGTGCCTCACGCAGCGGCGTGCCGCGCTCTTCGCGCGACCACTTGGCGAAGTCGATCAGCAGGATCGAGTTCTTGGCCACGATTCCCATCAGCAGCATCACCCCCATCATCGACATGATGTTGAGGGTGTCGCCCGTCACGATCAGCGCAATCACCACCCCGATGAGTGACAACGGCAGTGACACCAGGATGGCGATCGGGTCGAGGAACGAGCCGAACTGCACCACGAAAATGAGATACATCAGCAGGATCGCGATCCCGAGTGCGGTGAAGATCGACGAGAAGGTGTCATTCTGCTGCTGGTTCCAGCCACCCTCGGTGATCTCGTAGCCCGGGGGGAAGGTGATGCCGGCCAGCTTGGCCTTCATGTCCATGGTCACGTCGTTCAGCGCGCGGCCATGGGTGTTGGCCTCGAGCGTGATCACCCGCGACCGGTCGAGGTGGTCGATCTGTGCCGGTGCGCGCTCGAGCGCGATCCGCGCCACGCTGCCGAGCGGCACGGTGCGCTGCTGTCCCTGCCCGTCGAACACCGTGAGCGGAAGTCGCGCGAGGTCGGCCGGGCTCCGCCTCGCCTCGGGCGCCAGGCGCACCCGGACGTCGCGGGTCTTGCCGGAGTGGTCGACCCAGTCGCCCGCATCGATGCCCGCGAACGCCACCCGCATCGCCTGACCCACCTGCCCCACGGTGAGCCCGAGCGAACCCGCCAAGCCACGATCCACATCCACCGTGAGTTCTTCGCGCGGACCGCGGGCCGAGAGACTCACATCCACCGCGCCCGGCACCGATCGCGTGGCCTCGAGCGCCTGTTCGCCGAGTTGCGCCAGCACGGTGGCATCCGGTCCGCGCAACTGCAGCTGCAGCTCCTTGAAGGCGCCGCCGAAGCCGCCGCTGAACACCGAGACGTTCACGCCACCAACCTGCTTGAACTCCTCACGCAACATCGCCCCCATGACTGCCGCGGAATTCTTGCGCTCCTTGGCCGGTGTCAGTTTCATGTAGATGTGGGACTGGTCGACGCCCGGCGTGCGCATGGGAAGCGGCGTCCCGGCCGTGACGTAGGTGTACATCACCTCGGGGTGTTTCCGCGCAATCGCCGCGATGGCCTCCGTGCGCTCCATGGTGTATTGCAGATTGGCGCTGGCAGGCGCCTCCACGATCACCTCGAGCTCCGATCGGTCGGAGAGCGGCACGAACCCCACCCCACCAAACGACCGCTGCAGCGCGATCGCCCCGACAAAGCTCAGGACTGCGAGCCCAACCATCGACCAGCGATGGTCGAGCGCCCAGGCGATCAGCGTGCCGTAGTGATCGGTCATCCGCGTGAACCAGTGGTCGAACTTGTCGAGCTGGCGAGTGATGAACCCCTTCTCATGCTCCTCCCGGTGCGGATCGGGCCAGTAGGCCGAGAGCATCGGGTCGAGCGAGAACGAGACGAACAGCGACGCGATCACGGCGCCCGTGATCGACAGCGCAAATGGCGCCAGCCATTTCCCTGACTGCCCCGTGACGAAGGCGATCGGCACGAACACCGCCACGATCGAAAAGGTCGTGGCCGCGACCGCGAGTCCGATTTCGGCCGTGCCCTCCTGGGAGGCGGTGTAGTGATCCTTCCCCATCTGGATGTGGCGCACAATGTTCTCGCGCACCACGATGGCATCGTCAATCAGGATACCAATCGCCAGCGAGAGCCCCAGCAGCGACATCGAATTGAGCGTGAACCCGAAGAGCCACACCCCGATGAACCCGGCCAGCACCGACACCGGCAGTGCGAGACCCGTGATGACCGTGGAGCGCCACGAATTGAGGAAGAGGAACACCACCAGCACCGTGAGCAGGGCGCCCTCGATCAGCGATTCCTTGACGTTGTTCACCGACCCCGTCACGCGCACGCCGGCATCCTGCACCGTCTCGAGCTTGACCTCCGGCGGGAGTGTGGCCTGCAGCAGCTTGATTTGATCCCGCAGCTTGAAGATCACTTCGTTGGTGGAGTACCCCTTCGCCTTGATGATGTTGATGCCCACGGCCTGCTTGCCGTTGAACGCGGCGCCGGTGCGGGGTTCTTCCACGCCCTCCATGACATCCGCGACGTCGGACAGGCGGATGATCCGCCCGCCGCGCTGGGTCACCACCAGCTGCTGGAAATCGGCGGCCCCCTCAAGTCGGCCCTTGAGCCGGATGGCATGCTCCTCGAGTCCCCCGTTCACGCGACCCACGGGCGCGGCGATGTTCTGGCTCCCCACCGCCCGCACGATGTCGTCGACCCCCACCCCGGCGGCCTGCATCGCATCCGGGCGCAACTGCACCGTCATCTCGGGATAGCTGCCACCGACCACGGAGGCCTGCGCCACTCCGGGAATCGAGCGCAGCGAACTCACGATGTTCGGGTCGGTGATCGTCGTCAGGGTTCGCACGTCCTGCGTGGACGAGCTGACCGTCAGCGCCATGATCGGCTGGGCACCCCAGTCGAATCGGGTGATGATCGGCTCCTCCATCTCCTGGGGCAGGTCACCCCGGATGGTGCTGATCGCATCGCGCACATCCTGCGAGGCCTCGGCCACCGGCTTCGTGAAGGCAAAGGTCACCGTGAACTGCGCGAAGCCATCCACGGCATTCGAGGTGGTCAACTTGCGATCGACGCCCGACAGCCCGAAGATGGCCTCCTCGACCGGTTCGACGATTTCGCGTTCGACCGCCTCCGGTGAGGCACCGGGATACGCGATCTGCACCATCACCACCGGCTGGTCGAGATCGGGGAACTCGTCGACCTTGAGGTTCATCAGGGCGGCAATGCCGAAGGCCACGATCGCCAGCATCACCGTGATGGTGATGATCGGGCGCCGAATGGCGAAGTCGGAGATCCACATGGGTCAGTTCCTCAACGATCCCGCGGGGTGATCTTCAGCATCACGCCCGCTGGTGTTCCGAGCACGCCACCGATCAGCAGCGTGTCACCCTTGGTCAGGCCGCTGGTGACCAGCACCAGTTCGGCGAGTTCGTCACGCAACCCCAGCGTGACCGGCACCGATTCCACCTTGCCGCCACGCACCCGCTTCACCGTGGGCGTGGTGGCGCGCTGGTCGATGGCGGTGAACGGCACCGCGAGGCCGCGCACCGAGGTCAGCGCGACGCGCCCCTCAGCAAACAACCCCGCCACCAGCTCACCCTTGGGATTCGGCACGCTCACATAGATCCGCACTTGCCGCGTGGCCGGATCAACCGCGGGATTGATGCGCGCGATCTTGCCGGTGAAATGCTTGTCGCCACTCCCCTGCAGCGTGAACTCGACCTTCGCGCCGGGCTTGAGTGCGCCGATATCCTCGGCCGGAACCGCCGCCTCGAGCTTGAGCAGCGTCGGGTCGACGACGGTGAGAATCGGACTGCCGAGCTGGAGCGCATCGCCCACGCTCGCCGGCCGCTCACTCACCACCCCGCGGAACGGGGCGCGTACCACCGCGTTGGACAGCTGCTTCTCCGCCGAGGCGAGTCGACTGCGGGCATCGGCCAGCGTAGCCTGCGCGCCGACCGCGGCGCTCTTGGCGGCCTCGAGATCGCGGTCGGCGATGGCCCCTGCCTGATGGAGGGCATCGGCGCGCTCGGCATTCCTTGTGGCCACATCAGCCATCGCCTGGGCACTGCGCACCTGCGTGCGCGCCGATCGCGCCTGATCGGCGAGGACCAAGGTGTCGATCAGGGCCAGCCGCGCTCCCGCAGCCACCGCCGCGCCCTCGTCCACATAGAGTGCCATCAACGTCCCGCTGACCTGCGCGCGCAGTTGCGCGGTGCGCTCCGCCTCGAGCGAACCCGACAAGGCCGGTCCGCTCTCGAGCAGGGCGCTGTCCGCCAGCGCGATGTTGTCCGACGACACCTGCACCGGCGGCGCCTCGGCGGGTGCCGCCGCCTTGGGCTTGCCCCCGCACGCCGCGAGCAGGAGCAGGGCAGGAACGAGTCGTGCGGTGGCGCGAAGAGTCGGTCGCTGCATCGGCATGGGTTGGTCGCTGCCCGTCAGGGTGGTGGTCGTGGTGGTCATGGTCAGTAGCCTCCCGCCGCAGCGGTGGTGCTCACCCCGAAGGGGAGGTCGCGCAGCAGTGTGGCTCGCACGCGTGCGAGTTGGAGATCGCGCGCGGCCTGCGCACGATTTGCCTGGGCCTGCTCAAGCTGCACCCGAGCGTCACCGAGCTCGGTGAGTGTGGAGAGCCCGTTGCGATAGCGCACGTCGGCAATGCGGTATGCCCGTGTGGCGAGTTCGGCAGTACCGCTGCTGGCCGCATAACTCGCCTCGGCCGCCACCAGATCGTTGCGCATGTCGGCCGCCTCCCGTTCCGCCTGCTCCCGGGCCTGACGCAGCCGCATTTCCGACGCATCCCGCCCAGAGCGCGCGGCGAGCGCGTCGGCCCGCAACCGTCCACCGGTGTAGATCGGCACATCAAATCGCAGCACGATGCTCCAGTCGGTCACGAAGTTGTTGATGCCGAACACCCGCTCCGGGAAGGCGATCTTGGCATAGGTGCTCGACAGCGCCAACGACGGCAGCCGCGAGCCGGTGGCGGAGCGCACCAGCGCCTCGCTCGAGCGCAGTCCCGCTTCGGCCTGCCGCACCGGGGCGCGGGCGGCGATGCTGGTGTCGCTCGTGCCAGCGGCAATGGATGCCGGCATCGCCACCACGACGGTATCGCCCAGCGGCGTCGTCAGCTCGAGGGCGCTGCCCTCGGGGAGGTCGAGCAGCTGCCGCAGCTTCAGGAAGGCCCGTGAGCGCGCCGCGCGACGTTGGATCACCACCGGCCGCTGATTGTCGCGCGTCACCGTGGCCCGCAACAGGTCGAACTCGGCAGCATTGCCGACGTTCTTCTCAAGTTGGGTTTGTCCGAAGGCCTTCTCGGCCTGGGAGAACGTCGAGTCCGCGATTTCCAGCAGGCGAGCAGCCAACTGCGCGTCGAAGTAGGCCTGTGCCATGTCAAGCACCGCGCGCGCACGCTCGGCGGTCAAGCCCACTTCGGCCGCATCACGCGTTGCGGCGGCCGCGGCGACCTGCCCGCGCAGTGCCGGATTGAACAAGGCCTGTGACGCCGAGAGCCCGAAGTTGTAGGTGTTGGCCCGGCCGAAGGGCAGTGAAGCGAAGTCGATGCCCGAGCCGTTGGCGGCGCAGTCGAGGCCGCGCTCGAGGGAATCGAGTCGCTCGCCCAGCGGCAAGTTCGGATTGGGGGTGTAGTGTCGGCAATTGACCGGCGCCGGGAAGGTGTCGCTCGTTCCCGTGTTGGCGAAGCCCGCAAACTGCGACTTGATGGTCCTGCTGTAAGTGGCACTGCCGTTCAACTGCGGCAGCAATGCCGCACGGGCACGCAGGCGAGCCGCCTCGGCGCTGCCGACGCCGGCACGAGCAATGCCCACGGCCTCGCTGGCGGAGTCGGCCCGCGCGAGCGCCTCCGTGAGCGAGAGCCGCACTGGCCCCGCGCTCGATTGGGCCACGATCACGGCGCCCGGTGTCAGGAGCAGCAGTGCCAGGAGTCGAACTCTCACGCCACCTCCGTCGCGCCCAGGGCGCGGAGGATCAGGTTCACGAACATGTCGATCACCTCGGCGACCGTATGGGGAGGCGACATCGATCCGACGTCGCGAGTCATCGCGTCCATGAAAACGGCGTTCATCAGCATCACTGTCGCGGCCTCGACCGATCCGGTGGAGGCGATCAATCCTTGTGCGCGCGCCGCCTTGAGATAGCGCGTCGTTTCGGAAAACGCCTTCATCCCGCCCTCGCAGACCACCGGAGCCAGCTCGGGGTGATCCTCCCATTCTGCCAGGCAGTTCCGGATCAGCTGGCGCTTGCCATTGATCGCGGCGTGGTGGGCCAGCGCCCACGTCACCAACTCCGCACGGAGGTCGGCCGGCTGCACCGGTAGCCCGACCTGCCCCTCATCGTCCTGCGACGCGGCCTGGATCGACTCCAGCAGCAACGCCTCCTTGGAGCCGAATTGCCGGAAAATGGTGACTTCATTGACCCCGGCCGCCTCGGCGATCCGGCGCGTGGTGGTCCCGCGCCAGCCATGTTCGGCATAGAGGCGGGCGGTGACGTCGAGCAGGGCTTCACGGGTAGACATGGCGGAGAGTGTACGAAATGGTGCGGCGAGAAGCAAGTAGGTACTTGCAAACTGTTACAAACGGTAACGCCTGCGCCCCGGAAGCCTGCGCTCCCCGGCGACCCCACTCTTCTCTCCTCTCTCTTCTCTCCTCTCTCGTGAATCGGTAGCTTCGTGCTTCACCCTTCCGCTTTCCTGGATGTCCTTCCATGTGGCAGCGCACGCAGCACTCCTGGGAGAGTCCCAGCCTCTTCGGGCGCCGGATGGAGATGGTCGTCCTTGGCCACGCCGGGGCTCGGATGATGGTCTTCCCGACCTCAATGGGGAGCTGCACCGAGTGGGAAGACCGCCGGATGCCCGAGATGCTCGGGGAGTCGATCCGCCAGGGCCTGCTGCAGCTCTACTGCGTGACCAGCGCGGCGGATCAGGGGTGGTATGACGACCACGCACCAATGCCCGAGCGGGCGGTGTGGCAGGACCGGTACGACCAGTACCTGTATCATGAAGTGCTGCCCTTCATGAAGCAGCAGAACGACAACCCCTTCCTGATCACCGCGGGTGCGTCATTCGGCGGATACCACGCACTCAACTTTGCCCTGCGACACCCCGAGGAAGTCGGGCGCGTGCTCGCCATGAGCTCGATGATCGACGTCACGCGACTGACCTACGGCTGGTCCGACGAGTTGACGTACCGCCACAACCCGATGGACTTCATGCGGAACGAGCACGACCCGGCGCGGCTCGAGGCGTTCCGGCGCATGGATATCATCCTGGCCATCGGCGAAGACGATCCGCTCTGTCAGAGCAATCGCGAGTTCTCCGCCATGCTGTGGTCACGGGGCATCGGCAACGCGCTGCGGATCTGGAAGGGCTGGGCCCACGACTGGCCGTACTGGGAAGACATGGTGCGGCTCTACACTGCTGGTCACGACTGAGGATCTTATGAGCAAGCCCGACACGACATCGGCCGCACCGCGGCGCATCGGCATCCTCGTCGGCCGCGAATGGTCCTGGCCCCCCGCGTTCATCGAGGAGGTCAACGGCCGCGATGCCGGCGTCGTGGCCGAATTCGTGACCCTCGGGGCGCCGGGCCTCGAGGATGAGATTCCCTGGGACGTGGTGATCGACCGCATCTCCCATGAGGTCCCGTTCTACCGCACCTGGCTCAAGCACGCCGTGGTGCGCGGGGTGAAGGTCATCAATTCGCCGTTGATGTGGACCGCCGACGACAAGTTCTTTGGCGCCACCCTCGCCGAGGCCAACAACATCCGCTCGCCGAAGACGGTGGTGCTTCCGAACAAGGAGTACATCCCGGGGATCAAGCACGACGAATCGCTGCGCAATCTGGCGTTCCCGCTTGACTGGAAAGGCGTGATCGAGCACGTCGGGCTCCCCTGCATCCTCAAGGATGCCCACGGCGGCGGTTGGCGTGACGTCTACGTCTGTCACAGCATCGAGGAGCTGCTCTACCACTACGATCAGAGCGGCCTGCTCACGATGATCGTGCAGGAGTTCATCGTCTGGGATGAGTTCGTGCGCTGCATCTGCATCGGGCAGGAGCACATCCTTCCGATCAAGTACGATCCCAAGGAGCGGAAGTACCATGTCACCGACACCTTCCTCCCACCCGCGCTGCGCCAGACCATCATCGAGCAGTCGCGCACGCTGGTGCGGGCCCTCGGCTACGACATGAACTCGGTCGAGTGGGCCATTCGCGATGGCATTCCGTACGCGATTGACTTCATGAACCCGGCGCCCGACTTCGACGTCAACTCGCTGACGCCGACCTACTTCGACTGGGCCATCAAGACGATGGCGGATTTCACGATTCGACTGGCGCTCGAACCGCGCACCGCGCCCACCCCGGGTGCCGCGCACCTCCTGAACAGCACCGGGACGCACGCCCGCTGATGCCCGATCCGGTGGCGGCGTGGGGCGAGGCACTCGATGATGCCCTCGCGCAGGAATCGGCCGATTGGCTCGACCGGCGCCAGCGGGCCACCGGTCTCGCGTTCGGCGCCCGGGCGCTCTGCACCGTCCTGCGGCCGCGCTTCCTGAGGACGGCCGAGTATGACGCCCTGCGGCTGATGTCGGCCAGCCTCCTCGGCGCCTTCCGCGTCATCGGGGAGGCCGCCATGGTCGATGCCGACCTGCGGGCCCAGTTCCGACTGACCGACTGGGAAGAGACACTGCTCTCCGCGGCGCCACGACTCGACAGTCTCGCCCCGCTCTCGCGGCTCGACGCCTTCATCGATCCGGCCGGCACCCCGCGCATCACCGAATACAATGGCGAGACCCCGGCTGGGGGCGGCTATTGTGACGCGCTCACCGACATCTTCTTGGCACTGCCCGCCATGCGGGCGTTCGGTACCCGCTGGCAGGTGCGGGCGCTGCCGAACCGGCCCAACATCCTCAACGTCTTGCTCGAGACGTGGCATCGCTTCCGCGGGGTGCGATCCCTCCCCACGATGGCGATCGTCGATTGGGACGACGTCCCCACGATGAGTGAGTTCCGACTCTGCCAGGAATATTTCCAGGCCATGGGACTCACCTGCGTCATCACTACGCCCGACGCCCTCAGCTACGAGGGCGGGGTGTTGCGCGATGAGCACGGCACCAGCATCGACCTCATCTACAAGCGCGTGCTGATTCACGAGCTGGTGGCGCACGGCGGACTGCAGCATCCACTCGTGCGCGCCGTGGTTGATGGTGCGACCTGCCTCGTGAATCCGTTCGCCTGCAAGCCGCTGCACAAGAAGGCCTCGCTGGCGGTGCTTTCCGATGAGCGCAACGCGCACCGCTTCACCGCCGCGCAGCGCACCGCCATCACCACGCACGTGCCGTGGACCCGGGTCATCGAGGCGCGCCGCACCCTGGTGGACGGGGCCGAGGTCGACCTGCTCCCGTGGATCCTCGCGCACCGCGACGAGCTGGTGCTCAAGCCGAACGATGATTACGGCGGCGCCGGGATCGTCCTCGGCTGGGAGGCCGATGATGCCACGTGGCAGGCGGCGATCACCCGCGGCACCGCAGAACCCTCGATTGTGCAGCGCAAGATTGTGCTCCCATACGAGTCCTTTCCGTCCATGGTGGACGGGCATGTCACTTGGGAGGATCGGATCGTGGACACCGCACCATTCTGTTATCACGGGGCCTGGATGGACGGCCTGCTCTCACGCATCTCGACTTCGACCCTGGTCAACGTCACCGCCGGTGGCGGATCCACCGTCCCGACGTTCGTTGTGGAGCCCCGATGAAAGCACCCTCGCTCACCATCGGCATCGAAGAGGAATACCAGATCATCGATCCCGAGACCCGGGAACTGCGCAGCTACATCACCGAGATCCTGCAGGAGGACTCGGTCCTCCTCGGCGAGATCAAGCCGGAGTTGCATCAGTCGATGGTCGAGGTCGGCACCCAGATCTGCCACACGCCGGCGGAGGTCCGCGCCGAGCTGATTCGGTTGCGCGGCATGGTGATGGACCTTGCCGCACGACGTGGATTGGTGATCGCGGCGGCCGGCACGCATCCCTTCTCGTCCTGGATTGACCAGGAGATCACGCCGCTCGAACGCTACATCAGCGTGAAGGAGGATCTTCAGGAGCTGGCACAGTCGCTGCTGATCTTCGGCACCCACGTGCACATCGGCATCGAGGATCCGGAGTTCCGGGTCGATGCCATGAACGCCTGTCGCTACTTCCTCCCCCATGTGCTCGCGCTCTCGACCTCGTCGCCGTTCTGGATGGGGCGCAATACCGGCCTGAAGTCCTACCGCAGCGTGGTCTTCCGCTCCTTCCCGCGCACCGGGATTCCCCGGACGCTCTCGTCGTGGGCCGATTACGAGGAGATGGTGGGCGTCATGGTCGCGACTGGTTCGATTCCCAACGCCTCCAAGCTCTGGTGGGACGTCCGCCCGCATCATGCCTTCCCGACGCTCGAATTCCGGATCTGCGACGTCTGCACCCGCGTGGACGAGGCGGTCTGCGTCGGTGCGATCTTCCAGGCCATCATCGCCAAGCTCTGGAAACTGCGCCGCGACAACATCGCCTTCCGGCAATACCTCCCCAACCTGATCGAGGAGAACAAGTGGCGCGCCACCCGCTACGGCCTCGAGGGACAGCTGATTGATTTCGGCCGGGAGCAGCAGTTCCCGGCGCGGGAGATGATTCGCGAGCTGATCGAGTGGTTCATCGGCGACGTGGTCGACGAACTGGGGTCCCGCGCCGAAGTGGAGTACGCTTTCCGCATTCTCAACGAAGGCACCTCCGCCGACCGGCAACTGGCGACCTGGCGGGAAACCGGCGATCTTCGCGACGTGGTCGACCGGTTGGTCGCCGAAACCGCTGAGGGTGTCCGCTGATGGTTCGCAAGAGACCCCTGATCGGGGTGACAACACAGACGCTGCACGCGATCGAGGGGATTCCCAGCGAACTCCCGATGTCGTGGGTCATGAACCAACGGTATGTCCATGCCGTGATGGCGTCGGGCGGCGTCCCGGTGCTGGTCCCACTCCTTGCCGAAGATCCCGCGACCCTGCGCGAGATCTATGAGCGCCTCGATGGTGTGCTGGTGCCCGGCGGCGTCGATATCGACCCGGCCTACTACCGCAGCGCACGGCACGACGCCCTCGGTCGCCTCGACCCCGCGCGCGATACCACCGAACTGGTGATCGCGCGCTGGGCCGTGAAAGACGCGAAGCCCTTCCTGGGACTCTGCCGCGGCCTGCAAGTCCTCAACGTCGCGCTGGGTGGAACCCTTTGGCAGGACCTCGCCGAGGAGCGCCCCGACTCGATCAAGCACGACTACTTCCCCACCGCGGGATTCGAGCGCGACCACCTCGCCCATCCCGTTGACGTCCGCGTCGACTCCCGCCTCGGTGAGGCGCTTGGCGGCGGGTCGGTCCCGGTCAATTCCATGCATCACCAAGGGATCAAGCAGGTGGGTTATGGTCTGGTGACGACAGCAATCGCACCGGATGGATTGATCGAGGCGGCCGAAACGCCGGAAGGATTCGCCGTTGGTGTCCAATGGCACCCCGAAATGTTCAGCGCCGGTGATCGCTCCGTGGGGCGCCTGTTCGACGCCTTCATCGATGCTGCCGGCGGGGCAAGCCGCTTGGCGTAGCCGCGAGAATGCCCGTGTGCTATTGCCATTCTGGGCTGGAGACGTAACGTGGAGGTAGCGAGTCGGGGGCCCTGTCACATCGGTCCTCGGTCCGCCCCCGCAGTACATCCCTCGCTCGGAGACCATATGCGACCACTCGCGTCTCGCTCGCGGCGCCTCGCCGCCCTCGCCTTCCTCACCCTGCTCCCCATCACCTCGCTGGTCGCCCAGGCTGGCCGCGGCACCCTCACCGGCAAGATCACCGACGTGCGCAACGGTGCACCCCTGGCCGGCGCACGCGTGACCCTCGGGGCCTCGCAGATCGGCGCAACAAGCAACGCCAGCGGCGTGTACCGCCTCTTCCTGCCGTCGGGACGAAGCGAGGTGCGCTTTGCCGCCATTGGCTACGGCCTGCATCGCGACACGGTGAACGTCGCCGACGGCGCCACGGTGACGCGCGATGTCTCGCTCGAGCGGGAGGCGGTGACGCTGAGCGAGATCGCGACGATCGGCAGCCGCAACGCGGACCGCACCAGCGTCTCCTCGCCAGTGCCGGTCGACATCCTCACCAGCGAGGACATCAAGCTTTCGGGACGCACCGAGACCGCGCAGATCCTCCAGATGCTGGCGCCGTCGTTCAACTTCCCGCGACCGTCCCTCACCGACGGCACCGATAACTCCCGGCCTGCGACGCTCCGCGGCCTCGCACCCGACCAGGTACTGGTGCTCGTGAACGGCAAGCGGCGACATACCTCGTCGCTCATCAACCTCAACACGTCGATCGGCCGCGGGTCCGGACTCGTCGACATCAACGCGATTCCTGCCTCGGCCATTGACCACATCGAGATCCTGCGCGATGGCGCCGCGGCCCAGTACGGCTCGGACGCCATCGCCGGCGTGATCAACATCGTGCTCAAGGGGAACACTGCCAACGAGCTCGCCGTCCAGGCTGGCGGCTACAACACCACGTTCAAGTCGTCGGTCGATGCCGATCGCAAGCTCAAGGACGGCAAGAACGTCACCACCAGCGGCACCTACTCCCTCGCGCTGGGGCAGAACGGCTTCGCGACGCTGAGTGTGGAGTATCGTGACCGCAACTTCACCAACCGCTCCTCGATCGACGGCCGCACCCAGTACTTCGCGGGCAGCCCCAAGAACACCGACCCGCTCTACAGCAACCGGATTGACCATCGTTACGGCGATCCCAACACCCGGGACGCGGTTGGCTTCCTCAATATCGCCAAGCAGCTCGGCACCAACACCGAGTTCTATTCCACCATCGGCTACGGCGACCGCAACGGCGACGCCGCCGGCTTCTGGCGCCGCGCGCTCGACGACCGCACCGTGCGCTCGATCTACCCCGACGGCTTCCTCCCGCTGATCGAGTCGACCGTGCGTGACGCTTCGGCCCTCGGCGGCGTGCGCGGCATCGCGGGCACCTTCAAGTACGACGCCTCCCTGACCTGGGGCCGCAACAGCTACCGCTACGATATCATCCACACCGCCAACGTCTCGCTCGGCAATGCCTCGCCGACCGAGTTTTATGCCGGCACCACCGGCTTCAATCAACTCACAGCCAACCTCGACCTCGTGCGGCAATTCGAGATCGGGGCCTCGTCGCCACTCAACGTCGCCTTCGGTGCCGAGTACCGGCGCGATGGCTACAGCATCAAGGAGGGAGAGCCCGACTCCTGGCGCGACGGCGGCGTGCGGGTCCTCGACGGACCCGGCACCGGGAACGTGGCGGCAGCCGGGGCGCAGGTCTTCCCGGGCTTCCGCCCCGCAGATGCCACCAATGCCCATCGCAGCGATGTGGCAGGGTACGTGGACCTTGAGGTGAACCCCTTCCCCGCGCTCCTGCTCGGCGTGGCCGGCCGCGCCGAGCACTACAGCGACTTCGGCGGGAAGACCACCGGCAAGGCCACCGCCAGGCTCGAACTCACCAAGGGCGTGGCCGTGCGCGGTGCCGCTTCCACCGGCTTCCGCGCCCCGTCGCTCGGGCAGTCGTTCTTCACCAGCACGGCCACCAACTTCATCAACGGCGTGCCGTTCGAGATCAAGACCTTTCCGGTCGCGTCCGCAGCGGGCAAGCTCCTGGGCGCCACCGACCTGAAGCCCGAGACCTCGGTGAACCTCAGCGCCGGTCTGGCGCTGTCGCCCACCCGGAACCTCTCGCTCACGGTCGACTACTACCACATTGCCATCGATAACCGCGTGGTGTTGTCAGGGAACTTCACCGACGTGACCGTGCGCAACTTCCTCGCAGCCAACGGCTTCCCGGGTGTGGGCGGCGGTCGCTACTTCACCAACGCCATCGACACCAAGACCAAGGGCGTCGACATCATCGTCGGCTATGGAGTCCCGCTCGGCGCGTCGTCCAACCTGCGGCTGACCGCCGGGTACAACGCCAACTCCACCAAGGTGACGCGCATCTCGAGCACGCCGCCGGTGCTGGCCGCCTTCCAGTCGGTGCTGTTCGATCGATCGGAGCAGATTCGCGTTGAGAAGGGCCAGCCCAAGAGCAACCTCAACCTCCAGGGCGTCCTCTCCGCCGGCAAGGCCACGGTGACGCTGCGCGGTCACCGGTACGGCGAAGTCACCACGTACGCCACCACACTCGCCAACGCGATTCAGGACCAGACGTTTGGCGCCAAGTGGATCACCGATGTCTCGGTGGCCTATCGCGTGCTGTCGCAGCTCACCCTCTCGGTGGGTGCCGACAACATCGGCGATGTTTACCCTGACATGAACTCGCTCGGCAATGCCACCACCAGTGGCAACAGCAACTTCGGGATCTTCCCCTACAGCAGTGTCTCACCGTTCGGCTTCAACGGCCGCTACCTCTACGGACGGGCCGCGCTGGTGTTCTAAGCAGGAGAAAAGAGAGAGGAGAAAAGAGAGAGGAGAGTGGAGTCGGGCGGTTTCCCGTGCTCTTCTCTCCTCTCTCTTTTCTCCTCTCTCTTTTCTCCTCTCTCTTTTCTCTTTTCTCTTCTCTCTTTTCTCTTCTCTCTTTTCTCTTGTCGCTTCGCTGTTCAGCCTCTCATCCGGAAGAGATAGGAGAGCTTCATGAAGAAACCATCCTGCACGCGATCAAAATTGAGCCGTCCGCGTTCGCCGGGTTCGTGATAGCCGCCACCGTAGCCGACATAGACCACCGTACCCGGGTTGGGGAAGTAGGAGAACAGCGCGTCGGCGCGCAGATTGCCGTTGCGGAACGCGGCGAGCCGCGAATAGCTCCCGTCGCCGTTGCGTCGCATCAGCGGGAGGTTGCTGCGGCCCTCGTCGCGAAGCGAGTCCCGCGTGTCGAGCGTGTACTGCGTCACCAGGCGGAGCTGGAAGGCCCGCGAGAGCTGGTATTCCACCCGCGCCCTCGGGATGATCTGCAGCGACACCCGCGAGCCGTCGCTGCGTCGATTCACCGACTGATGGTTGTAGGAGAGGTTCACGCGGAGCTGCTCGCTGGGGCGAATGGTCATTCCGGCATTCAAGAAGATGATGTCGGCCGAGGCCCACTCCGAGAAGTTTTCATCCTTGCCCCAGAGCAGGAATCCGTTGAACTGGATGTACTTGAGCGCGGGGCTGTTGCCCTGCACCAGGTAGTCGCGGTTGGGGATGCGCGGCTGCTCCGGAAACGGAATGACGCTCCCATCCAGTTGCCGGATGCCGTAGTTCGCGTAGATGGCCGGATCGTAGCCGAAGCTCTCGTCGAGCAGCGAGACCCCGAGCCCCCAGCCGCCCTTGAACCGCCCGTTGAAGTTGAAGTGCAGTTTGCGATCCTGCATCGGGCCGCCATGCACGAAGTCCTGATAGCGCCAGGTACCGTCGAGCACGACCTCGCTGGTGAGCGACTCAAGCGTGCGGGCCGGGCGGAGGATGGCGTAGCTGTTCGAGATGGCTGCGTGGGCCACTCCTGGGCGAGAGATGAAGCCCGAGGCGGTGCGGAAGTCGTCGTGGATGCCGTTGATGGACCAGTTCGACCGGAAGGCGCGGCCGGTGTAGCGATACGAGGCGCTCCAGAGCGGTGCGGTCTTTGCCACGCCCGCCCGCTCGTTGCGCGCCATCGCGCCCGAGAAGGCGAACGAGTTGCGTTGCTTGACCACAATCCGGCTGTCGAGATCGAGCACCCGGTTCTGGTCAGGACCATCATGTTGCTCCGTCCAGAGAAAGCCGAGCCGTGAACCGGGACCCAGGTCGCGCGACAGCCGCACGATGCCGAAGAGCGGATTGGCGTCGTTGCGGGATCCTGCCTTGTCGTCCACCGCCGCGAGGACTCCGATCTGGGTGCCTGAGACCTTGCCCGTCACCTTCGTCGCGAACACCGGCTGCACGATCCGGCGGGTGTAGATCAAGTTGCTGGGGGCATCGAACTGCTCGATGCCGTCGAGAAAGAACGGCCGCCGCTCGGGGAAGGCGATCGCCTGCCGCGGGTCGAACGAGAACTGCCCCACGTCGCTCTCGACTTGGGAGAAGTCCGGGTTGGCCGTGGCATTCAGCGTCAGGTTCGACGTGATCCCGTAGCGGATGTTGCCGCCGACTTGCGGCGTGCCACCGCTGTACTCCCAGGCACCGTTTTCCCCGCTGGGCGAGCCATCAATGCGTGACGTCACGGTGGGGATGATATCGAGTGCCCGCCCCGCGTGCAGTTCGCTCAGCCCGACCAATTGCCCCGACTGCGCCAGGAACGATGACGCGCCGCGCCGGGTCATCGTCCAGGTCTGCTCCTGCCCCGCGCGCTGCACCACTCGAATGATGTTGATGCCCCAGCTCTGCGACTTCGCCTGCTGGAAGCGGATACTCTTGAACGGGATCCGGATTTCGACTTCATAGCCATCCGGCGTGAGCCGCCCCTTCGAGTCCCACACGAAGTCCTGCGAGAGATCGGTGCCCTCACGCGTCTGCAACGCACAGCTGAAACCACCACACCCCGAGCTGCGCCCGCTCTCGTTGATGGCGCCGTCGGCTTGCACCCCGAGCGGGTTCACCGCAAAGACGGTCGCCTGCCGACCATCGTTGAAGGTCGACAGCAACAGTTGCACGTTGTCGTCGGAGAAGATCTGGTCCCGCTGAGCCAAGGTGGCCCGGACAGCCCCACTGCGGTCAAAGGCCCGGATCCCGATGTGCAGATGGGTGGCGGAGTACCAGATCAGCACCTCGGTCGAGTCCGAGGCGGCCACGCCGTCGACCGGAGTGAATTGTGAGAAACCTGTCAGGACCGCCGCTTCACGCCATTGAGGCTCGTTGAGCGTGCCGTCAACGACGATCTCACCGGAGAGTCGTGGCGGGCGAACCTGCGTCTGGCCAGCCCGGCCGGAGTAGACCATCGGGTCGGTCTGGACGAGCACCGTGGCGAGCAGCAGAGCGGCATGGATCACGAGGTTCCCGGCGGTCGGGGTTGGGGGGGCAGGCCTTTGGTACGCACATATCAGAGGTCAGGTTTCGTCTCGAATCACCACCGCATGGGGTGCGTTAGCTTCGAGTGCACCCCTCAGAAGCCGTCGGAGGAAATAGATGCGCACCCCATGGATCACCTGCACCATGCTGTTGCTTGCCGCCCCGCTTGGCGCCCAGACGCGTTGGCCGACCGTGCACCGCGACGCGACGCTCGAGGCCGCCCTCCACACCCTCGCAGCGCACGTCGATGGGGAGGTCGGGATCTACGTGCGCCAACTGGGGACTGGTCGCGGCGCCATGATCCGCTCCGACGAACTCTTTCCGACCGCCTCGATGATCAAGGTGCCGATCCTCGCGACCACCTTCGACCGGATCGAGCACGGTGCCCTCTCGTTCGACTCAGTCCTGACGTGGGATGACTCGCTCCGCTATCTCGGAGAAGACGATCTCTTCGACAAGTTGAAAAGCGGAGCCAAGGTACCACTCAATCAGGTCACCCTGATGATGATCACCACCAGCGACAACGCGGCGGCGCTCTGGCTCCAGGCGCTGGTCGGCGGTGGTGCTGCGGTGAACCAATGGCTGCACGCCAATGGCTTCGACTCCACCCGACTCAACTCCCGCACGCCGGGCCGCGAGTCGAACCGCGCCGCGTATGGCTGGGGGCAGACCTCACCACGGGAGATGGCCGAATTGGTGGTGAGACTTCGTGACGGGAAGGCGGTGTCACCCGCCGCGAGCGCGCAGATGTACCGACATCTCACACGGATCTACTGGAACGGGGAAGCACTTTCCGCCATCCCGCCCTGGGTGCAGGCCGCCTCCAAACAGGGTGCCGTCGATCGGTCGCGCTCCGAGGTGGTGCTCGTCAACGCGCCCTCCGGAGACTATGTCTTTTCGGTGATCACCCGCAACCAGAAGGACACCACCTACGCCCGTGAAAATCAGGGCTACGTCCTCCTGCGGGAGGTCTCGGCGTTGCTCTGGAAGACGTTCGAGCCGAAGCACCCATGGACCCCACCCACAGGGTCTGAACGTTTCACTCCGTGACGTGAAATGTGTGTTGAGGAAGGGGCTGGAGCGTCCCCTCGCTGCCACCGTCCACTGACGGCGGCGTCAACTCACCAGGAGATGCACGTATGCGGAAGGCCATTCTCGCGGGCGCACTCGTTGCCCTTGTCGCAGTCACCGCGCCGGTCTCGGCGCAGTCCAGTGGCAGCTGGGAGCTCGGGTTGGGCGGCGGAGTGACACTCCCCACTGGAAACGCGGCGGATTTCTACAAGACCGGCTACCACGGCACGGCGTTGGTCGGCTATCGCCCCGCCGCTTCCAAGGTCTGGATCGGCCTCGATGCCCAGTATCACCACTTCACACAGAAGTCGTTCGGCGTCAACGTGAACGGAGAGGGTGCCAACTCCTTCGCCGCGTTCGGTCGCCTCAACTATGACGCCGCACCCACCGTCTACCTGCTCGGCGGCTTGGGTCTGTTCCGCACCGAGAACAAGGCCAACATCGGCGGGGTGCCGGTCAAGGAGACCGACTCGAACATGGCCGTGGAAGCTGGCGCCGGCCTCCGGCTCGGCAAGAGCCTCTTCCTTGAGGGCAAGCTGGTCAACGTGTTTGTGTCCAACAACAATCAGCTCTTCATCCCGATCACGCTCGGCGTGCGCTTCTAGCACACCTCGACGGGTGGGTCGCCTTCGGGCGACCCATCCGGCTGCATCTCCCTGTCTGCCCCACGCTCCGGTAAATTTCTTCCCTTGACCGAACCCCACGCGATTTTGCCCCCACCCGACGGTGGATTCCTCCTCGCACCCCGACCGGGGGACGCCACCGCGTCGCTGGACTTCGAAGTTATTGCCGCGCACGGCTGCGCCATGCGGCTCCTGCAACGTCCCGAGCATGAGATTGTCGGGCGAACGCTTCGCGAGCTCTTTCCGATTCCTCGCATCGAGGAATTCATCCTCGGCTTTCATCGCGTCCTCACCACAGGTGAACCGATGGAACTCGAGTACCCGATTCTCTTCGGAGCGCTCGATGCCACCTGGATCTGGCAGCGATCGGTTCGCGAGGGGACGCAGGTCCGTGTGTTGCTCCGTGATCTCACTGCCCAGCGTGTGCTGGAGGTGCGGCAAGCGGCGGCCGACCAGCAATTCGACCTGCTCTTCCGGCACTCACCGCTCCCGATCCTGCTGCACGACCCTGGCGGGCGCATCACCGACGCAAACGATGCGTTGGTCACGCTGCTCGGGAGTTCCCGGGAAGCAGTCGAATCCCGCAGGCTGCAGGAGCTGATCGACACGCCCGTTGACGACGCCGACCTCGGCACGCCCGTGCGTCGGATGCTGCGATGCGACAATGGAAGCGAGCAACCCGTGGTACTGCATATCGACCCACTCCCGCATGGCTACCGGCTTGTGGCTGTGCGCGATATCTCGGCGGACGAGCAGTTGCAACGTGCGGACCGTGCCCTGCGAGAGAGTGAGGGCCGATTCCGCGCCACCTTTGAGGAGTCGGTGGTCGGCAAGGCGCTGCTCGGCCTGACGGGAGAGACTCTTCGGGTGAACGCCGCGCTCGCGACCATGCTCGGATACGACCTCGACGCGGCCCAGCGACTGCAGTGGCGGGACATCCTCCACCCCGATGAGCATGCCGAGGCGGGCGCGAAACTCGGGCGCATCGTGAGCGGTGATCTCTCCTCCAGCTTTGCCGAGCGTCGAGCCGTCCATGCTGATGGCAGCCCGGTGTGGGTGCGAGTGACAGTATCCGCCGTCACGGGTGGATCGGGGCAACTGTCCTTCATGCTGGCTCACATCGAGGACATCACCGCCGCGAAGCGGCTCAGTGCCGCACTGCAGGAAAGTGAGGAGCAGGTGCGTCAGGCGCAGAAGATGGAGGCGATCGGGAAGCTGGCAGGCGGCGTGGCGCACGACTTCAACAACCTGCTCGCCACCATCTCCGCCACCACGGAACTGCTCCTCCAGGATCTCCCGGACAAAGATCCCCACCGCAGCGACGTGCTCGACATCGCTCTCGCTGCCGATCGCGCCAAAACCTTGACGCGGCAATTGCTCTCGTTTTCTCGTCAGGAGGTCGAACGACTGACCGTGGTCGAGGTGGACCGTGTTGTGCAGCGAATCCGGCCGTTACTGCAACGACTTCTCGCCCCTGGGCAACGGCTGGTGGTCGAGTGCGCCGCATCCGACTGCCATGTGGCCTGCGATGCCGGCCAGCTGGAGCTCGCCCTGTTCAATCTCGTGGCCAACGCCCGGGACGCGATGTCGAGCAGCGGCACAGTCTCGCTTCACTCCGGGATGGTGACGGTCGTTGCCGGTATGATGCCATCCCTGCCGAAGCTCGTGCCAGGCGACTACCTGACCATCCGCGTCACGGACGACGGCAGCGGCATGTCGGAGGAGGTACGACAGCGCCTCTTCGAGCCGTTTTTCACCACCAAACCACACGGCCAGGGCACCGGTCTCGGTTTGGCAATCATCTTTGGTTTCCTGGAGCGTGCCAACGGCGGCGTCACCGTCGAGAGCGTACCGGGCAAGGGATCAAGCTTCACACTGTACCTCCCCTGTACTGTCGCGCCCACCGAACCACCGCCTGTTCAGGCGGCGGCACCGGCATTGCACAGCGGGGGTGAGGGTCGGCACATTCTGTTGGTCGACGACGAACCGACGCTGCGTCGAACCGCTCGGCGCCTGCTCGAACGCAAGGGCTACCGTGTCACGGAGGCCGGCAATGCCCACGAAGCGATGGCCATCATCGCGACGGCGCCGACCGGCTCAATCCACAGTATCGTGACCGATCAGGCGATGCCGGGTCGCACCGGGCGCGAACTGCTGCAGGAGATCGAAACGCATCACCCCGACATCCGGAGGATCCTGATGTCGGGCTATACTGGCGATGCCGTCGTGCGCGAGGGACTCCGAGGTGACGACACCCGCTTTCTTGCCAAGCCGTTCACAATCGACGAGCTGATCGCCGCGCTCGAGGGGTAGCCGACTCAGCGCCGACGCTTCACGCCGCGCGCCGGCACCGCGGTCAGCGGGTCTTCGGGCCAGTGGTGCTTGGGGTAGCGCCCTCGCAGGTCGCGCCGCACATCGAAGTATCCCGTGGCCCAGAAGCTCGCGAGATCACGCGTCACCTGCATCGGTCGACCGGCCGGCGACAGCAGGTGCAACGTCAGCGGCACCCTGCCCCCGCCCACCATCGGCGTATCGAGCAAGCCGAAAAGCTCCTGCAAGCGCACGGCCAGAACCGGTGTCGTGGCGTTCGAGTAGTCCACCGCGATGCGTGACCCGCTCGGCACGGTGACATGGTCGGGCGCCAACACGTCGAGTTGCCGGCGCTGTTCCCAGGTCAACAGCTCCAGCAACGCGGCCGCGAGGTCGAGCTTGGCGACGTCCTCGAGCGTGCGCGCACCCGCGAGCCACGGCAACAGCCACGTCGAGAGCGTCTCCATGAGTGCGGCGTCAGAGACATCCGGCCATGTCGAGTCGGCCGCGTGAAGGAACGCGAGGCGTTCGCGCAGGCGCCGTGCCGCCGCGCGCCACGGCACGGCACCGAGCCCGCGACGACGGATGCCGTCGAGCAGTGCCTCGTGCACCTGCCCGATGTCGGGCGCATGCAGTGCTGTATCGCTCAGCATGAGGGCTCCCAGCATCACGCGGCGGCGGGCCTGCACCGCCCCGGTGCTGTCATCCCAACACACCTCCTCGATCGTGACCACCTGCTCGCGCGCGCCGAGCACGAGCGCGGCGGGATCGAGCGCTGCCGCGAGCAGGATCCGTCCATCGCGACCGGCATCATCGAGCTGCGCCGCCACGATCCATGGCGAATGCGCGAGCGCGTCTGTCACGGGGAGCGTCGCACCCCGACCGTTGCGCAACAGGAATCGGCCCGCGGTCTCGCGACGCTTCGCCACCCGGTCGGGATAGGCCAGGGCGAGCAAGAGGCCCGGGTCGTCGGCCGCACTATCGTCGCCGCGCAAGGGAACCTCGAGTCGTCGACACCATTCGTTGGCGAGTTCGCGAATGCGTGCGAGGTCCGAGCGAGATCCCCCGGCATCGGCACGCCCGCCTTCGAGCCAATCGAGTCGGAGCGCAATGTCTGCGGGTGGAGGCCCACCGTCGCCGCGCAGGGGATCGCGTTCCTCCAGCAAAGCCGCGAGTCGAGCCGCCCGGCGTGCGCTCGCGGGCCCCAGATCACGCGCACGCAACAACATGTGTGCGAGACGGGGGTGCGTCCCCAGGCGCGCCATCGCGCGACCCTCGGCCGTCACCCGCCCGTGGGTATCGAGCGCGCCGAGCAGGGTGAGCAGCGCGCGCCCCTGTGCAAAGGCGGCGGCGGGCGGCGGATCGAGCCACTGCAGCTCCGAAGGGTCGGGAAATCCCGCCGAGGCAAGGTCGAGCGCGAGCGGGGCCAAGTCGGCGTCGAGCATCTCGGCACGAGTGTGCGGCACCAGACCCGCTTCATCGCCCAGGTTCCAGGCGCGCCAACAGACGCCGGGCCCGAGTCGACCGGCCCGACCGCGCCGCTGATCGGCGGATGCACGCGAGACACGCACGGTGTCGAGCCGGGTCATTCCGGTCCGCGGCGAGAACCGCGGAATGCGCATGAGACCGCTATCGATCACCACGCGGATCCCCTCGATCGTGAGCGAGGTCTCGGCGATGCTGGTAGCGAGCACAACCTTTCGGCTCCCCGGTGCGGCCGGAGCAATCGCCGCGTCCTGCTGTGCAGGGGCGAGTCCGCCGTGCAGCGCATGCACCGTGACCCGAGCCGGCAGCGTGCCCCGCAGGAATTCCTCGGTTCGGCGAATTTCCCCCATGCCAGGCAGGAAGACCAACAGCGACCCCGGCTCACTCGCGAGGGCGTCGCCCACCAGTCGGGCGACGTGCGCCTCAATCCGCACTCCGGCCGGTGCCGGGCAGTGCGCTGTCGCCACCGGGAAAGCCCGCCCCTCGCTTCGAATCATCGGGGCACCCCCGAGGAGGCGGGAGACGGCCTCGCCATCCAGCGTGGCCGACATCACCAGCATCCGCAGGTCGTCGCGCAACAGCGCGCGAGTGGCGAGAGTGAGTGCGAGTCCGGTGTCGGCGGCGAGGGAGCGCTCGTGGAACTCGTCAAACAGCACCGCGCCGACGCCTTCGAGTCCGGGGTCCTCCTGCAATCGCCGGGTGAGGATCCCCTCCGTGACCACCTCGATCCTGGTGCGAGGCCCGACTCGACTATCGAGCCGTACCCGGTACCCCACCCGCTCCCCGACCTGCTCCCCCAGGACCGATGCCATCCGGTGGGCCGCCGCACGGGCCGCCAGTCGCCGCGGCTCGAGCAACAGGATCCGGCGGCCAGCCAACCAGGGGGCTTCGAGCAGGGCCGGCGGCACACCGGTGGTCTTCCCCGCTCCGGGCGGTGCGACCAATACGGCGGCCCCCTCCCGGCCAAGGGCGGTAAGGATCTCAGGCAGGACCGCGTTGATCGGGAGTGGCATCGGGCTAAACGTAAGATGACAATCGCCTCTCATCTCTCCGGATCCGAAACTTTCCGGACCCTGGAGGCATCTAACCCTCGAACTTCCCCATGTCGTCGCTCCTCTCTCCAGCCCCTGAGGTCCCATGGTGCCCGTCCCCCGTCTCCTGCTGGCCTGCCTCCTTCTGGCCGTCGCCCCGCCGCTGAGCGCTCAGGAGCGGGCGGCCCCGCCGCCCACGGCGACCGACAGCTCGCAGAAGTTGCGACTGTTCCTCGATTGCGCTTCCTCGGGATGCGACTTCGACTTCCTCCGGACCGAGCTGACCTGGGTCGACTACGTGCGCGACCGCACCGATGCTCAGGTGCATGTGATCTCCACCTCCCTGGGCACCGGGTCGGGTGGGCAGGAGGTGACCTTCAAGTTCATCGGGCTCCGCGACCTGACCGGGGTCGACGATGAACTCCACTACACCACCCCGCAGGGTGCCTCGAGCGATGAACAGCGGCGGGAATTCACGCGCGTCCTCAAGCTTGGCCTCGTGCGCTACTTGCTGCGCACCAGCGCGGGCAAGAATCTGGCGCTGACCTATCAGGCGGCCCGCGCGGCGGCCAACACCGCGCCGGCCCACGACCCTTGGAACTTCTGGGTCTTCAGCATCGGGGCCAATGGCTTCTTCAGCGGCGAGTCCAAATCCAAATCGAGTGACTGGAGCGGGAATTTCAACGCCCGACGCACCACCGAGCAGTGGAAGTTCAACCTCGGGTTCTCAGGAAGCACCAGCAAGAGTTCGTATGATTTCGGCAACGGGACCACCTACGAAGCCAACAGCCACAGTTGGTATGGCAGCGGGCTCGTGGTGCGATCGCTCGGAGCTCACCTGTCGGCAGGCGCAACCTTCGGAGGCTATTCCTCGACACAGGAAAATGTTGACCTCAACCTGCGCGTGGCACCGACCCTGGAATATGACTTCTTCAAGTACGCCGAATACACCCGTCGTCGGCTGGTGGCGTCCTACAGCCTCGGACTGAACCGCTACCGATACACCGAAACCACGCTGTACGACAAGGATCAGGAGACCCGGCTATCTCAGTCGCTGTCGCTCTCGTACGCTGCACGCGCACCGTGGGGCAACGCCAATGTCGGAGTCTCCGGCTCCAATTATCTCTCCGACTTCCACCAGAATCGAATGTCGGTCTATGGCGGGATGTCGATTCGGCTGGTCAAGGGATTGCAGTTCTCCTACAACGGATCGTACTCCCGCGTGCGTGATCAGATCACGCTACCCAAGGGCGATGCGTCCGATGAGGAAGTCTTGCTGCGCCTGCGACAGCAACGCACCAGCTATCGAGCCAACGGATACTTCTCACTCAGCTACACCTTTGGCTCGGTGTTCAACAACGTCGTGAACCCGCGCCTCGGCAACAGCGGCGGTGGGGGCGACTTCTTCTTCTTCTGAATCTGCAGGCGTGCATGTCTCGGTCCCGGGGGCACCGCTCCCGGGACCGCGGCGCGTCGGCCACCCCGCATCGCAGGCACAGTGTGGCGGTTGTTATTTTCCGAGCATGCCACCGCTCTGGGCCACAGACCTCCACCTCGACCACGCCGGCACGCCGGCGCGGGACGCGCTGCTCGAGGCATTGCACCGGAGTCGCGCCGAGGCAGTCATCGTGACCGGCGACATCTCGCTCGCCGGTCGATTCGACACCGATCTGAGGGACATCGCCGACGCGGCGAACTGCCCCGTCTGGTACGTCCTTGGCAACCATGACCACTATGGGGGAAGTGTGGGCACCGTCCGCGACCGCGCGACGGCGCTGGCCGAAGTACGACCCGATATCCGCTGGCTCCCGCCGGCCGGGGTCGTCACCCTCGGCGACGGCACCCTGCTGGTGGGCGTCGATGGGTGGGCCGACGGTCGGGTCGGCGATGCCCTGACCACCCCGCTGGTGCTGAACGACGATCGTCGTATCGCCGAACTCGCCGATCAGGGCACCCGCCTCACCAAGCTCGCGGTCAAGCGGGCGCTGGCCGACGCCGATGCCGGTCGACTCGCCACCCTGCTCGAGCGGGCGGCCCCGGAGGGCCACCGCATCCTGGTCGCCACCCACGTGCCGCCGTTCCTCGAGGCGCTCCCCACGCGAGGTCGGCTGGCCAACCCCGCATGGCAGCCGCTGGTGGTCTGCGGTGCCACAGGAGAGGTGTTGCGCCGATTCGCCGCGGCGCACCCCGACCACGAGGTCACCGTGCTCGCGGGCCACACTCATGTCGAGTGGCGCGCCGACATCGGGCCGAACCTCCGCGTCCATGTGGGCGGGGCGCGCTATGGAACTCCCCGGATGGTACCAATCCCCTAGATTCCCTCACGTTCGCCCGACGCCACTCCCCTGTGCATCGAGGCCTCATGCGCCGCCTGCTGCTCGCCCTGCTCACTGTCGCCGTCGTCACCCCACTCGCCGCGCAGAGTCCGGTCATTCCGACTGATACAGCCGTGCATGTCGGCGTGCTCGCGAACGGCTTCCGGTACTTCGTCCGACACAACGCGACGCCCGCCAACCGACTCGAGCTCCGGCTGGTGGTGCGAGCAGGTTCGATTCTCGAGGATGCCGACCAGCGGGGGCTGGCACATTTCGTCGAACACATGGCCTTCAATGGCACCACGCACTTCGCCAAGAACGACCTGATCCAGTACCTCGAATCGATCGGCGTGCGGTTCGGCGCCGACCTGAACGCTTCGACGTCCTTCGACGAAACCGTCTACATCCTTCCCGTGCCGAGCGACAAACCGGAGCTGGTCGATCGTGCGTTCGACATCCTCCAGGATTGGGCCGCCGGTGTCACCTTCGATTCCACTGAGGTTGTCAACGAACGCGGGGTCGTGATGGGCGAATGGCGCAGTGGACTCGGCGTCGGTTCGCGACTGCGCGACCGCGAGTTTCCGCTGCTCTTTGCGGGCTCCCGCTACGCGGACCGGCTCCCGATCGGCGACACCGCGATCATCGCCCATGCCGAGCCCGGGCCAATCAAGCGGTTTTACCACGATTGGTACCGACCAGACCTCATGGCAGTGATTGCCGTGGGTGACGTCCCGGCCGAGCGACTCGAGGCTCTCATCAAGGATCGCTTCGGCGGACTGGTCAATCCTGCGTCGCCGCGGCCACGGGTAGATGCCCCAGTCCCGGAAGTCCCAGGAACGCGGCTCTCGGTGGTGACCGATCCGGAACTCACCAGTGAATCGATCCAGCTGTTGGTGCGTCGCCCGAACCTGCCGCCCTACCACACCGAGGCCGACGAGCGTCGTGTCCTCGTGAACGCGCTGGTGTCCGGCATCGCCGGTCAGCGGCTCTCCGATCTCGCACGCAAGCCGGAAGCGCCGTTCGTGAATGCCTTCTTCGGGCCCTCGCGACTCGTGCGCAACATCGAAGTCTTTGCCCTCTCGGTGACGGCCAAGGAAGGGCGCAGTCTCGAGGCCTTCGAGGCCGCGCTCACCGAGCGCCGCCGACTCGACGCCCACGGCGTGCTCCCGGCCGAATTGGAGCGTGCCAAGGCCAGCCTCCTCCGTGCTCGAGAGCAGGCGGCGGCCGAGGAACAGAAGCAATTCTCCGCCGGCCACGTCAATCAGCTGCTCGAGGCCTACCTCACCGGCAATAGCTTCACGACGTCGGGCACCCGCTTCACGCTCGCGCGGCGCCTGCTCCCGGCGATCACCCTTGAAGAAGTGAACGCCGCCATCCGCGGCGGCGCGCGCGGCAGCGACCGGTTCATCGCCGTCCGGGCACCGGAGCGCGCGGGGCTCGTCCTGCCCACGCGAGCCCAGCTGCTCGCCGTGCTCGATCGCACCGATACCGCAACCGTGGCAGCGTGGACCGAGACGGTCATCGCCGGCCCGCTCGTGGTGCAGCCACCCACGCCCGGTCGCGTTGTCAGCACGCGTCTCTATCCGGCGATCGGCGTGACCGAGTGGCGGCTCTCGAACGGCGTGCACGTGCTGGTGAAGTCCACCGACTTCAAGGCCGATCAGATTCTCATCGGTGCCTCGGCGCCGGGCGGCCTTTCGTTGCTGCCGGATGCCGACCTCCTCAACGGGATGATGGCCACCACCATCGTGCAACAGAGCGGCTTCGGCCAATTCGACCAGCCTGCGCTCCGGCGTCGGCTCGCCGGCAAGGTTGCGGTGGCCTTTCCCGTGATCTCCGAGACCACTCAGGAGATCGGGGGGCTCACCGCTCCCGCGGACCTTGAGACCTTCTTCGAACTGCTCTACCTCGTGGCAACTGCACCGCGCCTTGATACCGCCGCCGTGGCCGCGTTCCGGAGTCAGGGGCGCACCGCGCTCGCCAACCGCGACCGCCAGCCCGGCACGGCACTCTCCGACACCATCATGGTCACGATGGGGGGGAACTCGCCTCGCGCCCAGCCGCTCACGCTCGCGCGCTTCGAGACCCTCGACCCTCAGCGTGCCTTCGAGATCTACCGCGAGCGCTTCAGCGACTTCAGCAACTTCACCTTCACCATCGTGGGCAATGTCAACCTCGACTCCCTCAAGCCGTTGGTGGAGCGATGGGTGGGAGGCCTGCCCGCCAAGGGTCGCAAGGAGAGATGGATCGATCGCAAGGTGCGCCCGCCGGAAGGGCAGGTCACCAAGGTGGTCCGGAAGGGAAAGGAGCCGGTGAGTCGCCAGGTGGTGTTCTTCACGGGGTCCACGGACGCCACCAACGCTGCGGCCGCCCTCGCAGGCGATGCGGCAGCGCAGATTCTCGAGACCCGGCTGCTCGAGCGGTTGCGCGAGGCCATGGGTGCCACCTACAGCGTCAACGTTTCCACCAACCTCACGGCGATTCCCCGGAAGCAGTATCAAACGGTGATCTCGTTCACGGCCACGCCGGCCCAGGCCGATACGCTCTGGAGCGCCGCCTGGGAAGTGATCACCTCGCTCCGGAGCGAGGGGCCCACGGCCGATGAACTGCAGAAGTTCGTCGAGCAGACGCGCCGCAGCACCGAAGTCGATACCAAGACCAACTTCTGGTGGGCCGGCATGCTCGGTGATCACACCGAAAGTGGCGAACCGTTTGATGATATCGTCGCGTGGAATGCCCGCCTCGGCGCGCTGAGCGTCGACATGGTCCGGGACGCGGCGCGACAGTATCTCGACCCAACACGACTGGCACGCTTCATCCTGCTTCCGGAGACCACCGCGACACCCTGATCGGTCGGGAGGGTGACCTCTGCGTCCGAGACTGCTTAAGCTTCAGCATCTCCCATCGGTCCGGTGCATCGCGCCTCGTCACCGCCTTCGGCAGCCGTACGACGGATCGAGGCGCCGCCGATACTCTCGAGGCCGGATCCACCATGTCACATCACCGCCAGGGACTCTCCCGTGTCGAGGCGCATCTGGAGCAAACAGCTTCTGGGCGCCGGAGGAATACCGTGATGCACCGCCTGCTCCCGATCACCGCGGCCCTGACACTCTGTGCCGCACCGCCTGCCCTCGCGCAGACCCGCCCGCTCCCCGACTCGGGGCCGCCGCGGACAGCAGAATGGGGCCTCGCCGGCGCGCAAGTGAAGCAACTCCCCGCGCGAGGCCCGCGCGCGCCAGTGGCTGCGCAGTTTGACTCCCTCGGCCTCATGCCGTTGGGGATCGTAGGCGATACCGTCACCCTCTTCCTCTTCGACAACGGTGCCACGCTCTCACGCGCACGGCGAGCCGTGATCACCTCGCGGCAACGGTTCACTCCACCGCTCTCCTGGCGCGCCGCGTGCGACGAGAAGGCACATCCGGGTTGGCGGTTCGGCCTCAATGCCCCCGCCACGTCGGCGTTTGCGGTGGTGGTCCCCGGAGCGTACGGCATGCCCGAGCATCGTGCCGCGCCGCGCTTGGCACGCAACGGCGGGTTCAGTTCCTACAAGGCATGGGCCGATTCGGCCTTCGCACGCTACAAGGACGCTATCAAGCCGAAGACCGAACGTGCGGCCGGTTTCCTCTATTTCTCCTTCTATTCTGACTCGCTCGACGCCGGCTACCGCCGCAAGCAGTTCTTCGGGGTGCGCGGCCCCGGAGGCTACAACCTGACGGTCTACTCGGCGTGGCTGCGTGACGACTACGCCGACGGGACGCCCAACACCACCGGCACCTGGATCATCGACGGCTGGGGGATCCCGATTGCCCGCACGTCGGGGAACGTCGACATCTATGGCACGGTGGATGCCGACCACGATGGCATCGACGAGATCGTGACCTCAAGTGGTTTGATCCGCTGGGATGGTCAGCAGTGGCGGTTCCCGCCGGTCTACGCCGACGAACCCTGTCTCTTTCACAAGGTCATGGCGCCTCCGCCGGGAGTGCGGCCATAACTCCAGCTCGGTCGGCGGTCGCACTCGCCTTTCTGACGCTGTATCTGGTCTGGGGGTCGACCTACCTCGGCATCCGGATCGCGGTCGAGACGCTGCCGCCATTTCTGCTCGCCGGCGCGCGCTTCGCGATCGCGGGCGCGATCATGCTGCTCCTCTGCCGGCTCCGCGGCCGTCGCCTTCCCGTCGGGCGCGAGTGGATCGGCGCCGCAGGCGTCGGGTTCTGCCTCGTCGCCCTCGGCAACGCGCTGATCGTCTATGTCGAACAGCGAGTCGCATCGGGGATCGTCGCGTTGTTCGCGGCAGGAACTCCATTGCTCATCGCCGTCTTCACACGACGTCGCACCGGCGTCCCTCTCGGCACGCGACGCATTGCCGGCCTCATCCTCGGCACCGCCGGTCTCGCGGTGCTGGGGAGCGCGACCCTCGGTGCCGTGCACGACATTCCCCGCGTGGTGGCGCTGGCGGTGGCCATGCTGGCCTGGGCGTTCGGTGCGACGTACGGGCGTGACTGGCCTCACGCCGCAGATGTCGTCGTCACCAGTTCCGCCCAGATGTTTGCGGGCGGGCTGATTGCCGTGGCGGTCAGTGGCGCGCTCGGCGAATGGTCGGCGCTCGATGTCCACGCCATCACGGTGCGATCCGTCGTGGCGTGGGGCTATCTCACCGTGTTCGGCTCGATGATCGCCTACACAGTATTTCAGTGGCTGATGTCCCACTTCGACCCGACCGCCGTCTCGAGCTACACCTACGTCAACCCGGTGGTGGCACTGGGACTCGGCGCGCTCTTCGCGGGCGAGCGGGTCGGTCCGCGGGTGATCGTGGCGACGGCGTTGCTCGTGCCCGCGGTCTTTTTGGTGGTTGCAGGATCAGGGCGCGGCGCCCGAGGGCCCGTCAGCGGAGGAATCGGGGCGCGGCGGGTTGCGCCCTTCGAGTCCGACGGTTGACGGGATCCCTCGAGCGCCGCGCCGGCTCACGACCCATGGATGGAAGGTCCAGGTTCAATCCATCGGATCCCCTGGCCACTCAGCCGGTGCGCACCACCCGCACCGGAATCCCGCCGTTGGTGGTCCGCAGCACGTCCGTTGTCGGCAGGCGCAATTGGGCATCCAGCATCCGGTCGGCGCTCAGCATGGTGAGGTGCCAAGCGGGCCGTCGCTCGTGCAGCACGCGGCCGAGCGAGGCGTAGAGATCGCGCAGGGCGGTCCGATCACCAATGCGGGCGCCGTACGGTGGATTGGTCACCACCCACCCCTCGCCTCGATCGGCCGGGAGGTGCGAGAGCGCCTGCTGCGACAGTTCCACATCCGCGCTGACGCCTGCCCGCTCGGCATTCGCGTGCGCTGCGGCAATCGCGCCGGCATTCCGATCATAGCCGGTGATGGTCACACTGCTGCTCGGCAATTGCTGCGCGCCGGCTCGGGCGCGTGCCGCGTGCCACGCAGCCGCAAGCGGCTCCCCTCCACCCGCCAGTCCCGGCCAGAGTTCCGCGGCGAATCGACGTCCGCTCCCCGGCGCGATCCGACGCGCGATCAGAGCGGCTTCGATCGGAATGGTGCCCGAACCACAGAACGGATCGAGCAGCGGACCACGCGGTGTGACCCAGTCCGACCAGCCGCTCGCGCCAAGCAGTGTCGCCGCCAACGTCTCACGCAGCGGGGCCTTGGCCACCGCCTGCCGCCAACCGCGGAGATAGAGCAGTGGACCGGCCGCGTCGGCGGAGAGGGTCACCTGATCCCGGAAGACACGGACCACCACACGCTGCACTTCGGGAAGCGCCGCGACGTGGTCCTCCAGTTCCTCTGCCACCGAGGGAGCACGGATCGCGGTCACGTTCGGCACCGCCCCCTGGACGCTCCGCTCGAGTCGCTCCGCGATCCCATCGTGATGGTAGAGCTTTGACTTCTTCGAGGTGACTCGAAAATGGATCGCGCCGCCCGGGGCCACGATGTCACCCCATGCGACGCGCTTGGCTTGCTTCTCCAGTTCGGCAAACGAGGCGGCCCGGAAACTGGCCAACCGAACCGTGATCCGGTTCGCGGTGCGCAGCCAGAGCAGGGCATCACAGAGTCCGGCCGCGTCGGCCTCGAACTCCACCCCTCCCGGCTCGGAACTGCCTGGCGTCAACCCCAGCCGCAGCAGTTCCTCCCCCGCGAGGAGTTCCGCACCCGGTGCGGTCATGGCCCAGCAGGAGAAGCGTTCGGGAAGCGGCACGCCGGAACGTAACCGGTGACGCGGGGCAACTGCGTGGGTAAGTTCATTGCGAGGCCCGAAGGGCCGAAGCAATCCAGTGCCCAACCGCGGAGCCCTCTGGACGGCCTCCGTGGAATTCAACGGGATCGCTTCGGCCCAACGGGCCTCGCGATGACTCCCAGTGCGTCCGCGATCCGGAAGGAGCACCAGTGTCCCAGTCAGCCCCGATTTCCAACTTCGTGCGCCATCACTACCGCCACTTCAACGCGGCGGCGCTGGTCGATGCCTCGACGGCCTACACCGCGCACCTCGAAGGCGGCGGGAAGATGATGATCACCCTCGCCGGGGCGATGAGCACCGCGGAGCTCGGCCTCTCCCTGGCGGAGATGATCCGACAGGACAAGGTCCAGATCATCACCTGCACCGGCGCGAATCTCGAGGAGGACATCTTCAACCTCGTGGCGCATGACTTCTACGAGCGGGTCCCTCACTATCGTGACCTCACGCCGGCCGATGAGCAGGCGCTCCTCGAACGCCACATGAATCGTGTCACCGATACCTGCATCCCGGAAATGGAAGCGATGCGGCGACTCGAAACCGCGGTCCTCGATGAGTGGGTCGCCGCCGACAAAGCCGGTGAGCGCTATTTCCCGCACGAGTTCTTCTACCGGGTGCTGCGCAGCGGCAAGCTCACGCAGTACTATCAGATCGATCCCAAGGATTCCTGGCTGCTCGCGGCGTGCGAAAAGAACCTGCCGATCGTCGTGCCCGGCTGGGAGGACTCCACCCTCGGCAACATGTTCGCGGGGCACGTCATCTCCGGCGACGTGAAGAATGTCCACACCGTCCGCACCGGCATCGAGTACATGATGATGCTGGCGGAGTGGTACACGCGCGAGAGCGACGTGCCGGGCGGGATCGGATTCTTCCAGATCGGTGGCGGCATCGCTGGCGACTTCCCGATCTGCGTCGTGCCGATGCTCCATCAGGATTTGCAGCGCGATGACGTTCCGGTCTGGGGCTACTTCTGCCAGATCTCCGACTCGACCACCAGCTACGGCTCCTATTCCGGCGCCGTCCCCAATGAGAAGATCACCTGGGGCAAGCTCGCGGCCGAGACCCCGAAGTTCATCGTGGAGAGCGACGCCAGCATCGTGGCACCGCTGATGTTTGCGCTGATCCTCGGCTGGTAACGATCAGGGGTCGGCGCGCAGCTCCAGCACGGCGTCCACCTGCCGACCGACCTGCTGGAGTTCTTCCAGCCCCTGCGTGAGGCTCTCCGCCGCGATCTCGCCGGCATGCAATCGCAGCAGGTCCAGACGCAGCGTCTCCAGCGCCATCACCGCCTCGACGCCGTGCCCACGATCCATCGCCATCGTCTCGAGTCGCTCGATCAGGTCGGGCACGGCCGCCAAGGCCCGTTGTTGCGGCTCACTGAGTCGCTCGAAGAGCTCACCAATCGCTCCGCCCAGCGCAAGCGCCGTCGGCTCGCCCGACGTGGGCGAGGAGCGCACCGCTCCCAGACCCATAGCCGCCACACTGAACATCCAGCGCCCCAGTCGGCCATCGAGCAAGCGTGTCCACAGTGAGGCACGGCGCCGGCGCAGGCGCCAGAGGTTGCGGAGCGCGGTGAGCGGTGAGCCCACCGCCAACATGAGGCCGCCGATCCCGCCGACCGCGCCATCGGTATACCGCAGCATCCACATCCCGAGCGCGGCACCCGCGACTCCGGCAACCACCAGAAGTGCCGGACGGTCGGTCCACGTGACCTCATCGTGCCGGGATGCATCCGACTCGTGGTCGTCGGCATCGAGACCGCGCAATGCGCGGAGGGCGGTGGCTCTCGAGTAGCCCGCCGCCAGGAAGCGCCGCACACCCACCAGCAACTCACCCAGCGAGAGCACGAAAGCACCGACCGAGAGGGCGTAGGCCACATAGAACGGAATGGCATTCAAGGAATTGCCGAAGAAGAGCACCATCAACAGCCACGACATCGCACCGACGCTCACGAGGATGCTGAGGCGGCCCCCGATGTCGGCGAGCCGCCGCGCGAACACCCGTACCGGCGCCGGCAGGGCCGGAACGAGCGCCCGTGCCGCACTCAGCTCCTGGGCCATCGCCTCAACGTGATCCCAGCGCGCAGCAGGATCGCGCCGAATGGCCCGGTCAATGGCCGCCGTGAACCGTTGCGGCAATCCGCCGGGGAAGTCCCCCACGGTCGGCGGATCGGTGTGGGCCTGTTGGGCCAGCAGCGCCGCCCCGTCGTAGCCCTCGAACGGCCGATGACCGGTGACCGCATGGAACGCGGTGACACCGAGGGCATAGACATCGGTGCGAGCATCCACCGGTTCGCCGGCCGCCTGCTCCGGACTCATGTAGTGGAAGGTGCCCAGCCCGACCCCGACCGGAGTGTCGCCGCTTATTCCTGCTTGCGCGATGCCGAAGTCGGTGACAATGGCCCGATCCGTCCCTTCCTCGAGCAGGATGTTGTCGGGCTTGACGTCGCGGTGGATCACCCCGCGCGCATGCGCATGCGCGAGCGCCCACGCCACTTCCTGGGTCACCCGCAAGGCATCGGCGGTGGAGAGTGCGCCTCGCCGACGAAGGCGCTCGCCAAGCGTCTCACCGGCGACGTATTCCATGACGAAGAACACCAGGGCGCCGGCCGAGTCGACCGCGTGAATTGCCACGATGTGCGGATGTGAGAGTCCCGCCGCCGTGCGAGCCTCCCGAAGAAACCGCTCGCGCAGGACCGGTTGGCTCGCGAGCCCCGGCGGCAGCAGCTTGATCGCGACCAACCGATCGAGGGCCACTTCGCGGGCGAGAAACACCACACCCATTCCCCCGCGACCCAATTCGCGCACCAGCGAATACCGCCCGGCAACGGCGGCCTGAAGGGCCAGAAATTCGGGAGAAGCGGCCGCGGTCATCGGCATTCCAGATTGGAACATGGGGGTCCCTACGGCCCCGCCGACCGCGGGTTTCGCAACTACTGCTGGTCGGGGGTCCGGGGAGGCGGCGGGGTGGGACGACGAAAGCTGTCGACACGCGGACCGGCCCGGCGCAGGTCGAAATCACGGGCGCGGCCCATATCCATCTCCCAGGTCGAGCCCGGCGGCAGGTTGCGGAGGTCGCGCATCAGCCCAACAACCTCGTTCAGTTGGAGCCGGAATGGATCGATCGAGGTGGGGTTCGGGACCGGGTCGCTGGTGACCACCCGGTAGCCGAACGAAGAGCCGGGCGAGAGGTTGCGCACGCCGATCCGCAGGTAGGCGGAGTCACGGGAACTCGGCGGATGAGAAACCCCGACCGTCACCAGCGCCTGGGCCCCGTTGATGTCCGCCGACCCCACTGATTGTATCCGCTCGGCGGTCAGCACGTCCCAGCCGCCCATTCCACCCAGGCGGCGAGCCACCTCTCTCGCGGCCTGACCGCTCAGGGCGATCAGGTTGGTGTCGGTTTCGCCGCGCTGCGGCGACATCACCACCATGACCCGACGTGGGCCCACCGCCGCGGTGGGTGCGGTGGGAATCCCCGCCGCGGAAGCTGCGGCCCCGGGCGGAACAACGCGTCGCCCGCCTCCGGTGAACTCGGCAATCCGCACCCGTACCAGCGAGTCGGTCGTGACCAGCTGTCGCTCGAGTGAGAGATCGCTCGCCGCGGCGGTGCTCGACGTGGCCTTGGGGCGGTACCTGGGGTCGACCCGTTCGAGTTCGTCGCGCAGTGCCTGGGCGATGCGCAAGGAATCGGCATGGGTCATCGGGCGCGGCGCCGGAAGCGAGAGCGAGGCCGCGCCGGTGTCACGCCCCACCAGCATCGGCAGCGTGTCGACGCGTGCGGCCGTGGGGGTGATCGGCGTCCCGCGGTTCGTGAACCAGACGCCGCCCGCCACCAGCGCGATCACCGCCGCCGCGGCGAGGATCAGGGGAAGCGAGGACGCGGGCGCGAGCACCTTCGCGTCCGATTCGGACGAAATCGATCGGTGCGTATCGGCGGCAATGGCACCGGAGATCCGTTCGAGAGCCGCGAGCACCGTCGCAGCATCCGGCGGACGCTCGTCCGCATCCTTCGCGAGGCAGCGCTGCACCAGCGCGGAGAGCGCGGGCGGAATCTCGGGCCGGGCGAGGTGCAGTAGCTCGGGCGTGCGCGTGAGCTGCGCCGTCATCGTGGCCGTCGGCGATGCTGCCGCGAACGGACTCACGCCACTCAACAATTCGTAGGCCAGCAACCCCACGGCATAGATGTCGACCCGATGGTCCGCGGAAGGATCGGCGGCGAGCTGCTCCGGAGCCATGTACGCCGGAGTGCCGATCGCCATGCCCGAGGTGGTATGTCCGGCAATGCCGCCCATCGGCATCGACGCGCTCAGCGCCTTTGCCACGCCGAAGTCGGTCACCATGGCGTGCTGGCCGTCGGAAAGAATGTTCCCTGGCTTGATGTCGCGGTGGATCACGCCGCGCGAGTGCGCGTAGGCGAGGGCCTCGACCGTGTCGTGCAGCAGCCGCAGCGTCTCCGTGACACCCAGCGGCCCCGAGCGCTCGAGCCGATTGCGCAGCGACTCGCCGGGAATGAACGGCATCGTGAACCAGAGCAGTTCGCCGTGCTCACCGGCATGCAACAGCGGTACGATGTACGGATGCGACAGCCGTGCGGCAAGCTGGACCTCGCGCCGAAATCGGTCGCGATTGACCCCGGCCGCGAGGTCAAGCGGAAGCACCTTGATGACCACTTCGCGACCGAGCGCATGCTCCTTGGCCACAAAGACGCGGCTCATGCCGCCGCCCATCAGTTCCCGCTCGATGGTGTAGGCGTCGCCGAGTGCCAGCTTGAGGTCGTCGAGCAGCTTGTCGGTCACGAAGGGTCTGCCTGCCGCCAGGTCGTGCGTGGGCCTGCTCAGGTGGTGTCCCGTCAATATACGGCCAGCCCCGGCCGGAGGATGAAGCCCTCGGGTGCGCCGGGCCACGGCCCGAACCCCGTCGACCCGGGGAGTCGGTAGATTTCGGGCTGGCCCCACCCCGCCCCGAGGCATTCTGATGCGCCGTGGTACCCTGATCGTTGCACTGCTGACTGTTGCCTGTGGTGGAGGGACCACCCAGTCCACTCCCCCCGTCGATCACCTCACTGTTCTGCCGACCACGCTCTCGCTCGAGGTGGGTACCACGCGACAGCTGCAGACCACGGCTTTCGATGGCAACAACGTCAGTCTTGCCGGCGTGACCTTCAACTATCTGAGTTCGGCGCCAGCCACCGCCTCGGTCTCGTCCAGCGGGACGGTCACCGGTCTCGTGCCCGGGTTCGCGACGATCACGATCTCTTCCGGCGGCAAGGCGGCCTATGTGGCGGTCACGGTGCAGTCCGGACCCGTCAACAGCGTGCTCCTCACCGTTGCGCGCGCCGTGCTGAAGGAAAGCGACACGCTCCGAGTCCAGGCCGAGGTGCGCGATCTCGACGATCGAGTGGTCACTCGCGACTTGACCTGGTCCAGCAGTGACCCTTCGCTCGGGGTAGTCACGCCGACGGGACTGGTCCTCGGACTCAAACCGGGCGGACCGCTCACCATCACGGCCACGACCGGGGGAAAGACCGGCAGCGTGACCCTCTCCATCATCCCGGCCAATGTCACCAGTGTGACCGTGAAGCCCGACACGGCGATCCTGATCTCGGGCAGCACCAAACAGATGACCGTGACGGCGATCAACGAGTTCGGCGACGTGGTCATCAATCGCCCCGTGAGCTGGAACAGTTTCAATCAGGCGGCGGCAACCGTCGATTCGGCCGGCAAGGTGACGGCGGTTGCCTTGGGTGAGAGTACCATCATCGCCACCATCGGTGGAGTCAGCGGTCAAGGCTTGGTGCGCGTCACGACGCTCGATCAGGCCCGATTCCGCATCGAGGTGACCAACCACCTGTTCTATCCGGTGGAGATACTGCAGAATGGCGTCGTGGTCGGGACGGCCGAAGGAGGCGGGTCGGCCACCATCGAGCGACCCCTCACACCAACGCTCACCCTCTCGTGGCGGATGCCCGCACCAAACGGACGCGGCGAGACCCTCACGGAAGCATACGCGCCCATCCTGAACCCGACCGGCGCGGTGGCGTTGGTGATTGACAACGTGATGGATGATGGTCGCGTCTACTTCAACCCGGTGCTGCGCAATCTCAGCAATACCAAGGTGCTCGCGGACTTTCCCGTCCGCGACAATGCCCTGGCATGCAAATGTTCCATTGCGACGGAAGGGACGCCACAGGAGTACGGCTATTGGCGGTGGTCAAGCAGTGCGGTGCTGCGGGTCTATCGGGTGACCGACACCCAGCTGACGGGCCCCTTTCTCAGCTTCCCGGTCCCGCTGGGAGAGCTCGAGGCGCGCACCGGTGCGTGGCGATTCAATCTGCTCACCGCACCCTAACGGAACTCAGTCTCGATAGCCTCGGGCGCGGGCGGCGCCGTTCGCGATCACGAACGTCACGACGAAGATGGCCAACAGGCCAAAGATCTGGCGCAGCTCAGGCAGGGTATCCATGGGGCTCGTCCTCGGAAAGTGACCAGAAAAAGCTAACTCACTTCACCTCAGCCGTCATCAAACTCCCGTAACCGCCCGTGGTCCAGCAGGGCCCAGCAGCAGACCGCCACGTGGCTCTCGTGGCCCCGGATCAGCCGACGGATCGTGGGCTGGCGCATCCCCTTGAACACCACCCGAGCGGCGCGCATCACCCCGGCATCGCCCTCCGGCCAGACTGCCGGATGGCCGAACCCGAAGATCGCCAGCATCTGGGCACTCCAGAGCCCGAACCCCCGGAGCTGCATGATCTCCCGCAACAGGGCATCTGCGGGCAGCGCGGCCCAACGTTCCCGCGGGTCCCCCTCGGTCGCGATGAAGCGACCCCAAGAGGCAATCGCCTTGCGCTTGGCACGGGAAAGGGAGTGCATCGGCGGCGCGTCCTCCGCCACCGTCATGGCCCAAGTCACGATACCATCGATGTCGCCATGTGCCTCGATCAGCCGGGCCATGATCGTTCGGGCGGCGGGGGCCGATACCAGTTGCGCCACGATGGTCCGGACCGCGAGGTGGGTGAGCGGGCGACCATCGGGAACCGTGCGCTCAAGCGGATGCGTCAGCGCCACCAATCGCGCGAGACGGGCATGGCGGGCACAGAGCTCCGCCGCGACGGCGGCGTGCGGATCGATGCGCCGGTTCCGGCTGCCGCCGAGGCGAGTTGGGTCCTTCGCCGCCACCGCTACTTCACGACGTGACAGGTCGTCGTCGTGCCGCCACGCGTGAAGGTCGCGCTGTCGCCCTTGTTCCAGAACGTGGTGGAGGAATCGGCATACCGCGCGCCCGATGCCGACACGAGCTGCGGCAAGTGCAGCCGGTCATCATCGATCGCGAGTGCCACCTCTGACGCCTGCCCCGGGCCGGTGCGGAAGAGTGCGAAGATCTGGGTCGAATCGGCGCAGAGGAACGCTGCCGCCACGACATGGGAGTCATTGGCTGTGGCCGGTGCCACGACGGCCGCCGGGGCCTCAGTGGGTGCCGCCGCCTGCTTGGGGGCTGGGCTGCAGGCGAGCAGGGCCAGGAGCGCGAATACGGGCACGAAACGACGGAACATCAGCACCACCAGGTTGTGGATACTCTGTGCGGGAACCGGAATCTATCGCCACGTAGCCCACGACGGCATCCGAAAGTTGTATATCTGAGCGAGAGATTTGAACCACGCAGCATCCTCCTGAGGCCCGCCAATGCACCGCCTGCCCAATGGCACCCTGCGCTTTTCGCCCCGCGATCTCACCTCCTACCTCGAGGGGGACTTCGCGGCCTGGTGCGATCGGAATCGGGTGGAGCAGCAGTCGGGAAGCGGCCGCGCGACGCTGGCCGGCGCCGAGTTGCGCCGGAATCAGGCCGACGAGGAGCTGGAGCTCGCCGCGCGGCGGGGCCTCGAACATGAAGCAGCCCACCTCGCCAAACTGCAAGCAATGGAACCGGGCTTGGTGGTGATCGAACGCGACGCGGCCGCGCACGACGCCACCCTGCGCGCAATGTCCCTCGGCGCGCCGATCATTTTTCAGGGCGAGCTGCAGCACAGCCACTGGATGGGCATCGCCGACTTCCTGCACCGAACCCCCGGGGCGTCGGAATTCGGGGACTTCTTCTATGAGCCGTGGGACACCAAGCTGGCCCGCAGCGCCAAGCCGTACTTCCTGCTGCAGCTCTGCGCCTACGCCGAGATGCTGGAGGCGAGCCAATCACATCGCCCGGACCGCCTCGGTTTCGTTCTCGGTGACGGGACCCATTCGTCGTTTCGGACGGCGGATTTCTGGAACTATTATCAGCGCCTCAAGGGCTCGTTCGAGCGCTTCCAGCGGGACTGGAATCGTGACCAGATCCCCGACCCAGCACTCGACCGAACCCATGGGCAGTGGGCAGAGACAGCCGCACAACTGCTGCTGCATGTCGACGACCTGAGTCTGGTCGCCGGCATTTCGCGCAGCCAAATACTTCGCCTCCGTGACGCCGGGATCGACACCGTTACCAAGCTCGCCCGGAGCAGCGGGGCCGACGCGCCCAGCATCACCGCGGCCTCGTTCGCGACGCTGCAGGCGCAGGCGGAGATGCAGGTGGCCTCTCGCACCCGCGGCGAGATCGCCTGGTCCTTCCGCCGCACTGATCCGGAGCAGCCGCGCCGCGGTCTTGCCCTGCTCCCGCCCGCGTCGCGCCACGATGTCTTCTTCGACATCGAGGGATTCCCCTTTGCCAGCGACGGACTGGAGTACCTGCTCGGAGTCGTCACGGTCGAGAGCGGCGCACCGGTCTTCCGCGACTGGTGGGCACACGCCGAGGCCGCAGAGCAGCTCGCCTTCGAATCGTTCATGGATTGGGTGTACGCCAGGTGGCTGGCCGATCCAACGCTCCACATCTATCACTACGCCGGCTACGAGCGCACGGCGCTGACTCGTCTCATGGGGAAGTACGCCACCCGGGAATTCGAAGTCGATGAACTCCTCCGGCACGACGTCCTGGTGGACCTGCTGCCCGTGGTCCGGCAGGGAATGGTGATCGGCACGCCGAGTTATTCGCTCAAGGATATCGAGCACCTCTACATGCCCGCCCGCACGGAGGAGGTCACCAGCGCGGGTGGGTCCGTGGTGGAGTACCAGCGGTGGATCGATGCCGATGAATCACCCGACCCGGCATTGTCGCCGATCCTCGGCGCCATTCGCGACTACAACCGGGTCGACTGCGAATCGACTGTGGGGCTTCGTGATTGGCTGCTGACGCGGCAGACCGAAGCCAAGCTCGCCTGGCTCTCGCTCGACAATACCGCCCCAGCTCCCGGCACCCTCCGCGAATCGACACCGGCGGAGTTGCAGGCCGCACGTCTGCTGCAGCGCGCGGAGGGCCTGCCGGAGGACTCTGAGGAACGGCGTGTCACGACACTGGTCGCATGGCTATGCGAGTTCCATCGCCGCGAGGAGAAGCCCTACTGGTGGCGCTACTTCGAGCGACTCCGCGCCACCGACGAGGATCTGGTCGACGACATCGAGTGTCTCGTGGGGCTGGAGCGCACCAGGACACCGACGGTGCAGATCAAGCGCTCGATCGCCTATGAGTACCACTACGATCCCTCGCAGGACACCAAACTCCACGAGGGTGATGCCTGTGTCATCATCGGCGAGGAGAAGGGCCGCTGCACGGTGGTCTCGGTAGACCGTGAGGCCGGGATGGCGACGTTCAAGATCGGGTTGGGGCAAAGTCTCCCCGACCGGATGTCGGTCTTTCTGGACAACAAGGTCACCACCAAGCCCCTGCGCGAAGCGATCCTGCGATTTGCAACCGCATGGGAAGTCGACTCGCGTCACCATCCCGCACTCGACGACCTGCTGCACCGTCGTCCACCGCAGTTGGTGCCATCGGCCCCGCCTTTCCATTTCGAGGAGTCTGGCGATCTCACCGCGCAGACGCTGGCCGCGGTGCGGGCGCTCGACCACTCGACGCTTTGTATTCAGGGACCGCCGGGAACTGGCAAGACGACCACGGCGAGCGAGGTCGTGCTGGCGCTCGTCACCGCCGGGCAGCGCATCGGGATTGTCGCCAACAGTCATCAGGTAATCCTCAACCTGATGGAGCGAATCGCGAGCCTGGGGCAGTCGCGAAAGCAGCAACCCGCCCTGGTCAAGGTGGGTGGCGACGGTGACGACCCACTGATTGTCTCGGGACGCATCGAGCACATCGACAGCAAGGATGCCGCCGACCAAATCGCCGTGGGACCGCTGGTCATCGGCGGTACCGCATGGCTCTTCGCGAAGGAGGAACTTACCGGCACCCTCGACTACCTCTTCGTCGAAGAGGCCGGGCAGTTCTCGCTCGCCAACACGGTGGCGGTCGGCGCCAGCGCCGCGAACCTGGTGCTGCTCGGCGACCAGATGCAGTTGTCGCAACCCACCCAGGGATCGCACCCCGGTGAGAGTGGTCGCTCCGCACTCGACTATCTGTTGCACGGGCATGCCACGGTTCCCCCCGATCGCGGCATCTTCCTCGGCAAATCGCATCGCATGCACCCCGCGATCTGTCGCATCGTCTCCGAGGCATACTATGACGGACGCCTCACCAGTGCCGCGCGTACCGTCGGGAACCGCCTGCTCGGCGCCGCCGAGCACGGCATCGGCATCGAAGCGGGGGTGCGTTTTGTCCCGGTCGTCCACGCCGGCTGCACCCAGGAGAGCGATGACGAAGTGCGCGTGGTGAAGGAATTGGTCACGTCCCTGCTGTCCTGCCAGGTCACGGTGAACAACGGCGACCCTCGCGCCATCACGCTGGAGGACATTCTGATCGTGGCGCCCTTCAACATGCAGGTCCGCGCGCTCAAGGCAGCCCTCGGCGCCGCGGCGCGTGTCGGCTCAGTCGACAAATTTCAGGGGCAGGAGGCCGCGGTCGTGATCGTATCGATGTGTGCGTCATCGGTGGATGACGCCCCGCGCGGGCCGCAGTTTCTGCTCAGCCCGAATCGATTGAATGTGGCGATTTCGAGGGCGCAGGTCCTCGCCCTCGTGGTCGGCTCTCCGCACCTGGGGGACGTCAGGGTGCGGTCGGTGGATGAGATGCGCCTGCTGAATGGCTGGTGTCGAATCGAGGAGTGCGTGGCACCGTGACAATGGCACCACGCGGGCAGTGACTATGCCTCGGCGTGCTCATCCAGGAATGCTGTGAGCCCGGGCCAGGCCTCGGTGTTGTAGAGCGCGATGGTACGCAGGTAGTGGCGCGCATCTTCACCGAAATCCGCAAGCAGCTGCTCGGCGGCCTGCCGCACCCGCGCCGGCTCCGCAAAGGGCACCGCGAGATCTTCTGGAATCATCGCCCCATCGTGAGGTACGCCGGCCGCCTCCAGGAAGGCAATCTGCAGCCCGGGCTCGAGTTCCACATAGAGGGTCTGGAGCAGGCCGAGTTCGTCCTGCAGGGACTCGAGACCATGGCGCACGATCTCGCGCGCGAGCTGATCGGCCGGCCACTGCCGCAGCTTCTCGGCCCGGAACCCTCCCCCACGTGCCACGATCTTCGCGATGTAGGCGTCGCGCGAGGGGCGGCTCGAGGAGAGATCGTGGGCCACGAGTCCGACCCGGCGCGGGGCCGAGAGTTGGCGATAGGGAGAAGGCAGTGCCATGGGTCCGACCTGTGAGGGGGAGGCGTCAGGAAGGAATATGATACCACCGTCGCGACGCTGCCGCCGCCACGACGTGGTGGGTCCGCCCGATCCCTATTCGCCCCGAAGCGCCTCCACTGGCTCGACGCGGCTGGCACGAACCGCCGGCAGCAGCACCGACGCCGCGGCCACTGCCAGCAGCAGTACCGGAATCGCCGCGAAGGTGAAGGCGTCAACGGGCGCCACGCCGTAGAGGAGTGAGCCGAGGTAGCGGGTGAACAGCAACGCGGCCGCGAGACCGACGGCGACGCCGATGCCCGCCGGCGCCATTCCCTGTCGCATCACCAGATAGCGCACCGAGTCGATGTCGGCACCGAGGGCGAGACGAATGCCGATCTCCTTGGTTCGTTGCGCCACCGAATAGGAGATCACCCCGTAAATGCCCACTGCCGCCAGCACCAGGGCCAGCAGCGCGAAACCTGCCATCAGGGCGACCGTGAAGCGCTGCTCCTGCGTGGCAGCGCCAAGCACGCCGTTCATGGTGGTGACCTGCGTCAATGGAACCTCTGGGGCGAGCCGATGCGCGACGGCGCGCACTGGCCCGATGAGATCGTTGGGATCGCCCGCGGTGCGGATGACCATGGTCAGCGCACGCCGCGGAACGCCGTAGGCATTGGCCCACTGTTCCATCGGCACAAAGAACGCCCGCTTGTATGCGTTCGTGAGCCCGTTGTGGTGATAGTCGCCGACGATCCCCACCACCACCCTCCACGGTGCCTCACGCCCACCCACGCGCACCCGTTGCCCGATCGGGTTCTCACCCGGGAAGTACTCCTTGGCAAGGGTCTGGTTGATCACGATGGTCTGCAGCCCGGCCCGAGTATCGGTGGCGTCAGTGAAGCGACCATCAATCAACTTGATCCGCATCGCCTCGAAGTATCCGGGAGAGACCGCCTGCCAGTCGGCCTGATTTCCCGGTTGGCCGGCCGGCACCGGGTGTGTCTCGATCATGATGCCGGCATCACCCATCTCGGATGCCAGCGGCAATAGCCGGCCGAATCCGGCCGCTTGGACACCCGGAAGCCGGCGCACTTCGTCGCCGAGATTGCGATAGAAGTTCAGCACCGCGTCGGCATCCGGGTATGTGGCCGATGGCGGCGATGTCCTGAAGGTCAGCACGCCCTTGGTGTCGAATCCCGGATCGACCTGCATCAGGTTCCGGAACGACTTGATCGTCAACCCTGCGGC
>JBDUDP010000005.1:0-78183 GCA_040002895.1 Gemmatimonadota bacterium
GGCGGCGGCGCGATCAACGACGGCGGATTCAACTCCAGTCCTTGGCAGTAGCAGCGCGAGCTGAACCGCCGGTGAGTCCTGTTTGGGGCATCCGGCAGGGAAGCGGTGTCAGCATGGAACCCTGCGGCGAGATGGTCGCCGTCCATCTGAACAAAAGTGGCATCACGCACCTCGTCGACCCTGTGTCGGCCGAGGTGCTTCGCTTTTTGGGGGGCGGACCTGAGTCGGAAGCGAGGGTCCGGGGTTTTGTCGCGGAACTTCTGGCCGACCACGAAATTGGAACCCAGGAGGTTCTCGACAAGCTGCTCCGGCCCCTCCAATCGAGTGGGCTGATCGAGCTGTTGTCATGAAGGTGTCCGAACTCCCGCGATCCGAGCTTGTCCGCCGACTCGAAATTGGAGAGTTCCTGGTCCGATTCGGACCATTTGTACTCCGGTTAGACTCTCAAGATTCCGGCTTCGCAGAACAATTTCAGGAGCTGTACTCCGAGAACGGGGTGGTTGCGTTCGACGAGGAGGTGGCCGACCTGACTTATCAGTTGCGCCGATCGGGCCTCGGGCTGTGGGTTTGGCTGGTGAACGGGGCTCCAACCGAGCGGGCGCCATTTCCAGCAGAGCTCATTCTCACGCACTTTGAATGGGCAATTCATGACTCGATCGCGTGGGCGCTGGCCCCGTCTCTCGCGTTCCATGCTGCGGTCGTCGCCGATGGAACGGGCCGCGGTATCGCCCTTGTCGCGTCATCTGGGTCGGGGAAGAGCACGCTGGCCGCTGGCATGGTCTCGGAGGGTTGGTACCTCGTCGCCGACGAATTCTTCGTGACGGCTCCCTCCGGGCAACTCATGCCGATGCCTGGGCCGATCACGCTGAAGAACGAATCCATCAGCGTGATTCGCGCGAGAGGCGGGCCGGTACTGATCGGCCCGAGCGTGCAGGAGCCCGCCCGAGGGACGCTGGCCCATGTGCGGTCGACCAACCCGTTGCCTCCGGACCTCTCCATCCGCGTCGAAGCCCTGATCTTTCCGACATTTGGCCAAGACCAGGAACTGCAGCTCTCCCGCGTCACAGCGCCCCATGCGTTTCAGCAGCTGATGCTCCAGTCGCAGAACCTGCACTTGCTCGGTGAGCCGGGTTTTCGACTTTTGAGCGTTGTCGCGAGAATTCCCGCATGGAGCCTGCACTTCAGCACGCTCGATGATGGCATTCGCGCGGCAATCACTTCGCTGAGTGCGGCGGAATAGTGCTGCCAATTCTTCAACTAATCCGCGCTCCCGAATCAGTTCGGAGCTGGGGAACGCGCCCATGGGCGGATACCCTCCCGCGCCTCCAGCAATGCGGATTGACCGCTCACGCGGCGGTGCTGGTGGCGCGCGCCGGACTCGGTCGTGACGACGTGCCGGAAGGCGTCCGGCGGCAATTTCTGGCGACATCCCTGGATAGTGATGCGCAGCTTCGGACGCTTCGCTGGGAGCTGGGCGAAGTCGTCCGGGCGCTCAGTGGCCGAGGCATTCGTGCCGTCCCGTTGAAGGGGGCAGACTACCTCCTGAGAAATGGTACACCGAGCCTCGGACGCACGGTTGCCGATCTGGATATTCTCGTCGCCAAAGCAGACGTTGCCGCGACGACCGAAGCGCTTCAACTAGCCGGTTGGGGGATTGGAGGCGAGGCGGTGCAGGAAGGCAATCATCAACTTCCTGGCTTTGTCCATTCGGAGCGGTCAACTCAACTCGAACTCCACTTCCAGGTGGTTGCCGAAGGTGGCGCAGTGACGTTCGATGTGGGCCAGGTGATCTCGGGAGCAGCCCTCCAGCCGGATGGCGTCTTGGCGATTCTGCAGCCAGCCGATACGGTTCTGGTGCGGACGGCCCACTTCATCCGGAATTCCCGAACGACCGCTGCCTTCCGTGACTTGCTTGACTTGCGCGAACTCGTGGCCGACTTCACCGCCACCGACCCCGATTTCGGCGCCACGCTCATTGCTCGCGCCGAGCGCGTCGGCTTGGGTGCCGCGCTGTCGCGCGCTGTGCGCGACTCCACCACGCTCTTTGGTCCGCTCGCCGCGGCCGAGCTGAACAGTTGGGCTCGCCGCCGCCGTCCCTCGCTCGGTGGCGGGTCGGCTTTGGCCCTGATTCCCGATGGCGCGACGCTGCCCTCATTCGGCGTGCGGCTCAGTCGCGTCGGGCGGATGTTCGCACGCATGCGTTCGGCCTACCCGCCGGGGAAGACGCTGCAGGTGGGCTGGCAGGTGCTCTTCGGCAGCGAGGCCAAGGATGCCTGACGGCGCGCTCTACCCCTCGAGCACGGTCGTGACCGTGGCATGGCTCGGCCTGGTGTTGATCTTCCTCGCATCGGCCGCGGCGAAGCTCTACTACAAGGGTTCGGTCGATACCGCGCTGCTCAAGCTCGGCTTCGCCTCGGAAGCACTGCGCAAGCTTATCGGCCATAGCATCGCTCCGGCTGAGGCCGTCATCGCTGTCTGGCTCGCGAGCGGCTGGCAGCTCGCCGCGAGTGCGCACACTGCGCTGGCGCTGGTGATTGTCTTCAATCTGATGCTCTGGCGGCTGATGCGACTGGGCTACGACGGCGGCTGTGGCTGCTTCGGCGGCAAGAGCGCGGGGCCGGTGCGCGTAGTGCACCTCGTGCGCAACGCGCTGATGCTGGTCGCGGCCATCGTGCTCGCACTCGCAGCATCGCACGGAGAGCTCGCCACTGAGGCGCTCTGGTCGCTTCCGGCTGAGCAGTTGCTTAGCGCTGCGCTGCTGCTCGGGGCGCTCTGGCTGATCTATATGCTGGTAGGGTCGGCGGAGCGACTGCTCTTCCGCGCGTACTGGCGGTAGGCGGTGTCGCAGGTGAACCAGGCTCTCCGCGGCACGATTCGCGAGCTCGACGGACTCCGCGGCATCGCGATCCTGCTGGTCATCCTGCACCACTACTGGCCCGCTCAGGGCCCATGGGCAGCATGGGGCACGCTCCCCCACCTCGGGTGGATCGGGGTCGACCTCTTCTTTGTGGTCAGCGGCTTCCTCATCACCGGCATCCTGCTCGACACCAAGAATGCCGCCGGATTCTTCCGGACCTTCTACATCCGTCGTGCCCTTCGGATCTTCCCGCTCTACTATCTCTTCCTCGCGCTGGTGTTTGTGGCGATCCCTGCCCTGCAGGGTGGGCCGTGGGCACAGTCAGAATTCGTGCGGCAATCAGGGTCGCCGTGGTGGTACCTGCTCTATCAGGGAAATCTGCGTGAAGCACTCGTCGGCCACGAACCGGCGTATGTGCTGGCACCACTCTGGTCACTCGCGATCGAGGAGCAGTTCTACCTGCTCTGGCCGTTCCTGGTATCGAGTGTCTCGCGGGTGCGACTGCGCCCGATCCTCACCGCGACCATCGGCCTGGCGCTCCTCTATCGCGTTATGACCCTGCTGGTGTGGCCGGCCAACGAGCGAGTGCAGTATCTCGCCACGCCAGCACGAATGGATGTCCTCGCCATCGGGGCGCTGCTGGCACTTGGCCTGCGCGACGGCTGGCTTCGGATCGAGCGGCCGCTGCTTACCCGCGCTACGCTCGCCGGACTCGCGTTGCTGGCCGCAACCTTCGCGCTCGGCGGCCTCGACCGAAACACCGAATTCGGGCGCACGCTCGGCTACAGCGTGGTGGGCCTGAGCTTTGGATTGGTGGTTTTGTGGGCCGTCACGGGCCGCGAGACGGCCGAGACAGGATGGCTGCGATGGACGCCGCTGCGCGCGCTCGGCAAGGTCTGCTACGGCGTGTACATCCTGCAGCGACCGATGGAGGTCGTGGTCGGAAAGCTGACTGAGGTGATGGGAATTCCGTGGGATCGCACGGCGCTGTGGACCGTCCCGGTGCTGATGGCGGTGACCTTTGCGACGGCCGCGCTGTCGTGGTTCGCGTTCGAGAAGCCGGTGCTCGGGCTCAAGCGACACTTCACGGTGCTCGGCCACCCGCAGGCGACCACCGCACCCTGAGTCAGGCCGCCGGCGGCTTGGGGAAGAGATTCTCCGGCTTCCGCGTGGCGGCACCGGTCATGTCGGGTGACAACGCCTCATTCCACGCGGCCTCGGCCGTGCCGCTCCGCCCCAACGCACTCCACAACTCCTGCGCCTTGCCCGGCATCACGGGTGACGTCATCACCGCCAGCCGCAGCAGGCAGCGCGCGAGTGCGGCCAACGCGGCGTCGAGCCGGGCCTCATCACCGGACTTGGCCAGCGCCCACGGCGCAGTGACCACGATATAACTATTGGCCTCGCCTACCAGCCGCCATGCCGCCTCAACAGCTCCCTTGAGGTCGAAGGCATCCATGGCACGGGCATAGTCGGTCACGGCAGCGTCGCCGTCCTGGTCGAGCGACTCGGTGGCCGCCGAGGCGGGGACGACGCCGTCGCGGAATTTGGCCAACATCGCCGTGGTGCGCGAGGCGAGGTTGCCGAGGCCGTCGGCGAGATCGCTGGTATAGCGGGCGTCGAAGCGTTCGTAGGTGAAATCGCCGTCGTTCTCGAAACCGACCTCGCGCACCAGGAAGAAGCGCAGCGCATCGGCGCCGTGGCGGTCGATGGCTTCGTCGAGTGAGACGCTGTTTCCCTCCGATTTGCTCAGCTTGGCCCCGCCCCATTGGACATAGCCGTGCGCCCACACTTCGGCGGGGAGTTCCAGGCCCGCCGCCATGAGCATCGCCGGCCAAATGAGGCAATGGAAGCGGGTGATCCCCTTGCCCACGACGTGCAGATCGGCGGGCCAGACGTCGGTGTACGACGCGTCGGGATAGTCGATGGCGCTGAGATAATTGATGAGCGCGTCGAACCAGACGTAGACGGTTTCGTCGTCGGAGCCGGGGAAGGGAATACCCCAAGGCAGTCGGCCGCGGGAGACCGAGATGTCCTGCAGTCCCTCATCGAGCACGCGCAGCATCTCGTTGCGGCGGATCGCCGGTTCCACGCGGAAGTCGCCGGAGTCAATTTTCTCGCGCACCGCCGCCGTCCAGCGGGAGAGCCGGAAAAAGGTGTTCCGCTCCTTGGTGGGAACCAGCTCGCGTGAAGGGTGCTCGCCACAGCGGCCATCGACGATCTGGCCCGGTTGCTTGAACTCCTCACAGCCCACGCAGTAGAGCCCCTCGTACTCACCCACGAAGAGATCATCGGGGTTGCGTGCCTTGATCTGCTCCAACAGGGCGGTCACCGCTCGTGCATGGCGCGGCTGGGTGGTGCGCATCCAGTCATCGTGTGAGCAGTGCAACCGTCGCCAGGTCGACTCGAACCGCTCGGAGATGGTATCGACCCAGGTCATCGGCGTGCCGCCGCTCGCAACCGCCGCCTGATAGACCTTCTGGCCGTGCTCATCCATCCCCATGACGAAGCGCACCGGCTTGCCCTGGAGGCGATACCAGCGCGCGATCACGTCGGCGCCCACTTTCTCGAGCGCATGGCCGAGGTGGGGGTCACCGTTGGAATAATCGATGGCGGTGGTGATGTAGAACGGCTTCATGCGCGCGGCGGTCCTTCGCGGTCGCGCGGGGGCCTGCCGGAGGGCCGTTCCTGGCGCGGCGGCGGCGCGGCCACGGCGGGCGCAGCATCGCCGGCGAGCTGGGCCTGCTCCAGTTCATCGCGCAGGTCGAGCAGCGTGAGGATGCGCGGGCCCTGTTCGTCGTGACGCAGGAACACCCGTTCGCGGAAGATGTCGACGGCCACGACCTTCTCGTTCCCGCGCAGGGTGCGCACCAACTTCCCCTCCTTGGGGAAGCGCTTGCGCGCGGTGACGTAGAACTCGTGTTCGTACTTGAGGCAGCAGAGCAGGCGACCGCAGCCGCCGGAGATCTGGGCCGGGTTGAGCGAGAGGTGCTGGTCCTTGGCCAGCGCGAGATTCACGGGACCGGGCTCAGTGAGCCAAGTGCTGCAGCAGTACTCGCGGCCGCAGCGGCCGACGCCGCCGAGTCGCGCCGCCTCATCGCGCACGCCGATCTGTCGCAGTTCGATGCGGGTGCGGAAACGGGTGGCGAGTTCGCGCACCAGGGCGCGGAAGTCGACCCGGCGATCGGCGGTGAAATAGATGCTGAGTCGGCCGCGATCCCACTGCCACTCAGTGTCGGAGATCCGCATCGGGAGTTCGTGCGCCTTGGCCCGCTCCATCACCTGGCGACGGACATCCTCTTCGCCGCGGCGCAGTTCCTCGTGCTGTCTGACGGCATTGGCATCGGCGCGACGCACCACCTTGGCGAGCGGAGCCGGCTTGGCGGGGGTGTCACCCGGCCCTTCCGTGTTGTCACCCCGCCCTTCCGTGGCGTCACCCCGCCCTTCCGTGGCGTCACCCCGCCCGGAGGGCGGGGTCTCCCGCGTCGGGTCTGCGCCGACCGGAGTCGGAGCGGTGGGATCGTCCCGCCGGGCGGTTGTCGGCGTCTGCACTGGCTGGGAGGCCCCGCCCTCCGGGCGGGGCGACTCCGTGTTGTCTCCCGTCGCGATTGTCGGCGGCTGCACGGATCGGGAGGCCCCGCCCTCCGGGCGGGGCGACTCCGTGTTGTCTCCCGTCGCGGTTGTCGGCGTCTGCACGGATCGGGAGGCCCCGCCCTCCGGGCGGGGCGACTCCGTGTTGTCCGGGCGGGGCGACTCCGTGCCCTCTGGGCGGGGCGACTGCGTGTCATCCGAAGTCGCGACCAGCGTGGGCGTCGGCGGCTCCGACGTCCCGCACGAGGTGCAGCCGCCGCACTTCGCCTCAGCCGCATCGCCCGTGGCATTGACCCAGCCGTAGTCGAGGCCGCGCTCCACCTCCACCACCACCGGCTCGTTCAGCTTCAGCGGGGAGGCGGCGTCGTGCCAATCAAAGAATGCCCGGCGATTGCCCTTGAATCGCACTTCCACCGTCTGCGACATCACGCTTCCGCGTAGGCGCCCATCGCCGCGTATTTGTCGTACCGGCGCTTGACCAGTTTGTCGGAGCGGCTCTTGCGCAGCTCGGTGAGATGGCGAATCAGCACAGCGCGCAGCGACTCCCCAGCGGTCTCGGGGTCGAAGTGGGCACCGCCGTTGGGCTCGGGAATGATCTCGTCCACGAGGCCGAGTCGCAGCAGGTCGTCGGCGGTAAGCTTGAGCGCCTCGGCCGCGCGCTCGCGCTGCGCCGCGTCCTTCCAGAGAATGGCGGCACAGCCCTCGGGCGAGATGACCGAGTAGACCGAGTTCTCGAACATCAGGATCCGGTCGGCCACGCCGAGGGCCAGGGCGCCACCGGAGCCGCCTTCGCCGATCACCACCGAGATGATGGCGGTCTCGAGGGCAGACATCTCCAGGATGTTGCGCGCGAGCGCCTCCGACTGGCCGCGCTCCTCGGCGCCGAGTCCGGGGAACGCGCCGGGGGTGTCGATGAGCGTGATGATCGGGGCGTGGAAGCGGGCGGCCATCTGCATCAGCCGGAGCGCCTTGCGATACCCCTCGGGGTGCGGCATGCCGAAGTTGCGCTTGATGTTGTCCTTGGTGTCGCGCCCCTTCTGGTGGCCGATCACCATGACCGAAACGCCGCCGAGGCGGGCCCAGCCGCCGACGATGGCGGGATCGTCGCGGAAGAGTCGGTCGCCGTGGAGTTCGATGAAGTCGGTGAAGATTGACGAGAGGTAATCGAGCGTGTAGGGCCGGCGCGCGTGGCGTGCGACCAGAACACGCTGCATCGGGGTGAGACCTTGGTAGATCTCTTCACGCCGGGCGTCGAGCTTTGCCTCCAGCGTGGTGAGCTCCCCGGTCACGTCGATATGGCGCTCGTCACCGACGCGCTTGAGTTCATCAATCTGTCGTTCGAGTTCCGCGAGCGGCTTCTCGAACTCCAAAGTGTATGAGGTGGCCATGCCAACTCACCCCGCTCGAATGAAGGAGACGGCGTCGCTGCCGAACAGTTCACGCAGCGCGCGGATGGTGTCTTCGTGTGGTTCGACTCGCAGCCGGCGGGCCCTGAGTCGGACCGCCGTGCCGTTCCCGTCGGACCAGTCAATATAGAGCGGGGCGGGCCCGGGGTGGGTGGCGCAGAGCCGGGCGGCCGAGCGGACCACGTCGGCGGCCGGGGCGAGCGGGGCAGTCCAACGGATCGCGATGCCCAGCATCCCGGCGGCCTCGATCTCCGGGAGCCCGCGGGCACTCTCGACCACGAACGGTGCCTGGTCCTCCCCGCGGTCGCGGGAGGAGTAGCCACCGTTGAGGAGCATCGCCTGGTCGACCTGGATCACCTGGTTCAGCTTGGACCATGCCTCCGGGAAGACGATGGCCTCCGCCGTGCCGTGAAAGTCCTCCAGCGTGACCCGGGCATACTCCTTCCCGGTCTTCTTGGAGATCTGGCGCTTCACCGCCGTGATCACGGCACCGATGGCGACCTGATGCTCGCTCCATTCGCTCAGCGTGGCGGTGGTGCGCGTGCCGAACAGTTCGACCACGGGCCGGTGTTGCTCCAGCGGATGTCCGGAGATGAAGAAGCCGAGGATCTCCTTCTCCTTGGCCAAGCGCTCGGCCTCGCTCCACTGCGGCACGTCGGGCATGCTGTGTTCCACGCGCGTGGCCGCGACGGTGTCGCCGAAGAGCGATTCCTGTCCGGCGGCTTCCTCCTGCTGGAGGATCTGGGCTTCGCCGAGTGCCTGGTCGAGCGTTGCCTGCAACTGCGCCCGGTGCGCTCCGAACGAATCGCACGCACCCGCGGCGATGAGCGACTCGAACACCCGCTTGTTGCAGAGCCGGGTGTCGACCCGTTTCACGAAGTCAAAGAACGACGTGAACGCCCCCTCACTCCGTGCCGCGATGATCGAGTCGATGGCGCCGCCGCCGACATTGCGGACCGCGCCGAGGCCGAAGCGGAGCCGCTTGCCGCCGACCACGGTGAACTTGTAGCCGGATTCGTGCACGTCGGGCGGCAGCACCTCGAGACCGAGTTCGCGGGCCTCGTTGATGTACTGCACCACCTTGTCGGTATTGCCGATTTCGGAGGAGAGCAGCGCCGCCATGAACTCGGCCGGATGGTGCGTCTTGAGCCAGGCCGTCTGGTACGACAACACAGAATAGGCGACCGAGTGCGACTTGTTGAAGCCGTAGCGGCCGAAGGTTTCGATCTGTCCGGCGAGCTCGTTGGCGAGCTTCTTCGGGTGCCCCAGCGCGATGGCCTTGGCCACAAACTGCTCGAGCTCCGCCTTGATGAGCTCCGCATCCTTCTTGCCGACGGCCTTGCGCAGCACATCGGCTTCGGCCAGCGTGAATCCTGCCAGCACGTTCGCGATCCGCATCACCTGTTCCTGATATGTGATCACGCCGTAGGTGGGGGCGAGGATCTCCTCGAGCGACGGATGCGGGTAGGTCACCGCCTCCTGCCCGAGCTTGCGGCGGATGAAGACGGTGTGCATGCCGGCGTCGAGCGGCCCGGGGCGGAGCAGGGCGTTGGTGGCGACCAGGTCGTCGAAACGGTCGCACTTCATCTGCCGCAGCGTGTCGGTCGCGAGTGCCGACTCGAACTGGAAGATGCCGGCAGTACGCCCGCGACGCAGCAGGTCGTAGACCGCGGGATCGTCGAGCGGCAGGGTGTCCATGTCGAGCGCCACGCCGTGCCGCTGCTTCACCATCTTCACCGCATCATAGATCACGGTGAGCGTCTTGAGGCCGAGCATGTCCATCTTGAGCATGCCCACGCGCTCGAGTGCGCCCATTTCGTACTGACAGATGATCGAGTCGGCGCCGTCGAGACTCGCGCCCGAGCCCTTGGTGGGTGCCGTGCAGACGGGGACGTAGTCGGAGAGCGGTCCCGGGGCGATCACCAGGCCGGCGGCGTGCACCGAGGCGTGGCGAGAGAGTCCCTCGATGCGCGAGGCGTACTGGAAGACGCGGCGGTAGGTCTCGTTCTCGCGCAGCGCCACCTTGAGTTCGTCGATTTTCTCGGCCGCCTCGGGAATCGTCATCGAGAACGCGGGACCCGACGGGATCAGCTTGGTCAGCTTGTCGGCCTCGCCCGGCGCCACCTTGAGGACCCGGGCGACGTCCTTGACGGCGGCACGCGCCTTCATGGTGCCGAAGGTGATGATCTGCCCCACGGATTCGCGGCCGTAGCGCTCGCGCACGTACTCAATCACCTCGCCGCGTCGCTCGAAACAGAAGTCGACGTCGATATCGGGCATCGACACGCGTTCCGGATTCAGGAAGCGCTCGAACAGCAGGTCGAACGCGAGCGGGCAGACGTTGGTGATGCCGAGTGCATAAGCCACGATCGAGCCGGCAGCCGAGCCGCGACCCGGCCCCACCGGGATGTCGCGTGCCCGCGCCGCATCGATGAAATCCGCCACGATGAGGAAGTAGCCGGCGTATCCCGCGGTGTTGATGACCGAGAGCTCGAAATCGAGCCGGGCACGCACGTCGTCGCGCAGGGGAGATCCGTAGCGTCGCACGGCCCCGGCCTCGGCGAGGTCGCGCAGCAGGTCGGTGTCGACCTGATAGCCGTCCGGGAGCGGGAATGCCGGCACGAAGTAGCGCTTCTCGAAGTCGAACTCGCAGGTGTCGGCCACCGCTTGCGTCAGTTCGAGCGTCTCGAGGTTGTCCGGAAAGAGCTGGCGCATCTCGGCCTCGCTCTTGACGTACGACTCGTTGCCGGTGAAGCGGAATCGCTTGGGATCGTCCAGATCGGCGCCGGTGCCGATTGCCAGCAGCACGTCGTGCGCCTCGGCGTCGTCGCGCTTGAGGTAGTGGGCGTCGTTGGTGGCCACCACACCCAGTCCCAGCTCCTTGCCGAGTTCGAGCATCCCCTTGGTGACAATCGCCTCCTCGGGAATGCCGTGATCCTGGATCTCGAGGTAGAAGGCGTCGCGTCCGTAGAGTTGTGCGAAGTACTCGGCCGACTCCCGCGCCTTCTCGTACCGCCCCTGCCGCAGCCAGAGGGCCACCTCGCCCGACAGGCACGCCGCGAGGCAGACGATCCCCTCCTTGTGGCGCTCCAGTACTTCGCGGTCGATGCGCGGACGGCGATAGAAGCCCTCGACATAGCCGATCGACGAGAGCTTGATGAGATTCTTGTAGCCGACCGCGTTCCGGGCCAGCAGCACGAGGTGCGAGTACTGCGCTGGGGCCCATGCGGGCTTGGCGGTCTGGGTCCTGGGGCCGAAGGCGAGGTAGGCCTCGAAGCCGAGAATCGGACGGATCCCCTGCTTTCGGGCCTCGTCGTAGAAGGAGCGGGCGGCGTGAAGGTTGCCGTGGTCGGTGACCGCGAGCGAATCCATGCCCAGCGACTTGACGTGCTTGACCAGCTCGGGCAACCGATTGGCGCCGTCGAGCAGTGAGAATTCGCTGTGGGTGTGCAGGTGCGCGAAGGCCATCTCAGCGCTCCCGGGCGGCCAGTTCGCCGAGCACAGTGTCCAGCGAGACGCCGCGCACCTGGAGCAGCACCAGCAGGTGGTAGAGCAGGTCGGCGGCCTCGCTGGCCAGCCGTTCATCCGATTCGGCATGCGCGGCGACGATGGTCTCCACCGCCTCCTCGCCCACCTTCTGCGAGATCTTGGGGAGGCCGCGTTCAAAGAGTGAGCTGGTATACGAATCGGCCGGGCGCGTGCGGTCACGGTCGGCGATGATTCCGGCCAGGCGCGTGAGCAAGTGTCCGCCGGGATCGTCTCCGGCCGAGACTTCCCCGGAGCGGGTCACCCGATGGGCAAAGCAGGTGGGGGTGCCGGTGTGGCAGGCGGGGCCGGTCTGTTCCACCCGGTAGAGGATGGTGTCCCGGTCGCAATCGACCCGGATCTCGACCAGGCGCTGGGTATTCCCCGACTCCTCGCCCTTGCGCCAGAGGGCTCCCCGCGACCGGCTCCAATAGTGGGCCTCACCGGTGGCATGCGAGCGAGCGAGCGCCTCCCGGGAGCCCCAGGCGAGCATCAGGACGTCGCCAGTCCGCGCGTCCTGCGTCACGATCGGGAGCAGGCCGGCGGCATCAAAGCGGAGGGAGTCGAGCCACGGTTCAGGCGTCACCGGAGAATCGTATCGCGTTCCCCCCTGATTGTCAAAAGTCGTTGCCCTGCTTAGGCTTACGTCGATTCCCCATCGTCACTCGGAGTCTGCTGCATGCGTCACGTGTCGTCGCTCCCGCTGGCCGGCTCGCTGCTCCTCCTGGCGGCCTGCGGCAGCTCGCCTACCGGTCCGGTCACGGTCGAGCCGCTCTGTTCGACACCCATGGCCGTCACGCTCAATCCGGGCGACTCTCGCGTCCTCAACGCCTCCAGCGAGACGGCCTGCATCCGGCTCCCCGGAGCTGCCAGCGCCAGCGAATATCTGGTGGTGGCCTACAGCGGTAACGGCACCGAGTCCAACAACGGTGTGTCGGCCAGCTACGCGCTGCAGGGTGATCCGGCCGTCGCGACAGCGTCCGCGGTGGCCGGGTTCGGCTCCCTCTCGGAGCTGCCCGGTACCGCGCCATTCGTGCGAGGTAGTGCGGCCGAGTTCCACCTGCGGCTTCGCGCCGCAGAGCACGCGCTTGCCACCAGCGGCTCGGCACAGCTGCAGCACCTCTGGAGCGGACCCCCGGCGGCGAGGGTGATCCCGGTCTTTGGCGATCGCGATTCCTTCTCGGTCTGCAAGGTGATTGTCTGCAACTCCTTCACGCGGGTCGGCGCTACTGTGCGCTACGTGGGTCGTGCCGGCGTGATCTACCTCGACGATGCCACCACGGCCGGCGCCGAGCAGCTGACCCAGGCCGATCTCGACCAGCTCGGCGGCGTCTTCGATGACTACCTCTATCCCGCCGACACCACCGCCTTCGGGCGGGAGTCGGACATCAATGGCGACCAGCGCGTCGCGATCCTGATCACCAAGGCCGTCAACGACCTCACACCTGATTGCACCAACGGGCGCGTAATCGGCTACTTCTTTGGCAATGACCTGCTCGTGGGCGCAGTGGGATCGAATCGTCGCGAGGTGTTCTATGCCTTCGCACCGAAGCCCGCGACCGCCAGCTGCAGCGCGGTGACACGCTCGCGCGAGTTGACCTCGCTGCCGCCCACGCTGATTCACGAATTTCAGCACATGATCTCGTACAACCAGCATGTTCTGATTCGTGGCAGCTCCGACGAAGATCTCTGGCTCAACGAGGGGCTGTCGCACTTTGCCGAGGAGCTGGGCTTCCGGGTGACACCCGACGCCGCGTGTCCTGCGGCGACCAGTTGCTTCTCCCAGTTCGCCTCGGGCGACCTAAGCGATGCCTACGATTATCTCAACGATCCCGAGGCCACCTTCCTGATCGCACCACGCAGCGGCACCGGTTCGCTGGCCGAGCGTGGTGCGGCGTGGCTCTTTGTGCGCTGGGCTGCGGATCACTTTGCCAGCGACACGCTGCTGGGGACGTCGCTCACGCGGGCGCTGGTGCAGACCACGCAGGTCGGATCGGAGAGTGTGGCGAGTGCCGCGGGCATCCCGTTCTCGACGCTGGTGGGCGAGTGGCAGATGGCCAACTACACGGACAACCTGCCGGGTTTCCCGCAGGTCGGTCGGCTGCGCTATCGCACCTGGGATTTCCGCGGAGTCTTCGGGCGCAACTCGCCCGCGGTGTTTGCGAAGCCGTATCCGCTCACGCCCGACAGCACCAGCGGGAGCTACTCGCGCAGCGGCACGCTGCGAGGTGGCAGCGGGCGGCATGTGCGCTTCAAGCTGCCGGCCGGGTCACCGGGCGTGACGGTGCGGCTGGCCGGTTCCACGGCCGGGACGCGCGTGAATGACGCCATTCTCCCCCGGATCGCGGTGGTTCGCATCCAGTGAGGTCGTGGCTGGGGGTTGCCGTCCTACCGCTGCTGGTCGCGGCACTCCGGGGGCAGGATGCTCCGCCGATTCCGGCCCTCGCCAACTTGCCCGCCTCCGTGCGCGTCGCCGGCTTTGCCGGTGCCGGCGTCGCCATCCCGGGCTATGCCTCGGCCGTCTTCGACAATCCCTCGGCAATCGGCCCGATTCGCAAGCTCTCTTTGGAAGCCGCCTATGCCCGGCTCCCCGACGACAGTTGGTACACCACCGGGGCGGCCGCCTTGCGCGCTGGGCCGTTCAATGTCGGTGGTGGCTATCGCTACCTGCGCTATCAGGGTGACCCGCCGATTCACGACAACCTCTCCTGGGTGGGTGCTGGCGCGTATCGACTGAGCGGCGTCGCCATCGGCGCCTCGGCCAAGTACGTCTCGGTGACCGATTCCGTCGGCACGGTGTACCGCACCCTTACCTCCGATGCCGGGCTCACGCTGGCCTTCTTCGACATCGCCGCCATTGGGCTCACGTTCCAGAATCTCGGTCGCTATTCGCTGAGCGGTGCCGGGTTGCAGCTTCCCTCCAGCACCCATCTTGGCTTCTCATTCAACCTCATCGACACCTATTCCAACGGTCGGTTGCTGGCCACGGTCGAGACGGTGTGGGCCGACGGCGAGCCGCGTCGCAGCATCATTGGGCTCGAGGGTGGGGTGGTGTTCCACGGCGTGGGGCTGGTGGGGCGCATCGGGACCGGTGGCCAGCCGGCAGGGAGTGGGGTCGGGAAGACGGCGTACGGTGCCTCGCTGGTGCTGCCGCGTACGCGCATTGACTATGCCTACCAGAGTCGCAGTGCGCTGGGTCGCAGCGTGCATCTCGTGGGCCTGAGCTGGACACCCTGATGGTCAAAAGGAGCCGACTGCGGATGGGATTGCTGATTGCTGCCGCTACGCTGCTGCTGGGATATGGCACTGCCTACGTCGCGTCATCGGAGGTGCGCTATCTCTCGCGCGCGGGCATCGAGGAGACGCGCATTCTCACCGGGCGGATCCCCATCACCGCGCTGGCGCGTGATAGCTCGGTACCCGATTCCATCCGCGCCATGGCAAAGCTGGTGGTGGAGGTGCGCGGTTATGCCGCGCGACTGGGCCTCGATGCCAAGGAGACCTACACCAGTTACAGCGACGTCGGACGCGACACCCTGTTGTTGGTGCTCACGGCCTCACCGAAGAATTGTCTCTGTCCGGTGACCTGGCGTTATCCGATCGCGGGACGAGTACCCTACAAGGGATTCTTTGATTTCGACGAGGGCAAGCGCGCCGCCTCCAGCTATGCGGTCAAGGGGTATGACGTGAACCTGCGTCCCTCGGCCGCGTTCTCGACCCTGGGATGGTTCAACGACCCGCTGCTCTCGACGGCGCTCACCCGCGACTCGGTGGAGTTGGCCTCGTTGGTGTTCCACGAGATTGCCCACAACACTATCTGGGTGAAGGGCGCCACCGATTTCAACGAGAGCTTCGCGCAATGGGTGGGCTACCGTGCCACCGAGGAGTTCTTCCTCGCCCGCGGCGACACCGCGCTCTCGTTCCGCGCCGGCGACCGCTGGCATGATGAGCAGGTGCTGGGCGACTACTACGGCCTGCTGCTCGGCAAGCTCGACTCGCTCTATGCTCTCAAGCTTCCCAGCGACGAGAACGATGCGGGGCGGGCGACAATCGCCCGTTGGAGTGCCGACACGCTTTCCGGTCCGCTGGGACAATCCCTGCGGACCATCCGGGTCACCCGCTTCGCGGAGCGGCCCATCAATAACGCCCAGCTGCTGGGCGTGCGCCTCTATCGCACCGAATTGCCGCTCTTCAGCAGCTGGGACCGCGCCTTCCGAGGCGACCTCACCCGGGCGCTTTACACTCTGGGGGCCCTGCTCCAGGACGCCAAGGGGAGCGAGGCGTTCGATCTGATGCGGGCGATGGTCAAGACCATCCGCCCCATCGGCAACCCGGCGGCGGGTGCGGGCGATCCACAGTAAGTTGCAGGTCACCTTCTCGAGTTGGAGCCGGCCCGATGGATGATCAGTTCATTTCACGAGAGGAGCCGCGCCTGCTGGCGGAGCTCTTTGATTTCCTTGCCATCCCGAGCGTCAGCACGCTGCCGGCCCATGCCGATGACTGCCGTCGCGCAGCCCAGTGGCTGGTCGATCAACTGTTCACCCTCGGGTGTCCCACGGTACAGCTGATCGAGGGCGATGGCCATCCGGTAGTGTGGGGCGAGAGCCCGCACGTTCCCGGTGCGCCCACACTGCTGATCTATGGTCACTACGATGTCCAACCGCCTGATCCGCTCGATGAGTGGCACACGCCGCCGTTCGTGCCGTCCATCCGCGATGGACAGCTGTTCGCGCGCGGCGCCATCGATGACAAGGGGCAGGTGTTCTGCCTGCTCAAGGCGTATGAGGCGACGCTGGGCGAAGGGAAGCTGCCCCCCATCAACGTCCGCTTCTTGTTCGAAGGGGAAGAAGAGTGCGGCGGGCGGGTGGTGTTCGACCTGCTGGCCGCCGAACCGCAGCGCACCGCGGTGGATGCGGTCCTCGTCGCCGACATGTCATACTACGCCAAGGGGTGGCCGGCCGTCTACACCGCGTTGCGCGGCATGTGCTACGCCGAGCTGCATGTGCGTACGCTACAGCGAGACCTGCACTCGGGGAGTTATGGCGGCGTGGCACCGAACGCCATCGAGACGCTCTGTCGCATGCTCACCGATCTCAAGGGACGCAGCGGCAAGATTCGGGTCCCCAAGCTCTACAAGAGTGTCGAGGCGCCGAGCAAGGCAGAGCGGAAGGGGTGGAACTCGCTGCCGTTTGATGAAGCCGAGTTCCTGCGCGATGAAGTCACGGCGAGTGCACTTACCGGCCTCGAGCGGTTCACGGTGTTCGAGCGCACCTGGGCACTGCCGACTTTCGAGATCCACGGCATCCGTGGTGGCTTCACCGGCGAAGGCGCCAAGACGGTGATCCCGGCCGTCGGCGTCGCCAAGATCTCGATGCGGCTGGTGCCGGGCCTCTCGCTCGCGTTTGCCCAGGCGCAGCTGCGCAAGGCCGTCGCCAAGGTTGCGCCGCCGTTCGCCGAGTGGGAGCTCAAGTTCTTGCATGGCGGCGATCCGGTGCAGGTCGATGTCACGCATCCGGTGTTCCAGGTACTCGATCGCGCCTTCGAGGAAGTGGTGGGGCGTCCCACCGTGGCGGTGCGTGCCGGTGGCTCGATTCCGATCGTGCCCGAGCTCGGGCGCAGCGGCGCCCCGGTGCTGCTCACCGGCATCGGATTGCCCGATGATGGTCTGCACTCACCGAACGAGAAGCTGGATCTCAGTCAGTTGTGGGAGGGGATTCGCGTGTTCGGGAGGTTCTTCGAGTTGCTTGGGGCGAAGTAGCACCGGTCTGTGGCCGCGCTGGCCCAGCGTTGGCGCGGTGTGTACAGCGGTGTACTGTTCGTGAGCACCCCTCATGCCGGGACGTGGTTCTGTTGCCGGTGAATTGTCGAGAGGTCAGGTAGGCAGCGAGGCCCCCTATGTATCAACTCTTCCCGCGGCTCTCTATCCAGTGGAAGTTGCCTCTTCTCGTGACGGCCGTGATGCTTCTCATCATTGCGGCCCTGCTGGGCTTGGCATACCGCGAGGTGGAGCGGGTCTCGGCAGCAACAGTGTCCGAGCGACTTCAGACCCTCTCGACCCAGATTGAGACGTCGCTTCGCAGCAGCTCCGCTGCCTCCGAGCATGGCGCGCGTCGCCTCGCCTCGCTACCCGAAGCCCACCAGTACTTCCGATCGCCATCCTCCGCGGCGGCGGGGGTGTTGTTCGCGGCGATCGCCCGCATCGATGGTGATGACTCCACCGCGGCGGCGGTTGCGCTGCTCGATGTCGACGGGCGGCCGCTGGCGATCAGTGGGCGAATGCACGCCTCGATCGCATCGCTCCCACTCCCAGTGCTTGCGTCCCGCCTTGCAGCGTCTCCGGATTCCGCGGCGGTGGGGCCGCTGCAGGTCGTTGGTGGTAAGACCGTCTTTCCGGTCATCGCTGTCGTGACGGAAGGAGGGCGCGAGATCGGCCGACTCGTCCGCTGGCGGGTGGTGGTACCGAGACCATCGGCGCGGGCGCAGATCGGCGCACTGTTCGGTGGCGGCAGTGCACTGCTGCTCGGCACGCCGGGCGGAGCCTGGACCGATCAGGTGGAAGTGGTGCCGCAGCCCGAGCTCCCCATGGTCGCCACCACCGCGGCCATCCGCTATACCACCGCCGCCGGGCGTGGACATCTCGCGGCGGTCGCGTATGACTCCATCTCGGGGTGGTTCAGCGTGCTGGAAGTGCCGGACAGCGTTGTGGAGGCCCCGGCCAGGAATTTTGCGACGCGGATCGGGATGATCGGGCTGGCGCTCTCGCTGCTCGCCACCGTGCTGGTCTGGTGGTTCGGCTACCGGATCTCGATCCCGATCCACCGGCTCACGGCAGTGGCCGACGCGATGGGGGCCGGGCGGGAGCGCGTCCGTGCTGCGGTGACTGGTGACGACGAAGTTGGTCGGCTTGCCCTGACCTTCAACCGCATGGCCGATCGCATGGAAGCGGGGGCTGCCGCGCGGCAGGCGTCGGAGCGCCAGTGGCGCCTCCTCTTCACCCACAATCCCGTGCCGATGTGGGTCTTTGAGCCCACATCGCTCCGTTTCCTCGCCGTCAACGATGCGGCCGTCAAACAGTACGGTTACTCGCGCGCGGAATTCCGCCAGCTGACCCTGCGCGATATTCGCCCGCCCGAACATGTGGGGATTCTGCTGGAGACGGTCGCCGATGGACTCCGGGAAAATCATACTGTGCGCCAGTTTCGGCACCGCCGCAAGGATGGCACCTTCTTCGATGTTGAGCTTACCGGAAACAACGTCGAGTTCAATGGTACCCCTGCGCGGTTCGTCATCGCGCAGGACATCACGGTACGCCAGGCACTTGAGTCCCAGTTGCGCCAGTCGCAGAAGATGGAGGCGGTAGGGCGGCTGGCCGGCGGCGTCGCCCACGATTTCAACAACTTGCTCGCGGTCATCATCGCCTATACCGAGCTGGTGCGATTCGATACTCCCGACGACGATCCGCATGCTGCCGACCTTGACGAGGTTAAGGCCGCTGGCGAACGCGCGAGCGCACTCACACGCCAGTTGCTGACCTTCTCGCGCCGTGATGTGGTGCTTCCTGCGGTGGTCGACCCCAACGGCGCCGTCGCGGCGGTTGACAAGTTGCTGCGGCGACTGATTGGTGAGGATATCCACGTGGTGGCCGAGCTCGCTCCTGAACCCGGCGCCATCCACGTCGATCCCGGACAATTTGAACAGGTCCTCATCAATCTGGCGGTCAACGCGCGTGATGCCATGCCGACGGGTGGCACGTTGACGATCCGAACCGAGCAGGTGACCGTTGACGAGGCGAGTCGAGAGCTTCACGGCCTACCAGAGGCAGGGCGCTTCGTGGTGATCTCCGTGAACGACACCGGCGTGGGGATGACGCCCGACGTCCGGAGCCACATCTTCGAGCCGTTCTTCACCACCAAGGAGGTGGGGAAGGGGACCGGCCTCGGCCTCGCCACGGTCTATGCCATTGTCACGCAGGCGGGCGGAAGCGTCTCGGTTTATTCCGAGCTGGGGACGGGGAGCACGTTCCGGCTTTACTTCCCGGTCGTCGCGGCTCCCGATGCCGTCGCGGCGATTACATCGGGCCAGCATCCCGTGGTGGGAGGCCACGAGACGATTCTGCTGGTCGAGGATGACGCCGCGGTGCGTGCCGCCGCCGTCAACGTCCTGCAGCGGCTGGGGTACACCGTACTGGGCGCGGAAGGGGCAGACGATGCCGCCGCCATAGTTGCGCGGCACGCCGGGGTCATCGATCTGGTCATCAGCGACGTCGTGATGCCGGGCACCGATGGTCCCACGCTCCTGCACCACCTACGCAACGAGCGGCCGGGGATCAAGACCTTGCTGATGTCGGGGTATACCGGCGACGCGATCACGCGGCGCGGGGTCATGGAGAGCGGGGTGCCTTTCCTGCAGAAACCCTTCACGGTGGGTCGACTGGGCAGGATGGTGCGAGAGGTGCTCGACGGTTGATGGGCGTCAGCGCAAGCGATGCAGGAGTGCGTCAATCCTCGTCGCGCACCACGCGCGGCCGGCCGCCGCCAGCGTACTGCGCCTCGATCCTGGAGTAGAGGTCATCCGCGCCGATCACGCCCTTGACTGAGGCAATCACGCCGCAAACCACATCCTCGGCCCAGTATTCGTCGGGGCGACCCTTCTCGGGAAGCAGCAGTCGCTTCTTCTGCAGATAGTCGATGGCGGTTTGCTGCCACTCGGCCTGCGCGGTGGCCACCACCGACCACGACCCGGTGGCCCGCAGCTCCATCTCGGCGAGCGCATCGAGGTGCTCCCGCAGCTCGCGGGCGATCGGCCCGGTGCGCAGGCGGTCGGCGACCAACGTGAGCACGGCGCGTCGCTCGGACTCCATCGGCTCCGGCAATGGGGCCATATAGTGCCGCTGATCGGCCACCATCTCCGCCAGTCGCACGCAGACCGCACGGATCGCTGGCGTCAGTTCGCTCGGTGCCTCAGCCGCCCACGAGGTCGCGGCGCGGAGGATGGCCGAAATCCGGTCATCGGCCGCAGTGGAAATCTTCTCCTGATCAAACGCGTCAGCCATACCGTGAAGGGTGTCCCGCCCCGGCTCGAATGGCAAGGGAAGCATCAACTCTGCCACGGTGCAAGCGAGAACGCCGCGGCGAACGAGGCCACCGTGGCCGCGCGGGTGGCCTCCCAGATCGCGGCGTGCTCGTCGCGGTCGCCCCGCTCGCGAGCCACGGAGGTCATCACCACACCCTCGAGGCCACAGGGCACGATCTGGTCGAACCATCGCAGGTCGGGATGGACGTTCAGAGCGAAGCCGTGGAGCGTCACCCACTGCTTCACGTGGATGCCGAGACTCGCGATCTTGCCTTGAGCGGTCCAGACACCGGTTTTTCCCGCGACGCGGTCCCCCGGAATATCGAGAGTCGCGAGGGCGTTGATGAGTGCCTGCTCCAGGGTGCGCAGGTACCAGTGAAGATCCTCGCGGTGTTGGGAGAGGTGCAGGATCGGATAACCCACCAACTGTCCCGGCCCGTGCCAGGTCACGTCACCGCCACGCTCGATCTCGACGACCTCGGCCCCGGAGGCGCGGAGGGCCTCGATCGGCACCGGCAGCGAGCTGGCCTGTGTTCCGCGGCCCAGCGTGTAGACCGAGTCGTGCTCCACCAGCAACAACATGTCGTGCGGGAGAGAGCCGTCGATGCGCGCGAGCCGCAGGGCACGCTGCCGTTCCAGGACCTCATGGTAGCCGCGCCGACCGAGGTCGACCACCTCGAGTGGTCGCGCCATCAGACCGCCGCGCGGGCCCGTCGCGCAAACCAGGCCGCGACGACGGCCGCCACCGCCGCCAGCCCCAGCAGGGCCGTGGTGCCCAGCACGCCGCGCACCATCATCGTCAGGATCACGCTGAGCATGAACCCACCGAAGGCCGACACCATGGCGAGCCCGCCGCGGCGATAGTTCGAGTCCACCGGGCCCATCAGCAGCCACGCCACGCCGGCCGAACCGAAGACGGCGATGGCGGTGCCGTAGATCAGGAGGTTGACGGCGGTGCCGTCAGTGATGTTCTCGCGCGACGTGATGCCACTGTTCGCGGCGACGTATGTGGTGGCCCAGGTCACCACGGCAATGGCGGCGATGGCCAGTGCCATCGCCGCCGCCATCGCGTTGGCGGCGAGGCCCACGCGGTCGTCCTTGGGAGCCGACTCGCCGAACGGGTTCGGCGAGGGATGCGCCGGATCGGCCACCTAGATGTGGATGGCCCGGCCCATCGAGTCGAGCGCCGCCTCGGCGATCGCCTCCGAGAGCGTCGGGTGCGCGTGAATCGCGAGGTCGACTTCCTCGACGGTGTACTCATTGGTGCGCGCCATGACCAACTCGCCAATCAACTCCGAGGCGTGCCCGCTGACGATGTGCGCGCCCACGATCTCGCCGTACTTCTTGTCGCGAATGATTTTCACGAAGCCGTCGGTCTCGTTGGTCGCGCGCGCGCGCCCGTTGGCGGAGAACGGGAAGCGACCGACCTGGATGTCGAGGCCTTTTTCCTTGGCCTGTTCTTCGGTGAGCCCCACGCTGGCCACCTCGGGATGACAATAGGTCACACTCGGCACGTTGCTGTAGTCGATCGCCTTGGGCGCATGGCCCGCGATCACCTCGGCCACGTGCACCCCTTCGCGCGTGCCCTTGTGGGCCAGCATCGGCGGTCCGGCGACGTCGCCGATGGCGTAGATCCCCTTCACGCTGGTCTGCAGGGTCGTGGGATCGACCTGGATGAAGCCGCGGTCGGTGAGCTTCACGCCAACCTTCTCGAGGCCGATCGCCTCGGTGTTCACGGCGCGTCCGGCCGCCATCAGCACCTTCTCCGCGGTCACGCTCTGCGACTTGCCACCCACTTCCAGCTGGAGGGTGACGCCACTGTCCTTCACCTCCGCCTTCACGACCTTCACCCCGGCCAGCACGGTGATGCCACGCTTCTTGAAGGACTTCGCGATCACGTCGGAGCACTCGGCATCCTCGACCGGCAGGATCCGCGGCAGCGCCTCGACCAACGTGACCTCGCTCCCGAAGGCATTGAAGATGTCGGCGAATTCCGAGCCCACGGCGCCGCCGCCCACAATGGCGAGGGTCTTCGGAGCCTGCTCGAGAAAGAGCGCCTCGTCGGAGGTGATCACGGTGGTGCCATTCACGGTGAGGCCGACCTGGGGAATCCCCTTGGTGCGCGACCCGGTGGCCACCACGATTGCCTTCGTCGCGGTGATGGTATCGCCGCCGACCGTGACCGTGGTGGCGGAGGCCAGGATGCCGGTGCCCTTGATGACCGTGATCTTGTTCTTCTTCATCAGGAACTCGACGCCCTTGGAATTCTGCTCGGCCACCTTGCGTGAACGCTTCATCGCCACGCCATAGTCCACCACCACGTCGCCCACGGTGATGCCGAGTTCCCTGGCGTCCTTGCGGATCAGGTTGGCCGTGGACGAGCTGTGCAGCAGGGCCTTGGTCGGGATGCACCCGATGTTGACGCAGACGCCGCCGAGCTTCTCTTTCTCGATGACGACGGCGCTGAGGCCGAGCTGCGCGGCACGAATGGCTGCCGGATAGCCGGCCGGCCCACCACCCACGACCACCACGTCAAACGACTGATTTGCCACGAGTAAAGCTCCGCAATAGAGTCAGAAACCATAATTCTCGAGAGAGGAGAAAGGAGAGAAGAGAGAAGAGCCTTCTCCTCTCTCCTCTCTCCTCTCTCCTTCCGCTTACCAGACTAAGGCCAACGGATTCTCCAGCATCCCCACCAGCGTCTTGAGGAAGGCGGCACCACTGGCGCCGTCGATCACCCGATGATCGCAGGAGAGGGTCATCCGCATCCGCCGGCGGGCCACGATGGCGCCGTTGTGCACCACCGGCTTCTCCTCGATGCGCCCGACCGCGAGGATCGCGGCCTCGGGCGGATTGATGATCGCCGTGAATTCATCGATGCCGAACATTCCGAGGTTCGACACCGAGAAGGTGGCGCCGGTGTACTCCTCCGGCTTGAGCCGCTTCTCGCGCGCCCGACCCGCGAGTTCACGCACCTCGCCGGCGATCTCGCGCAGTCCCTTCTGGTCGGCATGGCGGATGATCGGTGTGATCAGTCCCTCGTCGATCGCGACGGCAACGCCGATGTGGACGTCCTGCCACTGCCGGATGCGATCGTCCAGCCACCAGGCATTCACGTTGGGATGCTGCGTGAGTGCGGCGGCCGACGCCCGGATGATCAGGTCGTTGAACGAGAACTTCCCCTTGTCGTCCGAGGCCAGCAGCGCCACGCGGGCGTCATGCGCCCGCTCCATGTCCACTTCAGCCGTGAGGTAGAAGGTCGGAATGGGGCCGATGGATTGCACCAGCCGCTTGGCGATCGCCTTGCGCATCTGCGACAGCGGAATGTCGCTGAAGGTCGACACCGAAATGCCGTCCGTGCGTCCGCCGCCAGCCGGTGCCGCTGCGAGCTGTTCGAGATCGCGTGCGATGACCCTGCCCTCCGGGCCCGATCCGGCAACCGAGGCGAGATCGAGCCCGCGGTCGGCGGCAATGCGCTTTGCCAAGGGCGACGCCTTCACGCGTCCGCCGGCCGCCGCGGGCGCCGCCGATGTGGCCGGCGCCGCTTGTAGGGCCGGCGCTTGCGTCGGCGTTGCAAGCGGCGCCTCTTGTACGGGCGCCGCAAGCGGCGCCCCTACAGCCGGCGCCGCCTCGCCACCGGGCACCGCTTCGCCTGCTTCACCGATCCAACCCACCGGCTGCGCCACGGGCACTGTGCTTCCGGCGGGCACCACGTGCTTGAGCATGATGCCGGCCGCGCGGGCCACCAGCTCCATGACGGCCTTGTCGGTCTCCACTTCGGCGAGGACATCGCCGACGGCTACCGCATCGCCTTCGTTCTTCTTCCACTCGACGAGACGGCCTTCTTCCATCGTCGGGGAGAGTGCTTCCATCACCACTTTGGTCGCCATGTCGTCAGTCCCGGTAGCAGACGCGGCGGACGGCGGCGGCGATCTTGCCCGCATCCGTCTTGGCGGCCTTTTCGAGGTGCTTGTTGTAGGGCATCGGCACGTCGGCCTGAGTCACCCGCAGCACGGGAGCGTCGAGGTCATTGAACGCCTCGCGCTGGATCAGGTCGACGACTTGTGCACCGACGCCGGCGAAGGCCCACCCTTCTTCGGCCACGACGCAGCGGTTGGTCTTGGCCACCGACGCGAGGATGCACTCCTCGTCGAGCGGTCGGATAGTGCGCAGGTCGATCACCTCGGCGTCGATTCCCTCGCCTTCGAGCGTCTTGGCCGCGTTGAGGGCCGGCGCGACAGTCTTGGAGTGGCAGACGATCGTGACCTGCGTGCCGGCCCGCTTGATGTCGGCCTTGCCGATCGGGGTGACGTACTCCTCATCGGGCACTTCGCCCTTGAGGTTGTAGAGCATCTCGCCTTCGATGAAGATCACCGGGTTCGGATCACGGATCGCCGCCTTGAGCAGGCCCTTGGCATCGGCCGGCGTGGCCGGCATGACGACCTTGAGGCCGGGGATGTGGGCATACCAGCTCTCGAACGCCTGCGAGTGCTGGGCGCCGAGCTGCAGGGCTGCGCCGCCCGGCCCGCGAATCACGATGGGGCAGCCGATCTGGCCGCCGCTCATGTAACGAATCTTGGCCGCGGCGTTGACGATCTGGTCGATCGCGAGCAACGCGAAGTTCCAGGTCATCATCTCGATCACCGGCCGGAGGCCCACCATCGCGGCCCCGACGCCGATGCCGGTAAAGCCGAGCTCCGCGATCGGGGTGTCGACCACGCGCATCGGTCCGAACTCCTCGAGCAGGCCGCGCGAGACCTTGTAGGCTCCATCATACTCGGCCACTTCCTCGCCCATCAGGAAGACGTCGCCGTCGCGCTGCATCTCTTCACGGAGCGCCTGATTCAGCGCATCACGGTAGCTAAGGATCGCCATCAGCTCTCCTCCGGGGCGTAGACATCGGTCCACAGCTCCGAGGCGTCGGGCTCGGGCGATTCCTCGGCGAAGGTCACCGCATCGGCCACCTCGGCCACCACCTCGGCGTCGAGTGCGGCAAGCGCGGCATCGTCAAGCAGGTCGAGCTCGCGCATCCGGGCCTCGAGCAGCGCGATGGGGTCGCGCATCCGGGACTCCTCGAGTTCCTCCTTGCTGCGATAGGTGCCGCTGGCGGCATCCGACATCGAGTGGCCCACGTAGCGGAAGCAGCGAATGTCGAGCAGGGTGGGGCCGTCGCCGGCGCGTGCACGTGCCACGGCCACATCCATGGCTTGGCGCACCGCGACCACGTCCTGCCCATCGACTTCGACGCCCGGCATCCCGTAGGAGGCAGCGCGCAGGGAGAGCTCGGTGATCGCCGCGGCGCGCTTCATGGCCGTGCCCATGCCATAGCCGTTGTTCTCGATCGCGAAGATGGCCGGCAGCTTCCACAGCCCTGCCATGTTGAGCGCCTCGTGGAACGACCCGATGTTGGCGGCCGCCTCACCGAAGTAGGTCAGCGAGACCTGGTCGGTCTTGCGGTACTTGGCGGCCCAGGCAAAGCCGGCACCGAGCGGGATCTGGCCGCCCACGATGCCGTGGCCGCCCATGAAGCCCCGCGAGAAATCGAACAGGTGCATCGAGCCGCCCTTGCCCTTGGAGCAGCCGGTGGCCTTGCCGAAGAGCTCCGCCATGATCGCGCGGGCGCTGAGGCCGCGCGCGAGCGCCTGTCCGTGCTCGCGGTAGGCGCTCACGACGTAGTCGTCGTCGCGCAGCGCGGAGATCGTGCCCACGGCCACCGCCTCCTGGCCAATGTAGAGATGGCAGAAGCCGCCGATCTGGCCGATGGAGTAGGCCTCACCGGCCCGCTCCTCGAAGCGGCGAATCAGCAGCATCATGCGCAGCCAATCGTGGTACTGATCGGCGAACGGGGCATCGGCGCCACGACGCGTGGAGCGCGACGTGTTTTCGGTCGACACAGCCATTACGAAGTCCCCTTGGCGGAGCGGGCCTGATCCCAGGCATGGTAGGACGAGCGGGTCAGCGGCGAACTCTCGACATGCGAAAAGCCCATCGAAAGGCCGATCTGCTTCAGTTCGGCAAATTCATCGGGCGTGTAGTAGCGGACCACCGGCAGGTGACTCTCCGACGGGCGCAGGTACTGCCCCATCGTCACGATATTCACGTCGCTGCGGCGCAGGTCGCGCAGGCAGGTGAGGATCTCGTCCCACTCTTCGCCCATGCCCAGAATGATGCCCGACTTGGTGAGGGCCGTGGCGTCCATCGCGCGCGCATTGGCGAGCACCCGCAGCGCGCGGTCGTAGCGTCCGCCCGGACGGGCAAGTCGATAGAGTCGCTCCGCCGTCTCGAGATTGTGGTTGAGAATGTCGGGCCGCGCATCCATCACCAACTGCAGTGCTCGCTCGGACCCCTTGAAGTCGGGAATCAATACCTCGACCGACGTCTCCGGGAGTCGCTGCTTGATCTCGGTGATGCAGCCGGCGAAAGCCTCGGCGCCTCCATTGGGGAGGTCGTCACGATCCACCGACGTGATTACCACGTGCTCCAGCCCCATCCGCTCCACGGCGTCGGCCAGCCGGGCCGGCTCGGCGGCGTCGAACGCCTTGGGCGTGCCGTGGGAGACGGCGCAGTAGGCACAGTTCCGGGTGCAGACGTCGCCGAGGATCATGAAGGTGGCGGCCTTGTGCTCCCAGCACTCGCCGATGTTGGGGCAGCGCGCCTCTTCACAGACCGTATGGAGGCCGAGTTCCCGCATCATCTTCTGGAGATGGAGGTAACCGGCCCCGCCGGGGGCCTTCACCTTGAGCCACGACGGCTTCCGCGCCGGTGCCATGGGCAGGACGGCGGTGGGCAGGACGGGCTCCGGCAGGGGAGATCCCGAGGACTGACGGGTCAGTTGAATCAGTGGTACGGCCACGCGGACTCTTGCTCCTCACCCAGTGGTGGGCGCCGGCGTCAACCGGCGCTAGCCCAACAAGATAGCCGAATTGGGGGGCTGGGGTGAGGGGTTGCGAATTCTATTTTCCGGCCTTGACCGCCCCGACAAAGAGCACCGCAGAGGTCGGCGCTTGGGAGCCGCCTTCGGGTTCCCGGGTCACGGCGGTTGCTGCGACGGTGCCGGGAGGCAGGGTTACATCCTGCACCAATGCCCGGCCGTCTGCCCCCGGGTTGAAGGTCACCGACGGGATCGGCTTGCCGTCGACGATGAACCAGAGCTGATAGGCCTGGCCCGCCGGAGCGGTCTCGAGCGACGCCACCGAGAGCACCGCACTGCGCCGCTTCTGATCGACATAGACCTTCACGGCCGGCTTGGCATCGCCGGTGGAGGCGAGCGTGACCAACTCCACCGACGGGTCGGTGAGTCGTGCGATCATGGAGTCGCGCTGGGTGACGGCATCCAGGGTGCGTGCCGCAAAGGCGTTCGCCGTTGCGGTAGCCTGACGCTCCTGACCGAGATCGTGGTTGAGCTTGAAGACCACGAGCAGGGAGGCGGCGAGTGCCGCACCGAGCCAGAGTGGTGCCCGGGACCGACGCGAGGGGATCATGGGCAGCACCTTTGCTTCCACGGCCACCGGCTCGGGGTGGGCCACCGCGTGGGCCATGACCCGCTGCTTGAGCCCGGCCGGCAGTGCGACAGGCGTGCTCAGGGCCAGCGCGGAGAGGGCTTCGCGCGCGGCGGCGACATTGCTCGCGAGGGTCGGGTCGACCGCGAGCCGGGTCTCGAACTCGGCGCGCTCGGCCTCGTCGAGCAGCTCGAGCACGTACTCCTCGACCAGCTCATGCATGGGGTGACGCGACGAGTCGGTCATGCGTACCCCTCCGGCCCAAGGGCGGTGAGCAGTTCGCGCAGTTTCCGCAGACCGAGGCGGACGCGCGTCTTCACGGTACCCAATGGCTCGCCCAGCCGCTCGGCGATCTCGGTCTGCGACAGGCCCTCGAAGTAGGCGAGGTCGAGTGCGGCGCGCTGCGAATCGGGCAGTTCCATGAGTGCGTCGCGGATCCGCCGGGCCTGCTCGTTGGCGATCACATTGGCCACCGGAGAGGCAAACGCGCTACCCATCGCCGGGGCCGCGCTGCTGGCGCTCTCCGCCTCCGCCGCGTCGCTCAGGCGCCCACGACGCGTTCGCGAACGCACAGTATCGAGCGCCCGGCTGCGCGCGATGGTCGCGAGCCACGCCGCCACCGACCCGCGACCGGTCTCGAACCGTGATGCCTCGCGCCACGCTTGCGCGAACGTATCGACCACGACTTCCTCGGCGTCCGCCTGTTCCCGGGTGATGCGCAGTGCGAGGCCGAGAAGATTCGGGGCAAAGCGATCGTAGAGTGTCGACATCGCCGCAGCGTCTCCCCGCGTCATGGCAAGCACGAGGGCAGCATCGTCAGGCACGTATCGCGCGGCGGCATGAACCATGAGCTGTCGGGCAATTCTCCAGGCGGAGCGAGGGAGCATGCAGCTGCGCGAATGCTACTGGTGCCCCCCAGTCGGTCACAAGTTTCCCGATTCATGGGAGCGCCTGCGCTGGGTCACCCTTGAGATATACGAGTTGCGCACGTCGACCGTCGATTCGGACCAGCGCCACGTTCACCTGGTCGCTGAACCGTTCCTGCAGCAGGGTGACGCTCAGCCGCCCCTGGCCCACACGTCCGGACGCGGTGCCGTCGAGCGTGATCCGGACGCGATCCCCTTCCGTGACGATCGCCGATGGCAACAGTGTCACCCTGACGCCCTGCTGATCGGTGAGCGTGATGCTGCGTGAGAGATAGGCTGCCACGGCGTCCCGGTTCAGTCCCGGCGGAAAATCATCATGGTAGACCCGGACCACGGCGGTGACGTCGCGGCCATTGGCGACCAGCTCGACGCGGGCCGCGTGGACGGGATGCCAGGTCCAGGCGCCCAGGGCGACGACCAGCAACGCCACGCCGCTCAGCGCACGCAGTGCCCGGCCTACCACGGCAACCGCTCCGCGGCCATGACCAGTGCCACGCTGGCCACGGTGGCCGAGGTAAGTCGCATCCGCCAGCGAGTGGCAGCCGATTGGTCCGCTGTGGCGCGTGCGATGACACGATCGGCCACGGCCAGCGAACCCACGAGCGTGGCGAGTACCAACGTCTGGCCGAGTTCGATTCCGATGTTGAAGCCGAGGAGTGGCAACGCCACACCTCCATCAAAGAGTGCCTGCAGCGTCGTGGCGAAGCCGGCACCATGCACCAGCCCGAACAGTCCTGCCAGCACTGGGCGCAGCGCGCCTGCGGGTCGGGTGCCGTGAGCGAACAGGTTCTCGGCCGCCGCGATCACGATGGTGCACGGAATCAGGAACTCCACCAGCGGGATCGGGAAGTGCACGACGCCCAACGCCACGAGGGCCAGCGTGATGCTGTGCCCCACCGTGAATGCACTGACCACCATCATTCCGTGACGCCAGTCGCGCGGGCGATAGCTCGCCGCGAGTGCGGCCAAAAAGAGCAGGTGGTCGAGTGCCTCGATCGAGACGATGTGCTTGAATCCAACGGTGATGAACGTGCCGATCATGGCGTGACTCCTAGTGCGGTGGCGTGCGCGCGCAGGGCGATGTCTTCGGTGCCCCAACGCAGCGCCTCACGCATCGCGACGCGAGCCTCGGCGTCGCGGCCGCTACGGTGGAGTGCCCAGGCGTAGAGGTCCCAGCCGTACACGTCACGCCGGGTCGTGAGCTCCGCTTCGGCCTGTGCGAGCACGGTCGGGACTTGGTGATTGGCGTCGAGCAGCGCGAGCCGCCACTGCCGATGCCACACCGTGGGGGGGGCTGCCGCGATGGTGGTCTCGAACGCGAGCATCATCCGATCGGCTGCGGCGTGATCGCCAAGTTGCGAATGCGCCTGACTCGCGAGCGCGAAGGCAAGTGGATCCTCACCGGCGTTCATGGCCGCTTCGGCGCGCTCCAGCGCGCGCACGGGATCGTGCATGGCGAGGGCGAGCCGCGCCTGGGCCAGCAGGATCCTGGGGTCGTCTGCGACCACGCGAGCCGCCGCGTCGAGGGAATGGGTCGCGGCATCATACGCGCCAACGGTGAGCGCCAGCTCGCCGAGTCGCAGGTCGAACCAGGCGATCTGTTCGGCTGGCGTACCCGCGCGTCGCCGGGCTTCGTCGCGGGCCTGCTCCAGCAGCGTGCGGGCATGAGCGGAGCGACCGCGCAACGAGGCCCAGCGTGCGACGCGGGCGGCCACGGCAGGATCAGCACCGGCGCGGTCGAGCGGAGCAAAGATGCTGTCGGCCTGCAGGTAGTTTCCCAGCTCGAGATCGATCTCGCCGCGTAGCGAACGCGCACCGGCCGCCGTAGGGTCGGCCGACAGCAGGGAATCGGTCGCCGCCGCCGCCTCGAGGAAGCGATGTTGCCCTACCAGTGCGATGGCGAGCGCGTGAAAGGCCTCGCTGTTGTGCTGTCGGCGGTTGGCGAGCGAGATGCGCGCCTCCCGCTCGGCCAGTACAAGGTCCGCCGGGGTCCCGCGTTCGCGGGCGCGCTGGAGGTAGAGCGCGGCGAGCTTCAGGTGATCCATCGCGCCGGTGGGGTCGCGCAGGGCGCGAGCCTGATACCACACGATGTCGGCATCATGTTGCTTCCGCTCCGCCGCCACGTCCCACTGTGGCGACGACGCGGAGCGCGTGGGACCGCGCAGGGCAACAGCGGCAGTCGCGCTGAGTGCCACCACCACCGCCACCAGGGCGGTCACACGCACGGCATTCACGGGTTGGCCGGGGCCAGGTACGGGAAGCCGCTGATGAAGGGCGAGTCGCTGGCCACGTTGTCCGTGGTGAGGCCGGGCGACACGTTGCTCGGATCGAGCAGCGGGCCAAAGATGGCCATGAGGCCGGCATCGACGACGTCATCGGTGAGCTTGCGCCCGCCGTAGCCGTTGGCCAATGCCCAGCTGAGCCAGCCCGCAGTGGCTGGATCCTTGTCGGTCTGCACGATCAACATGTCGGGCAACAGTACGGTGGCCAGCGTGTTCTGGACGGTCGCGTTCCGCCCGGCCACCGTCGCCACGAAGTTCACCAGCTCGGCGCGGATAGTTGCCACATCGGTTGCCGGCCCGGTGCTGCCGTGCAGCGCGTGACTGCGCTTGGCGAGGAACACCTCGCTCACCAACGGATTGCCGAGCCGCTGGACCTGGTTGTACATCCGCGGGGTGGTGTCCATGGTGGTGGTCATGGTCTCGGTGTTGTCGCTGCACGCGGCGGCCAGGACGGCCACCAGCAACAACGGCGCAGTGCGAAGCAGGGACATCGTTGCGTTCCTGGTCGGAGTCGGAGTGGTATTCATCGGGAGATGGTCCCCCACATGCCGATCTTGGCGTTGCCGCCGGCCGTCAACATCGACGTCGGAAGCTCGATCACGATTGCGGCAAGGTTGGCACCGAGCACGGCGTCGACGGCCTGACCGGCGGGCCGGAAGGCGGAGGCCGATGCCGTCGATGGAGTTGAGAGCGGGCCGGTGCTGGGACGGCGATCCGGCAGGATGCGGAAGAACTGCTCGAGATCGATGAAGAACGGATCATCACGCACGCCGGCGAACACCTGGATGCCGCTGGAGCTGCCCAGGATGCTGTTGATGCTGCCCTTCACCACCGGATCGGCGCCGAGGACGACATTCTGCATCGCGCCCTTCACCGTCGGGGCCAGCGGACCGCGCACCTGCACCTGCTGCGACGCGCCGGAGCCGGTGAACGTGATCTGGAACACGAGGTCTTCCATCGCATCACCGGTGTTGTCGATCTTGATCTGGTACAGCAGGTTCTTGTCGAACGAGGCCGTGGCGGTCGTCGACGGTGAGATGAACGGCTGGGAATTCAGCACCAGCGCGATCCGACCTGCCGTCGTGGGGAAGGCATAGAAGTCGGTCATGTCCTGCTTGGGATTGAGTTCGACATCCGCCGTGTCCTGGTGGTCGGACGCCACCGCGATCTGGCGGGCCCCCATCAGGCCGGCGATGCCGATGGCCACGGCAAGGCCGAGGCGCATGGGTCGTGAAATGGTGATCATCCTGCTGAAGCTCCTTGAAGAAGTGGTCTCGCTGTTGCGGACGTGGGGGGTACGCGAGCAATCCCGGAACGGATCTCTGGCTGTCTTCACCGCCGGCCCAGGCTGCCACTACCCCCGAGGCCAGGGCATCGGCACCTTCCAGCACCCCAACCAGGTGCCCGATGCTCAGCGATCCACTGATCCTCGCCGCGCAGGACCTTGCGGTCCGCTATCCCAAGTTTCTCCTCGGCCCCTTGTCATTCGGCATCCGCGGAGGCGAGACGGTGGCCCTTCTCGGCGCCAACGCGGCCGGGAAGACCACGCTGCTGCGCGCGGTCACCGGGCGCATCCGGGAGCGCGAAGGGCTGGTGCAGCTGTCGGGTCGGGATCCGCTGAAGGCCCCGCCAGAGTGGCGGGCCAAGGTCGGCTTCGCGGCCGAGAAGCCGATGATTGATGCCGCCTTGCGGGTGCGCGAGTGGTACGCCTTTCTTGCCGACTGTTATCCCACGTGGGACGTGGCTTATCAGCGCGACCTGTCCGCGCGGCTCGGTCTCGATGACAGCATGCGCGTGGGCGTCCTCTCCCGAGGCAGCGCCGTGAAGGCGGCCTACATCGGCGCCGAGGCGTATCGTCCAGATCTGTTGATTCTCGACGAACCGACCAACGGGCTCGATCCGGTGGTGCGTACCGAGATCCTCGCCATGCTGCGCGACTGCTTCGCTGCAGCGCCCTCTCGGGCGTTGTTCTTCTCGTCGCATCTGCTCGAGGACGTCGAGGCGCTCTGCGACCGGGCCCTCCTGCTTCGAGACGGACAGCTGGTCGGCGAGCTGTCGCGGGAGGTGCTCACCGAGGCGCGCGCCTCGGGCCGCCTCACGGCGCTGGTTACCGAGGGGTTGCGGGGCACGCCGTGAACTGGCGCGGCTATCGGGCCTGCGTCCGACGCGAGGTGCGTCGCGGGCGGCGCGGAATGATGGTCTACACCCTGCTGGCCCTGATGATGCTGGTGCTGGCCTTGGTTGTCGGCGAGGAGGTGGCACCGGTGCTCGGTGCACTCTCACTCCCCATCGCGATCTTCGTCCTGTTCGGCCCATCGGCCGATCTCGCCCGCGACAAGATCCACGGACACTTTGAATTCAATCGCACGTTGCCGATTCCGCCGCGGATGATCGCGGCCGGCTGGCTGAGTGGGACTGCGATTCGGCTGTTGCCGGTGGCGCTCATCGTGTTCATGAGTCTGTTGGCATTCCGTGGTTCGGGTGAGTTCGACACCCGCGGCGATCGCGCGGCGTTGCTGCTCTTCCCCGTGCTGGCCTATGGGACGGCGTGCGGCGTGGTGTGGGGGCTGCTGGCCGTGAGCGCCCGATGGACGGTTCGCCGATTGTGGTGGCTGCCGCTGTCGCTCTGGCTGTTGCCACAGCTGGTCGCGACCGTGCTCCCGGCGACGATGCAGGCATCGCTGGAGGAGTGGCTCGCCCGGCTCGGACACACGCTGGTGGATTGGCTGGGGCAGCCGGATGGTCGACTCGCGCTGGGCCTGCTGCTGCTTGGCGCACTCGCCATGATCTTTCTCGCCTCCACCCTGTTGTTCGCCTCCGGGGTGGTGCGCCATCAATACGATTCCACCGGCCTCGGCGTGATCCTCGGGGAGGCTCCGAAGCGCGAGCTCGAGGCGATCGGCGCGGGCGTGGTCCTCGCCGTGGCACGGCTGCGGTTGCGACTCGCGACCGAGCAGTTTCGACGTGAACTGATCATCCTCGTGCTGTTGTTTGCCGTGGCGGCCGCTGGACCGGGCGAGACGCGAGAGTGGGCGCGTCGCTACATCCCCATCCTGGCGGCGCTGCTGCCGGCCAGCGTCGCCTTCCAGCTGCTTGCCGCCCGCACCACCGGTCAGCTCGAGGGATTGCAACAGCTCCCGCAGTCGCGTGCCGCCATTGCGCTCGGTCACCTGGTCGCCATTGGCGTCATGGCCGTCCCAGGTGCGCTGATCATTCTGGTGACGCACGCGCTCGAAGGCCGCGCGCCCACATTTGCTGGCGCGGTGGAGCTGTGGGGATGGTTTGTGGTGATGGCATGGGCTGCGGCGTCGGTGGGGCTCTGGTTCCGGCCTCGCTACCTGCCCTACCTCATCGCGGGGATCATCGCACTGGTCGCCGGCGCCGTGGCCGTGCTCGGTGGGACAGGGGTGTTGCTGCGACTCGCCGGTGCCCCCGGGTCATTGGCCGCGTGGCGTGAATCGCTCGGCCTGATGCTTCCCATCATGACGCTGCTGTTGGTGGGGGCGGCGGGCGTTCCACTCTTCGCGTACGCGCTCAGCCGCTACCAGCATCGCCCGACCTGAGCAACGGATCTACCAGTTCCAGAATCTGGTGGGGCGCACGCGTCGCGCTTCATCGGGCAGTTCATCCCCGGCCATGCCCCGCGCGATCAGCTCCCCAGTGATGCCGGCGAGCAGGATGCCGTTGCGGCCATGGCCAGTGGCGTACCAGAGTCCTGGGAGGCGTGGCTCCGGACCGATGATCGGCAGGCCATCCGGCGTGCCGGGGCGCAGGCCAGCCCAGGTCCTGCTGGGGGTGGCCGTGGCGAGGGCGGGGTAGATCTCCGCCACACGCGTGAGCAGCTCGCGAATCCCCTCCGCTGTCACCGCCACATCGAAACCGACGTGCTCCATCGTGGCGCCCGCCAACAGTTCGTCGCCGCGCTTGAGGAGGTAGCAGTGGGGGCCGTAGACAATCGCCGGCGGAATGGCCTCCGGCCATGGGAACGCGGCGATCTGGCCGCGCACCGGCTCCACCGACACTGGCCGCGGAAGGTGGCTGAGGCGTCCGGCCCAGGCGCCGCCCGCAATCACCACCGAGTCGGCGCGATGGCGGTCGGCGGCACCGATGACCCCCAGCAGCTTCCCGTCCTTGATGTCGAGCCCGACTGCCTCATCCGTCACGAGGCGGGCACCATGGCGCGTCGCGTCGGCCCGGAAAGCGGCGACCAATGACGACGGGTCCAGGGCACCGTCTTCGGGAGCCCAGAACGCGCCTGCGGCCGGCGCGAGCCAGGGCCAGCCCCGCTGGACCTCTTCGGTCGAGAGCCAATCGGCGCGATATCCTTGCTGACGCTGCCACGCCACCTTCGCCTTGCCCGCATCGACCTCGGCTTCACTCCACGCCAGCTGGAGGATGCCGCTCTCCATCATGCCGATCGACCGTCCGCCGGCCTCGCCGAGGGCCCCGGCGTTGCGCCGGTAGTAGCTCCGGCCGGCCAGCGCGAGGTTGAAAAGCGGATCCTCTGGGGTGGCCTCGATTTGTGCTGCCAGCATCCCCGCCGCGGCACGCCATCCTTCGCCCGGCGTCTCGGGGCGCTGGAGCAGGGTGACGCTCCGGCCGGAGCGGGCGATTTCACGGGCACAGGCGGAACCCACGGCTCCACCGCCGATGATGAGGACGTCAGTTCCGGAAGGCATATGGTTCGGGTTGAAACCTCAAACAGCTGGGGGACGTATCATATATCAGTGCCCGGCGCAGGGCGGGGCCAATCCCAGGACGGGAGTCTAACAATGGTACGCAATATCGGTGGTTTCGCGGTTTTCGCCTTCCTCGCGATGCTCGCCTTCAAGGTGCTCGGTGGGCTCTTCGGGGCAGTGTTCGCGTTGGTCGGAACAATCCTCTGGTTCGCGTTCCTCGGATTCGTGTTCTACACGATCCTGAAGATCTTTTCGCCTGGTACTGCCGAGAAGGTGCGGGACACGATTCGCGGGAATCCCAGCCCAAGCGCCTGACGCGAGTTGGGTGTGGTCAGAATCGGCCGGTGAACCGCGAGGAATCGGGGTGCACCGGCCGAGTCACTTCGGCGGGTGGTGTGGATGAGTGCAGGTGGAGCACCCGCCATCCGCCGGCTCGCGACTGACCGATGATGAAGGTGGCACGCCCTTCACTGGCGGGTTCGCCGACGGTGTTGGGAAGCCAGCGATACTCCACCGACCCGAAGACAAACCCTCCGGTCACGGTGATCCGACTCGAGCCAAGCTGCACTCTGCCTTCAAGCCCGATGCCCGCGATGCGCGGTGCATCGGCGCGCGGCTCCCCGTTGGCGATGATCTCCGCGTCCTCGACGTAGAGCGAATCGGGTTCCTGCAGCGCGGCGTCGGCGGCAAAGGCGCGACTGATCAGGCTGCCGGCGATCGAGTCCGCCGTGAACGCGGCAAGCGTCACCGTGGCCATCGGCGCGGGCAGGGGGCCGCTGTTGCGCGCGCCGCAGCCCGCGAGGCCGAGCAGGGCGAGCGCGGCCGCGACTCTCACGGCGGACCATCCAACGCGTCGAGAATGCCCCAGACCAGCAGCGGAATCATGATCTCATGGTGTCCGGTGATTGCGATGCCGATCCCGTGCCCGCGCGTCGGACGCTGCACCACGTTCATCCGCGGACGATAGTGGCGAATCATGTCGAAATCGGCGGCAAGGAAACCGGTGGGCCGACCCTCGCCGAGGTTGCGGGCGATGGTGAGCGCCTTGAGGAAGACCTCGGGCATCACGACGGCGCTGCCGAGGTTGAGCACCGCGCCGCCATCGTGCAGGTCGGGGAGCGACCCGGCGAGTCGGCGGAAGTCGCGCAGTGCGGTCGCGCCCAAGGCGGCGCCGTCGATGGCGGGATGCTGGTGGATGATCTCGGCGCCCATGGTCGGATGCACGGTAAACGGTACCTCAAGGCGGCGACACGTCAACAGCAGCGACGCGTCTGCTCCCGTGAGGTGCCCGCGCCCAGCCAGCGCGTCCGCGAGTCCCTCGCCCAGACCGTGTCCCGCTCCAGCTGCCGCCGTGATCGCCTGGTTCATCTCGCGACCGGTCTCTTCCACCATCCCAAAGGTGCCATCGGCGAGACCGGCCTCGACGTCCTCGCTCGTGCCGCCGAACGCCGCGAGCTCGAAGTCGTGGATCGCGGCCGCCCCGTTCATGGCGACGTGCGTCACCACGCCGCGCTCGAGCAGGCGCCCCAACAGCGGTCCGAGGCCGGTCTTGATGACATGGCCGCCGAGCAGCAGGGTGACGCCACGCTGCTGGCGGGCGGCCCGCGCCACATGACTGACGACGGTGCGGAGGTCGCGGGCGGCCAGCAGGTCGGGGAGGGAGGCGAGAAAGGCGCGGAACGATTGGTCCGCGCCTGGGGGAACGGCGAGCAGCGACGGGTCCACCTTGTTCTGCCGTCCGGCGAACGGCACGGTGCGAAGTCGGGAGAAATCCGCTTCGCGCCAGTTCATCCGGCGCCGTTGGGCAGCGTCACGCTCCGGAGCACGAGCGCCACCGTGCCGAAGTTATAGGTGGTCTCGATGCGCACCGGAATGCGTCGGGCATCGTCGGTGAGCCAGAGTCGCGCGTCGGAGGTCTTGGAGAACATGCCGTTCGGCTCGTCAACGACCGGATGCAGCACGAGGCACTTCACCTTGGTGCCGTCGGGCATCTCCATCTCTTCGCGCTTGAGTACCTCGACCGTCACCGGATTCTTCTCACTGCGGAAGTAGCGGTCGTACTTGTAGACGCGTTTCACCACCAGCGGTGTGGTGCGCATGAAGTAGATGAACGCCACATCATCGAGCGGTGCGCGCGAGGTGGGCTTGGGCGCATCGGCGTTGCGCCGGAAGAAGCCGGAGTCAGGGTAGATGAGGAAATCCTCGTTCCGCACCTTGCCATTCTCCTCCAGCCGCTTGGTGAAGCGGCGCGACACGAAGTCCTCGATCCCGGTCCACGAGGTGATGGTGGTGGAGTTCTCGAACTTGAAGAGGCCCGCATTGACCCGGATGCCCGAGGTGAGCGCAAACTTCCAGCTCGGCGCGCCCCGAATGGTCTCGCTCGGCAGCACGCTCAGGGTGGCCGAGCCGGCATTGAGGAAACCGAACTTCCCGCGGTACTCGAGCACCTCGCCCACGGCGAATGGCACGGCGGTCATCGTCGCGGGGGGCGTGGAGATCACCTGCATCATCAGTGCGAGGCCCAGCATCATCAGGCAGCTTCCTTGGTCGAGGCCGTCCGGGACGACCGCTCTTCACGGGGTGGCTTGCTCGTCACGGGAGGTGCGACCAGCAGCGTACGCGCGGCCCAGAGTTCGCGCGCGAGCGGCCAGGCATGATATCGACTCTCGCGCTGGTGCCGATCGACCCGTTCCACCACCGGAACGGACTCGACGCGGCGTGCCCCTGCGGCGGCCCAGGCCAGGAGTTCCGCCCGTGCCGCCCATCCCTCAGTGGCGAGCCATGCGCCGGGCTTCTCCCGGAACGCATTGCGCAGCGCGACCAGACGAAAGGCCGCAAAGCCGGAGACGATGTCGCGGACTCCAGCCACACGAACGCGGCGTCCCAGCAGGCGCGGTGCCCAGCGACGTACCATCCGGCGCCAGCGGTCGGTTTCGCCCACAACCGTCGCTTCACCCACCACCACATCGGCACCGCTGTCGAGGCGCTTCAGGAATTCCGGAAGATCCGCAGGGTCGACCGCGAAATCCGCGGGGAGGATGATCGCGGCATCGCGCTTGTGACGATCGCTCCGTCGCAGCGCCTCCTGCAGCAGACGTTCCACGGTGGCGGCGTAGCCGAGCCGTGTCTCCGAGCGGAGCACGGTCAACGGGAGCGCCTTGGCGTACGGCACAAGCACCTCGCCGGTCGCGTCGGTGGAGCCGTCGTCGCCGACCAGCAGCTGGTATTCGCGACCCGAATCCTCGAGCACGCGGCGAATCTTCCAGAGCAACAGGCCGATGGTGCTGGCCTCGTCATGGCTGGGAATGCAGAAGTAGATCATTGCGTTTCCGTCGTGAGCATCAGCGAACGATAGAGGGCCAGATACTCCTCCGCCATCCGACGCGCCGAGAATCGGGCTACCCGTTCCCGCGCACGCTGCCCCAGGTCCGTGGCCAGCGCGCGATCCTGGATGATGCGAAGCACCGCGGTGGCAAGAGCGGCCGCGTCCTGGACCGGGACCACGAGCCCCGCCCCATCCACCAGGATCTCCGGGATGCCCCCGCCGGCCGTGGCGGCCACCGGACGTCCCAGCGCCATGGCATCAAGCATGGCGGTGCCGAGTCCCTCCTCCTTGGAGGAGGTCACGAAACAGTCGGCGGAGGCGACGAGCGGAAGCGGATCGGGGAGGTGTCCCAACAGGCGAACGGTGTCGTGAAGGCCAAGGTCGGCAATCTGTCGCTCGAGCAGGCCGCGCAGTGGACCCTCGCCGGCGATGGCCCAGATCAGCTCGGGGTTGCTCGCGCGGGCATGCTGCGCCGCGAGGACGAGGGTGCGGTGATCCTTGTGATCCACCAGCGCGCCGGTGGCCAGTGCGAGGGGGCGGTCGGTCGAGAGGCCGACGGCGGCTCGGGCGCCCTGCGCGGAGGTACCGGCCACGGCGTCCACGTCGATCCCGGAGTGGATCACCGGGACACGATCGGGATCGATCCCGCTCTCGACCACGATGCTCCTGACCGCCTCGGAGATGGCCACCACTCGGTCGGCGCGTCCCCAGAACCCCTGGCGTCGGAGCGGGAAGTCGACGCGCCGGGTGGCGATGAACGGCACCCGGGAAAGCGTCGCGGCCATGCCCGCGATGGTGGTCGAGTGTCCATCGTGCGCGTGCAGGATCGCACCGCCACGACGACTCTCCACCCAGGCCCCGCGTGCAGCCGCCGGCGAAAGCCCGGCCTGCCAGCCCACGGCGTGGGTGCGCACTCCCACGTCGCCGAGACGTCGGTCGAGCTCCGTGCCCACGCCGGTCACGACCACCTGTGGGACGTCGAGTCGCTGCAGCTCACGGGCCAACAGCCACGCCTGTTTCTGTCCGCCGCGCCACTCCCGTCCACTCGCGACGTGCACAATTCTGGGTGTGGCCGTCACTCGCGGCGTGCCGCCTGGACCAATGCTGCGAACAGCTTGAGGTCGCGTGCGTCGGGATGCAGGGCCAGTTCTTCGGGATGCCATTGCACCAGCACGATCCATGTGTCCGGATCGGCGCTCTCCATCCCCTCGATCACGCCGTCAGGAGCAGATGCGGTGACCACGAGTCCGGGGCCAACCAGATCGGGGGCCTGGTGATGGAACGAGTTGGCGGAGATGGTGGTGGCACCGAGGATGCGATGCAGGTGGCTGCCGGCCACGATCTCGACGTCGTGTGCCACCGCATCCCGTGCGCCCGCAGGGTCGTGGCTGATGTCGCTCGGTTGTTGCGCGGGCAGATCCTGAACCAGGGTGCCACCGAATGCCACATTGCAGATCTGGATGCCGCGACAGATGCCGAGGATCGGGAGATCACGGGCCTGGGCATCGGCGATGAGCGCGAGCTCGTTGGCGTCGCGGCGGTGATCAGGCACGCCGGCCATCGCGTGCGCGGTGGCCCGGTACCGTGCCGGATCGACATCCTCGCCGCCGGTGAGCAGCAAGGCGTCGCACTCCCCGAACAGCTCCAGCACTTCGTCCGTGCTGCACTCCGGCAGCAACAGCACCGGGAGGCCACCGGCGGCGAGCACGGCCTGGACGTACGGCACGTTGACGCCGGTGATGTGCTGCCCGTTGCGCGCTCTGGTGACGGCGGCGACGCCAATGCGGGGACGGCTCATCGCAACGAATCCGGGAAGAGGGGACAGCGCGGATCGGCAATGGTGCGCGGATCGAGGCGCACGCCGAGCAGCGGGAGGGTGAGTTCGGGAAGGAGCAGCTGGCCAAGGACCGTGGCGCCGGGGACCGCGACGCCCTCATAGATCACCACGCCCTGCACCTGATACCGTCCATCGACCACGAGCACCCCGTATCCGGCTGGCGCGCCAGCAGGGTGCTCGGTGACGGTGAGCCGAAGTCGGCCGGTGGAATCGGTGGCCAACGCGCCGGTGACTGCTGCACCGGCCACGAAGCGGACCGGCACGCGTTCCGGGACGACCGGCGGCACCTGGTCGAGCAGGTTGCCCTTGCCGAACGACTCCAGCACCACGAGCGGTGCCGTGAGCGCCGAGATGCCGCAGGCCGCCGACCCGCTCTTCGACGTGCCGCACCCTGCCAGGGCGGCGCAGACGACGAGGCTGAGGGGGGCGAGCTTGGCGATCACGGCGGGCCTCCGGACGAAGGGGACGGTCCAATCTAAGCGGGCGGTTGCTTGACCACGGTGCGTCGCGGCGGGTACCATTCGCCTGCCTTCCTCTCGCCATCCCCGGAATGAATCTCGACGACCTGAAGCTGCATCTCGACCGGCTCTTTGCCACGCGTCCCGACCCCCGCGATCAGGCGGCCGGGCTGCGGGACGCGTTGGTCGAGTTCAAGGTCGGCATCGGCCAGCTGCGCGAGGCGCTCGGCCGCACCGAGCGGGAGCTCGAGGTGACGCGACGCGAAACGTCCGATTACGAGCGACGCGGGCGGCTCGCGGGTGAGGTCGGCGACCTTGAGACCGCGCGACTCGCCGACGAGTACACGGCCAAGGCCCGAGAAAAAGTCGACCTGCTGGAACGGAAGGTCATTATCCAGCGCGACGAACTCCACATGGCCGAGCGGGACTACGACGCCACCAAACAGCAGTACCAGGCCGCTGCTCGCGGGATTCCCTCCGGCCTCCGCGCCTCCCCCGATCCCCTCGACGACTCCGCCGCCTACGAATCCGCCACCGAACACCTCCTCCTCGACCAGCGCGCCAGGGAATCGGCGGTCGAGGCCCAGCTCGCCCTGCTCAAGAAAAAACTTTCGGAGCCCACGTGACGACGCTGCCTCCCCAGACCGGATTCTTCGGCCATCCCGCCGGACTGCGCACCCTCTTTTTCGCCGAGATGTGGGAGCGATTCTCCTACTACGGCATGCGCGCCCTGCTGGTGCTCTTCATGACCGCACCCAAGGAGGTTGGCGGCCTCGGCTGGGAGGTGCTCAAGGCCGGTGCCGTCTACGGCGTCTACACCTCGCTGGTCTACATGCTCTCGCTGCCGGGTGGCTGGATTGCCGATCGGATCATCGGGCAGCGGAAGGCGGTGTTCTGGGGCGGGGTGGTGATCATGCTGGGTCACATCGCCCTCGCTGTTCCGATCGAGAACTTTTTCTTCCTCGGGCTGGGACTCGTCGTCGTCGGCACAGGCCTGCTCAAGCCGAACATCTCCACCATCGTCGGGCAGCTTTACTCCAAGGACGATATCCGTCGTGACGGCGGCTTCTCCATTTTCTATATGGGCATCAACCTCGGTGGCTTCGCGGCGCCGCTGGTGACGGCCTACCTCGCCCAGAGTCCGGGCTTCAAGGCAACGCTGGCAGGCTGGGGCCTCTCGCCCGAGAACTCCTGGCACTTCGGCTTCGCCGCGGCGGCCGTCGGCATGGCGCTCGGTCTGATCTGGTATGTCGTCGACTCCAAGTCGATGGGTGACGCCGGGTTGCACCCGGCGCCGGTGAGCGGCCCGGAGGAGCATGCCCAACTTCGTCGCCTGCTCTGGGGCAACGTCGCCCTGCTGGTCGCCATCCTCGGCATCATTGGCGCACTCGGCGCCGCAGGGGTCATCGAGATCACTGCCGCTCGCGTGAACACCGCGTTTGGCGGACTGCTGCTGGTGACGGTGCTGGTGTTCTTCGGCTGGCTCTTCTTCGCGGCGAAGTGGACGCCTGAGGAGCGGCGGCGCCTGGTGGTCATTGCGGTGCTCTTTCTCGGCGCGGCGGTGTTCTGGTCGGTGTTCGAGCAGGCGGGCTCCACGTTGAGTCTCTTCGCCGACCGGAGCACCCGGAACGAGATCTTCGGCAAGTCGTTCACGTCGGGATCTTGGCAGTCGATCAATTCCCTCTGGATCATCCTTCTCGCGCCGGTGTTCGCGTGGGTTTGGGTGAAACTCGGCAACCGCAACCCCTCCTCGCCGGCCAAGTTCGCTTTCGGTCTCCTGTTCGTTTCGCTCTCCTTTGCATGGATGGTCCCGGCGGCCAAGCTGGCCGGGGAAGGGAATCGGGTGGGCTGGTGGTGGCTGCTGGTCTGCTACTTCCTGCAGACGGTGGGTGAACTCTCGCTCTCCCCGGTGGGGCTCTCCGCCATGACGAAGCTCGCGCCGACGCGCGTGGTCTCGTTGATGATGGGGGTCTGGTTCCTTGCGGCATCGGTCGGCAACTACATCGGTGGCAACGTGGCTTCCCTATATGAATCGTTCTCGCTGCCGACACTATTCGGGGCAGTCTCGTTGTATGCCCTGGCATTCGCGATCATCCTCGCGCTGCTGGTGCGACCCATCAATCGGATGTTGGCGAAGGGATAGCCCGTGCGAGGTGCGTGGTGACGAGTGAATCGAGAGGTGGCTCAGCGGTGCTGGTCCACCTCTCCTGTTTCGGCGGGCTGCGCGTCACGGCGGAGACGCCGCTGGGTCCTGGATTCCTGGATCCACGACGGGTGGCCCTGTTGGCCGTGCTGGCGGCTGCCGGACGCGAGGGCGTCCGCCGCGAGCGACTCCGCGACCTGCTCTGGGAGGACAACGCCGACGGCGCCGCCGATCGCGAACTCGAGGCCGCGCTCGCTGCCCTGCGCCGCGGCGGCAACGGTGATGCCCTCCTCCTCGGCGACGACACCGTCCGGCTCCATCCCGATCGGGTCACCAGTGACGTCGCCGAATTTCTCGCGGCCGTCGACCGCGATGACTCGGCCACCATCGCCCGGCTCTATGAAGGACCCTTCCTGCATGGCGTCGCGCTCGATGCCGGGCCCCGCTTTGCCACTTGGCTGGCAGACTCACGAGAATATTTCGCCGAGCTGTTTCAGCAGGCGATGTCCCGGTCACGCTCTGGGGCTGACGTGCGCTCCGATGCGGCCGTCGATGAGGCGCTGCCCCGGTGGCGGCGCTGGTGGTGGGGCGTGCCCATCGCGTGCGGTGTTGTTGCCGTGGTCTGGTTTGCCACGCGTCCTCGCACGGTACGCGATGCCGATGCCGCGATGGCGCACGGCGCGTTTGGCCTCGCTGCGGACGGTTATCAGCGGGCCGTTGCGCGTCGGCCCGCCGATGCGATGCTCTGGTTCAAATTGTCGCGGGCGTGGGATGCTTCGGGCAATGTCACCGGTGCCGATTCGGCATCGCGCCGCGCCGATGCGCTCACGGAGCAGCGCTCGCGGGACGAGGCGCGACTGGTGCACGGACAGCAGTTGTGGCGCGAGGGACGAATCGTGCAGGCCTTGGCGAGCCTCGACTCACTGCTGCGCGAGCGACCCAACGACCCCAACGCGTGGGCGCTGCGCGCACTGGTGGTGACCCGGTCGGGCGCGTTGATCGGCGTGTCGCGCGAGAGCGCGCTACCGGCGCTTGAGCGGGTCACGACGCTCGATCCCTCGCGGATCGCGGCATGGCGTGCACTGCTGGCACTCGCGCTTGGCCGCGGTGATACCACGCTGGCGAGTCGCGCGTGGACGGCAATGGAGCGCGTCACCACCGACAGTCAGTTCCGATGGCTACCCGCGCTGTGGTCGGCGGATACGATGGCGTTGACACGGGAGATTGCGCGCCTGCCCATGCTGTCGCCTCGTGAGCTGCTCGATCACGCCGTCTGGATCGGCCTTGTCACGGGGCGAACCACCGACGCGTTGCGGGTGACCGATGCACTCCTGGCACGCCCCGATGCCGATGCATTCCTCACCGAGACTCGGTTGCTCCGGGCGCAACTGTACGGCTCCGTGGCCGACTGGTCAGGGCTCGAGCAGGAAGGGCGCGCGCTCTGCCACACCTGGCCCTGGGGCGGGATGATGTTGGAGGTGGCGGCGGCGCTCGCACCCGCTCGCACGGTCGATCGCGCGGCGCTGCGTGCACTCCGGGACCGGCTCGCGGCCGTGCAGAGCGATTCGGCACAGCGCCCCTTGCTCCTCCCCGGGTGGAGCCGGACGCTTCGGCTCTATCTCGTGGGAGAGCTCTCCGCTCGGCTCGGTGACGCCGGCGGCGTACAGGCCGCGGTCGATTCGCTCGCTTCCCCGAAACTGGGGGAGCTCGAACTCCCTCGCCGAGGGGGGAGTTACGCCCTGTCGCTTCAGGCGCTGCAGCTTGCGCAGCGGGGCGATTCGGCCGGGGCGCTCACCCGGCTGGAACAGGCCGCTGCCTCGGTGGGGGTCGGTGCTCAGGAGCTGCTCTGGGTCAATGGCTCGCTCGAGCGCCGGCGACGGGTCCGCCTCCTGGAGGCAGTGGGGCGCCTCGACGAGGCCCGCGGCTGGGCAGGAAGCCTCGGGGGGGTCCGCTCTGACCTGCTGCTGGGGCCAACGCCGGCACCGTAGCGGCGCCTTGACGTATCAATATTTATTGATTACAATGGAACGCATGACCATCACGGTTGCCGCTTCCCGCCACCGCACCGCAGCGCTGGCCCATGCCCTCTCCGATGAGACCCGGCTGGATCTGCTCGCCGCGCTGCGACATGGCGAACGCTGCGTCTGCGACTTGGTCAGCGATCTCGATGCCGCCCAGTCCCGTCTCTCGTTCCACCTCCGCGTGCTCAAGGATGCCGGCCTGGTCACTGACCGGCGTGAGGGGCGCTGGAGCTTCTACACCCTGGTGCCAGGTGCAATCGATGAACTTCACGATGCCGTCGTCGCGATGAAGCCGCCTCATCTGCTCCCCGTGCTCGCTGGAGCGTGCTGTTCCTGAGGGCCGTCTTGTTTTCCCGAATTAATCAATAATTGTTGATTGGAGGAGATGTGCCATGTCCCATGCTGAGCTGACAAATCTGGTGCGGGAACGCTACGGCGAGGCTGCGCGTCGCGCCGAAGGCAACGAGCGCGCTGGCGGCTGTTGCGGCGGGAGCTGCGGGGCCGATCCGATCACGTCCGATCTCTACGCGGCGGATGAGTCGTCACAAGTTCCCGACCTTGCCGTCGCCGCATCGCTCGGCTGCGGCAATCCCACGGCGCTGGCAGCACTGCGTCCCGGCGAGGTGGTGCTCGACCTTGGCTCGGGAGGGGGGATCGACGTGCTGCTGTCGGCGCGCCGCGTCGGGCCAACGGGGAAAGCGTATGGGCTCGACATGACCGACGAGATGCTCGCGATTGCGCGCAAGAATCAGGCAGCCTCGGGGCTCGACAATGTCGAGTTCCTGAAGGGGGAAATCGAATCGATCCCCCTACCCGACAACTCGGTTGATGTCATCATCTCGAACTGCGTCATCAATTTGTCGGGTGACAAGCGTCGGGTGCTGAGCGAGGCCTTCCGCGTGCTGCGACCCGGCGGCCGCTTCGCCGTCAGCGATGTGCTCACCCGAGGCGACATCCCGGCTGAGGTTCGGAGCAGCATGGCGCTCTGGACCGGCTGTGTGGCCGGCGCACTGGATGAGGAGGAGCTGCTGGGAATGCTGCGGGAGATCGGCTTCGTGGAGCCGAGCATCGAACCGACCCGGGAATACACCGGCGCCGATGCGGCGCAGATCCTGGCGGATGGTGGACTCGCCGACACGCTGCCGACTGCCGCCATTGACGGTCATCTGTTCTCGGGTTTCGTGCGCGCGCTGAAGCCGCTCCCGTCGTGAGCCTCGCGATTCGCCCGGCGCGGCGCAATGACCTGCCGGCAGTGGAGGCCTTGTTGCGCGCCGCGTCGTTGCCGGTGGATGGCGTCGCGGAGGCATTCGACCACTTCGTGGTGGCGGATGCCGACGGCGCCGTCGTGGCGGTTGCGGGTCTCGAGGTCCGCGAGCACGACGCCCTGGTTCGGTCGGTCGCCGTGACCCCGTCGTTGCGTGGCACCGGTGTGGGTCATCGGTTGATTGCACGGATCCTTGCCGAGGCCAGGGCGCTCGCGGTCGATCGACTCTGGTTGCTGACACTGAGTGCCTCGGAGTACTTCCATCGCTTCGGTTTCCGCGCGGTATCGCGAGAGGATGCACCGCCGGCCCTCCAGGCCACGGTGGAGTTTCATCATGCCTGCCCTGCCACTGCGGCGGTGATGGTTCGTCGCATGGCCCCGCTTCGCGTTCTGGTGCTCTGCACGGCGAATGTGGCGCGGAGTCAATTGGCCGAGGCACTGTTGCGGCATCGCGGCGGCGACCTCGTGCAGGCCGCGAGCGCGGGCGCAGTACCGGGAGGTGGAGCGCATCCATTGGCGGTGGCGGAGTTGGGGCGGCGCGGTATTGAGTGGAGCGGGAAGCGGTCACAAGGGATTGAGGCGGTGGCGGCGCAGCCGTGGGATCTGGTGATCACGGTGTGTGATCCGGCGCGCGACGCCTGTCCGGTGTTGCCTGGGGCGGCGATGGTACACTGGGACCTGGTCGATCCGGTTGAGGCCGGTCCCGGGGAGCAGGAACAGCGTGCCGCGTTTGCCGCCACGGCCGACGCGCTCGATCAGCGCATCGGTCTGCTGCTTGAACTTCCGCTGGCACTCTATGACCGCGAGCGGCTCGCGCGCGAGGCCACGGCGTTGCATCGGGTCGACTGATACTTCAGGGCTTCGCGGCGCGCCGCCCGGCAGTCGTGGGGTAGGCCACATCGGGTGGCGGGTCGCCGCGGGGCCAGTCGTTCTGCTTGCCGACGAAGTCGGGCCGCGGACGGGAGACGACATACGCGGCCACGTTGAGCGCCTGGGCATCGGTGAGCGTCACGGCACGATCGTAGGGCATGTTGTGGAGAATGAACGAGGCGGCCGTGCGGATCCGTGCCATGCCGGCGGCGATGCCGAAACTGTTCGGCCCCCAGGTCGCCGGGGCGATGCCGGTTCCCTCACCATCGGCACCGTGGCAGCGGGCGCAGGTGCTCGCGAAGATCGCCGCGCCGGCGACGGTGTCACCGTGGGTTTCCTCTCCCAGCTGCAGACCCTGACCGGGCACCTTGTCGCCGACGCGCACGCCTCGCGAGATGAACGCGAAATACGCCACGATATCGCGCATGGCGGGGTCGTCCCATGCGAGTGCGGTGCCGACCATGGAGCGTTCGAAGCAGTCGTTGATGCGATCCTCGAGGCGCGAGATGCTCGCGGAGCGGGACCGGAACTGCGGAAAGCGTGCGTACACCCCGGTGAACGGGATGGCACCCGCACGTCGTCCATCGTCGAGATGGCAGGAGAGGCAGCGCAGATGGTTGCCGACATTGTCGGGGAGGGAATCGCGCGTTGCCGCGAGGATGGCATGGCCACGCAGGATGCTCCGGCCCATCTCGCCATCGGGAAGCGCCGAGCCATCGGGGGCCTGCAGCGCTCCGAGCGGTGTAGGGGGCGGTGGCGGCAGTGCGGCCGGCTCCGGCTGGCGGCACCCCACCAGCAGCGCGAGCAGCAGGGCGGGGAGCAGCTTTTGGCAGGCGGTGCCCGGCGAGTCCAGCGCGATCATCACCCGACCTTGATCCACATGCGGACGGCCATGATGGCGAGGAAGACGGCGAAGGCGCGCTGGAGGGTTGCTCCGGTCAGCCCCTGGGCGTAGCGGGCCCCGAAGAACACGCCGATGGCGATCCCTCCGGCAATCAGCATGGCGGCGCGGATGTCGACGTGTCCGGCCTTCCAGTACTCACGAGCTCCAAAGAGACCCACCGGAAGCAGCAACGCGGCGAGCGATGTGCCGGTGGCCGTGTGCACCGGCATCCGACCCATCGAGACCAGTGCCGCCACGATCACCACGCCCCCGCCGATGCCGAAGAGTCCCGAGAGCACTCCCGCTCCCAGACCGACCATCAGATACAGCACGTCCATGTGCACTCCGGATAAAGGGCGGGTGGCCGTCAGAAGAGCACCTCGATGCCGAAGCGCAGGAGTCGAGGCGGGCCGTAGACGAACAGCGGTTGAGTATAGTCACGCGCCGCCGCCACGTAGAGCGGCAGCAGCTCATTCTGGCCGGCGATCATGCCGTCGCCGTTGAGATCGGCGGAGCGACGGTAGCGATTCGATTCGTACGGAATCGGATTCGGATTGGCGTTGTACGCTTGGGTCGCCAGCCGCGTGATGGTGGTCTCGGACGCGTAGGGGTTCCCGGTGTCTCGGCGCACCGATGTCTGGTTTCGGGTGTTGAGGACATTGCGCGCGTCGATGTAGAGGCCACCGACCATCGACCCGAACTTGACCGGACGACGAAAGAGCATGTCGAGCGTGTATTGCGACGGTAGCCGTGAACCGTTCGGTTCGGCCGCGAGGTTCCGCCCGGTGCTGTCCGTCCGGGAATAGGGGAGGCCGGAGCCGTAGCGCAGCACGGCCGCGCCAAGGATCGACCCGAACGGACGCACCCCAAAGATCCGCGGTCCGAAGGAGCGGCTCAATTCGCCGTCGATCGTGGCGATGAGGGAGATGCGCCGGTCATAGTCGAGCGGGAAGGAGGCGCGTGCCGGCGCCGCGAGGGTATCGCCCGTGTTGGGGTCGATGCCACCGAGGCGCCGCAGTTCGAACGCGTCCGTCACCGTGGCCTCCGCGCGCTGGACCACGGCCGCGAGGCGTGCGCCCCAGCCGTTATGGCGTTCCCGCTCGAAGATGAACTCGCCGCCGATGACGTTGCCGACGTCGGCATTCACGAACACCGACGAGTCGGGATTCACACCGATCGGGGCGGTGGCCACGAGGCCGTCGAGCATCTTGGTGTAGATGTTGATCCGCAGCGAGCTGTGCTCACGCACCCGGATCCGGCCGCTCAACTCGAATTGGGTGGCCGATTCGAAGCCGAGGTTCGGGTTGCCCTGGCGAAAACGGCCAGTGCGCGTTGTGTCGTCGAATGCCGCATCGACAAGAAACTGGAGGTCAGGTGCCTGCGAGAAGCGGCCGATGCTCGCAACCACGGTGGCATTCTTGAGCACCGTCGACACGGCGATGCGCGGATTGATTGAACTCCGGGCGCCGAGGGTCTTGTTCTGGCTCGCGAGCGCGCTGCCGGGGTCGAAGCCGTCATAGCGGATCCCGGCGGTGAACGCGAGGTCGCTGGTGCGCGCCTGGGCCTCGAGGTACGCCCCGGTGAGGATCGGCTTGAAGTTCGAGGCCGTCGCGGGCGGAGTGGTTCCGCCGACTGGCCGATAGGCCTGCACCCGTTGGAAGGTCTTGACGTTCTGCGATGCCGCCAGGCCGCCGAAGTAGACCTCGGTGTGCTCGCCCATGCTGAGGGTCATGTCGACTTGACTGCGCAGTTCCGTGAAGCGGTTCCACGCAATCTCCCCCTGCGATGCGCCGGAAAGGAAGAACGCCTGCACGCCGTAGGGGGTGTCCCCCGAGAACGACGGCGCCTCGAAGCCGGGGAGCGCGCTCCGTGCGGCAACCGTGTCCTGTCGTCGTGCGAGCTCCTCGTCTTGAATGCGGAGTCGCTTGCCGGTGAAGGCGCCGAACTTGTAGTCGGGTGCCGCCACGGCGCCGCGCACGAACTCTTTCGCGAAATAGCCGATCCGGATGTCCCCGACCAGCGGGCGAACGGAGTTGGCACCCGGCAGGACCTGCAGGTGCCCGGTCATGAGCGTGCCATCGACGCGCCGGCCCGGGGCAAAGTCGGGGTTGTACTTGTACTGCTGGTCGTAGAGGTAGCGTTGCTCGGTGGTCCCGAGCGCGAAGAAGCGCGAGACCATCCGTTGACCCATCGGGATGGTCAGCTTGCCGCCCACGGTGTAGGTCTCGCCGCTGTTGTGCGGCAGCGGCGCGGGCTTGGCCGAGCGGGGATCCCGGGGGTCGGTCGGCGCGGGCGCGTTCGCGGGGTCGGCATCCAACCGTCCCTGCAGATCCACGATCGCGACGGCCGTCACCTTGCCGACCACCGGTCCGTCGGCCTGCAGCACGACCCGATCGAGTCCCAGGTCACCGGCGCCGCTGAGCGGACGATCGGTTTCATAGGCGGTGCGGCCCTGCCAGTGGCTGCCGCCGTCGCGCGTGATCACGTTGATGATGCCGGAGAGCGCCTGACCATAGCGCGCCGAGAAGCCGTTGGTGATCAGGGTGGCTTCGGTGATGATGTCGGGTGGGATACGGATGCCGGGGCCACCGGTCGAGGCATCGAGTTGGTTCTTGACGCCGAAGCCGTCGAGCAGGAACGACTGCTGCCCCACTCGGCCGCCGCGGTAGCTCTCGCCCACGACGCCCGCCTGCAACGAAAGGGCGTCTTCCAGCGACGACACCGGCAGGCGACGCAGGTCGGCCTCGGTGATGCGCTGGGCCGTGGAGGTCGCGAGCGGATCGAGCACCGGGTCCTGGACGCCCACGGCCTTCAAGTCGGCGAGTTGCACCGCGACCGGCGCCATGCGGATGTCGGCGCGGGTGAATTCATCGGAGCGCACCACGATGCTGTCGCGCCGGGCCGGGCGATAGCCGGGGATGATCGCGTCGATCCGGTGACTTCCGACGGTCATCCCGCGAATCCGGTAGTTGCCGGCGGTGTCGGTGGCCGTGAGCCGACGGCCGCCGTCGATCCGGATCTCGACGCCCCCGAGGGCGCGGTTGGTCGCGGCATCGACCACGGTACCGACAATGCCACCGACCCCCTGGGCGGAGGCGGCTGTGGCGGTCAGTGTGACCAGCGCGACGAACAGGGCGGGTACGCGCATGCGGCCTCGCGACTCGGGGGGGATGTACGCAGCTGTCATGGTGGCCTTCACGGCAGGAGGTTCCGGAAGAGGTAGAGATCCCCGGTCTTCAACGAACCGACGCGCACGAGCACGTCCCCATTGGTGGGGGACACTCGCACCGCCGTCCAGATGCCTTCGGTCGAGGTCACCAGAGTGGCCGCGCCGCCGGCGGAGGAGAACTGGAAGAGCTGGTAGACCGGCTTCGGGCCGCCCAGCGGACTGAGGACCTGCTCGTAGACATTGGCCACGCAGCGCGTGGCGCGGCAGCTGACATCCTCGATGCGCTTATCAATTCCGGGCAGGAGCGTCACGATCGAGGTGATCGCCCCGCCGGCGACCGGCATCTTCGAGATCGTGAGGTCCTTGGCGAAGATGATACTCCCGCCATTGTCCGCCAGTGTGAAGCTGCTCGCGCCTTCGGTTCCGGCCATCGTCTGCAGCGTGGCTCCACTCGACGTGATCGTGCCGCGCACGACGGCGAGCTGGTTGAAGACGGTATCCCGCAGCGCGCACGGGCAGGGCGGCCTCACGGTGATCTCTTGCGCCATGGCGATGAACTGGTCGCTGCCGACCCAAGTAATGTCGCCGAGCCAGTTTGGTGCGAGTCCTCCACCCAACTGGACCGGCAGCGACAACAGCGTTTGACGCGACAGGGGCGCGACCGTGTCGGCGAGGAAGAGCGTCACGCGCACGGGCACCTGATCGAGTGGCTTCGAGGCACCGACGAGGTAGAGCAGCTTGCCGTCGGTCGAGAGCGCGCCGGATGCCATGGTCTCGGCCGAGTCGGCATGACCGGGCCGATTGTCGCAGAGGGTGAAGAGCCGGGTGCCGCCGCCACCCGGCAGCATGGCGAGACAGCGATCATGGTCGGCGCGGCCCGGGTCGCCAAAGGTGTAGAGGATCCCCTTGCCGTCCGCCGTCCAGGTCGCGCCATAGTCGGCGTCGCCGTTGAAGGTCAATCGCAACATGGCCGCGGTGTTGTACGGCCCTTGCTGGTCGACGCTTGATGAGGCGAACGGTTCGCTGTGTCCGCAGGCCATGAGGGTCATGGCGAGACTGACCACGGCCGCGTGTGCGCAATTTCGCTTGGGCATGGAAACCTAGCGTCGGGGGTGAACTCGCAAGATCGCACCGGAATCGCGTCTCCGCGACCCGGGGCATGGGAGGATCAGGAGCAGATGCACTGGCCCGCTGGGCCGAGGCAGTAGGAGTACAGATCGGTAGTGAAGGTGAACTCCTGCACGATTCTGTGTTCGACCACCAGGCGACAGCCATCAGGCGATGCTGCCAGGGCGCCGAAGGCTGCGAGCGAGCCCTGCACTCTGAATCGTCCGGGTGCCGCGACCAGGGTGCTGGCGGTACCGAGCGACGGGTCAATCACGATGATGGCAGCATCCGGCCCGAGGCCTACCGGCGGGTCCGGGTACCTGAACTGGTCGAGACGCTGGTAATTGTGCCGTACCGCAGCGATTCGGTTTCCGACCCGTACCGGGTCCCGCAGGATCGTTGGTCCGCTCACGGGAGGGCTGGTATAGACCACCTGCCTGACCCCTCCCGTAATCGGGATCCGGTAGAGGGTGGGGTCATTGAATCGCGTCAGGTAGAGTGAATCTCGCCCGGCCGAAAAGTCGAACCCACTGGCGCTGTCGCTTCCGGCCACTGCCGTGAAGACCACACCATTCGCCGTCAGGTCACCTCGCAGGATCCCTATCCCGAACGCGATGGTGTCGACCTTCACCTCGTTGTCCGGGCTGCCGACGAGGGACTGGTCGTGGACCGGCACATAAAAAGTGCTGGTCGAGAGCCAGCGTGGCGTGCCGAAGTGGTCGAACGAGAAGCCTCCGATGACAGTAGGTGTCGTCAGGAGCACACGCCCCGGCCAGGGAGCGGCCAACGTCGCCAAACGCAGGGAGCCCTGGCTGACCAACGGCGCCCGAATCCCGGAGGAATAGGCGCCGTAGAGGAGGGCCCCGTCAGTCCCCAACGCCGCATGTTCGAAGGCATCGGTGGTGGCATCGCCCGCGAAATCGGCCCGACAGATCTCCTGGCGCGTGCCGCCACCCGCAGGCAGGAGTCCGATGCAGCGATCGAAATCCGGTCGCGCCGGAACCGCCGGTGGGGGGAGGAATCGGTCTTGAAAGGAGTAGAGCAGGGTCTTCCCATCGGGCGAAAAACCGCTGAGCAGGTCCATCCCGCTCGCGTAGGTCAGCCGGGTCGGAGTTCCGATGACAAAGGGCCCGCTCGCCGCTTCCGGGCCGGTCGCGGTGTAGCTCTCGCTGTGGCCGCAGGCAGCGGTGACCAGAAGGATCGCGAGCAGGGGTCGAAATGTCGGCTTAAGACTCACAGTGGTCACCGAGGAATGTTGTCATGTTGTGCCCCGCCACTTCCTTCAGCGCACGAAGGTGGGGAACTGGATCACGGACTCATTCCCCTTGGGGCCGACCGCGGCCACGCCGAAGTCAAAGTCATCAATGATGACACCTTGCAGCAGCAGCGAGGTCGCTCCGGCCGGCACCCAGCGCCAATACTGCCACTGCGGCGCGGTGGTGTCCCGCCAGTAGACCTTGTAGCCGAGCGGCGGGAGGCCGGTTGCCGGGGTCCACGAGACGGTCGTCGACGCCGAGACCGCGCCCTGGAGGCGCACCTTGCTCGGCGGGGCAGGGGCCCAGGCGAGCGAGGCGAGCACCAAGGCGTTCACGCCGGTGAGCCGCGCAGCGTAGTCAACATTGACTCCCGCCACCACATCGCCGAACTCCCGGCCATTTTCAGTGCGCAGGTCCTGATGCTGCCGATCGTAGTGCTCGTGGCTTTCCATGATGCGGACGCCCGGCATCCCGAGGTCGTTGAACGGGCGGTGGTGGCCGCCGCGTCCGAACCGGTCGAGCCGGTAGATCATCCGGGGTTCCAGCTCCGGGAGGTAGCTGCGCACGAGCCGCTCGATGTAGCGCGCGAGCTGCCGAGACGGACCGTCGACTTCTCCACCATAGCTGCGGCGTGCCCGGCGTTCCTCGTCGCTTTCGATGGCCGAGACCGGCTCCGAGAAGATCCGGAACGATCGGTTATCGACTTCGCCATTGATCCCGGAGACGTTGCCGATCATGTCGTTGTTGAGCACGGCCTCGACGACCCATGCGCTGTCCCGAACTTCCTTGGCCAGGGAAGTCCCACCCCAGAGTCCCTGCTCTTCACCGCTCAATCCGGTGTAGATGATCGTCTTGCCGAAGGTGTAGTGGGTCAGCGTACGCGCTGCCTCGAGCACACCCGCCATGCCGCTGGCATTGTCGTTGGCCCCGGGCGCGTCCTTGATGCCATCATTGCCGTTGCTGTTGCGCGAGTCGATGTCACCCGACATCAGCACCACGTGGGTCGGGTCGACGCTGCCGCGCTGGATCGCGATCACGTTCACCACGTTCACCTCGGGCGTGGCGCGCGGGCCACTACCCTGACCTTTCACCACAGATTGCTGGTAGCGGACCTCGAGGCAGTCGCCGCAGGCGGCACTGATGCGCCGAAATTCGGCAAAGAGCCAGCGCCGTGCCGCGCCGATGCCGCGCGTGGGCGAAAGGGTATCGGAGAAGGTGTTGCGGGTGCCGAAGCTGGCGAGGGCGCGGACGTCGCGCTCGATCTGGGCGGGGCGGGGGGCCCGTCCGATCGAGTCGAGTCGCGGATCAAGCGCGGGGGGGAGTCCTTGGGCGCCGAGCGGAGCGGTGCCCAAAGCGAACGCGGCACCGATGGCCACGGCACGAAGCAACTTCACGAGAGGGATCCGGGGTGGAAGGGATCCTCAAAGCTACCTCGCCTCGCGGCCGATGTCAGTCACCCCCGGTGAGTTGCCGCTGTCACTCAGCCAAACAATCCCACCCCACCGGTTCCCTCGAAGCCGGGGAAGACCGCCGCCAGATCGGCGCCGCCGAGGTGACCGGTCAGCACCTCGCCAAACACGGCCCGGAAATCCGTCGTGACGGCGAGGTCACGGCCCTCGTAGCGCGCCTCGGGGGCGAGCGTCGGCCAGCGACCATATACCTTGCCGCCGCGCACGTCGCCGCCGATGACCATCATCGCGGTGCCATGGCCATGATCGGTGCCGCCGGTACCATTCTCCTTCACCGTCCGACCGAACTCGCTCATCGTGACCACGACCACATCGCGCATCTTCTCACCGAGGTCGGCCGTGAAGGCGCCGAGGGCACCGCCGAGTTCGTCGAGCCGGGTGGCGAGCTGGCCCTGATCGGCACCCTGATTCACGTGGGTATCCCAGCCGCCGACATCGGCAAACGCCACCTGCATGCCGAGGTCGGCTTTGATGAGCTGCGCGATCTGCTGCATGGATTGGCCGAGCTTGCCGCGTGGGTACTGGGCCCCGTTGGCCGGTGCCAGACCGGTGGGGTTGGCCGCTTTGAGCATCTTGATGGCCTCGAACCCTTCCGCCGAGGATGAGGCCACCAGTCCGGTCGCCGCGCCCTCGTACAGTGATTCGAAGGCACGGGTGAGCCGCTGCTCGCCCTCGGCGCGAGAGGCGCGCATGCCGAAGGTGCGCAGGTCGTCGATGGCCAGCGCGGGGGCGCTGCCCGCCAGGGTACGCGGCAACTGAGGGCCGAAGGCCACCGCGCGAAACGGCGTCTCGGTGTGCTCGCGGGCGTGGGAGCAGTAGCGGTTGGCCCAGCCATCGGGCGTGCTTTTCCGGTCGGGCGTGCCGCTTTCCATGTAGTCCTGGGCATCGAAGTGCGACCGGGTGGTCGACGGCGATCCCACCGCGTGCACGATGGCGAGTGCGCGTTGCTCCCAGAGCGGCTTGAGCGCGGCAAGGCGCGGGTGCAGGGCAAACATCCCATCGAGTGAGATGAGCTGTTCGCGGGGCAGGGCAATCCGTTGACGCTCCTGCCAGTACCATTGGTCGCCGGCGGGGACGATCATCGAGAGGCCGTCCACGGCGCCGCGCTGAAAGAGGCAGACCAGCGTCTTCTTGCCGGCGAGGCCACGGCGCAGGTCGCCGAGGGCATAGGCGGCGCGGTCGAGGAAGAGCGGGTCGGCGCCAAGGGAGACCATGGCGAGGCTGCCGGCCTGAATGAAGGCGCGTCGGGAGATGGGCATCATTGTCTCTGGAATTCGGGACCGCCCAGCGCCAATCCTACCGCGAGCGCGCGGGCCTCTCGGGGGTTGCCGATGTCACCGAGCTCGCGGAGGATGGTCTCCCGCGTGTGGGCGGACATCTGGCCATTGAGGAAGGTGGCGTCGACCGCCTCCACCAGCGCCGCGTGGTCCGCCGTCGCGGGCAGGATCCGATCGAGGTCGACGCGGACCCCGGGCAGCCGTCCAGACGCCAGCGCCACCGCGAAGTTCATGCGCGCCAACAGGGCACCGCTGTTGACCCAGTCCATCTGCGCTTCGGGGTAGCCGTTCGGCGTGGTCATCTGGAAGAGCGGCTGACCGAGTCGCGACAGTTGCTGCGCCAACCGGGGTGTGCTGTCGGTCTCGCCGCCGACCGCACGCACCGCACTCACCACGAATTCCAACGGCGTCTTGACCTTGCTCTGGACGTTGGCCCCCGTCCAGAAATCGGGCGACGCGATGATCGCGCGCATCACCTCGCGGATGTCGCCGTTGGTTCGCTTCCACGCGCGCACCGCATCATCGACGCAGCCATCGGGTGGGTCATCGGCCACAAAGCGTGCGCACAGCTGGGCGCTGATGTGGTGCATCGTGGCAGGCTGATCGGCCAGCAGCTGCAACAGGCGAATGCCTTCGTCCTCCCCGTGGCCCGCCGGGAAATCCACCCCGAGCACCGACTTGGCGCCGCGATCGTGCGCGGCCGCCAGGAAGCGGAACTCGTAATTGCTGCGTCGGTCCATGCCCCAGCCGGTGAGGATCCGTGCCACATTGCCGACGTCGGCCTGGGTGTAGCCCCCGTCGACGCCCAAGGTGTGGAGTTCCATGAGCTCGCGGGCGTAGTTCTCATTGATCCCCTTCGGCATGCGCTGGCGGATGCGTTCCATGACGCTCGGGTCCACCTGACGCGCGCCCGCCTGTCCTGCACGGGGGAGGGGCTGGCGACGCTGACGACCATTGAACATGCTGCCGCGCGAGGCCGCGGGAGCGCGGGCGCTTCGTCCGCCCGTGGCAACCGCGAGCATGTCGGTCCCAGCGGCAACGCTCTCGACGTTGTCGAGGTAGAACAGCATGGCCGGACTCTTGGCCGTGGCCAGCAACAGGTCGCCGAAGCGTGCGAAGACATTGGGGCGGATGGTGTGTTCGAGATAGTCGGCGAAGTAGGCACGATCGAAGCCCTTGCCGATGAACACGTTGAAATGGTTGGTCCAGAAGTCGGCGAGCACCTCGGCCAGCTGACGATCGGAATCGACTGCTCGCAGGAGCGTGACGCTCACGAGGTCGGCGTTGAGGTCGCGCAATTCCTTCTTCCCGCCGGTCGCGCGTTGCGTCCGGAGCTCTGCCTGGGACATGGCGGCGCGCATCGAATCGGCGCCACCGGCCTGCGCCTTGAGGGCCTTGGCGATCTGGTCGGTGTGCATCGCCACCATGTCGCGGACCGGTGTGGTCAGCACCGCGAAGGCCGCCTCTCGCGGGCGGAGGGCCGGGTCCTGGGGGTCGCGGTACGCGAGCTCGCGATCGATCCAATGCTGCACTCCCTCCTTGGCGACGGCCGCGACCTCGCCCGGCGATGCGCCATAGGCAAGCCGGTTGAGGACGTGACGGGCTGAATCGGTGGGGGTCAGCGCGGTCTGCGCGGCGGCGGGCGCTTTGACGAACAGGGCGAGAGTCGCCGCGGCGAGGAGGTGTCTGGTCATGCTCTGGAGACGGATGCCGGTCACGAGGGTTAAGCACACCGCGAGAAGTGACCCCGCAACCTTTGCCGGGGTCTGGCGCGTATAGCTAACTTGTGCGCGTTCCAGGGGCCCTCGGGCACCCATTCGCCCGTTGTCCTCACCCGTGCCCCGACCGTCATGCTCCCATTCCGGCGCCTGCTGCGTCGCACCATTCAGGCTGTCGCCCTCCTCCCCGTGCTGGCCGGTTGTTCGGCGGTGGGGCTCGAGCTGCCGAACTATGGCTTCTATGGCTTCGCTCCCCGTCCTGATGGGGCGAAGCTCAAGATGCTCACGGTCTCGGAACGGGCCGTGAGTATCGTCGGCGACCCCCCTGCCCAACTCGGGGAAGCCGCCTTCCAGCTCGACACGGTAATGGTGGGCGGGCAGCAGGCCTGGCTGCTCACGCGCCAGCGTTCCGGGCAGGCGGTCCTCGATCGGTCCGACAGTATCTGGCTCGATCGCTGGACGCTGAAGCCGATCGCCACGTGGGGTTCGTTCAGCGACGTGCAGATCCGCCAGTACTTCAATCGGCGGTCGGTGGTGACCGAACGGATCACGTCCAAGGGGCGGCGGTCGCGCGCGCGGATCCTGCTCGACGCGGAACCCTATGCAGAGCCGGGTATCGAGCTGGTGATGGCGACCATGCCGCTGAGCGAGAACTACAACGGCGCCCTGCCGCTGGTCCTCACTCGGCGGCCCACGGAGTTGCACTGGCTCCGCTTCCGTGTGGCCCAGAAAGTCTTCATGCCGGGCGACAACGGGTCGTTGCGGGCGACTTGGGTGGTCGAAGGCGACATCGACGGGGTCCTGCGACGCTACTGGGTGGACGCCGACGATCGTACGGTCGTGAAATGGGAGGAGCCGGGTCCGGACGGTGCGACGGTGCGCTGGATTCGGGGTCGCTCGATGCCGCGCCTGCAGACATTTGAGGTCGAGCGCATCGGCAACTAGACGGCGAGCAGACCGCGCAGTGTGGTGACGGCGAGACCGGAGAGCTGCACCCGACTCGACGTGACCGTGCAGCGGAGGGTGCCGCCTCGCGGTGAGGCCTGCCGCGCGACGAGCGTGCTGGTGCCCAGGACATCCTCCCAATACGGCGCCAACGCGCAGTGCGCCGAGCCGGTTACTGGATCCTCGGGAATTCCCAGCCGGGGGAAGAAGCAGCGCGAGACGAAATCGATGTCCGGGGTGTCGCCCGCCGCGGTGACGATGATGCCACGCACATCGAGGGTGGCCAAGAGTCGCTGGTCGGGCTTCAAGTCTCTCACCGCCCGCGCGCTTTCCACTACACAGAGCAGGTCGAAGTCGCCGAGCAGCACACTGCGCGGGGTCACGCCGAGCGCCTGCGCCAGCGTGGGAGGCGCGGGGATCAACGCCGACCGGATCGCGGGGAGGTCGATCATGATCCAGCCGTCCGCATCCCGTGACGCGGTCAGCAGCCCGCTGCGAGTGTGAAATCTCGCCTCCGCGTCCAGTGCGAGGTGACCACCCTCCCAGAGAAAATGTGCCGCGGCGAGCGTGGCGTGACCACAGAGGTCGACCTCGGCCGCGGGCGTGAACCAGCGCAGCGCATAGCCGTCGTCGCGTGGCACCAGATACGCGGTCTCCGCCTGATTCATCTCCATGGCGAGCTGCTGCATCCACTGCGGGTCGGCCGGTTCAGCGAGCAGCACGATCGCCGCCGGGTTGCCCGTAAAGGGCCCGGCGGCGAACGCGTCGATCAGATGGAGCGGTCGTTGGCCGGCGTTCAGGGCTTGACCTTGCTGCTCAGCCATGCCGTGCGGAACGCCAGCTGTGCGGCACTCGGCGTGCGACCGGCGTCCTCGAAGGTCACCACTTGCACGGCGGGATTCGTGGCAACGGTGAGGACGGCATCGCGGCGACCGGCGCGTCCCTCGAAGCTCACCGTCATCCGTTCTCCCACCTTGTGGCCTGCGATGGCAGATGCGAGGACGGAGTCGGCCGAGATGTCCTTGCCATCAACAGAGAGGATGCGGTCGCCCGTCTCGAGTCCGGCGGCGTACACGGGCGTGCCAATGAGCACCGACGACGCGATGGTGTAGCCGGAGCCGGCTGGCGGTGCGCCTTGCGTCCCGCGCCCGCCGCGCCCGCCACCACCACCACCAACCGGGAACCCGATCCAGGGAGCGTCCGGTTGCGACAGTCGCACCAGCATGCCCGCGGGTTCCAGCAGTGCGTTGTAGTCGGGAAGCTCGTGCCCGTCGACATAGCGAGCCCAGAAGGTGTTGGCCCAGGCGGTGTCGCCCGCCACGCCGCCGAGGATCCGGCGGGCATCGGTGAGGGTGTAGGCGATCTCGGGCTTGCCCTGGTGGAGCCAGAGCGCGCGCATGTAGTCATCGAGCGACTTGCCGTGCGCGCGAAGCGAAAGATCAAGCGCCAGCGCGATACCCGCGCCGTAGGTGTAGTACGAGATGAAGTTATTGGCGGTGTTCTGCTGGTCGATCGACACGCCGGCATCCTGGAAGACCGCCTGCTGGCTCATCTGGATCGGGCCGAAGATTCGGCGACCGGGGGAGTTGGTGATGTTGTTGATGGTGCCGCCGAGCCCGCGCGGGAAGTTGGCGACCGGGAGCAGCCCCGCGCGCGTCATCACCAACGGCCCGTAGTACTGCGTGAATCCCTCGGCGATCCAGAGCGCGTCCGACATGTTGGCGCGGTCGTAATCGAACGGTTCAAGGGTGGCGGGGCGAATGCGCTTGACGTTCCAGGTATGGAAGAACTCGTGGGAGACCGTGCCGAGCGGCCCGTTGCCGTTGTCGCCCATGCTGTTGCTGCTGGTCACGCTGGTGGAGTTGCGGTGCTCCATGCCGTCGCCGCTGCAGCTGGGTCGATAGCAGCCCACAAAGGTGTAGCTGCCGTAGTCGAACGCGGGGAGTTCACCAAAAACTGCCGCCGCTTCGCGCACGATCTTCGCTGCGCCCTCGGCGTAGGTATCGATGGACGAAGCGGGAGCGGGGTCGTCGACCGCGACGCGGATGGTCTGGGTTCGGCCGCCGCTCGTCTCCTGCCATTGCCGCCACTGGATGGCGCCGAGATGCGTCGGCGAATCAAAGAAGTACTGCATGCCGGGCGCGGTGAAGGTCTCGCCCTGCGTGTCGCCCACCAGCTGCGTGGCCACCGTCCAGCTTGGATCGGGCTTGTGGATCCGGAGCGTGATTGGACGCGCCTCGAGGCCGCGGGCATACATGAAGGTGCCCTGCGGTTGGATATGCGCTTGCACCAGATCGAAACCGGAATAGGTGCCATCGGCGCGATTCGCGAAGAGGGTGTAGCGCAGCGTGACCGTGCCGTCGTGACCGCTCACGTCCCAACCGTAGGGGTCGGGCCGGGTGACGCGCAGCGCGCGGCCCTTGGAGTCGACCGCCTTGACGTCATACACGTTCTTGGCGTACTCGTGCAGGGCATATCGCCCAGTGGAGGAGCGGGCCATGCGGGCATGCAGGGTACCGGCCGGAAGCGCGCTAAAGGTCGCGGTGACTTCGGCCTCGTGATGCACGGCATTGGGGAAGGCGATCTCGTAGTGGATCGCTGCGCCCTTGTTGCCTTGCGCAATCGGACGCAGCTGGGCCGAGGCGGGTATCGCGAGCAGGGCGGACAGTAGCAGGGTCAGCGGGAGCGGACGTACGCGCATCGGGGTGATCTCCTCAGGAATCAGCATAGTGACAAGCGACCTCTCGGTCTCCGATCGTACGGAGCTGGGGGCGCTCGGAGTTGCAACGACCGTCGCGCTGCGGGTGGAAGCAGCGCGGGGCGAAGGGACAGCCGGGTGGCGGGGCCGCGGGCGACGGCGGTTCGCCCTCCAGGACGATCCGGCTGCGTCCGCTGGTCGGGTCGGGATCAGGCACCGCCGACACCAGGGCTTGGGTATAGGGATGCCTCGGCGTGCTGATCACCGAGCGCGCGGGGCCGACCTCGACGATGGTGCCGAGGTACATCACCGCGATTCGGTGGGCGACCTGCTGGACCACCGCGAGGTCGTGGGCGATGAACAGGTAGGCGAGTTGGCGACGATCGCGCAGGTCGAGCAGCAGGTTCAGCACCTGCGCCTGCACGGAGACGTCGAGGGCGGAGACCGGTTCGTCGCACACCACGAACCGCGGCTCCACCGCCAGCGCACGCGCGATGCCGACGCGCTGGCGTTGGCCGCCGGAGAACTCATGCGGGTAGCGCGAGGCGTACGAAGCGTCGAGTCCGACCTCGGCGAGCAGTTGCGCCACCCGATCGGGCAGTTCCGCCTTGGTGGCCAGGCGGTGGATCACCAACCCCTCCGCGACGGAATCGCCGATCGTGCGGCGCGGGTTCAAGGCACCGAGCGGGTCCTGAAAGACGATCTGCATGCGACGCCGGGTGGCACGCATGGTGGCAGGGTCGAGCGAGGCGAGGTCGTGGCCCTCGAAGCGCACGACGCCGGCCGTGGGTGGCTCGAGACGCAGCACCGCGCGTCCCACCGTGCTCTTGCCGCTCCCCGACTCGCCCACCAGCCCCAGCGTCTCGCCCGGAGCGATGCTGAAGGAGACGCCATCGACCGCTTTGACCGGCGGTGTGCTGCGCGAGAGGAAACCCCCGCTGTGATAGTGCTTCACGAGGCCTTCGACCGACAGCAACGGGGTGGTCATTCGACGGCTCCGGTCGCAACCCAGCAGGCGACGTCATGACCAGGCGTGAGTGCCTCGAGTGGCGGTTGCGCGGTGCTGCACTTGGCGATCGCGAGCGGGCAGCGCGGGTGGAATCGGCATCCGCTGGGCCATTGATCGGGCGGGGGGACCGTACCCGGAATCGGGGTGAGTCGCGCCGCTGTCGCCTCGAGGCGTGGAATCGACGCGAACAGTCCGCGGGTATACGGGTGGGCCGGCGCCGCGAAGAGTGCCGCAGTTGGTGCGCTCTCGACGACCCGGCCGGCGTACATCACCAGCACACGATCGGCGCGACCCGCGACGATCCCGAGGTCGTGGGTAATCAGGAGCACCGCCATGCCTCGGGCGCGACGAAGCGCGTCGAGCAGCTCGAGCATCTGGGCCTGAACCGTGACGTCGAGCGCGGTGGTCGGTTCATCGGCAATCAGCAGGTCGGGTTCCCCGGCCAAGGCAATGGCGAGCATGACACGCTGGCGCATGCCACCGCTGAGTTGGTGCGGATAGGCATCGACACGGGTGGCCGGGTCGGCGATGCCGACTTCGGTGAGCAGCGCCACGGCGCGCGCGCGGGCCTGACTCGCGCCGATTTTGGCGTGGGCTGTAATCGCTTCGCTGATCTGCGCGCCGATGCGCATGACCGGATTGAGCGACGACATCGGGTCCTGGAACACCATCGCGATCCGGCGGCCGCGCACGGCGCGGAGCTCGGGCTCGCTGGCGCCGGCGAGGTCACTGCCGGCGAAGCGGATACGGGTGCGTTTACCCAGCGTGGCGTTGGCAGGCAGGAGCCGCGGAATCGCGAGTCCGGTGAGCGTCTTGCCGCAACCCGATTCCCCGACGAGCGCGACGAGTTCTCCTTCCGCCACATGGAAACTCACGTCATCCACCGGCACGATGGCTGCGCCGTCCCGACGTGGGAACGCGATCTGCAGGTGGTCGACTTCGAGCAGGGTCGTCATCGGCTGTCGGGCTGGAGGGAGCGGCGCAGGGTCTCGCCGAGCAATGTGGCGGTCGAGGTCGCGAGGACCAACCCTGCGGCAGGAAAGAACAGCAACCAGGGCGCCCGCCCCAGATATTCGCGCGCATCGAGCAACATGCCGCCCCATGAGGGCTCGGGGAGCGGGAGGCCGAGCCCGAGGAACGAGAGTCCCGCCTCAAGCAGGATGGCGTCGGCGACGCCGAGGGTCGCCGCCACCAACATCGGGGCGAGGGTTCCCGGGAAGATGTCGCGCAGCAGCACCCGTGCCGGTCGCGCGCCGAGGGCCCGTGCCGCGAGCACATAGGGCGCGTGCCGCAGCCGAAGGGTCTCGCCGCGGACGAGGCGTGCCATGCCCGGCCACCCGGTGAGGCCGATGACGACGGCAAGTACCGGGGTCGAGAGTCGGCCGGTGGCCGCGATCAGCACCAGCAGGACGATGACGCGCGGCAGGGCGAGGCCGACATCGATGAGTCGTCGCAACATGCCGCTGACGACGCCCTCGGTGCTTCCCGCCAGCAGCCCCAGGAGTGAGCCGATGGCCGTCGCCACCATGACGGCGATGGCCGCGATGCCGAGCGAGTTCCGCGCGCCCCAGGCGAACCGGGCCAGCACGTCGCGTGCGAATTGATCGGTGCCGAGCCAGTGCGCCGCCGAGGGCGCGTGCAATGCCTCGGTGAGGAGATTCCCTTGTGCATAGGGGCTTCCCGCAAGCAGCGGTCCCAGGACGGCAATGAGGGCGAGGATCGACAGCAGGGCGAAACCGGCACGCGTCGACGTAGTCATGTGCTGCGCTGCACCGGGTCCACCACGCGATAGAGCAGGTCCGCGAGCAGAGAACCGAGTTGCACTGCCACGACCAGGAGCAGCCCCGCGCCGACCACCAGCGGCACGTCGTGCGCCGCGGTGGCTTCGGCGATCAGCGCGCCCAGCCCGGGCCAAGCGAACAACCCCTCAATGAAGACCGCGCCCGCCACCAGCATCGGGAGCCAGAGGCCGAACAGTGTCACGATTGGCGTGAGCGCGGGTCGCCAGCAATGCCGCCAGGCGATCCGAGCGGGTGAGACACCGCGTGCGCGAGCCGCCTGCACCCAGGGCGCATTGACGATGCCCTGTACCGCCGCGCGCTGCTGCCGGATCGGCACGGCGATGGTGGCGAGCACCATGGTCGCGAGTGGTAGGATGAGATGACGGATGCGATCGACGAGGACGCTCCACGCGCTGGCGTCGATCGGCAGCAGCACGTCGGAACGTCCCGCCACCGGGAGCCACCCAAGACGGATGCCGAACAGCCAGACCAGCACCATTCCCGCGACGAACGAGGGCACGGCATAGCCGACGAGGGTGAGCGCACCGAGGGCACGGGCACGCCAGCTCCCCGGGTGCATCGCGGCCCACAATCCGAGCGCGAGTCCGAGGGTGAAATCGATCAGCAGGGTGAGGGCACCGAGGAGCAACGTCGGTCCGAGGCGTTCGAGCAGGACGGTGGTGACTGGGACGCCGCGCGTCATGGAGTAGCCGAGATCGCCATGCGAGAGGGCGCGGAAATATTCCACCAGCTTGGCACCCATCGGGCGGTTGGTGCCCCATCGTTCGGTGAGGGCTGCGAGCTGCTCCGGTGTGACAGCACGATCGCCCAGCACCGCGGCGAGTGGGTCACCCGGCAGCGCGTGCACCAGCGCCACCAGCGCCACCGCCGCCAGCAGCGCCGTGAGCAGGCCATCGGCTCCGCGGCGGACGAGCCAGCCGCGCACGTCAGCGGTCGCGCGGAAGGGCGGCCTCGGGGCGGACGCGCCAGAGCCACAATGAACGCCAGCTCTTGCTCGGCCAGATGGTCACATTCGTGAGCCGTTGGTGCACCGCAATCACATTGACTGGGGCCATCAGAAAGATGGCGGGATGCCACGCCGTCATTCGGGAGAGCACCGCACCCCAAGCCGCCAGCGGCTTTGTGCTGGACTCGGCCGCGCGCAGCCGACGGTCGAATTCCGGATCGCACCAGTGTCCAACATTGGATGTCCCCGGGGCGGCGGCGGTGGCGCAGGACCAACTCTGCACTAGCGACGAGGGAGCCGGGTCTTGGTTGGCACCGGCGAGGTCGATATCGAAGCGTCCAGCCTTCTCCCGCGCGGTGTAGGTGGAGCGGTCGACTTGTTCGAGATCGGCTTGCACGCCTACAGCGCGCCACATTTGCTGCGCCGGCACCGAAATGGTTTGGCGTACGCCGGGGGGAACGAGCACGCTCATCCGAAGCGGCTGCCCGTTACGATCCAGAATCCCGTCGCCGTCACTGTCGCGCCAACCGGCGTCGGCGAGGAGTGCGCGCGCGCGGACGATGTCTTGCCCCGCCGCCGTGATTCCCCGCGGCGTCATCCACCCCCAGATTTGCGACTGCGCCGCATCGGGCACCACGACCCCTCGCGGGAAAACGCTTTGGGCCAACGTCACTCGGTCGAGGGCGAGGGTGAGTGCTTCGCGCACGCGCACGTCGCCGAAGATCGGATGGGGTGCGGCGGTATCGGCCGGATTGCGGCTGTTGAAGAGGGCGTAGAACAGCAGATTGCTGGCGACCGTCACGAGCCGTAGTTGGGGCTGAGCGCGAAGCTCATCGATGTTGTTGAGGGGCACACCCTCCAGCAGATCGGTCTCGCCGCTGAGCAGCAGATTTTTGCGCGCCGTCGGATCGGAGACATAGCGCACCAACACGCGTGCGATCCCCGGCTTGCCCAAAAAGAAGTTTGGATCGGCGCGGAGTTCGACCAACTCGCCGGGAACGCGACGAACGAAGCGATAGGGGCCGTTGCCAACCGGCATCTGTGCCCAGCGGGACACAGCGATCGAATCGATTGGCATCGACGCCAAAAGATGCGAGGGAAGCGGCAGCAAATTGAAGCCGGCGAGGTACACTTGCTCGGGGAAGGGTCGCTTGAAGCGAACCCGGACGGATCGATTGCCTGCGGATTCGACCGCTGTGATCGGCTCCAGGGTGGCAAGTCCGTTGAAGCCAACCGTGGGATTCGACATCAGCTTCCACGCAAAGACCACGTCGGCCGCCACCACGGGCCGCCCATCGTGCCATTTGGCCCGCGAGTCGAGTTCGAAGAGCAGCGTCACTGAATCGACTCGCCGCCACTCGCGTGCCAGCTCTGGTCGCATCGCCTTGTCCCCTACCGTCTGCAGGGAGGCATCGAGCCCCGCCAGCCGCAGAAAGAGTTGGTCCGCGACATCGGCGTCGGCCTGTGTCGTGGAACCGAGCACCGGAAATGGTCGGGTCGGTTCCTGACCCACGGCCATCACCACGGTGCCCGGTACCGCCTTGGGCGTTTGGGCAGCGAGGGGCAGGGCGGTGAGCGCGACAATCAGGAGGGTGCGACGCATCCGGGATACCTCGATGGCTGGAACAAGGGGAGGTGTCACCGGCGCCACGTCCACACGGGGTCGCGGTACCGTCCGACATGCTGCACGCTGGCGCGTTCCGCCCACGTGGTCAACTCAACCGGAGCCATGCGGGCTCCCGACGCGAGCCACGCCTCGGCGATGGCGGTTTCGAGCTCCGCGACCGGAGGGAGGGAGGGCCAGAGCGCGGGACGCGTCGCCTCGATCGGTTCCTGTCGCAGGGCATTCAATGGTGCGAGACGATCGCCGAACGACACTTCGCCATGTTGCAACAAGCCACCCCGGGTCACCAGCTGGGCGGAGCCAATGAGCTTCTCACCCTGCACGATAACCTCTCCCCCGACTGCATTCTCGAAGCAAGCTCCGCGCCGCAATCCGGGGAGCCGTGCCGGAGGTGGCGCGAGGGTCGCCGCCACCCCGAGCCGTTCGAATGCCTGTACCCAGCGTGCATGAATCTGGTGGTAGGCCACGGCGGCGGAGCCGATGCGGTCGGCCACCGCGGTCCAGCCGTAGGTCAGGTCGCTGGCGGCGTGCCAGACCGCCCGGCCGCCCGTGGGGCGGCGCACCGTCGCAGTCCCCGCCGCCTCGATGCGCGGACGGCTCCAGTGGCGGAGCGCGGGCTCGTTCGCCCCGAACGAAATGGTGTCCTCGCTCCAGTGGTAGAGCCGGAAGACGGTGGTGCCGTCGGCGGCGGCGCGCTCGAGCAGGGTCTGGTCGAGCGCCATCTGCTGCCAGCCCGGTCGCGGCACCGTGTCGCGCCAGAGGAGGGCGGTCAGCGGCGGAGCTCCTCCCAGACCGCGCGGGTGCGCGCGGCGAGGGTGGCTCGGTCGCGGTCGTTGTCGATCACCCAGGTCGCCCGCAGGCGCTTCGCGTCCGACGGTTGCTGCACCGCGATCAGCGCGGACGCCTCCTCGGGGGAAAGCCGACGGTCATGCACCAACCGCGCGTGGCGGAATGCCACTGGCGCATCCACCAGGATCACGCCGTCGAACAGCGCGGGATCCATGGTCTCGAACAGCAGCGGGATGTCCGCCACCACCACTGGATCACCGCGCTCCCGGGCGGCGGCCACGAGCTGGTCTTGGCGACGGACGACCTCCGGGTGGATCAGGGCCTCGAGATCTCGTTTGGCGGTGGGGTCCGCCGTGATCAGGCGACGCAGGGCGTTGCGATCAAGTGCCCCGTCGGCTCGCCTGACCCCGGGGCCGAATCGTGCCAGAATGGCCTCGAAGACCGGTTGTCCGGGCTGTTGCAGATCGCGGACGATCTGGTCGGCATCGACGATGGTGGCCCCCCAGCCGCGGAGGAGGCCTGCCACCGTGGACTTGCCGGCGGCGACGTTGCCAGTGAGCCCCACGACCCGAGTCACAGCAGGGCGACTTGGTCTTCGTCCAGGCGGGGAACCTGGAAGCAGCGGCGACACCGGGCCTCGTAGTTTTCGCTCCCCCCGACCATGACGACCGGCATGTTCCAGCGGGCCGGGCGGCCGTCCACGAGCCTTTGGTTGCGGCAGGCGAGGTCGCCGCAAATGACGCAAATGGCCTGCAATTTGGTCACCTCCTCGGCGATGGCCATGAGGTGGCCCATCATGCCGAAGGGCTCTCCGCGGAAGTCGGTGTCGGTGCCGGCGAGCACCACGCGCACGCCGCGCTCGGCAAGATGCGTGGCTACTTCCACGATCCCCGCGTCGAGAAATTGCACCTCGTCCACGGCCACAAGATCGACGAGTTCCGGTTCGGTGATGCGTCGCAGAATCTCGTCGGATCGGTCTATTGGCGCGGCTTCCAGCGTGATGCCGGTGTGACTCGAGACATGCTGGACGCCGTGGTAGCGCTCGTCGAGATGCGACTTGAACACCCGCACCTGCTTCTTCGCAATGATGGCGCGACGGATGCGTCGGATGAGCTCTTCGCTCTTGCCGCTGAACATGACGCCGGCCACCACTTCGATGCGTCCAGCTCGGGAAGGTAGGGTCATTGGCGATTCGTCAAGGGGGTGTCAGCGGGAAATCCGCTAGCCGTGCGGGATGCAGCGGCGCGTGCCCGATTTGTCCAAGCATCTTGCGCTGTTTCGAGCGCATCTCCCATATTCTCCGCCGTCGGGGCCACTCCGGCCCGCGATCGGATCCAACCCAACATTTCCCAGGAGCTCATCATGAACAAGATGGAGATGATCGAAGCGGTCGCGAAGGCCCTCGATACCTCAAAGGCGCATGCCGGCGAGATCGTGGACCTGTTCTTCTCGACCGAAGGTATTCTGGCCAAGGAGCTGAAGAAGGGTGGCAGCATCAACCTCACCGGTTTCGGCAGCTTCGAAGTCCGCAAGCGCGCCGCCCGTGAAGGCCGCAACCCGCAGACTGGCGCCACCATCAAGATCAAGGCGTCGAAGGTTCCGGCGTTCCGTCCGGGCAAGGGCCTGAAGGATCTCGTCAACAAGGCCAAGTAACACCGCAGGAAGTCCGCAGTCGGACTACGGGCCGCCCCGCTGGGCGGCCCGTCGGCCTTCCACCCCTTCGAGCTCTCCCCGGCGCGACCGCTCGTGCGAGCGCTGCGAGCACATCCCCCTCCCCGCCAGGACCGAAGCCTCCTACTCTCGCGGCCGGAAGGGAGGCCGTCCGCCGCCCCCGCTCCGCATCCCGCCCGCCGGGCGTTCCGTCGGCCCCCGGTCGACTCGCGCCGTGAGTCGCCGGCGACGAATCGTGAGTCCGGTGAGCCGCTCGGCGATGCGATCGGCATCGGCCGCAGGCACCTCGACCAGTGTGAAGGTGTCACGCAACTCCACCCGGCCGATCAGGCTCCGATCGATTCCGACCTCCTTCACCAGCACCGCGACCAGATCGCCCACCGTCGCCTCGTCCTTCTTGCCCGCTCCCACCCACAGCTTGGCGGTGGCGACGCCGCCGACTGGCGTGGCGCTGCGGCCAGCAGTGACCCCGCCCCCCGGCGGCAACGGCTCCTGCCGCGCTTCAGCGCCACGCCAGAGGCCAAAGAGTGCGGCAGCCACCGCCTGTGGCTCGAAACGTTCAAACAGCGGAGAGAGGGCGTACAGGGCCGCCGCGTCCGGTCCGGCGTCCAGCGCCCCGAGGATGCTCGCGCGGAGTCCTGCGTCCCGACGCTGCAGGGCCGTCACCGCCGAGGTGAGGATGATCGGTCGTCGCGGGGAGGCGATCCGGGCGATGTGGCTCTCGGTGCCTGGCGGCATGAGCAGGACCACGTCGCCGGCGGCGACCAGCGCTCGCAGGGTTGCCAGATCGGGGGGATCGTAGCAGACGATGGTCCCGCCGGCGGGCACGGCGTTGGTCATGATCGCCAGGCCGTCGCCCACTCCGCCGAGGGCGGTCTGGAGTTGGGCATGGTCGCGGCTGTCCGCCGTCCAAACCGTGAGCCGGTGCGGGTCGGTGGCCTCGAGCAGTGCCGCGATCGTGGCGGCACGGTTCGACCACGCCGATGGAACCGTGCGGACCGGCCCGGCCTGCGAACGATCCTGATCCTCCGGCCCGGCGCCGGCGATCATCGCCTTGCGCGCGTAGCGCTCCACCAGACCCTCGCTGCCGTCGAGTCGCTCGGCACGCGCGGTCACGACGACACGCTGGGCATCCTTGGGGAGATCCTGCAGCAGCACTGCGATGGCCTCGTCGGCATCCCAGTCCTCAGGCCAGGCAAAGACGATGGCGGCGATGCGATCGACGCCGAGGGCCGAGCGGGTATGAAGGGTGAGGGCGGTATCGGGTGAGGCGATGAGGATGTCGACCGCGTCGGCCTTGAGCCGGCGTGCGGCACGCGCTGGGCCGGTGGCCGCCTCGACGCGGAGCGCGGTGCCCTCGGCGAGGGTCGCGAAGAGCGCGCCCCATTCGGGGACGAGGGCTGGGGCGCAGAGGACCAGGACACGGCCACCATCGGCGCGCGTTGCGAGGCCGCCGAGCAGTCCTGCGACGATCGGACCCGCCCATGCCGGACCGGGTGGCATCACGGCCACCAGATTGGTCCCCCGCAGCACGGGCGGGAGCATCTCCTTCAGGGTGGCGTTGTCATGCTGCCACCCCAGTCGTGCCATGCCTGCGGCAACCGCCGGCACCAAGCCCCACGATTCGAAATCCGACACCCGACCCTCGATTGTCAATTGGTACATGTCCTGGCGAACAGGGAGCAAGCTACTCGGCTGGCGGGGCGCGGCCAAGCGCCTCGACATCGCGCGTGACCGTTGACACAGGGTAGGGAGCGGCGAAGGTTTCCCTTTCGTACGCCCCTCCCGACTTCAGCAGGAATCGTCTGCGCATGGCGTTTCATCCGTCCCCCAACATTGCACACCTGAAGGCATCGGAAACGGTGGCGATCAGCACCGAGGCCAAGCGCCGGAAGGCCGCCGGCGAAAACGTGCTCGATCTCGGGGTCGGCGAGCCGGACTTCGACACGCCGGAGATGGTAGCCGATGCCGGCATCGCGGCGATTCGCGCGCACAAGACGCGCTATGCGCCCAATGTCGGGCTGGTCGAATTGCGGGAGGCGATGGCCGCGGCGCTGTCGCGCATGAGCGGTGACCGCGCGGTGGACCCGGCACGACTGATCGTGAGCAACGGCTCGAAGCAGTCGCTCTTCAATGCCTGTTTCACCCTCTTCGGTCAGGGTGACAGCGTGCTGATCCCGTCACCGGCGTGGGTCTCGTACCCACAAATTGTGCACTTGGCACACGCGACGCCGGTGATGGTGCCGGGCGATCCCGAATGGGGACTCAAGGTGTCGGTCGGCGATCTTGAACGACATCGCGATGCCTCGACGCGCGGGTTGATCCTGTGCACGCCGTGCAACCCGACCGGCGCGGTCTACACCCAGGCGGAACTCGCGGAGATCGCTGCCTGGGCGGGACAGCACGACATCTGGTTGATCTGCGACGAGATTTACCGACGCATCCACTACGGGCCGGGGCCCGCCCCGTCGCTGTTCGCACTGGGCGATGACGTGCTCGACCGCAGCGTGGTGATCTACGGCGCGTCCAAGGCCTACGCAATGACCGGTTGGCGCATCGGGGCGGCGTACGCTCCGCCTGAGGTGGTGAAGGCGATGGCGGCGCTGCAGAGCCACACCACCACGGGCGCCAACCAGCCGGCGATGTGGGCCGCAGTAGAGGCGTTCGGCAATCCGGCTGAGGATGCCGAGGTCGACGTCATGGTGGCGGCGTTCCGGCGGCGGCGGGATTACCTCGTGGCGCGTTTCCACGAGCAGGCCCCCGGTGTGGAGTTCGTCGAACCACACGGCGCCTTCTACATCTTCTTTCGTGTGGACGGACTGGCGCCCGGGATGTGTGGCTCCACGTTCTGCGAACAACTCATGCGCGATGAGGGCGTCGCGCTCGTGCCCGGGTTGGCGTTTGGCGACGACCGTTGGGTGCGACTCTCCTACAGCGTCTCCGATGCGGACCTCGAAGCGGCAGGGGATCGACTCATGCGGTTCATGGCCAAGCTCACCCCGGCAGCGACGCCCTGATGTCGCTCGAAGTGCACGTCCTCGCCTTGCCGGGGCCACTGCCGGTCTTTGCCTGGCGTCGTGACGCGGAGACCGACATTCTCAGCGGTGGCTTCGCCACTTTGCCCCACGGAGCCGGGTACAGCGGGACGGTGGAGCTCAGCGACGACGACGGCTCCATCGCGGTCCTCGACGTCTCGGGCGGGGTGCTCTGTGGGCTCGACATGGTGGTCTGGCCCGAGATCACGACCATGGCCGGGCTGGCGGCGCCGGTCGAGGCGCGTGCCGGTCAACTGGTGATTCCTTCACGCGCCGCCAAGCACGGCACCACGGCACTGGAATTCGATGCAACGCTCACGGCGTCGGCCGCGCCCGATGAGCGCGTCTACCATCTCCGGATTGGCACCCGGCGTCCGGTGGAACCGATCCGGATTGCCGATCGCCTGCTCGTCGAGGTCGACGCGGCGCAGCGACTGGCCGGGTTCTGGCTCGAGGCTGTCCCCCCGCTGTCTGATTCGTTCTGACCGCGCCGGCCGCGCGCGCCATGACCGCCTCCCCCTTTGCCACGCTTCGCCGTCGTCTCGCCCTCGTGGGCGGGAGGGCCAGCGACGCACCGGCCGAAGCGGCCCAGGGCCGACGCGGTGACGCATCGTTCCGTCCCGCCGAACTGCTGGAAGGCGACCTGGTCCACCACGTCGTCGGTACCGCCGTGCCCTTCGAGGAGGAAGTGGCGTTTCTCGACGGGACCCAGCACGTCGAACTGATCGGCTATGTCGGCACCGTGCCGGTGGTCGCGGCAATCGTACGCGCGGCGGTGCGACTGCGTCGGGATCGGCGACTCTCGACGGCGGTGTTCGCCAGCCGACGCATCGTGGTCGCGTGCGCGGCGGTGATCGCGCAGCTTGGCCCCGCGCTTGACGGCCACGAGCCGATCGAGGCCGCGGGTGACGAGCCGCCCCATCCGATTCGTGACTGGGAGGCGGCCAATGCCACGGTCGATCGGGTGCGCGGGGAACTCGAGATCCGGGTGGCGCGCGAGTTTCGCGCCGCCCGTTCGGACGGCTGGCTGCTGGTCGACGGGTCGCTGAGCGTGAGCCCCGATTGGGCGACCGACAACCGCATGATCGGGATCATCAAGAGCCACGCCTCGCTGCCCTTCGAGGGTGCCGCGCTCGAGCGCTACCTGACGCTGCCCCAGGGATGTCGCACCTCGGTGTTTGCCCCGCAGAGCAGTCGGGTGGCACCGGTGCATTCCTGGGGGCTGCGGCTGCACGACTTCGTCGGCCGCGATCTCTTCCACGGACTGATCCGCGTGGAGGTGGCCGCCACCGCCGGCGCACTCGCCCGTGCGACGCCACTCTCGCGCCATCTTCTGGCCGAGCGCGCCCCGCTTTCGAATGACAGCCGCGCCGACCGACTGCTGTACGGCGTTCACGATGTTGAGCGCTATCTCCGCGCGCAGGGACGCTGACCTGATGAGCACACTCGGACGGGTGGTGGCGACGGAGCTCAAGCCGAGCACGCCGCACCAGTTCCATTTCTGGACCGCCCCCGAGGCCAGCCTCGGCATCGGCACCATCGTGCGCGTCGAAGGCGAGGGTCGAACCGTGTTCGGGGTCGTGATGGAGGGATTCGCGTACGCCGACCTCGCACGTCCGCTTGATGCCGTGATTGGCGCCGATGGCGATCCGGCCAACGTCGCACATGAGCCCACCGTGCGTCCCGAAATTCGGTTGTGGAGCGCGGCCGTTTTGCGCCAGCTTCCCGAGGAGCCGATGCAGCCGGTGCCGTTTGGCCCCGTGGCCCTCGCGAGCGATGCCGATGTCCGGATTGCGCTGCGCATGGATGCGTATGTGCGAGAGGAGGGGTCCACCGGGATCCCGGTGGGCGTGTACGCGGCCGGCGGGCTCTCGGCGCCGGTGCTGCTCGATGCGGATTTCCTGCTGGGCCCCGAAGCGGCACACCTCAACATCACCGGAGTGTCGGGGCTCGCGACCAAGACCAGCGCCGTCACCTTCCTGATCTCGAGCATCTTCCAGACCTTCCCGGCGGGCAAGGGGAGCGTGGCCGCCGTTTGCTTCAACGTGAAGGGGCCTGACCTCTGTTTCCTCGACCAGCCCGCGGTGCTGGGCGAGCACGACCTCGCACTCTGGCGGCGGTTGGACCTGCATCCCGCGCCACTCACCGACGTCACGCTGTTCGCGCCCTACAAGGCCGATGGGGTGAACCTCAACACCCTGCGCAGCAACAGCGCCTTGCGGGCCAACGTTGCGCCGCTGGTGTGGGGCTTGCGCGAAGTGCTTGACTACGCCGAGGTGGTGCTCAATCGGGATGACGTGGACGCCAAGGCCGACGCCCTGATCGATTTTCTGGCGGAACGCGTCGTGGGGAAGCGGTTCGAGGCACCAGAGCTTCGCCAGGCGCCCTTCGAGGTGATGAGCTTTGCCGACCTGAGTGAGTTCTTCGAGGCGATTTTTGATTTTCTCGAGGCCAACAGTCGTGGGGCGGAGGTTTGGCGGACCCACCACATCGCGACCATTCGCAAGATCCGCAATCGGCTCGGCAACATTGCCACGCGATCGAAGGGACTGGTCACCGACGACGGCGTGGCGAATGACCTCCCCTGGGGCGCGTTCCGTGATCGCTCGCTGACCGTGGTGGATGTCGCCGGCGTGGATCCGCTGGCGCAGGACCTGGTGTTCGCGCGGGTGATCTCCAAGTTGCGGGAACACCTCGAGCGCCGCGATCTGGGTGTCGACCACATCATCGTGTTTGTGGACGAGCTCAACAAGTACGCCTCGTCCGACGGCCCGGACACCTACGTCAAGAAGATGCTGCTCGATCTCTCCGAGCGGGGACGCTACCTCGGGTTGGTGCTGTTCTCGGCGCAACAGTTCCGCTCCCAGGTGCTGCGTCGTGTGACAGGGAATGCCGGCACCACCGTCTACGGACGCATGGACAGCGACGAACTGGCGATGCCGGGATATGCCACGCTCTCCCCGGCGGTGAAGGCGAAGCTCGCCGCGCTGCCGAAGGGCGAACTGATGCTCAGGCATCCGCACTTCACCCAGCCGATCTTCGTGCGATTTCCGCGACCGGCCTCGCTCTCGGGACGGGAAGGGGTCGAAGCGTTCCCGCCAGCGGCCGACCTGCCGTTTGCCGAGGCCGTGGTGGAACGCCTCAAGGCGCTCGACGCCGGCATCGCCGCGGACGCCGTGCGGACCGCGATCGAGGGTCGACCCGAGGACGAAGTGCGCCGCGCGCTGAGCGCCACGGCGCAGCGTCGACCCGAGGAGGTGTTGTCGTTCTTCCGGGGCTGCCTGCGGCGGACGGTGGTGGCCGCCCCGCTGGAGCCGCGGCGCGGCATCGCCCCGCTGGCGCGCGACGACACCGATCCCTTCGCGCCGTACTGATCCGATGCGGATCGCCCACGTCGCCGACCTGCATCTCGGATTCCGGCAGTATCACCGGCTCACGGCACGCGGCCACAATCAGCGTGAAGTGGATGTGGGGATTGCCTTCGAGCGGGCGATCACCGGCATCATCGCCGAGCGCCCCGACGCGGTGATCGTGGCGGGCGATCTCTTCCACGCCGTGCGACCCACCAATTCCGCCATCCTGCTCGCCTATCGACAATTTGCGCGGCTGCGCGCGGCGCTGCCCGAGGCGCCGATCATCGTGATCGCCGGCAATCACGACACCCCCCGATCGAGTGACACCGTTTCGATCTTTGGCCTGCTCCACGATCTGGGGCTGCACGTCGCGCTCGAATCCGCGCGACGCTTCGTCTTCCCGAGCCTCGACCTCAGCGTGCTGGCCGTTCCGCATCAGGCGCTGTTCGAAGAGCCCCGCCCCGGGCTCGAACCGGCGGGAGACGAACGGCACCAGGTGCTGGTGCTGCACGGCGAGACACCCGGACTGTTTGGCGATGACCACGGCGTCGCAGAACCTGGTGGGGCGCACCTGTCCGAGGCCGATCTGGGACGCGGCGCATGGAGTTACGTCGCGCTGGGCCACTACCACGTGCAGCACCAGGTGCGGGAACGCGTCTGGTACGCCGGCGCGCTCGAATACGTCAGTCCAAACCCCTGGGGCGAGCTCCACGAGGAGCGCCGCCGGAAGATTGCCGCCAAGGGGTGGTTGCTGGCCGATCTGACGACGGGTGAGGTGCAGCGTCGTCCGATCGAGCCGCCGCGTCGCGTGCTCGATCTCCCTGCGCTCGACGGCGCGGACCTCGGCGCGCCAGAGCTCGATCGCCTGCTGGTCGAGGCCGTCGACGCGGTGCCCGGCGGCATCACTGAGGCAGTGGTGCGGCAAGTGGTGCGCAACGTCCCGCGGCCGGTGGGTCGTGAACTCGACCACGCCAGAATCCGGGCGTGGAAAGCCGAGGCGCTCCATTTCCAGCTGGACCTGCGGCGCCCCGACGCGGCCGATCGCCGGATCGGGAACGCCGCACCGGGAAGTCGTGAGACGCTGCCGGAGCTGCTCGAGAGCTACCTCTCCCACCGCGCGCTTCCCGGCGGAATGGATCGCGGCACCTTCGTCACCGAGGGTGTGGAGTTGCTGGCGAGTGTCGAACGCGATCGCGGGGAGGGATAGTGCTGCTGCAACGCCTCCGCCTCGTGAATTTCCGTCAGCACGAGTTGACGGAGCTCGAGTTCGGCACTGGCCTGCTCGGCATCATCGGCCCAAACGGGGCCGGCAAGACCACGCTACTGGAGGCGATTGCCTACGCGCTCTACGGCGTGCCCGCCGCACGCGGGACGCGCGAGACCCTGCGCCGGCGCGGCGCCCCGCCACGCTCCCGCTTCGAGGTGACGCTCGATTTCTCGCTCGGCTCGCACCACTACGCGATCACCAGAACATTGACGGCGGCCGAGCTGTCGCAGGATGGGCACGCCATCGCGAACAGCACGGGGGCCGTCACGGAGCGCGTGACCGCCCTGCTGGGAATGAGCCGCGAGGAATTTTTCAACACCTATTTCACCGGCCAGAAGGAACTCGCCGTGATGGCGGCGATGGGCGCCACGGAACGGGCACAGTTCCTTTCCCGGGTGCTCGGCTACGAA
>JBDUDP010000006.1:0-60401 GCA_040002895.1 Gemmatimonadota bacterium
AGCTGCTGCTGTCGATCGCCAAGGACGCGCGCGTCATCATCATCAAGCTCGCCGACCGGCTGCACAACATGCGGACGCTCGAGCACCTGACGCTCGAGCGACGTCAGCGCATCGCCACCGAGACGCGCGAGATCTATGCACCGCTGGCCCACCGCTTCGGCATGGCCAACGTGAAGGCGGAGCTCGAGGACCTGGCATTCAAGTTCCTCGAGACCGAGGAGTATCAGGCGCTCGCGCTGCAGGTGGCCGCCAAGCGCACCGCGCGCGAGCAGATGATCGGGCGGATGCGCAGTCCGCTCGAACAGGAGCTCAAGCGCGCCGGCATCGAATGGTTCGACGTGAGTGGCCGGCCCAAGCATCTCTGGTCGATCTACCAGAAGATGCGCAAGCGCAACAAGCCGTTCGACGAGATCTATGACCTGATGGCGATGCGCGTGATCGTCCGCACCGTGCCCGAGTGCTACCACGTGCTCGGTGTGATCCATCACGTCTGGACCCCGGTGCACGAGCGGATCAAGGACTACATCGCCAGCCCCAAGTCGAACGGCTATCAGTCGCTGCACACCACCATCTTCGGCCCCGGCGGGCAGCTGTTCGAGATCCAGATCCGCACCCAGGAGATGCACCGCACCGCCGAGTACGGCATCGCGGCGCACTGGCTCTACAAGACCGTGGATGAGGGCGAAGACGATGTCGGTCGCCAGCTGGGCTGGTTCCGGCAGCTGCTGGAACTGCAGCAGGAGAGCGCCTCGCCGGAGGACTTCCTCGAGTTCCTCAAGGTCGACCTCTATCACGACGAGATCTTCATCTTCACGCCGCAGGGTGACGTGAAGCAGCTGCCCAAGGGCGCCACCGCAATTGACTTCGCCTTCCATGTGCATACCGACGTCGGGCTGCGGACGTCGGGGGCCAAGGTCAACGGGCGGATCGCGCCGCTGCACCGCGAGCTCAAGAACGGCGACACGGTCGAAGTGCTGACGTCGCCACACGCGAAGCCGAGTCGCGACTGGCTCAGCCATGTGCGCACCGGTCGCGCGCGCGCCAAGATCAAGCAGTGGATCCGGCAGGAGGAGGAGTCGGTCTCCCTCCAGCTCGGCCGCGACATTCTTGCGCGCGAGTTGAAGCGCCGGCGACTCACGGCACCGCCGCCCGAGGCGATGCAGGCGGCCGCTCTCACGCTCAACCTGCTCGATGGCGAGGCGCTTGAAGTGTCGCTCGGCCGCGGGGACCTCGCGCCCGGTCAGGTGATGAAGGCGCTCTTCCCCGACCTCGCCCCCGACGCGCTGCAGGAGAAGCCGCCCACCGTGTTCGGCAGGGTGATCGATCGGATACGGCTCGGTCGCGGGATCAAGATCCAGGGCGTCGATGGCCTCATGGTCCGCTACGCACAGTGCTGTCAGCCGGTCCCGGGCGACACCGTGGTGGGCTTCGTCACGCAGGGTCGCGGCATCTCGATTCACCGCGCCGATTGTCCCAACCTGCTCACGCTGCAGGATCAGGGTCGCCGGGTGGAGATCGACTGGCAGGAGCAGGGCGGGGAGACCTACGCCGTGCGCCTGCTCATCAATGGCGAGGATCGGCGTGGACTCTACGCCGATATCATGCAGCAGATTTCGCAGACCGGCACCAACATTCGCGGCGCCGAGATCAACTCCAAGGATGGGACGGCGTTCGGGTCCATTTTGGTGGAAGTCGACAACCTGCCGCACCTCGCGAAGGTGCTGAAGGCAATCCGGAAGGTGAAGGGCGTCTCGACGGTGGAGCGGCGCGAGGCGCAGGAAGGCAGCTGAGCCACCCCGACCGGTCGCGGGACGCCCAATCCCGATATCGGACGGTCGGCTCGAACATCGCTCCCTCCACATTCTGCAAGTCCAATCACTAGAACGAGTTACCGAGGCACTCCACAGTCGCATTCTGGCACATTTCTTCCCTTGATGGGGGTGTTGCCGGGCCGTGCGCCCGTCGCTCTCGCCCTTGTCGAAGGATGCCCAGTGGATGTCGTCCGGGAGAAGAAGCCCAACCGTCGTCGCCCGCTCCTGATCGGGGGCGGCGTGCTGGTGTTGTTGCTGGCGACGGTGGGCATCAGCCGCCTCAAGCCGGCGGCACCCGCGGTCGAGCGCTCGACGCTGTCGGTCGACTCGGTGGTGTCCGGTCCGATGGTGCGCGAAGTGCGTGCGCCCGGGACACTCGTGCCCGAGCAGATCCGCTGGATCTCGGCGGTGGCACCCGGCCGAGTGGAGCGCAAGCTGGTCCAACCGGGTGAGCGGGTGACGGCGCAGACCATCCTGATGGAACTCAGCAATCCCGATGTGGAGATCCAGCTGCTGCAGGCCGAGCGTCAGCTCACCGATGCGCAGGCCACGCTGGTGTCGCTCAAGACCCAGCTAGAGACCCAGCGGCTCACCCAGGCGGGCGTGGTGGCGCAGATGCGCTCGCAGTTCCTCGAGGCGGTGCGGGTCGCCAAGGCCAACAAGACCATGCTGGAGCAGAAGCTGGTCTCGGTGTTCGAGGCCTCCCGGGCACAGGAACAGGCCGACGAGATGACGGCGCGGCTCGATATTGAGCAGCAGCGTCTCGCCATCTACACCGCGAATATCCCGCAGCAGCTCTCGGTCCAGCAGGAGCAGGTCGAACGGCTCAAGGCCGTGGTGGCGTTTCAGCGTTCGCTGGCCGGGGCGATGATCGTGCGCGCCGGTGCCGACGGCGTGCTGCAGGAATTGCCGCTTGAGGTCGGTCAGTTCGCCACCAGCGGTACCACGATCGCGAAGGTGGTCCAGCCGGAGAAGCTCAAGGCAGTGTTGCGCGTGCAGGAGAATCAGGCCCGTGATGTCGCGATGGGGCAATCGACAGTGATCGACACCCGGAACGGCTTGGTTCGGGGGCACATCTCCCGCATCGACCCGTCGTCCACCGGCGGGACGGTCTCGGTGGATGTGGCACTCACCGACTCGCTCCCCAAGGGGGCGCGACCCGACCTGAGTGTCGATGGCACGATTGAACTCGAGCGACTGGGCAAGGTGCTCCATGTCGGCCGCCCCACCTTTGGCCAGGCCAACAGCACCGTGGGTCTTTTCCGGCTCACAGCCGATGGCCGCGAGGCCGAGCGAGTGCAGGTCACCCTCGGCCGCACCTCCGCCAATGCCGTCGAGATCGTCCGGGGGTTGAAGCCCGGTGACATCGTGATCCTGTCCGACATGTCGCGCTTCGACGGTGTCGATCGCGTGCGCGTGAAGTAGCGGCTGCCACACCCTGTTGATTCGATGCACTCACACTGCCATTACCCGGAGCTGCCGTGACGATCCCAGGCCAGTCACTCATCCGCCTCGAAGGCATCAAGAAGGTCTTCTTCACTGACGAAGTGGAAACGCACGCGCTCGCCGAGGTCCATCTCGACATCGGGCGCGGGGAATACGTCGCCATCTCGGGCCCCTCGGGCTGCGGCAAGACCACGCTCCTCTCACTGCTGGGGTTGCTCGACACGCCCACCGGCGGCGAGTACTGGCTCGACGGCAAGCCGGTGGCGCAGCTCTCGCCGGCCGATCGGGCGCGGATCCGCAACCGCGAGATCGGTTTCATCTTCCAGGCGTTCAACCTGATCGGCGACCTCACGGTCTACGAGAATGTCGAGTTGCCGCTCACCTATCGCGGCATGGCGCCCGCCGACCGGAAGCAGCGGGTGATGTCGGCGCTCGAGAAGGTCGGGATGAGCCACCGGGTGAAGCACTATCCGGCGCAGCTCTCGGGCGGCCAGCAGCAGCGCGTGGCCGTGGCACGCGCCGTCGCGGGCGAGCCGCTGATTCTGCTCGCGGACGAGCCGACGGGAAACCTCGATTCCACCAACGGTGAATCGGTGATGCAGCTGCTCCAGGAACTCCATCGCGGTGGGGCGACCATCTGCATGGTGACCCACGACGCGCGTTACGAGAAGCATGCCGACCGCTCCATTCATCTCTTCGACGGGCGTGTGGTCGAGGATCAAGCAACGGCGCTGTCCCCCGCCTGACCCCTGGAGGGTTGCCCCATGGCTGCACTGAGCACCGACCTGCGCCAGGCCGTCCGGATGCTGCGCCGCAGTCCCGGCTTCGCGGTGGTGGCGATCCTCACCTTGGCGCTGGGGATCGGCGCCAACACGGCGATCTTCTCGGTCATCAACGCGGTGGTGCTGCGGCCGCTACCGTTCCAGCAGCCGGAGCGACTGGTGGTGCTCAACCACCACTATCCCTCGTTGAAGGATCTGATGGCCTCGGTGTCGGTGCGCGGCTTTGTCGAATACCAGAAGCAGACTGACGTGTTCCAGAACGTCAGCGTGGCGACGGGCTGGGGACCGACCCTGACCGGTCACGGTGAGCCCACCCGGGTGCAGGGTCAGCGCGTGGCCGGCGACTTCTTCGCGACCTACGGCGTGCCACCCTTGCTGGGGCGCGCGCTGCGCCCCGATGAATCGACCGCCGGCAACGAGCACGAAGTGGTCCTCAGCGAGCGTTATTGGCGCGCGTCGTACGGCGCGGACGCCGCAGTTATCGGGACGTCGATGCTGCTGAACGGCGAGAGTTATCAGATCGTCGGCGTGATGCCGGCCCGATTCGCCTCGATCCTCTCTCCGACCACCGATTTCTGGGCGCCGATCACCTTCACGCCGGCCCAGCTGTCGGGCGGCTTCGGCAACGAGTTTCTCAATCTCACGGCGCGACTGAAGGACGGTGTGACGCTGCCGCAGGCGGCGTCGGAGATGCACCGCCTCGCCACCCGGATCAAGAGCGACAACGCCGGGTTGTTCCCGGAGGACTGGGACCTCGCGCTCTCGCCGCTGAGCAGTCAGGTCACCTCTCCGGGCATGCGGCGCGCGATGTTCGTGCTGCTGGGCGCGGTGGGGCTGGTGCTGCTCATTGCCTGCGCCAACGTGGCCAACCTGCAGCTTGCCCGTGCCGCCTCCCGGTCGCGCGAAATTGCGGTGCGTGTGGCACTCGGCGCTACACCGCGGGACCTGATGCGCCAGCTGCTGACTGAGAGCATGCTGCTCTCGCTCTGCGGCGGTGCCCTCGGCATCCTCTTCGCACTCTGGGGCGTGCCGGCGCTGCTCTCGCTCAACGAGCGCAACCTGCCGTCCGCCGAGATGATCGGGCTCGATGGCCGAGTGCTCGCCTTTACGCTGGTGCTCTCGGTGCTCACCGGCTTGCTGTTCGGTCTCGCCCCGGCGCTTCGAGTGTCGCGCACCTCGCTCCAGGACGCACTCAAGGAAGGGGGTCGGGGCGCCGCCGGCGATCGCGGTGGGGCGGCGTTGCGCCGAGGATTGGTGGTGGCCACCGTGGCGCTGGCATTGACACTGCTGGTGGGCGCCGGGCTGCTCACGCGCTCGTTCTCGAAACTGCTGCAGGTCGACCCCGGGTTTCGGTCCGATCACCTGCTGACGTTTACCGTGGGGCTGCCGACGGCCAAGTACACCAACGACACCATGCGGGTGGCCTACTTCGATCGGGCGACGGCGGCCATCGGTGAGCTCCCAGGCGTGACCGCGGTCGGTGCGACCTCGGTCATGCCCTTCACCAACAACTGGAGCACATCGTCGTTCAACGTCGAGGGTCACGTGGTACCATCTGGTCAGGCGCGCCCCTGGGGCGATGTCCGCGTGATCACGCCGGGGTATCTCGGCGCGCTGGGCGCACCGCTGCTCAAGGGGCGGTTCTTCACGCCGCAGGACAACGAGTCGTCGCCCCCGGTGGTGATCGTCGACGCCGAACTTGCCAAGCGGTATTGGCCCGACAGCGATCCGATCGGCAAGCGGATCACCGAGAATGATTTCACCGACAGCGTGATCACCTGGATCACCGTGGTGGGCGTCGTGGGGCACACGATGCACGAGGGTCTCGACGCCGAGAAGCGCATCCAGGCCTATTTCCCGCTGGCGCAGAACGGGCGCGGCTTCATGACCTTCGCGGTCCGGACCAGCGGTGACCCACTCGCGGCGACCGCCGGCGTGCGGGGTGCGCTCAAGCCGATCGATCCCGACATCGCCATCGCCAACATCCACCAGATGGATGAATTGATCTCGATCAGCACCGGTCCGCGTCGCTTCTCGATGGTGCTGCTCACGGTCTTCTCGTTGCTTGCTGCGGGCTTGGCGGCCATCGGGCTCTACGGCGTCATGTCGTATTCCGTGACCCAGCGCGCCAAGGAACTCGGTGTCCGGCTCGCGCTCGGTGCGTCGCCGAGGGCGGTGCGGCAGATGGTGATGTCACAGGGCATGCGGTTGGCGATGGTGGGCATTGGCTTCGGCTTGGTGGCCGCGCTGGCGCTCACGACCCTGCTCAAGGCGCTCGACACCAAGGCTGCCGTCGGCGCGACCGATCGCCTGTTGTTCGACGTGAGCGCCACCGATCCGCTGACCTTTGTGGGGATCCCGCTGTTGCTGCTCGGCGTCACCCTGTTCGCCTCCTGGCTTCCGGCCCGCCGTGCCACCACGGTGGATCCGGTGGAGGCGCTCCGCGGGGAATAGCACGTCCTTCCACTTGCCCGGGGGTCCGGGCGGGAGCTCAGATGCGGTTCGGGAGTCAAGCACTTCGACGCGCGCTCCGTTCACTCGCGCGGACTCCGGGCTTTGCCCTGGTCGTGCTGGCGACGCTTGCGCTCGGGATCGGCGCAACCACCGCGATCTTCACGGTCGTCCGCTCGGTCTTGCTGCGCGACCTGCCGTTCGAGCAGCCCGACCAGTTGGTCGACATCGGGCACCTACGCCCTGATCGCGGCGCGGTCTTTGGCGGCTTCTCCCCGCAGGATTTCGACGACTTGCGGGCAGGCGCCAGCAAGTTCACGTCGGTGGCGTCGTACTTCTACACCCCGGGCATCGGGACGACCAACCTCACCGGGCAAGGCGAGCCGTTGAGTCTGGCGGCGGCCATGGTGGATGGCCGTCTCTTCTCGACGTTGGGAGTTGCTGCGAGTCACGGTCGAGTCATCTCCCCCCAGGAAGATGCGCCCGGCGCCAATCAGGTTGTGGTCCTGTCCGATGCGTTCTGGCGGAGACGGCTCGGTGCCGATCCGGCCATCGTGGGTCGAACGCTGCAGCTCGATGGTCGGCCGTTCCAGGTCCTCGGCGTCATGCCCCCCTCGTTCACCTTTCCCGCCAGCGAAGTCCAAGTCTGGCTCCCGATCTCGCTACTCACCGATGCTGAGGTCCCTCACATCCGGGGTGTGCGCTGGATGAATGTTGTGGGGAGACTCGCACCGGGGATCACCGCAGCGCAGGCAGAACGCGAAGTGGGCGACATCGTCGCGCGACTGGCGCGGAGCTATCCCGAGAGCAACGAGGGCTGGAATCGCGCCGCCGTGCAACCGATTGCGATCGGCATCATGGGAGACGTCAGGGCTCCGCTGACGGCGCTGTTGGTGGCAGTCGCACTGGTGCTGCTGATCGCTTGCGTGAACGCGGCGCACCTGATGCTCGCCCGGGGGCTCGGTCGGCGGAAGGAGCTGGCCATTCGAGCTGCGCTTGGTGCCTCCCGCTCGCGGCTCGTCGGTCAACTGCTGCTCGAGAGCGGCGTGCTGGTCGCAGGCGGAGCCGCACTCGGGTTGTTCCTCGCGTGGCTCGGTGTTCCGGCGCTTGCCGCCTTGGCCGCGGGGGTGCTGCCGAGAACCGGGGAGATCGCGATCGATTCGGTGGTGGTCGGATTTGCCTTCGTGTCGGGCGTGGCGGCGTTCCTGATTGTCGGCGTGATGCCGGCGCTCCGTAGTGCCGGGCGTCTGGGAAATCGATCGTTGGTCGAGGGTCGCGGCCAAACGGCAATGGGAAACCGCCTTGCCAATGGCCTTCTGGCGCTGGAGACCGGCTTCGCCGTCCTGCTGCTGTGCGGGACCCTGTTGACCCTCGCGTCGCTCTGGAAGCTGACCCATGTGGATGCAGGGTTCCGCGCGGAACCGGTGGTGTCGATGCGCATGGTGTTGCAGGGCGAGCGATGGAGCGGCCCGGGGGCCTCCGAGAATTTCCGACGGCAGCTGCTGAGTCGGCTCGCCGATATTCCGGGAGTCGTGGCCGCCGGGGGGAGCAAGCGAGCCCCGCTGACTGGAGGGGGAGAACCGTACGCGCTGAAGCTGACCCGCAATGGCGGGATCATCGATACGATCACCCCAGGCGCCGGGGTGTTCATGGTCACCCCCGCGTACTTCGCGTCACTCTCGATCCCACTGCTGGCGGGGAGAGAGTTTCTGCCCGCCGATACGTCGAGACAGCTGCTGCCGGTAATTGTCTCGCGTGCGCTCGCCGCGCAGGCATGGCCAGGCGCTGACCCGGTCGGCCAGTCGTTCCAGGTCGGCCCCGCGGCCGCCACCGTGGTTGGAGTCGTCGCGGATGTGCATGCGCGTGGTCTCGCGATGCCCGCCGAACCGGCGGCCTACGTCCCGCTGGCGATTTTCTCTCGCTCGTCGTTCAACGTGTTCGTGAAGGTCACCGGCTCGCCGCTCGGTTACGTCAGCGCGCTGCGCGCTGCCGTCCGAGAGATCGACCCCGATATGCCCATTTCCGATCTCGGTCCGCTGCGTACCCAGATCCAGGCCACCACATCACAGCCCCGGCTCTTCACCATGTTGATCGGGGTGTTCGGCGCCACCGCCCTGCTGCTGGCGGTGCTCGGCATCTACGGTGTCGTGGCACAAGGGGTCTCGCAACGGCAACGCGAAATCGGGATCCGGATGGCGCTTGGCGCCCGCTCGGTCACCGTGGTGCGACTGGTCGTCGGCGCCGCGCTCACGGCCGCCGCGGTCGGCGCGGCGGTAGGGTTGGTGGTCTTCCTGCTGGCGGGCGGTGTGCTGCGGAGTCAACTGTATCAGATGGAATCCGGTGATCCCCTGCTGCTGGCCCTCGCACCGATCGTGTTGCTGGCGGCCGCGTGGCTCGCGGCATGGCTGCCGGCGCGACGGGCGGCGCGCGTCGACCCGATGATTGTCCTGCGCATCGAATGACGGGCGACGCGACTGTGCACCGTTGCCGCGACCATGCACCCGTGGAGAGCATGTGATTCGGCTCGTGAACCTCGAGAAGGCGATACCCACCCGGCCCTCACCGACCTATCTCCTCCGGCGGATCGATCTGACGATCGGTGCAGGGGAGTTCGTCACCATCATGGGTCCCTCCGGCGCCGGGAAATCAACGCTGCTGGCAATCCTTGGAATGCTCGATGGCGAGCACACCGGGGAGTACTGGTTCGGCGACGACCCCGTCCATGCGCTGGCGCCGAAGGCCCGGAGTACGCTGGCGCGCTCCACGGTGGGTTTCGTCTTCCAGCAATACCATCTGCTCGACGAGTTGACGGTCGCCGAGAATCTCGACATGCCGTTGTCGTACCGGAACATTCCGTCGAGCGAGCGCCAGGCCATCGTGGCCGACACGCTCGACCGGTTCCACATGGTCGGCAAGAAGGACCTCTTTCCTCGGCAACTCTCCGGTGGGCAGCAACAGGTCGTCGCGGTGGCACGGGCGGTGATCGCCCAGCCCAAGCTGCTCCTGGCAGACGAGCCGACCGGCAACCTGCATTCCGAGCAGGGCCGCGAGATCATGGAACTCTTCCAGACGCTGAACCGCGGCGGCACCACGGTGGTCCAGGTGACGCACTCCGAGGAGAATGCCCGATTCGGGAGCCGGATCATCCGCCTCAAGGACGGCTGGCTCGTTCGGGAGTAGATTTCGCGTTCCATGGGTCAGCCCACGCCGCGCATCCTCGTCGCCGACGACCAGTCGGACATTCTCCAGGCCCTCCGCCTGCTGCTCCGCACCGAGGGCTTCGCGGTCGAGACCGCGACCTCGCCCGGCGGCGTGCTCGCCGCGCTGGAGCAGAGCGACTTCGACGTGCTGCTGATGGACCTCAATTACACTCGCGACACCACGTCGGGCCGCGAAGGGCTCGACACCCTCGCCCGGATCCAGCAACTCGATGCGACCCTCCCGGTGGTGGTGATGACCGCGTTCGGGAGCGTGGAGGGTGCCGTCGAGGCGATGCGCCATGGTGCGCGCGACTACCTCGAGAAGCCGTGGGAGAACGCCCGGCTGGTGTCGCTCCTCCGCACCCAGCTCGAGCTCGGCCGGGCATTGCGCCAGACCCAACGCCTCGAGAGCGAGAACCAATCGTTGCGCCTCCAGGGTCTCCCCGATCTGGTGACGGCGTCCCCCGCGATGCGCACGGCGACTCGCCTCATGGCGCGGGTCGCGCCGTCGGATGCCAATGCCCTGCTACTGGGCGAGCACGGCGTAGGCAAGGAGGTCGCGGCGCGCTGGCTGCATGCAGCGAGCGGCCGCGCGGCGCGTCCGATGATCACGGTCAATGTCGGTGGCCTGTCGGAAGGGGTGTTCGAGAGCGAGCTCTTCGGGCACCTGAAGGGCGCCTTCACCGATGCGAAGAGCGACCGTATCGGCCGATTCGAGCTCGCCGATCGCGGCACGCTGCTGCTCGACGAGATCGCCAACATCACCCAGTCGCAACAGGCAAAGCTGCTCCGCGTGCTCAACTCCGGGGAGTTCGAGCGGGTCGGTTCGTCCAAGACCCGGACGGTCGAGGTGCGGGTGTTCTCCGCGACCAACGCCGACTTGCGCAGCGAAGTGGCAGCCGGGCGGTTCCGGGAGGACCTGCTCTACCGACTCAACACGGTGGAGATCCGCATCCCGAGTCTGCGCGAGCGTCGCGAGGACATTCCGTTGCTCGCGGCCCATTTCCTGGAGAAATACGCCGCGCGCTACCGGAAGGTGATCGAGGGCATTCGCCCCGACGCCATGGCGGCCATTCTGGCGTACGGCTGGCCCGGCAACGTGCGCGAGCTCGATCACACGATCGAGCGCGCCGTGCTGCTGGCCGACGACCGTTGGATTCGGGTAGCCGATCTCGCCCTCCAGCCCGTCGGTGATGCGGGATCGCAACTCGATCAGCTGACGCTCGAGGAGGTGGAGCGCGTTCTGATCCAGAAGGCACTCGCGCGCAGCAATCACAACGTCACGGAGGCGGCGCGGGCGCTCGGGCTCAGTCGGAGTGCGATGTATCGCCGGCTGGAGCGGTACGGGCTCTAGCACGATGACGAGCTACCCCCGGCGAATCGTGGCCCTCGCGGCGCTGGCGACACTCCCGGCCGTGGCGATGGCACTGGTGCTGTTATGGAGCGGTGATTTCAGCGGCCGGTTGCAGTGGACGGCGACGCTGGTCATGAGTCTCGCGGCCGGAATTGGCTTGGCCCTGCTGCATGAGCGCGTGGTGCGACCACTGCAGACCGTCTCCAACCTGCTCTCCGCCATGCGCGAGGGCGACTTCTCCCACCGCGCGCGCCAAAGTAACCCGGAAGACGATCTCGGCCTGCTCTATCTCGAAGCCAACGCACTGGCGGAGATGCTGCGCGGGCAGCGGCTCGGCGCGATGGAGGCCACGGCGCTGCTGCGCACGGTCATGACGGAGATCGATGCCGCGGTGTTCACCTTTGATGATCAGGGCACGCTCGTGCTGGTCAATCGGGGCGGGGAGCGGCTGCTCGACGAGAGCGCCGAACGGTTGGTGGGTCGCCATGCCGCGGCACTCGGGCTCGAGGATTGTCTCGGCGGTGACACACCGCGCGTGCTCGACCAGCGCGGCTCCTATGCCAATCGCTGGGAACTGCGCCGCAGCAGTTTCCGCCGCGACGGTCGCGCGCACACCCTGGTGTTGTTGACCGACGTGAGTCGTGCCCTGCAGGCGGAAGAACGGGAGGCGTGGCAACGGCTCATTCGGGTGCTCTCGCATGAGATCAACAACTCGCTGACGCCGATCCGCTCCTTCGCGGGGTCGCTGCAGCATGCCGTGGACCGGGGCCCGCGCACGCCGCAGGGCGACGCGGATCTGCGGGAGGGACTTGCCGTCATTGCCCAGCGCGCCGACGCACTCGGGCGATTCATCGCGGCGTACGCCAGGTTGGCGCGGCTGCCGCGTCCGGTGCTGCGTCCGGTCCGGGTGGAGGAGTGGGTGGGTCGGGTCGTGGCGTTGGAATCCGGCGCACGGCTGGTGGTGGGTGCGGGACCCGATGTCACCGTCGTGGCCGATGCCGACCAGCTTGACCAATTGCTCATCAACCTGGTCCGCAATGCCGCCGACGCATCGGCGGAGACCGGCGGGGCCGTGCGTGTCGACTGGGTGCTTCGCTCCAACGAGCTCGAGCTCACGGTCGAAGACGACGGCAAGGGGATTGCCGACGCGGCGAATCTCTTCGTGCCGTTCTTCACCACCAAACCGGGCGGCTCCGGGATCGGACTCGCGCTGTCGCGTCGCATCGCCGAGGCACACGCGGGGACGCTCACACTCGCCAACCGCCGCGACGGCCCCGGCTGCCGCGCCGTGCTCTCGCTCCCGATCGCGCTGACTGCTCGCGATGCCGAGGCCACCATGCGTTCCGGTGCCCATCGTGCCGTGCGGGCCCTCTCTTTCCTCCTGCTCACGGGATCACTCAGCTGATGCCTCCATCCTGGATCTTGAAGTCAGAACCCTCCACCTACAGTTGGGCGGCGCTCGTCGCGGATGGTCGCACGGTGTGGGATGGCGTCGCGAGCAATGCCGCGCTGCTGCATCTCCGCGCAATGCGGAAGGGCGATGAGGTCTTGCTGTACCACTCAGGCGAGGAGCGGGCGATCATCGGGATCGCCCAGATTGCGCGAGGTCCCTATCCCGACCCCGGACTGGACGACCCGAAGCGGGTCGTGGTCGATCTGGTGCCGGTCCGCCCACTGAAGCGGTCGGTGACGCTGGGCGAGATCAAGGCCGTCCCAGGTCTCGCCGACCTCGGGCTGGTGCGGATCAGCCGGCTCTCCTGCATGCCGGTGAGCCCGGCCCACCGGGCCCTGCTCCGCGGGCTCGGGGTCAAATAGCACCGAACATTTCCCGAAGAGCTGATTATATTCCCCGGATGCCCCGATTCGAGGTCCGCGCCCCCTTCGAGCCAGCCGGCGACCAGCCCCGCGCCATCGCGGAGTTGAGCGCTGGGCTGGTGCGTGGCGACAAGTTCCAGACCCTGCTCGGGGTCACCGGCAGCGGCAAGACCATGACGCTGGCGCACGCCATCGCGAACTATGGCAAGCCGACGCTCATCCTCTCGCACAACAAGACGCTCGCGGCCCAGCTCTACGGTGAGATGAAGCAGTTCTTGCCCACCAACGCCGTCGAATATTTCGTCTCCTACTACGACTACTACCAGCCCGAGGCCTACGTCCCCTCGACCGATGTGTACATCGAGAAGGACGCCTCGATCAATCAGGACCTCGAATCCCTGCGGCTGCGCGCCACGTCCTCGCTGATGGAACGCGAGGACGTCGTCATCGTCTCCACCGTCTCCGCGATCTACGGTCTCGGCGATCCGGTCGCGTACCGTGCCCTGATGGTGAGCGTCGCGGTGGGGGAGACGCGCGGGCGCGACGCGATTCTGGCCGATCTGGTGGGCATTCAGTATCAGCGCAACGATGCGGCCTTCGAGCAGGGCACCTTTCGCGTCCGCGGCGACACCATCGAGATCTTCCCGGCGTACGACGAGCAGGGCGTGCGGATTGAGCTCTGGGGCGATCAGGTCGAGCGCATCAGTCGCTTCCACCCGGTGAGCGGCAACACCATCTCCCAGCTGGAGCGCTGCGCGATCTATCCGGCCAAGCACTTCGTCACCCAGCGGCCCACCATCGAGCGCGCCGTCACCGCGATTCGCGAGGAGCTCGCGGCGCGACTGTGGGAGCTGAAGACCGCCGGCAAGCTGCTCGAGGCGCAGCGTCTCGAGGGGCGAACCAATTTCGACATCGAGATGATGCTCGAGGTCGGCACCTGCGCCGGCATCGAGAACTATTCTCGCCACCTGTCGGGGCGCGCGTTGGGCGAGCGACCGGCCTGTCTCTTCGACTATTTTCCAGCGGATTTTCTGGTGGTGGTCGACGAGTCGCATGCCTCGCTCCCGCAGATCGGCGGCATGTTCAACGGCGACAAGGCCCGCAAGACCACGCTGGTGGAATACGGATTCCGCTTGCCGTCCGCGCTCGACAACCGCCCGCTCCATTTCGACGAGTTCATGGCGCTCACGCCCCAGATGGTCAACGTCTCCGCCACGCCGGGGGATCTGGAACTGCGCCTCAGCGAGGGTGTGGTCGTGGAGCAGATCATCCGCCCGACGGGGCTGGTCGATCCGGTGGTCGACATTCGCCCGGTGCGCGGACAAGTGGACGATCTGCTCGGCGAGATCCGCCTGCGCGAGGCGAAGCGGGAGCGCGTGCTGGTGACCACCCTCACCAAGCGCATGTCGGAGGACCTGACCGACTATCTGCAGCAGGCGGGTATCCGGGTGCGCTACCTGCACAGCGACATCGATGCTATCGAGCGGGTCGAGATTCTCCGTGGGCTCCGACTGGGCGAGTTCGACGTGCTCGTGGGCATCAACCTCCTGCGGGAAGGGCTCGACCTGCCCGAGGTCTCGCTGGTGGCGATTCTCGACGCCGACCACGAGGGGTTCCTGCGCAGCGATCGGTCGTTGATCCAGACCTGTGGTCGGGCGGCGCGTCACGTGAATGGCAAGGCCATTCTCTACGCCGACCGCATCACCGGTTCCATGGAACGCGCGTTGGCCGAGATGGATCGTCGTCGCACGATCCAGCGCGCGCACAACATCGAGCACAACATCACGCCGCTCTCGATCGTCAAGTCGCTCGACGAGGTGCGACTCTCCACCCACGTCGCCGACCAGCGCTCCGAGAAGGTCGAGCCGCGCCGGCTCGGACGCGATCCCGATGCCAAGCTCGACCTGCGCGATGCGCAGCAGCGCGCCGCCGCGATCGCGGCACTGGAGCAGCAGATGCGCCAGGCGGCGGCCAATCTGGAGTTCGAACTGGCGGCGATGTTGCGAGACCAGCTCAACGACCTGCGGGCCGTGGGCGCGCCCAATGTCCGACGCGGCGCGTTCAAGGCGGCCCGGCGGTGACCCGGATGATCTACGATCTCGCGGGCCTCACCATGTTTGGCGCCGAGCTCGGGCGGCGCCTGCCACCCGGAAGCGTCGTCTGGCTCGAGGGCCCGCTCGGAGCAGGGAAGACCACGCTGGCGCGTGCCATCGGGGTGGGGCGGGGCCTCGAGAGCCACGCGACCTCGCCCACGTATGCCCTGTCCCACCACTACGAGGGGCCGCGCGGCGCGGTGTATCACCTCGATTGCTATCGACTCACACATCCCGACGAAGCGGCTGACTTGGACTGGGAAGCCTTCGCGGCTGCGGACCTGCTGCTGGTCGAGTGGCCCGAACGCGCTGGCCCGTGGGTTCCACGGCCCACCCAGCGGATTCGCCTGGAACACGTCGACGACGAGCGCCGCGACGTGACCGTCACATGATCACGCTTGCCCTCGACTCGGCCACCGACCGCTGCACCGTGGCGGCAACGGACGGCCATCGGGTCGCGCATCGGCAGCTCGACGGTGCGCGCCAGCACGCCGCCAATCTGCCGGCCCTGCTGGAGTCGGTGCTCGCGGAGCTCGGCGCGGGCCCGGCCGACGTGACCTCGCTGCTCACCGGGGATGGTCCCGGATCGTTCACCGGGCTCCGGGTCACCGCCACGGTGGCGAAGGCGCTGGTGTGGCACCGGTCGGTGCGCTGGCGGACGGCCCCGTCGCTCTTGATCCGGGCCGCCGCCCACACCGTTGCCGGCGGGAGCACGGTGCTCGCGTTGAGTGACGCCCTCCGAGGAGACCTCTATGCCGGCTGCTGGCGCTTGGGCGCTGACGGAGTGGTCGCCGTGGGCACGCCGCCGCAGGCCGTGCGTCCCGAAGAACTGCTCGAGCGGTTCGGGCCGATCGACACGGTGGTTGGCAGTGTGCCGACCGCGTTGGTGGCGCGCATCGAGGCGCTCACCCGGCAAACGCTGATTGGCGGCGAGGCGGCGCTCCCCGATGCGCGCACCCTGCTCGCACTGGGTGAACTCGCGGGTGGCACGACTGAGGTGGCCGACCCTGTCACCTGGGAACCGATCTACGGCAGGCCGGCCGAGGCTCAGGCGGTCTGGGAGCGCACGCATGGACGGCCCCTGCCGCCTGCGCCCGGCATCGCTCGCTGATCTCCCGGTGCTGGTGGAATTGGAGCTACGCTCCTTCTCCGATCCGTGGACGGCGGCGCAGCTACGCGAGGCGCTGCGCTGGACCGGCGCCATCGCGCTCGTGGCCGAAGGGGCGGATGGCGTGGTGGGTGGCTACCTGCTGGGCAGGGTCGTGGTCGATGAGGCGGAGATCCTGAGCATTGCGACGGACCCGCGGCTCCGCCGCACTGGCCTGGGGCGCCGCCTGTTGCGGGAGGCCATGGCCATCATGCTGGAGCGCGGGGCCCATGCGGCGTGGCTGGAGGTGCGAGTTGGCAACGTCGCGGCGCGCGCGATGTATCAGTGCGAGGGGTTTGTCGCGGCGGGGCTCCGCAAGGGCTATTATCGGTGCCCGGAGGAAGATGCCATCGTCTTGCGCCGGGACCTCACGATGCCCGCGTCGCCAAGTACCGAATCGTCGTGATTCATGCCCGCCGGCAGCAGGCCGGCTCGCGAGTTTCGGGTGGTCCGCCTCTCCGTCTTCGACCGTTCGTCAGACATTGGAGCAAGTTATGAGCAAGAGTCTCAACAAGGTGATCCTCATCGGCAACCTCGGCGCCGACCCCGAAGTGCGCAGCACCAGCAATGGTGGGCGCGTGGCGACGGTGTCGCTGGCCACGGGCCGGCAGTGGAAGGGCGCCGATGGCAGCAAGCAGGAAAAGACGGCATGGCATCGGGTGATCTTCTGGAACTCCAAGAATGGCCAGCAGCTCGCTGATATCGTGGAGCGCTATTGCAAGAAGGGCGACAAGCTCTACGTCGAGGGGGAGATCGACTACCGGACCTGGCAGGACAAGGAGGGGCAGACCCGGTACTCCACCGAAATCAACGGGCGCGAATTGATCCTGCTCTCCGGCAAGAGCGAAGGGGGCGATGGTGGCGGCAGCTGGGGGGGCGGGGCGCGAACCGCCGCGGCGAGTTCCCCGGCCAAGGGCGAGGGCGAGAAGAAGGACGATTCCTTCGCCGATTTCCCTGATGCGCTGGATGCCGAGGACGACGACCTCCCGTTCTAGGCACCATCGGAGCGAGGCGAATCGGTGTGGTTCGCCAGATTCGCCTCGTTCCACAGTTCCCCGGCAGCGGCCTCGCCCCGCCGTCTCGATGCCGCGCGGGCTGCCGTCGCGAGCCGCGCCTCGGTCACCGCGCCGGGTCCCGGGCGCCGGGACGGCCCGGATCACCAGTGGGCGGGCCTAGGCAAGGGTTGCCAGCGGTTGGGGCGCGGGCCCAGAGCGGTCGATACTCCACGAACTGCTTAGCTTTCGGCTGTCTGGCACGAATCGTGGAGCAGCTAGTCGCTTTCACCGCCTGCGGAGATCCCAGCTATGCGCGCTCAATTCGCCGTCCTCGTGCTCCTTGGCGCACTCCCCCTCGGCGCCCAGGATGCCATGATCACCGCCGCGGCGGATGCCGTGCCGTACGTTCCGGTTCGGCCGGGGCAATCGTATACGGCGGGGTTCCTCTCTGAGCAGCGCCTGCTGCCCTACGGCACGCTGCGCGGCGCGGTCACGCCGCCCGAGATCACTGCCTCGGTGGCGGGAGCCATCATCATGGTGGGCACGACCCTCAGCATCGTGCCACCTGCGGGGGCGAGCTACACCGTCGGCGATACCCTGATGCTCGCGCACCGCTCGCCCGGCCCCAAGGGGTGGGGTGAAATCGTCACACCTACGGGATTGGCGAGGGTCACCGAGTCGCAGACGGGGCACGCCCTGGCCACGCTGCTCGAGGTCTATGGTCCGGTCCGCGAGGGTCAGGTGACCCTTCCGCTCGAGCCAGTTCCCAATCCTGGCGCGGTGATGCCGGTCAAAATCACCGGTCCCCGCGCCACGATGATCGCGCCGCGGGAGCCACGGGAGCTGCTGCAACCCGCGGATGTGATCTTCATCGACGCCGGACGAGCTGCCGGAATGCGGCTTGGCGATTTCGTGGAGGTGCGCCGCAAGCCCGCCAAGCGGATCAACGCCCCCGACCAGATTGATGAGTTGATGGCCACCGGTCAGGTGGTGGCCGTGAACGAGAAGCACAGTTCCGTGGTGCTGGTGCGGGTGGTGGCTCCCGACATCGCCCCCGGCACGCCGGTCATCCGGGTGGCCACCCTCCCCAACTGAAGCGTGGGCGCTCGCCCACGCTATCTTCCGACGCGACATCATCATCACTTGAGCCGGCGGGCGCCTTCGGGCCCCCGCCGCGGAGAGCGCGCATGGGCGGATCGGTCCTGATCACGGGTGGGGCAGGGTTCATCGGATCACATATCGCGGAGGCCTACCTCGCCGCCGGGTGGTCGGTGACCTGTCTCGATGATTTGTCGCGTGGGAAGCGGTCGCAGGTGCCGGCGACGGCCTCCTTCGTCGAGGCGGACGTGCGTTCTCCAGCGGCGTTCGAGGCTGTGGCCTCCGGCGGCTTCGACGTGGTGGTGCATCAGGCGGCACAGATTGATGTCCGCATTTCGGTGCAGGAGCCGTCGCTCGATGCCTCGATCAATCTCGTCGGCTTCGCGAACATCCTCTCGGCTGTCGCCGCCGGTGGTGTGCGACGCGTCGTGTTCGCGTCGAGTGGCGGCGTGGTGTACGGCGACCCCGCGATCTTGCCCACGCCGGAGCCCACGGCCAATCTCCCGATCTCGCCCTATGGCGTCAGCAAGCTCGCCGGAGAGCATTATCTGCGTGTGCTCGGCCAGCTGCACGGCTTTGAGGGCGTCGCCCTGCGCTATTCCAATGTCTACGGTCCCCGCCAGGATCCCGCGTCGGAAGCGGGCGTGGCGTCGATCTTTGTGTCCCGTATCCTGGCGGGTCAGCCGCTCACGATCTTTGGTGACGGCACGCAAACGCGCGACTACGTGTTCGTGAAGGACGTGGCTCGCGCGAATCTCCTCGCGGGACAGGTGACTGTGTCTCGGGGCGATCGGCTGGACGTCCCCGCCTTCAATATCGGCACCGCGCGGGAAACCACCGTGAATGAGTTGGCACTCCATGTCGGACGCGCACTTGATCGGACGCCGGTGATCGAATACGCCGCGCCGAGGCCGGGCGAGTTGTACCGCTCCTGTCTCGACATCTCCAAGGCCGAGCGCGAGCTCGGCTGGACTCCGCAGGCATCATTCGACGAGGGGATGAAAGCCCTCGCCGGGTGGTTCGAAGGGACGGTCCGCTGATGGAACCCACCGCCGGTCAATCGGTCCCGGGATTGCTGCACCTGATCCTCTCGGCCAGCACCGAAACCACCGTGGTGCTGGTGATCTGCGCGCTCTGCTCGATTGTCTCCTGGTATGTCATCGGTGCGAAGTGGTGGGAGTTCCGTCGCATTCGGCGTGCCCGCGCGGCCTTCGAAGACGCGGTGGCTCGGGCGCGCACGGTGGAGGAGCGGGAACAGGCGGCCAGCCGTCTCGGGCAATCTCCCTACGCGGAGATCGTGCTCACTTCCACGGCGTTCTTGGCGGACCTCACGGGCGCCATGGCGCGCGCGAATGTCAGCCGGACCGGGCTCTCGCTCACACAGCTCGAGGCCCTCTCGCTCACGCTCGATGCCAAGGTCCGGGAAGAGGCTGGTCGAACCAGCCGGATGATCCCGTGGCTCGCCACGGTCGGCTCCACGGCCCCGCTGCTCGGGCTCTTCGGCACGGTGCTGGGCATCATGAAGTCCTTCAACGGGCTCAGCGTCGAGGGCAGCAGTAACCTCGCGGCCGTGGCTCCGGGCATTGCCGACGCCCTGATCGCGACGGCCGCCGGACTCGGGGCCGCGATTCCGGCGGTGGTGGCCTACAACATCTTCACCTCCCGAACCGATCGCTTTGAGGGCGAGCTCGAACGGCTCGCGCAGGAGACCATCGGCGCACTGGGCCGCGAGGGGCGGCTCTAGCATGCCGGGGCTCGGTGGTGTGGGACGAGGAGGGCGCCGCCGTCGGCACCTGAACGCCGAGGTCAACATCATCAACCTGGTCGACGTGGTGCTGGTGCTGTTGATCATCTTCATGGTCACGGCGCCGATGATGCAGGGGGGGATCGAGGTGCGACTCCCCCGCGCGGCGTCGCGCCCCATCACGTCGAGCGCGGCGATGAACCTCACCATCGACAAGAGTGGTCGAATCGCGCTCGATGATGTCCTGCTCAGCTACGATCAGTTTCGGGCGGCCTTCGCGCTTCGGGTGAACCAGAAGCGACCCGAAGTGGTGTACATCCGCGGCGATCAGGCGGCGCGCTATGGCGACATCGCGCGGGTGCTCGGGGTGGTGAATGCCGCTGGCGTTCGCTCAGTGGGCCTGGTCACGGAACCCACCGCCGCGCCGTGAGCACCGAGCGCTCGTCCCTCCCCGCCGGCCTGGCCGGAACCGGACTGGTGCACGGCCTCGCCATCGTCGCCTTGGTCCTCCTCGCCCAGCGTGCGCCACCCACGCCACCGATCGTCTATGCGGTAGACCTGATCGCCGCGCCCGCACCATCGGACGCCCCGCGTCGCGCGGCGGCGGAGGCCACACCCGCCGCTGAGGTCGAGCAGGCCCCGATTCTGCCACCGAAGCTGGTGAAGCCCGAACCGCCGAAGCCCACGCCCTCGAACCAAGTGAAAGTGGTGGACAAAGCGCCGGTGACGAAATCAACGGTCACGCCAATTCCGGAAGCCACGCCGAGTACGGGACAGGATGTGGTGACGGTGAGTCAGGCGGGGATCAGCTTTGAGTACCCGGAGTACCTGCGGAACATCATGAATCAGATCTACGTCCGGTGGCAACAGCCGCTGGCCCAGACCAATCTGCATGTCGAGGTGACGTTCGTGATTCAACGTGACGGATCCGTCAGGGATCTGGTGGTCTCGAAGCCTTCGGGGCGCTACGATTTTGATCTCACGGCCCTCGGGGCGGTGGAGGCGACGGGCCGCGCTCGTGCCTTCAACCCGCTGCCCTCGGGATATGTCGGTGATGGCCTGCCGATTGCCTTCTACTTCTCACCGACGCGCAAGCCATGACGCGGCGTACTGCACGGCGTCTCCCCGCGCTGCTGGTCGGTCTCCTGCTCGTCGGGACTGCCGCGGTCTCCGCACAGGACGTCGAGCGCATTCGACTCGGCATCAACTACACGGCGGGCGCGCGTCCTGGCATCCTGGTGATGGCCGGTCCCGGGCTCGATTCAGTTCGCCGGGTGATCGAACGCGATCTGGGCTTCTCCGATCGGTTCGAGATGGCCTTCCTGCCCGACACGCTGGGTCGGCTCGCGCGGCCGCTCGATGCGGCGTCGCTCAAGCCACTGGGCGTGGCTTGGGCCGTGGAACTGCAGCGTGTTGCCGCCGGTGTCGAGGTCAAGCTGCACGAGGTGGCGGCTGGCCAGGTGCGCCAGCAGGGCGTGCGCGCGCTCGATCTCGCCGCGGCGGGAGATGATCGGCTGGCAATCCATCGCGTGAGTGACGAGATCGTCGGTTGGGTGACCGGGGGAATCGGCATCGCGGCCACTCGCATTCTCTACAAGGGCGATGAAGCCGGAAGCCGCACGGACACTGGCATCTGGCGGATCGACATCGATGGCCAGAATCCGGTCCGGGTCTCGCGTGCCACTGGCTTGGTGCTCTCACCCGCGTGGAATCCTGACGGAACCCGCATCGCGTACACCGAGATCCGCGACAACGTCGGCGCGCTGGTGATCCAGTCGCTGGCCACCGGAGCGCGTGTGACGGTGCCGACGGCGGTCTCGGGGATCAACAATGCCGCGGCGTTCTCGCCCGACGGCAGCAAGATCGTCTTCGGCCGTGTGGCCGAGGAGGGGACCGACCTGTACGAGGCGGACGTGGCGCGCATGTGCTGTGCCCACAAGCTGACGACCAATGGGAAATATGCGGCGAACTTGACGCCGTCGTATTCTCCCGATGGGCGACGCATCGCGTTCATGTCCACGCGGGCCGGGTCGCCGCAGATCTACGGCATGGACGCCGATGGCACGGATCAGGCCGTGTTGGTCCCGTTCGACGGGGGCGAGACCGGCTCCTCGTATGCCCCCGACTGGTCGCCCGACGGCAGTACCATCGCCTTCGGCCGCGATGCTGCTGGCGGCAGGCAGATCTTCACCTATCAGATCGGGAGTGGCCGGCCGTCCAGGCAGCGGACCTCGAGTGGCCGGCAGAACGAAGATCCGAGCTGGGCTCCCGATTCTCGGCACTTGGTGTTCCGCTCCAATCGGACGGGACGGGACCAGTTGTGGGTGGTTGACCTGGAGACGGGGGCGTCTCGGCAGATTCCGACGCCCGGGGGCGCCCGCCTGCCGTCCTGGTCGCCTATATTGCGCAGCACTAACCCTTGATGTTGGAGGACCGCATGAATCAGCGTGCCCTCGTCGTGGCCCTGCTTGGGCTGGCGACAACTGTCGGAGCCTGTGGCAAGAAGGCCGACCCCAATATGTCGCCCGCGCCGGTGCCGAGTTCCACCCCGGTGGCGACCACACCGCCGCCGCCGCGCAGCACGAGCGCCGACTCGATCGCCCGGGCCGACGCGGCTCGTCGCGAGGCGGAGCGCGCGGCCCTGGTCAATCAGCTCGCCGAGACCATTCACTTCGAATATGACCAGTTCGTCATCGGCGCCGACGACACCGGGCGGCTCGATCGCAAGGCCGCCATCCTGAAGGCCAATGCGGCCCTGCGGATCCGGGTCACCGGCCACGCCGATGAACGCGGTTCCGACGAATACAACCTCGCGCTCGGGATGCGCCGCGCCATCGCGGCGAAGGACTATCTGGTCCGGCTCGGTGTGGATGGGAGCCGGATCGAGGTCGCCTCGCTGGGACGGGAAGTGCCGATCGATCCGTCCCCGACCGAGGCTGCCTACGCCAAGAATCGCCGCGATGAATTCGAGGCGATCGCCGGCGCGCAGACGCTGGTGGCGCCCCGCTGATGCAGCGGCTCGTTCCGACGTCACTGCTGCTGCTCGTCGCGGCGGCGTGCGCCACGCCGGGGCAGGTGCGCCGGGTCGAGACCCAGGTGGCGGTCATGGAACGCTCGCAGGCGCGTGCCGATTCGGCCCGCGCTGCTGAGCTGTCGCGGATCATCGCGTTGCAGCAGACCAGTATCGACTCTCTGGTCTCGCTGCGCGGTGCGCTGGAGCGCAATGGCCGCGACAATCAATCGGAGTTCACTGAAGTCCGGCGCTCCTTGCTGGCCCTGCAGGAGCTGTCGGGACAGAGCCAGCGCCGTTTGAGTGAGTTGCGGAGTCAGCTGGAGGTGCGCACGGCGGAACCGCCCGTGCGGGCTCCGGGTGACACCACGGCGGCGGGCGTGACGCCACAGGTGGCGGCGCCGTCGGCGCAGGCGATCTACCAGGCCGCGCGCGCCCAGAGCCAGCAGGGAGCGGTAAGCTCGGCCCGCATGGGATTCCGGCGCCTCCTCGAGGTGTATCCGACTTCGCCGCTCGCGTCGGACGCCACGTTCGGCATCGCCGACACGTTCGATCCGGCACAGCCGGATTCGGCGCGAGTCTACTACAGCGAGGTCGTGACGAAGTACGCCGCCTCGCCGCGGGCGCCGACGGCACTGTTCAAGCTGGGCAAGCTGGCGGAGCGACGGCAGGATCGGGAGGGCGCCCGTGGGTACTATCAGCAGGTGATCGATCGCTACCCGCAGAGCGATGAGGCGAAGCTCGCCCGTGACGCCCTGCGCGCCATCCCGTAGGGCGCTCGATGGATAATGCCGCCGGCGAGATGCCGTTCCTCGACCATCTCGAGGAGCTTCGTGGGCGCATCATCCGTTCACTGATCGCGATCTTCATCGGGGTCGGCATCGGGTTGTGGGCGGTGACAAAGTACAGCGCGATCAGCTATCTCAAGCGCCCCATCGCCCCGTTCCTGCCCGGCGGCAAGCTCACGATCCTGGCCCCCACCGAACAAGTCATGGTGGTGCTCAAGCTCGGCGTGGTTGCCGGACTGGTGCTCGCCTCTCCGGTGATCATCTACCAGCTCTGGGCCTTCCTGTCGCCGGCGCTCTATGCGCGCGAGAAGAAGGCGATGATGCCCGCCCTCGGGCTCGGCCTCGTGCTCTTTCTCGCGGGTGCGTGGCTCGGCTGGATCTACGGGGTGCCGCTGTCGCTCAATTTCCTGCTCACCTTCAGCGACGACTTCGTCAACCAGATCACCTTCAGCGAATACTTCTCGTTCGTGGTGCAGGTGATTCTCGCCGTCGGGATCTCGTTCGAGCTGCCGCTCATCATGACGCTGCTGGCGTGGATCGGCATCATGGACGCCAAGCGATTCAGCGCGTTCCGACGCTACGCCATCCTGCTCAACTGCATCGCCGGGGCAATTCTCTCCCCGGGCACCGACGTCATCTCGATGCTGGTGACGTCCGCGATGCTGCTGATGCTCTATGAACTCGGCGTGATCGGCGCCTTCCTGGTCCAGCGGCGACGACGGAAGGCGACCGCGACGCTCGGTGGCATCGTGCTGCTGCTCTGCCTGGGCGGGTCGCCTCGGGTGTTGCATGCCCAGAACCCGCCTGGGCGACCGGTGGCGGCCGACACCGGTCGGGTGCGCCGCGGGTTGGGGCAGGCGGCCCGGGCCCTCGATTCCGCCACGGCGAAGCGACTTGGACTCCCGGTCGCCCCGCGCCGAAAGTTCCCGGAACCGGACTCGATCATGCAGGCCCTCCTCGAACGGGAGGGCTTTGCAGTTACGCGCTTCCGTGGTGATTCGGCCACGCTGCTGCCGGGGTCGGAGGGGCTCCTCCTCGGCGGCCACGCGGCCACGTCGCGGGACACCTCGATTCTCGAGGCCAACGAGATCCGCTACAGCGACGTCCGCTGCGAGCTGGTGGCCCGGGGCGAACCGCGCATGTTCGAGAACGGGAAGGTCCTGGTGGGGCGGGAGATGTCGTTCGACACCTGCGAGGAGCGGGGCGTCATCGGGGAGGCCTTCACCAAGCTCGACGACCTCGGTGCCAACTGGTTCCTGCGCGGCAACCTGGCGGTGGATTCCACCGGCAAGCGGCTGTACGCGGCGAACAGCGAGTTCACCTCGTGTGATCTGCCGGAGGCGCACTATCACTTCAAGGCGGGCGAGGTGAAGTGGGTGTCCCAGTCGGTGCTGGTGGCGCGTCCGGCGGTGCTCTACATCCGCGACGTCCCGGTGGTCTGGTTGCCGTTTCTTTTCCAGGACACCAAGGTGGGCCGTCGCTCCGGCATCCTGATTCCGAACTTCGGCTTCAACGACATCGTACGTCCCACCCGCAGCTACAATCGTCAGGTCACCAATATGGGGTACTATTGGGCGCCGAATGACTACATCGATTTGACGGCTCGGCTGGATTGGTACGCCAACCGGTACGTGCGCTACGGCGGACAGTTCCGCTATCGCTGGCGCGACCGGTTCGTCGATGGCGACATGGCCATCGACCAGGAACGGCAGGCCAACGGGGGCCGGAACACGAACCTGCGCTGGAACCACAATCAGCAGTTTGACAACGCCACGTCCCTGCGGCTGAGCTTCAACTATTCCGGCAACACCAGCGTGCTGCAGGGCAACACTGTCGACCCGCTCCAATCGGTGCAACAGATCGTCTCCTCGCTGAACTTCAGCAAGCGCTTCAGCTGGGGGCAGGCCACGCTGGGCGGCACCCGACGGCAATCGATCAATGATGGCAAGGTCTCGACGGCACTTCCCAGCCTGACGATCTCGCCCCGCCCCTTCGAGTTCGGGACCCATGTCACCTGGTCCCCGGCCCTCACCGTGACCAATGAGACCAACAAGGATCCGCGGGTCGTGCAACTGGTGGCCGTGCCCGGTCGCGTGGACACGCTGTTCACGGTCGGCAGCAACCGGAACACCACGATCACGATGGCGACGCCGTTCCGCTTCGGCTCGTTCAACTGGACCAACTCGATCAACTATCGCGACCAACTGGTGGTGCAGCGCCGCAGCGTGACCCAGCGCCTGCCGGACACCACCACGGCCGACCCGAACGATTCAGTGACGGTGCTCACCACCCGCGGTGGCGACTTCTCGACGTCGCTCGACTGGACCACCGGCATCAACCTGCCGCAGCTGTTCCAGCAATCGCTGCACGTCACCCCGACCCTCGGCATCACCAACATCTCGCCGATCGGCGGCTTCCTGCTGCGCAACGCGGCGACGAATGGCCAGTGGGTGCGGCAGGGGAAGAAACTCCAGCTCGCGGTGTCGATGGCACCGAATCTCTTCGGCTTCATCAACCGCGGCATCGGCCCCGTGGTGCGGTTCCGCCACAACATCCAGCCGCTGGTGAATGTGCAATATTCCCCGACCGCCCGGCTCTCCGAGGAGTATGCCCGGGCGATTGCGACGACCAGTGGCACGGCCGTCCTGCGCGAGGTGCCCGCGACGCTGACCGCGTCCGTCGGGCTCTCGCAGACGCTCTCGGCCAAGTTGCGGCCGGCGGCCGGCGACACCACCAGTGATGACACCCACTGGCGGAAAGTGGCCATCCTGCAGCTGCAGACCTCGCCGATCAGCTACGACTTCGAGCAGGCGAAGCTTCCGGGCCGGACCGGCTGGACCACCGCTGCGCTCAACAACACGCTGCAGAGCGAGTTGATCCGCGGCTTCTCGCTCAACCTGACGCACGATCTCTGGGAGGGGCAGGTGGGCACCGATTCGGCGAAGTTCTCGCCCTTTCTCTCCAACGTCCAGGCGACCATGTCGCTCACCGGCGGCACCTTCCGCTCGCTCGCGGCACTCTTCGGCCTGGCCAAGCGGGTGGACCCCCGCGCGGGCCGCGATACGCTCCCGCCACCGGCCACCTCGTTTGGAAATTCCTCGCGGCGCTTTCGTCCCGGGTCGTTCAACAGTTCGGACGCCATGGCCGGCCTGACGGGTCGCGGCTTCACCGCCAACGTGACCTATTCCCTCCAGCGCCGCCGCCCGACCGGGACCACGGTGGGATCCGTGAATACCGATCCCAACGACATCTACCTGCCGCCCGTTTCGCTGGTCACCGGCAACCAGAGCAATATCGGCCTCAATACATCCTTCTCGCCGACGCCGTACTGGAATGTCTCGTGGCAGACGCAATACAACGTGACCGCCGGCAAGTTCGAGTCACAGCAGATTCGACTGCAGCGCGATCTCCACGACTGGACGGCGTCGTTTGATTTTGCCAAGACGGCGACCGGCAACTTTGCCCTGTTCTTCACCATCACGCTCAAGCCGCTGCCCGACGTCAAGTTCGACTACAACCAGACCACCCTGCGCCCGCGCTAGCGTCCCCCGGCCGCCCGGCGACGGGTCGGGAAGCCGGCTCCCCGCACCCCTGCGGAGGGGCAGGATTTCGACTCCATCGGTCGATACTCCTGCAGGTTGCGACCGAGGCGTTGCGGAACTCAGCTTGCCCCTGACCGGGGCCCGGCCTACACTTAGAACCTCAAGCCCCACCGACACTTGAGTCCCCCCAACCCCTGGTCCGTCATGACGCTTGACAAGCTCAAAGTCGCCGCGCGTCAGTCGGAGCAGCGCGAGGAGTGGCGCGAGGCGATCGAGCTCTATCGCCAGGCGATCCGTGCGGCCGAAGGCGGCACCGAAGGGGCCGACCCCTCGCTCTACAACCGCATCGGCGATCTCGAGCACAAGGCGGGCGACGATTCGGCCGCCTGCGATGCCTGGGATCAGGCTGCCACACGCTATGGCGAGCAGGGCTTCTTCAACAATGCCATCGCACTCTGCGGGAAGATCCTCCGCCTCGACCCCGATCGCATCGGCACGCACCTCGAACTGGCGCGGTATCAGGCGCGCAAACGCGTGCTGTATGATGTCCGCGATCAGCTCTCGACGTATCTCACGCGGATGGACGCGGTGGGGCGCCGGGACACTGCGGTGACGGCGGTGGGGGCATTCGGCGACGAATTCTCCGGTTGGCGTGATCTGCAGCGACTCGTCGACGAGTTGCTCGGTCGCGATGGGGAGGTCGAGGTCGTGGCGGATCCGCCCCCGCGCGCGCCCGAGGGCCGCAGCGGCCTCATCTTCATCGACACGGACTTGCGCCTCGAGCGCGCCTCCGAGGCGTCACCCGACTTCACCACCGTGGCGTCGGACGAGCTGCTCGTCACCGACCGGGTGGAATTCGAGCCGCCGACGGAGAGTGTCCCCCTCGAAGGCTTCGAGCAGATCGTCCCGGAGCTCGACGAGCAGCGTTCCCACGCCTCCGACATCGTGCTCGAAGGCCTGGTCGACCTCAACCGCACCGTCGCCGAGGCGGGTGCCCAACCGCAACTCGACGGGCTCGAGCAGACCTCGCTTGAGGAACCGCCAGCCGATCCGGGGGCGCCGCTCGTTTTCCTCGACACCGACACCGCCGCGGCGCCGCCGCCCGCGCTCCCCGAGCTGCCCGAAGGGGTCAGCCTCGACGATCCGCTGGGCCAACGGGTCACGGCCCACGCCCTGCTTGAGCATGGGGATCGTGCCGGGGGCATCGCGCGGCTCGAACTGGCGCTCACCGGCTATCAGGAGCGCGGCGAATGGCTGCACGCCTGGCAGGTCGCCAGTGAGCTGGTGCAGGCCGAACCGACGGCGATCGGCCGATACCAGGCGCGGGTCGAAGTCGCATCCCAGATGAAGGATGTCGCCCGGCTGTGCGAGTCGTATGCCGAGCTTGGCGATGCCTTCCTCCGCGAGGGCGGCAGTGACAAGGCCGTGGCGGTGTATCGTCGCATCCTCGAGCTCGATGAGCACAACGCCCGTGCCCGCGCGGCACTGCGAGCGATGGCTCCGGACACGCCGGCGGAGGAAACGGCCGAAGGGTTTATCGACTTCGCGGCCATGATGAACGAAGATGCCGGCCCGCGCTCCACCCGGATGCGCACCGAGACCACCGCCATCTCCGCCGATGAGGACGAAACCTTCCGCGAGGCGTTGGCCGAGTTCAAGCGGGCGCTCGATCAGAACCTCCCGATCGAAGACCATCAGGCGCACTACGATCTCGGCATCGCCTTCAAGGAGATGGGGCTGCTCGACGAGGCGATCGGCGAATTCCAGAAGGCGCTGCGCTCGCCCGAGGCCCGACTGCGCACCTCGGAGGCCCTCGGCCAGGCCTTCTTCGATCAGGGCCGACCCGCCGTGGCGGAGGCAGTGCTGCGCGCCGTCGAACGCGGACCCGAAGGTGACGCGGAGAAAATCGGTGTGTTGTACTGGCTGGGCCGCTCGCAGGAAGGGCAGGGCAAGCTCGCCGATGCGCGCGGATGCTACGAACGCGTGTTGGCGGTCGACGTGGGGTTCCACGACGTCGCGGATCGCCTCACTCGACTGACGCCCGGCGAATCATGATGCTGCCGCAACTCGGCGCCGTCACGCTCGCCGACCTGCAGGCCCCCGTCGGGCCCCAGCTCGATCTGGTCGAGGCGGAGATGCGCCGGATGATCGAGGATGACTTCCCGCTCATCGGCGAGGTCAACCAGCACCTGCTGCGCATGCGCGGGAAGATGTTCCGCCCCACGCTGGTCTTGCTCGCCGATCAGGCCACCGGCGGACCCACGCCGCGCGCCGCCACGTTCGCGGCGGTCATCGAACTGATCCACCTCGCGACCTTGGTGCACGACGATTCGGTCGATCATTCGACGCTTCGCCGCGGGATGCCGACCATCAACGCGCTCTTCTCGCACCAGATCTCGGTGATCATGGGCGACTTCCTCTACTCGCGCGCCGTGGTGGAGTTGGTGCGGCTGGAGGATCTCGAGGCGCTGCGCGTCCTCTCCCGCGTGACCACGGAAATGACGGTGGGCGAGATGCGGCAGCTGCTGGCCCATGATCCGCTCGACTTCAACGAGGCGCAGTACGACCTGCTGATCCGTGCCAAGACGGCGTCCCTGATGTCCGGGGCCTGCGAAGTCGGGGCGCTTGGGGCCCCGGAGGACCAGCGTCGGGCCCTCGCACGCTTCGGCGAGAAGCTCGGCATGGCGTTCCAGATCACCGACGACGTGCTCGACTACACCGCCGACCAGGCCATGACCGGGAAGCCTTCGGGCCTCGATCTTCACGAACACAAGGTGACCCTGCCGCTCATCTACGCCTTGCCGCGGCTCTCGCGGGGCGAGCGAGCGGCGCTCGAGAGCCTGATGCGTTCGCCCGATCCTGAGCCCGACGCGATCCAGGCCGTCGTCGCCGCGGTCGCGGCTCATGGTGGACTGGAGTATGCCAGGGAACGCGCCCAGCGACTGATGTCGCAGGCCGAGGATGACTTGGCCCTGCTGCCCGATTCCCCGGCGCGGGAGACCCTACGTTCGGCCCTGGGCTTCGTTTTGGAACGGAGGAGTTAATGGCGGCCTCACCGAAGCGACCCGGCTTCTACCTTGGCATTCTGGTGATGGGGTTCCTGCTCGGCGGCTTCCTGGCGGCCTTGCTGGAGCGCTTCCTTCCCGAGAGCGCCGCCCGGTCGTTTTTCACCTTCGCCGTGACCCCTACGGTGGGCCCTGTGTCGGTGAATCTCCTCGTGGTATCCTTCACGCTTGGGCCGCTGGGGCTGCACGTCACCCTGTTGAGCCTGCTCGGCGTCGCGATCGCGTACTACGCGGCGCGGTCGCTCTTCTGACACGGAGTCGGTCATGCCAAATCTTGGCTTCAGTGAGATCATGATCCTGCTGGTGGTCGCATTGCTCGTCTTCGGAGCGAAGCGGCTACCGGAGATCGGATCGTCGATGGGGAAGGGAATCCGCGAATTCAAGAAGTCGATCACCGACACGCAGGACGCCGTGCTGAACCAGCCTGATCACGAGCGTAATCCTCCGCGCATGCTGGATGGGGATCGTGAGACGAGCGGCTCCGCGGCGCCGACGAGCGGGGAGCCGAAGCGGCTGTCGCAGTAACCCGCGGTCCCCGCAGGTTCCGAAACGCCGACGGGCGCCCGAAGTGATTCGGGCGCCCGTCTTGGTACGGCGAGTCACGGCTGGGGTCAGCGCGACTTGCCGCTCGCCTGCGCGGCGGCGGTGGCTTCCGCCTGCGCGTTGGTGCGCTGCAGTGCCGCTCGCTCATCCTTCACTTTGGCGTCGGCCCGCAGTGCCGCCAGGAACTGCCGCACCCGGTCCTGCCGCGCGGCACGAATCATGTCGGCGCGGATCTGGTCCTTGTCGCGGACGAAGGCCGCAGAATCCGCCGGGACATGCTCCAGGACCTCGATGACGTAGAGGCCGTCCGGACTCTCGATGATCGGAGAGGGCTTCCCCTTCGGGCTGCCGAACGCCGCACCGATCACCTGGGGCACCGTCAGCGGTGGGTTCACGCGACTGAACAGTGCGAACTCCCGGTTCGGCAGCCCCATCGCTTTGGAGGCCTCGGGCAACTGGAGGCCGATGGTGAGTCGCCGTTCCAGCTCGGTCGCGATGGCCTTGGCCTTCGCGTCCTTCTTGGCATCCATCACCACGGAGGTGACGCCGCGCTGCACCTGCGCGAGCGGCGGAGTGCCGGCGGACTGCATCGAGTCGAGGCGGAAGACGTAGAACGCCGCGTCGCCATCGATCACTGGCGACGTCTCACCGACCTTGGCCTGAAAGGCCCAGACACCGGCATCCGGGATCACGTAGGTCCCCAGCAACACGCGGCTCCCTTCCTGGACCGGGCCTGACTGGCCGATCGGCAGCTTGAGCGCGCGCGCCGCCGTATCGAGCGCGGCGGGGTCGAGGTGTTCGGCGGCCAGTCGCTCGAGCGTGTCCGCCTGCCCGTCGACGAGGTCGCGATGGGCGCCGGCGAGTTCGATCGGAATCAGGATATGGCGCGCGGTTGCCGAATCGCCGGTCCGCTTGGTCACTTCGATCAAGTGAAAGCCAAAGTCGGTGAGCACCGGCTCGGACAGTGTGTTCAGCGGCATGGAGAACGCCGCCTTGTCGAACGGCCCCACCATGGCGCCCTTGGCGAACACACCGAGATCGCCACCGAGGCGAGCGCTGCCCGTGTCCGAGGACTCGCGCTTGGCGACTTCGGCAAACGGGGCGCCAGCGACGATCTCGGCCCGAATCTCCTTGGCGTGCTCCAGCGCGGCGGCCGAGTCGCTGGCGTCGATGCGCCGCGGCACCGCGACGAACGAGAGGAAGGCCGTGCGCGGGCGCTTGAACTCATCCTTGTGTGCGGCGTAGTAGGCCTCGACTTCGGCCTGCGTCACGGTTACGGCGCTGTCGGGGACGGCATTGCGCGCGATGATCGCCGTCAGGGAGATGCGGACCTGCTCATGCTGGTCGCGGTACCGTTCCCACATCGCCGCGTCCGAGAGGAACACATCGGCTGTCACGTTGCGCATCAGCTTGGACTGGAGAATCTCCCCGCGATAGCGCGCCTCGAGCATCGGCACGGCCTGCTGCCCCACTGGCGACGAGAGCCAGCTCTGGTACTTCCGCAGATCGAACTTGCCCTCGGTCTGGAAGTCGGGGAGCGTGCGCACTTCCTGCGGCGGCACATTCCGGATCGCATCCGCGATCTCGTCGGTGCTCACCGAGAGATGGCGCTTCTCGATCTGGTCGGTGATTACCGCGTTCTGGACAAACTGCTCCCAGACGTCGTTGCGAACCTGTTCGGTTTCTTCGAGGCCGAGGGAGTGACCGGTCTCCTGCTGACGCTGAGTGATCGTCTGCTGGACGGCCTGCTGGTAGATGCGGGCGTCGACGGAGGTGCCGTTGATCGTGCCCACGTTGGTCTTGGTCAGGAGGCCACCGTTGCCGGAGAGCCCGCTGAGGTCGACGATGAGCCAGGCGAGGAAGGTGATCGTGATCAGGTAGACCACTGGCTTCGCGGCGTTACGGAAGGCTTGCATCATAGGCTCTTCAACCGACTCCTGACTGGGTGAGACATAGCCCGGAAACCTAGGCTTCCCGGCCCCGAACCTCAAGGCGGAACCCCACTTCCGCGCGGTTGACACCGGGGCAGAGCTTGGGGTAGTCTTGCGATCCACTCTGCCTCCGGCCTCCGTCCCAGAGCCCATGTCCACTTTCCGCCCCCTCGATGCCCTCTCGCAACAGTGGCGGGAGGACCCCAGCCGAACCCCCGCTGCGGCCCTGGCCGACGCGCTGCGCAAGCGCGGGGACCTCAGCATGGCCACGATGGTGGCCCTCAAGGGGCTGGCCGATCGGCCTGGAGACCTTCCGGGCCTGCTGGTACTGTCGAGAATCCAGCGCGAACGGGGCGATCTGGCGGGGGCGCGCGGTAGTCTGCGACAGGCGCTGACCCTTGACCCCGATCACCCCGTGCTGTGCGAGGCGTGGGCAGAGCTCTCCGACTCGACCGATGCGCTGTCGGCCTCGGAACCGACCCCTGAGCCCATCCGACCTGTGGCCGAGGCTTCCGAGCTGCTCTTTACTGACGACGAGGATGTCGCGGCGACCCCCGCGGAGCCGCTGCTCTCAGAGTCACTCGCCAAGCTCTACCACCAGCAGGGTGATGTCGAACGCGCGAGTGAGGTGTACCGCGCCCTGCTCGACCGGGATCCTGGCAATGCCGACCTTCGCAGCCGGCAGGAGGACGTCGAACGTGAGGCCGAGGGTCGTCGCCCCCGCGCCTACGATGCGGCCGTCAGCGGCGGCATGTCGCTGCGCGAGTGGCTGGCTACGCTGGCGGCCGTGGCTCCGGAGCCCCCTGCCACCGATACGGCCTATGACGCCTTCTATCAGGCGCCCGCCGTGCCCGCCCCGGACGATCTTGCAGACTTCCGAGCCTTCAAGGATTGGCTGAAGGGGTTGGACCGATGACCCGGATCACGGTGATCAACGGACCGAACCTCAACCTGCTCGGTCAGCGCGAGCCCGCGGTCTACGGCACCGCCACGCTTGGTGACCTTGAGGCGCTGGTTCGCCGGCGTGCCGCGGAGGTGGGTGTCACGCTGGAGTGGATCCAGTCCAACCACGAAGGGGAGCTGGTCGATGTCGTCCAGCAACTCCGCACTCGCGCCGATGGGGCGCTCGTGAACCTCGGTGGATATACCCACACCTCCGTGGCCATTCGGGACGCATTCCTCGCCGCGCCGATCCCTTTCGTCGAAGTGCATCTCACGAACCCGTTGCAGCGCGAGCCGATGCGGCACCACTCGATGACAGCCGATCTGGCGCTCGGCGTCGTCGCTGGATTCGGGGTTCGGGGATACGTCGTGGCACTCGATGCCCTGATCGCGGCGCTGCGCGGTGACTGACCATCGCCCTGCGCGAGCCACGTCAGTCCGCACGCAATTGGAGGTCGAAGGGGTCGACGCCTTGCTGGTCACCCATCTCCCGAACATTCGCTGGCTTACCGGCTTCAGCGGGTCGGCGGCGCTGCTGGTCGTTTCGGCCAAGCGGCTCACACTGATTACCGACTTCCGCTATGCGACCCAGGCACCGAGTGAGGCGGGCGACGCGGCCGAGGTCGTCGTCGATCGGCGAAATGTCTGGGATCGGCTCGAGCGAGTCTTGGCATCCGAGGCACCGGAGACGCTCGCCACGGAGGGGGGTGTGGTCACCGTCCGGGACGCCGCCCGTATCGCCGCGCTGGCCCCGGGCCGGGTCATCCCGTTGACCGATCTGGTCGAGCAGCTGCGACAGGTCAAAGATGCCTCCGAAGTCGCGGCCATCCGCTCCGCGGGCGCGCTCGCCCTCGATGCGCTGGCTGAGGTGTTGCCCACGGTCCGGGTCGGGGAGCGGGAAATCGACGTGGCGGCCCGGCTCGAGTCGGCGCTCCGACGCCGGGGGAGCGAATGGCATCCGTTCCCCACGATCGTTGCGTCCGGTCCCCGTTCGGCCCTGCCGCATGCCGCGACCTCTCAGCGCCCGATCGTGAAGGGGGATTTCCTCCTGCTGGACTTCGGTGCCCAGCATGCGGGCTACTGCGCCGACATCACCCGGACGGTGGTGGTGGGGGCCGCGGCCGACGACCGGCAGCGGACGGTCTACGATCTCGTTGAGGACGCCCAGCGGCGGGCCAGAGAGGGGATCCGGGCCGGGATGACGGGGAGCGAGGCCGATGCCTTGGCCCGTGACCTCATCACCGCCAGGGGCTATGGCGAGGCGTTCGGCCACTCGCTCGGCCACGGACTGGGACTGGAAGTCCATGAAGCACCACGGCTTGCGCCCACGGCTGAGGGACCACTTCCGGTCGGTGCGGTGGTGACAGTGGAGCCGGGGATCTATCTTCCGGGATGGGGTGGGGTGCGACTCGAGGACGACGTCTGGCTCTCCGCCGACGGTCCCGTCCTCCTCACCGACGGGCACACGGAACTCATCGAACTCGACAGCTGAGCAGGAGCGGGCGTGGCGACTACGGCAGACATCCGGAACGGGTTGGTGCTCAACCTCGACGGAAAATTGATGCAGATCACCTATTTCCAGCATGTAAAGCCGGGAAAGGGGTCGGCTTTCGTCCGCACCAAGATGCGGAACGTACGGACCGGGGCGGTGCTGGAGCGGACCTTTCCCTCGGGGGAGCGGTTCGAGTCGGTCGAGCTGACCCATCGGCCCATGACCTATTCCTACCGGGATGGAGAGAATTTCCATTTCATGGACCTGCAGAGCTTCGACGACATCCCGCTCACCGCGCAGCTGATCGGGCCGGACCAGATGAAGTACCTCAAGGAAGGGATGGAATGCACCGGGCTGGTGCATGACGAGCAGGTGATCCTGCTCGAGCTCCCCACCTTTGTGGAGCTGGAGATCGTCGAGACCGATCCCGGCATTCGCGGCGACACCGCGACCGGTGGCACCAAGGCAGCCAAGCTCGAGACAGGTGCGGTGGTGCAGGTGCCGCTCTTCATCGAACAGGGCACCCTGATTCGCGTCGATCGTCGCGAAGACAAGTACCTGACCCGCGTATGAAACCCGACGACATCCAGGAGCTCGCCCGCGCCATGGAACAGATGCCCGGCTCCAAGGGAATTGACTTCAAGGACGTCCGCCGTCTCGCTCAGCTGCTGTGTGAGCAACCCGAAATCGGCTCCATCGAGATGAAGGGCCTGTTCGGCACCGGCGTGGTCATTACCCGGACCAGTGTGGCCGGTCCGACCATGATTGCGGCGCCCGCTGCTCCGGCCCAGATGATGCTCCCCGCGCCCTCGAGCGCCGTTGCGGAGCCTGCCGCGCCGGCGCCGAGCACGCTGAAGGAGATCCGCTCCCCGATGGTCGGGACTTACTATGCGCAACCCGAACCGGGCGCCGAGCCCTACGTCCGGCTAGGCACGCGGGTCACGCCGGGGCAGACGGTCTGCATCATCGAGGCCATGAAGATCATGAACGAGATCGAGGCTGAGATCGGCGGCGTGGTGCGTGAGGTGTGCGTCGACGATTCCTCGCCGATCGAGTACGGCCAAGTGCTCTACCGCGTCGATCCGAATGGCTGAGGACGCCCTCGAGGCGCCTGGCGGCGACGTCGTCAGCGGCGAGAGCACCGCGGCGGGGTTCCAGTTTCGCCAGGCGATCGTGCAGATGGTCCAGCGCTCCGCGTCCGACCTGCTGCTCAAGGCCGGTCGCCCTCCCACGGTGCGCGTCAATGGACAGCTGATCCTGCTGCCGATGCCGCCGATGCGCCCCGAGGAGTTGAAGGCGCTGGCCGAGTCGCTGATGACGCCGAAGCAGCTGCGCGATTTCGCGGAGACCAAGGAGGCCGACTTCGGCATCGGCGTGCCGGGGATCGGGCGCTTCCGTACCAACGTCTTCCAGCAGCGCGGCACGGTGGCCTTTGCCTTCCGCGCCATTCCCTACGAAGTCCGCAACGTCCGCGATCTGCTGCTCCCGCCGGTGCTCGAGGAGATCGCACTGCGCCCGCGCGGCCTCGTACTCGTGACCGGGATCACCGGCTCGGGCAAGTCGACCGCCCTGGCCGCGATGATCGACCATGTGAACCGGCTGCGGCGCGTGAACATCATCACGATCGAGGACCCGATCGAGTTCCTCCATCGCGACCAGCTCGCGAACGTGTCGCAACGCGAGGTCGGCAACGACACCATGTCGTTCAACGGTGCGCTGCGCCACGTGCTGCGCCAGGATCCCGATGTCATCCTGATCGGCGAAATCCGCGACATGGAGACCATGGACACGGCCCTCAAGGCCGCGGACACCGGCCACCTCGTGCTCACGACGATCCACACGACCGACGCAACCCAGACCATCTCGCGGGTGCTCTCGTTCTACCCGCCGCATCAGCATCACGAGGTGCGGATGCTGCTGTCGACGGCCCTGGCGGCCGTCGTCTCGCTCCGTCTGGTGCCACGGGCCGATGGCCGCGGCCGGGTCCCGGCTGCCGAGGTGTTGATCAACACCGCCGCCGTGGCCGACAACATCCGTGACACGCAGAAGGCGCTCAACATTCCCGATCTGATCGCGCAGGGAGGCGTCACCTACGGCATGCAGTCATTCGACCAGTCCTTGATGCGCTGGTTTCAGGACGGCGTCATCAGCTACGACGACGCCGTGTTCCACGCCACGCATCCGAGTGAGTTTGCCCTGCATGTGAGCGGCGTGAGCGCGACCTCCAATCGCACCTTCGACCTGCCCGGCGCGGGCGCCCCGTGATGTTTCGCAAAGTGATGATTGCCAACCGCGGTGAGATCGCGCTGCGCGTCATTCGCGCCTGCCACGAACTTGGCGTGAAGACCGTCGCGGTCTACAGTGAGGCCGATCGAGAATCCCTGCATGTGCGGTTTGCCGACGACGATGTCTGCATCGGGCCGCCGCAAGGGCGGCTCTCCTACCTCCGGATCCCCAACTTGATCGCGGCCGCCGAGGTCACGGGCGCCGACGCGATCCATCCGGGCTACGGCTTCCTCGCCGAGAACGCCGAGTTCGCCGACACCTGCAAGGCGTCGAACATCGCCTTCATCGGCCCGACGGGCGACCAGATTCGCCAGATGGGGGACAAGGCCTCCGCCCGACGGCTGGCGAAGGAGGCCGGCGTCCCCACCGTGCCGGGCTCGCCCGGCGTGATGCGTGATGCCGAGGAGGCACTGGTCGTGGCCGAGGCGATCGGCTTCCCGGTGATCATCAAGGCCACCGCGGGCGGCGGCGGCAAGGGCATGCGCATCGCCAACGATGCCGAGCAATTCCCCCAGCTCTTCTCGCTGGCGCAGAACGAGGCGCTCTCGGCCTTCGGCAATGGCGATGTCTACGTCGAGAAGTTCCTGGCGCGTCCGCGCCATGTCGAGATCCAGATCATGGGGGACCAGCATGGTCGCGTGATCCATCTGGGCGAACGAGACTGTTCGGTCCAGCGTCGACACCAGAAGCTGATCGAGGAGGCGCCCTCGCCAGCGCTCACGGCCGCACTGCGCGAGGAGATGGGCACGGCCGCCGTGGCGCTGGCCTCCGCCATCGGCTACAGCGGCGCCGGCACCATCGAGTTTCTGCTCGACGAGGACGGGTCGTTCTATTTCATGGAGATGAACACGCGCATCCAGGTCGAGCACCCGGTCACCGAGATGGTGACGGGCCAGGACCTGGTCAAGGAGCAGATCCGCGTGGCTTCCGGCGCGCCGCTTTCCTTTGGCGAGACGCCGATGAACGGTCATGCGATCGAGGTGCGGATCAACGCCGAGGATCCCTACCGGAACTTCCAGCCGTGCCCGGGCCTCATCACCGCCTATCATCCGCCGGGAGGGCCGGGGATTCGCGTGGACACCCACGTGTACGCCGGCTACACCGTGCCGCCCTACTATGACTCACTGCTCGCGAAGCTGATCGCCCACGGTCGTGACCGCGCCGAAGCACTCGCGCGCCTGGCGCAAGCGCTCGACTCCTTCATTCTCGAGGGCGTCACCACCACGATTCCGTTTCTCGCCCGGGTGATTCGCCATCCGGATTTTGTCGCCGGAAAAATCGACACCAAGTTCCTCGAGCGCGAGTCCCATCTGTTGAAGCCCGAGCAGTTCGATGCCGCTCGCCCCGAGCGCGGCGAGGGATGACGCTTGACGTAGTCTTCACTCCGCACGGCCTGGCCGCGGCTGACGTGGCGGGCCGGACCGTGCTGGTGGTGGATGTGCTCCGGGCGAGCACCACCATCTGTGCCGCGATGCATCACGGCGCGCGCGCCATCGTGGTCGCCGCCGATATCGAGGACGCCACGCGAATTGCCCATTCGCTCGATACGCCCGGCGTCCTGCTCGCCGGAGAGCGCAATTGCGCCAGGATTCCCGGCTTTCAGCTCGGCAACTCGCCCGAGGAGATGACCGCCGAGGCCGTGGCCGGCAAGACCCTCGTCATGACCACCACCAATGGCACCCGCGCGCTCCTTGCGGCGACCGGCGCTCGCGAGGTCGTTGTTGCCGGCGCCGTGAACCTGTCGGTCGCGGCGGCGATCGGCGCCGAGGCGCTCGCTGCCGGCAACGGCCTCACGATTCTCTGTGCCGGGCGCGAACAGGGATTTGGCATGGACGATGCCTACATCGCGGGCCGTCTCGCGATCGGGGCACTCGGGGGACGCCGCACGCGCAAGGGACTCAATGACGCGGCGCTCGTCTCCGTGGATCTGGTACGACGGTATGGCGACCACATCGAGCGGCTGTTCGGACTCTCGCACGCGGGGCGCGACCTGATCGCCCTCGGCATGCGCGACGATGTGCTGGCCGCCGCCCGCGTCGATGCCTATCCGGTCGCGCCGCGCTACCTCGATCGCCGGATCACCGTGGCGACGCCGGCGGGCTCATGACCAGCGAGAATCGTCGTCGGCTCAGTGCCGTGCTCGCCCTCGTGGCGGGCGCCTTTCTGACGCTGGCGCTGTTGCCATTCAACGTCACCGGGCCGCTCGGCGAACGCCTCGGCCCCTCGCTCTGGCGAGCTCTCGGCGTCGGTGCCGTGGGTGCCCCGCTGCTGGGTGTCCTGCTCGGTCTGGCGGGCTTTGATCGACTGCCACGGCTCGACATGAAGCGCGCCGCCATCCTGACCGTCGGCACGGCGTTTTTGGTGCCCTATGTGCTGGGGATCTTCTTCCGCATCGATGCGCCCGTCGACATGGTGGGTGACTGGACCTGGGCCGGCCGACTCACCGGCTACCTGCCCGGATTCGTGGCGCGCTCAGCGCTTGACTCCATCGGCGTGGCCGGCGGACTCCTGGCGGGGTTCGTGGCCCTGACGGCAGTGACGCTCGGCACGCTCGCCTGGCATCCGCTGCAACGCCTCGAGCGCAGCGCGGAGCCAGCCATGATCCCGGTGTCGGCGAAGCCGGCGCCGCTGATTCGTCGGCCCGAGCGCGACCCGTTGCCGGAGGCGGAGGCCGAGCCGGTGCCGCGCGAGATGGTCCAGGCCGATCTCTTCCCGGCCAAGGGCAAGTCGACGAAGGGCTCGCGCTGGAAGCAACTGGACCTCGAGGACGGACCGTCGCCGCAGCGTGAGGGCGATGAGACCCTGCCACCCCTGGATCTGCTCGATCTTCCGCGGGCGTCCAATGGCGACGCCGATGACGCGGAGCTGCATCGACTGGGCGAGCTGCTGCTCGCCACGCTCAAGACCTTCAAGGTGGAAGGGACGCTCGCCGGCATCACGTCGGGTCCGACCGTGTCGCAATTCGAGGTCGTCCCGGCCTCCGGCGTAAAGGCGGGACGCATCGTGGCGCTGGCCGACGACCTCGCCATCACGATGCGCGCCGCGTCGCTCCGCGTCGCCCCCATTCCCGGCCGCGGTGCCGTGGGTGTGGAGATTGCCAATCCGCACCCGCGGGTCGTGACCCTGCGCGAATTGCTCGAGAGTGATGCGTGGCAGACCTCGACGGCCGTGCTCCCCGTGGTGCTCGGTCGCGATGTCCAGGGGCAGCCGATCGTGGCGGACCTTGCGAAGATGCCACACTTGCTGGTTGCCGGTGCCACCGGCTCGGGCAAGTCCGTGGCGATCAACACCATCATCACGGCACTGATCTACCGGTACTCGCCGCGGGACCTGCGGCTGCTGATGGTCGACCCGAAGATGGTCGAGCTCTCCATGTACAACGATCTGCCGCATCTGCGTCACAAGGTGGTGACCGACAACAACGATGCCGCGACGGTGCTCAAGTGGGCCGTCTACGAGATGAATCGGCGTTACGAACTGCTGCACGCCAATGGCGCGCGCCAGCTCGCCGACTTCAATCGCAAGGTCCGGGAAGGGAAGGAGCTCCGCAATCCGCCAAGCGCGCGACCGACCCTGAGCTCCCTCGCGAAGGAGGCGCCGGATACTCCACCCGGCGAGGCCTGGAGCGATGCCTATCGCGAGGGCGAGCTCCCGATGATCGTGCTGCTGGTCGACGAACTCGCGGACCTGATGATGACGGTGCAGGCGGAGGTCGAGACGCCGCTGGCGATGCTGGCACAGAAGGCACGCGCGATCGGCATCCATCTGATCCTCGCGACCCAGCGCCCCAGCGTGAATGTGCTGACGGGGCTGATCAAGGCGAACTTCCCCAGCCGGATTGCCTTTCGGGTGGCGAGCAAGGTCGATTCGCGCACCATTCTCGACCAGAACGGCGCCGAGGCGCTGCTCGGCAATGGCGACATGCTTTTCCTGCCACCGGGGCGCAACGAGCCGCAACGCGTGCAGGGTGCCTACATCTCCACCGATGAGACGGAGCGGGTGATGGCTTGGTACGCGGCGCAGCGCACGGGCATCGCGACGACGCCGGTGGAACCGGAACCGGACATTCTCGAGCTGGTGCGTGCGGCAACAGGGGAGAGCGACGGCAACGGCGTCGAGGGTGGCGGCGATCGCGACGCCCTCTTTCGGCAGGCTGCCGAGACCTGCATTCAGCACCAGGGCGGGTCGACCTCGCTGCTCCAGCGGCGACTCGGCATCGGCTACGGTCGCGCGGCACGGGTGATCGACCAGCTGCACGATGCCGGTATCCTCGGGCCACCGAACGGCTCCAAGCCGCGTGACGTACTGGTCGGACTGCACCAACTTGATGAATACACCGGATAACCCGCGGCCACTGATGCCTGACACCCTCGCTGCCAAGGTGCTGCCCCCGATCCTGCGCGTGCTGATCGCGCTGGCCTGCCTCGTGGTCATTCTCGCCGGGGTCAAGGCGGTCACGCCCACGCTCACGCCGTTCCTGATTGCCCTGCTCCTGGCCCAGGTGCTCTCTCCCCTGATGCTCTGGCTGATGCGTCGGGGGATGCCGCGTGGGCTCGCCGTGACCTTCACCATGACTGTGGTGTTCGTGGTGGGGGCCATCGTGGTCGCGATGGTGGGCGCGTCGGTGACGGAGCTGTCGCATCGGCTGCCCGAATACGGTCAGCGGCTGAGTGGGCTTCGCGATTCGCTCTTTGTCGTATTGCAGCGTCTCGGCTTTGACACGTCAGGCTACACGTCGGTCGGTGCCCTCGACCCGTCGAGCATCATTGGTCCGGCCGCGGCGGTGGTTCGCACGGTGCTCTCGGAACTGGGTCACTCGTTCTTCGTGCTACTGATCACGGCGCTGCTGCTGATCGAGCTCGCCGTGCTGTTCCGGGCGCTGGCGATGGCCGACCGCTCCACGCGCAGCCCGCTGGTGCGGTTCGGCGAGATCAGCGCCGATCTCCAGAAGTACATCGGCATCACGGCGTTGATCGGGTTGATCGGGGCGGTGCTGTACACGGTGTTGCTGGTCGCGGCAGGTGTTCCATTCGTCGCGACGTGGGTGGTGCTCTACTTCCTGCTCGGCTTCATCCCGGCCATCGGCGGGGTCATCGCCATCATTCCGGTGCTGTTGATCACGATCCTCGAACATGGGCTGCAGCGGGCGCTGATCCTGCTGATCGTCTTTGTCGTGTTCAACTTCCTGCTCGGCGATGTGCTCAAGCCGCGCATCATGCAGCAGGGCTTCGAGATCTCGATCGTGACGGTCTTCTTCTCGCTGGTGTTCTGGAACTGGCTGCTGGGACCGATCGGCATGGTGCTGGCCATCCCGCTCACGATCACCCTCCGCAAGCTGGCACAGGAGTTCGCGCCCGACCTCCGGCGCGCGATGACCGACTAGCCGCCGGGCCGTCCCACCACACGCACGACCCGCACTCTCCCGACCACGCTTGCGTGAACGGGAGCGCGCGGTCGCGCCCGACACCGCCATCGTGCACGCGTGTCGACCACTCGCATCCCTCCCGCCGACTGGACTGATCCCCGCCACCGCCTCGGCTGGGAGGCGGAGCTGCTCGCGGGGCAGTGGCTCGAGGCCGCCGGATGGGAGGTGGTGGCCCATCGCTGGCGCTTGGGCCGGCATGACCTCGACTTGATCGTGCGCCGGGGGCCGCTGGTGGCCTTCGTCGAGGTCAAGATCCGTCGCAGCGACCACTGCGGGGCAGGGGAGGAGGCGATCAGCCAGCGGAAGCGCCGAATCATCGAGCGGGCGGCCTGGGCATGGATTCTCCGCCACGGCCGCGCCGGTGACCAATACCGCTTCGATGTCATGGCACTTTCCGGTCCCGGGCCGGGTGGGGTCGCGGTCCGTCACCTCGAGGATGCCTGGCGACCAGGATGGCGATGACGCAATTATGGCGCAAAACACTACACTAGGAGACTATTGCTTCGGGAATAGTTCGGTGTTAGCTTGGTCTGTGTACATGAGTGGAGCGTTTTGCTCCACGGTCACCTGGGGGCGTTTCTGGACTCCCGAGCCTTCACCTACCACGCCGCAGAGGATGCCATGGCCGTCGAAGAGAGTCGTCTCGATCAGGACAAGCGCAAGGCGCTGAATCTGGCCATCGCCCAGATCGAAAAGCAGATCGGGAAGGGGGCCATCATGCGGATGGGTTCCGACAAGCCGCGGGTGCGGGTCGCCGCGATTTCCACCGGCGCCATCAACCTCGATGCCGCCACGGGCATCGGTGGGGTCCCGCGCGGCCGGATCACCGAGATCTACGGGCCGGAGTCTTCGGGCAAGACCACGCTCTGTCTTCACCTCGTGGCCAACGTCCAGAAGGCAGGCGGCGTGGCGGCCTATGTCGACGCCGAGCACGCCCTCGACACCGAGTACGCCCGCAAGCTCGGCGTCGACGTCGAGAACCTGCTCGTCTCCCAGCCTGACACCGGCGAGCAGGCGCTCGAGATCGTCGAGATCCTGGTGCGTTCGGGCGCGGTTGACCTCGTCGTCATCGACTCGGTGGCGGCGCTGGTGCCCAAGGCCGAGATCGAGGGCGAGATGGGCGATTCGCACATGGGGCTCCAGGCCCGGTTGATGAGTCAGGCGCTGCGGAAGTTGGCCGGGGCCATCAATCGCACCAACTGCGCCGTGGTGTTCATCAACCAGCTGCGCGAGAAGATCGGGGTGATGTTCGGCAATCCAGAGACCACCACCGGCGGCAAGGCGCTGAAGTTCTACGCGTCGCTGCGGCTCGACATCCGCCGCATCGGTCCGGTCAAGGAGCGCGAAGCGGTGATCGGATCGCACGTCCGCGTGAAGGTGGTAAAGAACAAGGTGGCACCGCCGTTCAAGCAGGCCGAGTTCGACGTGATGTTCGACGAGGGGATCTCGCACACGGGACTCGTGGTCGACATCGCCAGCGAGGCGGGGATCATCCAGAAGTCCGGCGCCTGGTATTCCTATGGCGATCAGCGCATCGGTCAGGGTCGCGAGAATGCCAAGCTGTTCCTCAAGGACAATCAGGTGCTGCTCGCCGAGGTGGAGCTGAAGGTGAAGGAGTCGCTCGGCATCCTCGCAGCGGCCGGCGCTGGCGTCCCGGAAGAGGACGACGCCGAGTGATGATCGATGGGCTGGTCCCCGACCCGCGGCGGCCCGGCAGTACCCGGGTGCTGGTCGGGGGCCGTGCCGCGTGGACCGTGCCGGCCGATGTGGTGGTGGCCCTCGGCTTGACCGAGGGCGCCCCGCTCGGCGGAGAGGCGATGGCTCGCCTTGATGCGGCCGCCGAGGAGGAAGGGGCCATGCGATCGGCGCTTCGTTCGCTGGAGCGGCGCGCACATGGCACCCGGGAGCTCGCGCGCAAGCTGGAGCGGAAGGGCCACGCCCCGGCCGCTGTCGAGGCCTCGATCGAGCGCCTGGGCCGATTGGGGCTGCTCGATGATCTGGCCTTTGCCCGCAGCTACGCCAGCGCGCGCAGCGCCCGTGGGCGCGGCCCCGAGCGGCTTCGCCACGATCTGGCCGCAATGGCCGTTCCGGCGGAGGTGATCTGTCAGGTGGTCAACGAGTTGCAGGCCGGCATCAGCGACCCGCTGGCCCAGCCACGGGCACTGGCGCAGAAGCGTGTGGCACAGCTCAAGGGCCTTTCGGCCGAGGCACGTCGGCGTCGGCTCGCCGCCTTTCTCGCGCGCCGTGGCTTTCACGGCGCCGAGGTGCGCGGGGTGATGGAGGCGGTGCTGCGCGAGGGCTAGCGGTTCCTCCCGGCCTGGGCCGCTGTCCCGTTAGATTTTCCGGATGAACGCCACCGCCATCCGCCGCCGCTTCCTCGACTTCTTCGCCTCCCGCGGGCACACCGAAGTGCCCTCGTCCCCGCTCGAGCCCAAGGACGATCCCACGCTGTTGTTCACCAACGCGGGCATGGTGCAGTTCAAGCGGACCTTTCTGGGGCAGGACCCCCGTCCCTACTTCCGCGCGACGACCTGTCAGAAGTGCGTCCGGGCGGGCGGCAAGCACAACGACCTTGAGCAAGTTGGCCAAACGCGTCGGCACCACACCTTCTTCGAGATGCTGGGCAATTTCTCCTTTGGTGACTATTTCAAGCGCGACGCGATCGCGTACGCCTGGGAATTCGTCACGTCGCCCGAGTATCTCGGCCTACCGGCCGATCGCCTGCGCGTGACCGTGCATCACTCCGACGACGAGGCCCGCGCGCTCTGGCGTGAGGTCGCCGGCCTCCCTGACAGCAGCATCTACAGCCTCGGGGACAAGGACAATTTCTGGCAGATGGGTGACACCGGTCCATGCGGCCCGTGTTCCGAGATCTTCGTGGATGTGGAGTGGAACGCCGGCGACGGGGCGATCGCCTATCCGCAGGAGGTGTTTGAGGAACTCGGGGAAGCCGGTCGGTTTCTCGAGATCTGGAATCTCGTCTTCATGCAGTTCGATCGCAGTGCCGACGGCACCCTGACAGCGCTCCCGAAGCCGAGCGTGGACACCGGTGCGGGGCTTGAGCGCATCACCGCGGTCATGCAGGGCGTGGATGACAACTTCCACACCGATCTCTTTCGTCCCTTGATCGCTGACGTCGAACGTCTCGTTGGCGCGAGCTATCCCGGTGGTCCCGAGGGAACCGGGCTCTCGTATCGCGTGCTCGCGGATCACGCGCGCGCCGTGGCGTTCCTGCTGCTCGATGGCGTGTACCCCGCCAATGACGGTCGGGGGTTCGTCCTGCGGCGAATCCTGCGTCGCGCGGTGCGCCATGCCTGGCTGTTGGGTCGGCGCGAACCGACGCTGGTCCACCTCATCCCCACCGTGGTCTCCCTCATGGGCCAGGCCTATCCTGGGCTGGTCGAGGCGCAGGCGCGGATCACCGATGTGGTCCTCAAGGAGGAGCAGAGCTTCTTCGAAACGATCGATGCGGGGTTGGCGCGGCTCGATGTGCTCTTCGCCAGTGGCGTGACCGAGATCCCGGGCGCCGAGGCGTTCCGGTTGTTCGACACCTTTGGCTTTCCAATCGACCTCACCGAGCTGATCGCCGCTGAACGCGGCATCTCCGTCGATCTGGCTGGGTTCGATGCCGCCATGCAGGAGCAGCGCGATCGCAGTCGAGCCGTCGGACGTGCGGGGCAGGGGAGTCGGTCCGGCACCGATCGGGTCTCGGTGCAGGTTGCCGAGGGTCGCTCGCAATTCACGGGTTACGACACGCTCGTCAACGAGAGCGAGCCACTCAGCGCCGCTGCGGATGCCGAAGCCGGCGTCCTGGTGCTGCGCGAGAGCCCGTTCTACGCCACGTCGGGTGGGCAGATTGCCGACATCGGCGTGGTCACTGGCGACGGTTGGACCTTCCGGGTCGAGGATGTGCGGAAGGATCCTGATCTCGGGCAGCGACTGATCGGCCAGCTTGAAGGCGCGTTCACGCCGGGGCGTGTGGTGGCGCGTGTCGACGAAGGGCGTCGTCGCGACATCGAGCGCAACCACTCCGCGACGCACCTCGTGCACCTCGCACTGCGCCGTGCGCTCGGCCCGCACGTGCGACAGCAGGGGTCGCTGGTCGAGCCGACACGGCTGCGGTTCGACTTTTCGCATCACGCCCCGATCGAGGCCTCCCAGCTGACGGACATCGAGGCGGCGGTGAACGAGATGATCCTCGCGAACGCGCCGACCGACATTCGTGAGATGACTCTGCCCGAAGCGCTCGCGCTTGGCGCCATGGCGTTCTTTGCGGACAAGTACGGCGATGTGGTGCGCGTCGTGCAAATCGGTGATTCGATCGAGCTCTGCGGCGGTACCCATGTCGAGAGCGCCAGCGAAATCGGGCTCTTCCGATTTGCTTCGCAGGGTGGCGTGGCGGCTGGTGTGCGCCGGATCGAGGCGGCGACCGGCCGCGAGTCCTATACCCACCTGCTGGAGCTGGAGGCACAGCACGCACGCCTGGCGGCGCAACTGCGGACCCAGCCCGACCAGGTGGAGCGCAAGATCGAGGCACTGCTGGCGGAGCGCGACAAGCTCGAGGGTCGCCTGAAGGAGGCCTTGAAGGGTGGTGGCGGAGGGGCAGCCGCGAGACAGATCCCCGCCGGCACGGTGACGCTGCATGTGCAGAGCACCGTGGCGGAGGACCGGGGACAACTCGGAGAGCTCGCCGATGCGTTCCGCGCCGAGGCCAAGAGCGGCGCCGTGCTGGCGTTGGTGAATCCCTCGGTGCCGTCGGCCATCTCCTTCGCCGTCACCGACGACCTGATCGCGAATGGCAAGGATGCCAACGCGCTCATGAAGCTGGTGACAAAACAGTTCGGCGGCCGCGGCGGTGGTCGTCCCACCTTTGCCAGTGGATCGCTCAGCGTGGAGAGCGCGGAGCAGACCGTCGCTGACGAGCTCCCCGGCATGCTGAAACAGTGGCTCACCGGATGAGTAGGGCGGAGTGGAGGAGCTGGGCGGAGGACCATACCCGTGGGGCGCCTTCCCAATTGCGCGCCCGGGCGCTGGCCCACCTCGGCATGGTCGACGCGCCGGGGTCGCTGCCCGAGTGCCTCGCCGACGCCGGCAGCGCCGCGCTGCGTGCTGCCGTCGCGGCCGGCGACGATCGCCGCGCGGCACTTGACCTGCTTGCCGCCGATGCCCTGATCACGCTCGCGATGCTCGCGAGCGCCGAGCAATCTCCAACAAGTCTTGAGGCCGACGCCGCGGCCCTCCGACTCGGCACGGCGAGGTTCGCGTGATTGACCTGCACAACCACTTGCTTCCAGGGGTCGACGACGGCTCCCGCTCGGTGCAGCAGTCGCATCGGGTTCTCCGGTCCTTCGCGGCCAAAGGCGTCACCGACGTCGCCTGTACGCCCCACCTGCTGGCCTCACGGATCAGTGAGGGCTTTCCGGCGTCGTACGACGCGGCGTGGGAGGCCCTGACGGCCGATGTGCCCGAGGGCATGACGCTGCATCGGGGCGCCGAAGTCATGCTCGACCGTCCGGTGCCGGCCGCGGCGGCCGAGCGGAAGGTGACCATCAACGGCACACGGTACCTGCTGGTGGAGTTCGCGCGCATGGTGCCGGCCGAGATCGTCTCCCGGGCGTTGTACGATGTGGTGGGTCTCGGACTGGTTCCCATCCTGGCGCACCCGGAACGCTACAGCTCCTGCTCGGTGGAATCCGCGCGTGCCTGGCGTGAGCTGGGTGCCGTGCTCCAGGTCGATGCTACCACGCTCACGCTGCCGCGATCCCGCGGCGAGCGAGCCCGCGATCTCGTCCGTGAGGGACTCGCCGACATTCTCGCGGCCGACAATCATGGCGACGAACGCTGCGTGGCCACGGCGCTCGATTGGCTCAGCGAGGTGGACGGCGCCGATCAAGCGCTGCTCCTGCTCGAAACCAATCCCCGCGCGATCCTCGACGACCAGGCGATCTATGAAGTGGAACCGCTCACCATTCGCACCTCGATCTGGAGCAAGGTGCGCCGGATGTTTGACGACCAATGACCGACGCTGAACGCATTGCGGCGGGCCTCGTGGCGCTCGCGGATCTGACCAGCCGAACCGCGGCGCGCGCCGATGAGCTGACCCCGATCGTGGCGGCGATGCGTCGCTGTCTCGCAAGCGATGGCACGCTGTTCTTTGCCGGCAACGGCGGCTCGGCCGCGGATGCGCAGCACATCGCGGCCGAATATGTGGTGCGCTATCACGCCGACCAGCGACATGCACTGCGCGCGATTGCCCTCACGACGGACAGCTCGATTCTGAGTGCCGCGGGGAATGACTTCGGCTTCGATCAGGTCTTCGCGCGACAGGTAGCCGCTCTGGGTCGACCCGGCGATCTCCTCTGCCTGCACAGCACCTCAGGGAACAGCGGCAACTGCCTCGCGGCCGCGACCGCCGCCCGCGCGCTCGGGATGGTCAGCGTCGCGTTTCTTGGCCGAGATGGCGGCGCACTGCGCGCGGTAGTGGACCACGCCATTGTGATTGATGACACGCGAGTGAATCACATCCAGGAGCTTCATCTGGCCCTGCAACATCAGATCGCGGCGATCCTCACTGCCGAGTTCGGTGGATGATCTCGCTGGCCGGACGGCGAGTGCTCGTGACCGGAGGCTCGCGGGGTGTGGGTCGGGCCACGGCACTGCTCTGTGCCCAGGCCGGCGCCGATGTGGGGATTACCTATCACACCCGCCGCGCCGAGGCCGAAGAGGTCGCCCGCGGCATTCGTCGGCTCGGGCGCCGCGCCTATGTGGGCGGCGGCGACCTCGGTGATCCACTGCGGGTGAGCCAGCTCTTTGCCGAGGTGCAGGCGGCGTTCGGCGGACTCGATGGCTTCGTTGCAAACCACGGCGTTTGGCCGTCGACCGGGACGCCACTTGCGACGATGGCACCGGAACGCTGGCGCGCCACCCTGCGCACCAATCTCGAGGCGGTGTTCCTCACGACCCGAGCCGCCCTCGGACTGCTTGGGCCGGGCGGCCGGATCGTCATGGTCGGCAGCACGGCAGGACAGCGGGGCGAGGCCGGTCACGCGGACTATGCTGCGAGCAAAGGCGCGATGATCGCGCTGGTGAAATCCCTGGCCGTCGAGTGTGCGCCGGCTGTCACCGTGAATTGCGTGGCGCCAGGGTGGGTTGATACCGAGATGAGCGCCGACGCCTATGCGGGTGACGGCCGCGCCGCCGTGGCGAGTGCGATTCCGATGCAGCGGATCGCCACGGTGGACGATGTGGCTGGCCCCATTGTTTTTCTGCTCTCCGACCTGGCCCGGCACATCACCGGTGAGGTCCTCAACGTCAACGGCGGCAGCGTACTCTGCGGCTGAAGGGAGGGCGACCATGACCATGCTGACGCACTTCCCCGAGAGCATCCCGGTGCCTCCGCGCGTGCGGGAGATCCTGCGCCAACTGGAGGAGGCCGGCTTCGAGACGTGGTGTGTCGGGGGCGCCATTCGCGACGCCCTGCTAGGCGAACAGCATCACCCGCCGCAGGATGTCGACCTCGCCACGGCTGCCCCTCCCGCCATGGTGCGTCAGCTCTTTCGGCGCACGGTGCCGGTGGGCATCGAACACGGCACCGTGGGCGTGCTCGATGATGACGGTGTGCTTCACGAGGTCACCACCTTCCGCCGCGACGTGCGAACCGACGGCCGTCGCGCCGTGGTCGAGTTTGGCGTGGAGCTTGATGACGACCTGGCGCGCCGCGACTTCACCGTCAACGCCATGGCGTATCACCCGCTGCATCAAGCCTGGCGCGATCCGTTCGGCGGGCTCGCCGATCTTGCCGCGCATCAGGTGCGTGCCGTGGGCGATCCAGCGCAACGATTCCATGAGGATCGCCTGCGCATCCTGCGAGCCCTGCGCTTTGCCGCGCGATTCAACTTCACGATCGACCCCGCCACGTGGGCCGCTGCCGTGGAGCAGTCGTCCGACACCAGCCACCTCTCGGCCGAACGCGTCCGTGATGAATGGGTGAAGGGACTCACAACGGCGCGGTCGGTCGCCCATCTGGCCAACTTGTGGGTGGCGAGCGGAGTCGCGGCGACCTGGATGCCGGAGTTGCACCGTGACGCACCGGACGACGCATTGGTCGACGACCGCGACCCCGTGCTGGTGACCGCCCTGCTCGCGGCGCCATCGGCGCCGGTGTGGCGGCGGCTCAAGGGCTCGAGTGTCGAGAGTCGGCGAGCAGAGGGAATCGATCGCGGTCCGGCAGCGCCCGCGAGCGACGCACCGCGGGATGTGCGACGATGGTTGGCCGCCGTGGGCCCATCGGCCAACGACCTGCTGCAACTTGCCGCGTGGCGCGGGAGTGGATCCGAGGCGTGGCGCGCCGCCGTCGCCGCGGTGCGTGCTCGGGGGGAGGCGACGTCCCGCACCGAGCTCGCCATCAATGGCGACGACCTGATGCGGGCCGGCATCGCGCCCGGGCCCGCCGTCGGGCGAATCCTCACGCAGTTGCTCGACGCCGTGCTCGACGATCCGGCGCTGAACACCGGTGACCAACTGTTGGCGAGGGCGAAGGCCTCGCGATGAGCGATTCGCTCTTCTCCCCGCTGGAACCGCTTGCGGCACGCATGCGACCGCGACGACTTGAGGACTTTGTCGGACAGGAGGCCCTGCTCGCCCCCGGTCGACCGCTCGGCGACGCCATCCGTCGCGGCGATGTGGGAAGCAGCATTCTCTGGGGACCCCCCGGGACCGGCAAGACCACCCTCGCTCGGCTCGTGGCGCGACACACGGATCGACAGTTCGTCCCGCTGAGTGCCGTGAGCGAGGGGATCCCACGGCTGCGCGAGCTGATCAAGGATGCGGAGGATCGTCGTCGGATGGGCCGCGGGACCATTCTCTTCTGCGACGAGATCCACCGCTTCAATCGCGGCCAGCAGGACGCGCTGCTGCCGGCGGTGGAGCAGGGCATCGTGACACTCATCGGCGCCACCACCGAGAATCCGTCGTTCGAGCTCAACGGTGCCTTGCTGTCGCGCTGCCGCGTCTGGGTGCTTGAATCACTGTCACCCGATGACCTCCGTCGGGTGATCGATCGCGCGCTGGCGGATCGGGACGATGGCCTCGGCGCGCTCGAGCTCGAGATGCCCGATGAGGCGCGCGATGCGCTCGCGGCCGTCGCCGACGGCGACGCGCGTCGCACATTGACCGTGCTCGAGTCCGCGGCGCAGCAGGTGGGGCCAGGGGGCGTCATCTCGCGGGAACTCGCGCTCGAAGCCCTCGCACGGCGCGTTGCCGTGTTCGACAAGAACCGGGAGCAGCACTACGACCTGATTTCGGCGCTCCACAAGGCGGTGCGCGGGAGTGACCCGCAGGCCGCGCTGTACTGGCTCGCCCGCATGCTCGCGGGAGGGGAGGACGGCCTCTACCTCGCCCGGCGGTTGATCCGCATGGCCTCGGAGGACATCGGGCTTGCCGCCCCCGAGGCCCTCGGCGTGACGATCGCCGCCCGCGATGCCTGGCAGATGCTCGGGAGCCCCGAGGGGGATCTCGCCCTCGCCGAAGCGGCGGTCTACCTCGCGACCGCTCCGAAATCGAACCGGGTGTATCTCGCGTGGGGCGCCGCCCAAGCGGCCGCGGCCGAGACCCCGGCGGCGGCCGTACCCCTGCACATCCGCAACGCGCCCACACGGCTCCTGAAGGAGCTCGGCTACGGCCGGGACTACCGCTACGCCTTTGATTCGCCTGCCGGCTACGTCGCGCAACGCTACCTGCCCGAGGAACTCGGCGAGGCGACCTTCTACGAACCGGGTGAATTCGGTTACGAGAAGCGCATCGCCGAGCGGATGAAGTGGTGGCAGGCGCGGGCACTATCTTCCGAATCGTCCGACACGCCTCCCCTGCCTGGAGCCACCGCATTCGTTCCCTGATCGACGTCATTCCTCCCCGTGAGCGAGTGGTCATGGTTGCCGCACCGCGCAAGGGAAGCCCTGATGCCCAGAAGATGGAGGAGCATCTCGCCGAACTCGCGCGACTCGTGGACACGGCAGGGGCGGAGGTCGCGGGCACGCTCACTCAGCAGCTCGCGACCGCCAGCGCCTCGACCCTGATCGGTGAGGGAAAGGTCGAGGAATTGCGCCTGCTGGTGCGAACTCTCAATGCCACACTGATCATCTTCGACGAGGAGCTGACGCCGGCGCAGGGTCAGTCGCTCGAGGAGATCCTCGGCACGCGCGTCATGGATCGCGCCGAGCTGATCCTCGACATCTTCGCGACGCGGGCGCGCACGCACGAGGCGAAACTCCAGGTCGAGCTGGCGCAGCTGCAATACATGCTGCCGCGGCTGACCCGGATGTGGACCCACCTCTCGCGCATCCGAGGCGGCATCGGCTTGCGAGGACCCGGCGAAACCCAGCTCGAGACCGACCGACGCATGATCCGCCAGAAGATCTCGCTCCTGCGCGAGAAACTGCAGGATGTCGCGCGGCATCGGGAGACCATTCGTGCGGGGCGCAGCCCGATGCTCACGGCGGCCCTGGTGGGCTACACCAATGCCGGCAAGTCGAGCATCCTGCGCGCGCTCTCCGGGGAGCATGACATCTTCGTCGAGGATCGCCTGTTCGCGACCCTCGATACCCTGACGCGTGAGGTGGATCTCGGCGACAACCTCCGCGTCCGGCTCAGCGATACGGTGGGGTTCATCCGCAAGCTGCCGCACCACCTGGTGGCCTCGTTCCGCGCGACGCTCGAGGAGGTCGGCACCGCCGATATCCTGCTGCACGTGAGTGATGCCTCCCATCCCGATTGGGAGGACCATCTCGACACGGTCCACGACGTCCTGGACGACCTGGGCCTGGCCGAGCGCCCGATGATGGTGGTCTTCAACAAGCTCGACGCGCTCGAGGATCCTGCAGACTTCGCCGCCCGGGCACGGATGCGCTTCCCCGACGCAATCTTCACGACCACGATGCGGACCGACGGCCTCTTTCCCCTCAAGGCCGAGCTCCGGGGCCGGGCAGAGGCCATCCGGCCGGTGGTACGGGTCCTGCTGGATACGGGTGACGGGAAGCGCCTCGGGCAGTTGCATCGCGTGGGCGATGTGCTTGGCCAGACGCTGGATGGCGATCGCCTCGCGGTCACCGTGCGCCTGGAGCCGTGGCGGACGGAGCAGTTGCGGCGCGAGGGCATCGACGTACTGCCCACCTGATGGCTTACCGAACTGCTCCTGAGGGACGCGAAAGATGAAGCATCTGGTCACCGGCGCCGCCGGATTCATTGGATACCACACGAGTGAGACGTTGTTGGCGCGTGGCGATGAGGTCGTCGGACTCGACAACCTGAATCCCTACTACGACCCGACCCTCAAGCAGGCGCGACTCGCCCGGTTGCAGCGGCATCCGAACTTCCGGTTCGTGCAGCTCAACCTGGAGGACCAGCCCGCCATGGAGGCGCTCTTCCGGGCCGAACGCTTTCCGCGCGTCATCCATCTGGCTGCGCAGGCGGGAGTCCGCTATTCGGTGACCCATCCCCACGCCTACATCCAGAGCAACGTGGTCGGCTTCCTGCATGTGTTGGAGGGGTGCCGCCATTTCGAGGCGGAGCATCTCACCTTTGCGTCGACCTCCTCGGTGTACGGGCTCAATACCGCGATGCCGTTCTCGGTGCACCAGAATGTCGACCATCCGGTGTCGCTCTACGCCGCGACCAAGAAGGCGAACGAGTTGATGGCGCACTCCTACGCCCATCTCTATGGATTGCACGCCACCGGCTTGCGCTTCTTCACCGTCTATGGACCGTGGGGCCGCCCGGACATGGCGCTGTTCCTGTTCACCAAGGCGATCCTCGAGGGACGGCCGATCGACGTGTTCAATCACGGCGAGATGCGCCGCGATTTTACCTACATCGATGACATCGTGGAGGGCGTGGTCCGGGCCTCCGATCGCATTGCGCGACCGAACCCGGAGTGGGACAGCGTCCACCCCGATCCCGCCACGAGCCCGGCGCCATACCAGCTGTACAACATCGGCAACAGTGCACCGAACGAACTGATGGAGCTGATCGCGGCGGTCGAGGCAAATCTGGGCAAGACGGCGGAGAAGCACTTCCTGCCGATGCAGCTTGGTGACGTCGCCGCGACCTACGCCGAAGTCTCGGATCTGTCGCGGGACTGCGGCTTCCACCCGGGCACGCCGCTCACGACGGGCGTCGCCCGGTTCATCGAGTGGTATCGGGAGTACTACAAGGCCTAGCCGCCCCGCGTCACGCGAAGCGGCTCGGCCCCACTCAGCTCACCAGCTTCGCGTCGAGCGTCATCGGCACCGCGGCCAGTGCCCGCGAGATGATGCAGCCGCCTTTGGTGGCCTCGGCAAGCTTGATGAACGTGGCCTCGTCAATTCCCGGCACGGTGCCGCGGGTCACCAGGTCGATCCGGGTGATGGAAAATCCTCCCTCACCGTTCTCGAGATGGACCGTTGCCGTGGTCTCGACGGCGGTGGCGACATGGCCGGCCTTCGCCAGCGCTGACGCGAGTGCCATCGAGAAGCAGCCCGCGTGGGCCGCACCGAGGAGCTCGTCGGGATTGGTCTCGTGCCCGCTCTCGAACCGTGACGCGAAGGAATACGCACCCTCGAAGGCGCCGCTCCCCAGCTTGATATGGCCCTTGCCGCTCTTGAGGTCGCCGTTCCATGTGGCCTGTGCTTTGCGATCCATCGATGTTGCTCCGGAAAAAAGGGTCGTCTAGTGATACACGATTGCTGCCGCAGAAGTTCCCGGGCCGCTGCTGGCTCGCTGGCGCCGGCGGGTCCAGCCGGTACAGATTTCACAATTCCCAACTCAGGTGAACCGATGCGCTTCCCGTCACCAGCCGTCTTCCGGGTTCGTCTGCTCGCGCTGCTGCTTGCGTCTGCCAGCGGGCTCGCGGGAGTGGCATCAGGGCAGGGGACGAACGGCTCCGCGATGCCGCACACCGTGCCGGTGTTCGTCGACGGTCAGGCCCGGATCGTGCCGGCATTCCAGGATACCACCAGCTGGATCCGCCAGGAGCTCTGGGTCGAGACGGATTTCGACAGTGATGGCGATGGCAAACCCGACCGAATGCACGTCGACGTCACGAGGCCTGGGCAAACGGGGAGCGAGGGGCTCAAGGTCGCCACTGTTTTTGCCTCGTCGCCGTACTTCTCGGGGACCTCGGGGCCTCGCGGCAGCCTCTGGGATGTGAAGCAGGAGGTCGGGGACGCGCCGCCACCGCGCACCTCACAAGCTCCGCCGCCATTCCAGCCGGTGCACGCGCGGATCTCCCGTTCCGAAATCAACACCTGGGTTCCCCGTGGCTTTGCCGTGGTGCATTCCGAGGCTCCCGGCACCGGCCTCTCGCAAGGATGTCCAACCGTGGGCGGCAGGCCCGAGCAGAACGCGCCCAAGGCGGTCATCGATTGGCTCAACGGCCGTGCCAAGGGCTACACGACCGAGACCGGCAACGAGGAAGTGAGCGCGACCAACTGGTCGACCGGCAAGGTGGGCATGACCGGGACATCCTACGAAGGGACGCTGCCGCTCGCTGCCGCGGTCACCGGGGTGAAGGGACTCGAGGTGGTGATCCCCATCGCACCGAACACGTCGTACTACCACTACTACCGCTCCAACGGATTGGTGCGGCACCCAGGTGGCTGGTTGGGGGAAGACATCGACTTCCTCTACGACTTCATCCACAGCGGTGATCCAGCAACACGCGAGGTGTGCAACCGCACCATCCGCGATGGACTGTTCGCCGCGGGTCGGGACCGTCCCCATGGCGACTACAACGACTTCTGGGCCGATCGCGACCTGCTCACCAAAATCAAGAACGTGAAGGCCGCCGTGCTGTTGTCCCATGGCCTCAACGACTGGAACGTCGTTCCGGAGCACAGTGTCCGCATCTACGAGGCGCTGCGCAAGCAACACACACCTACCGCCCTCTATCTGCACCAAGGTGGGCACGGTGGGCCGCCGCCGCTTGAGCTCATGAACCGTTGGTTCAGCCACTACCTCTATGGCATCGACAATGGCGTGGAGCGTGATCCGCACCTCTATGTCGTGCGCGAGAATCTCCCCCGGGGTGCCGCCGCGACCGCCTACGCGGATTATCCCAACCCGGCTGCTCGGCCCGTGCGCCTCTTCCCGAGCGGAAGCGGGCGGTCCATGGGGATGCTGGCGCTCGAGACCGTGAAATCCGGTACCACCGAGTCGCTCATCGATGATGTCCAGTTCTCGGGTGCTGCGCTGGCCGCGGCCGACAGTTCCGCGAATCGCCTTCTCTTTGCCACGCAGATCTTGGCGACGCCGATGCAACTTTCCGGCACCGTGCGCGTGACACTCCGGCTCGCGTCGAGCAAGCCAGCGGCGAACCTCTCCATCTGGCTGGTGACGCTGCCGTTCGATGCGACGCCGATCGGCTCGGAGGGACGCGTGGGCGTGGTGACCAGAGGGTGGGCCGATCCGCAGAACGCCGAGTCGCTCACCCAGGGTGGGAACTATGACTCGAAGCGACCCGGGGTGCCGCTTGAGGCGGGGAAGTTTGTCGAGCTGACCTTCGACCTGCAGCCCGACGATCAGGTCATTCCGGCGGGGAAGCGGCTGGGCGTGATGATCTTCTCGAGTGATCGCGACTTCACCCTCTGGCCGCAATCGGGAACGGAACTCACGATCGATCTGGCTCGCAGTTCGATCGAGCTGCCGGTCGTCGGGGGGCCAGCGGCACTGCGGCGCGCCATCGGGAAGTAAGTACCCCGTGTCTTTCGGCAGTACCGACCTCGCGCCAACCGAACGCGTCGCCTTTAGGCGGCGCGTTCAGCGTGTCAGCGCATAATACAGCACGTAGATCCATCCAAGGAATCCCTGGATGATGGCCCAGAGAATCGAGTGATGCACGCTCCATGAAATCGCGATGGCGAGCGCACTTCCGAAGCCGATGCCGGCCTTGGCCACACTGCGGGTGCCTTGCATGCTGTCCCCCCTTCCGTGGCTACTGCGGTTGTAGCGCTCTCCGCCACCAGAGCACCATGCGTTCGGCGACGGCGCCATCGCCATAGCACTCCAACACGCGCTGTCGCGCGGCCGCGCCGATCTCACGCGCGCGCGCGCGCTCGCCCACCAATCCCTGCAGGGCTCGCGCCAGCGCGGGTTGGTCATCTTCGTCCACCACCAGCCCGGCCTCTGCCACCACATCGGGCAGTGCGCCGCAGCGACTCACGATCGGGGCGACGCCATGGGCCATCGCCTCGAGCACGACGCCACCTGTCGGTTCCACCCACGTTGCTGTCGAGCGTGACGGGGCCACCAGCGCGTCGATGGTGCCCCAGAACTCCCCCAGCGCCTCACGCGGGAGGGCACCGAGCCACTCCAGTCTGCTGGAGAGTCCGAGCCGCTGGGCCTGCGCCTCGAGCGTCTCCTGCGCGGAACCGGCTCCGATGATCCGCACCCGCCAATCGCCGTAGGTCTCGCTCAGGGCGTCGAGCAGGAGATCGAGGCCGCGTTCACGCATCACCCGTCCCACCACGCCGAGGGTGATCGGGCCGTCGTCGGGCCGGTTCGGCTGCGAGGCGGGGATGGTGAGTCCGCCGGTCGGGATGACTGCGGTGGGTTTGCCTGTGGCCCCTTCGGCGAGATGATCGAGCGCCGATCGCACCACGCCGCCGAGGGCCGCGGCGTCATCGCGAATCCGCCGCGACTGCCAGCCGGCGGTGATCCCCTTGGCACCACCCACGCTCGAGGTCCCGACCAGCACGTACGGCAGCTTCAAATCGCGCGCGGCTGCGGCGCCCGCTTCGGCGGTGGGGGTCCACGGGTCGGCGACGATATGGATCAGCGCTGGGCCGGTGTCGCGCACCAAGGTGCGCAGCGGCTTGCGCGACCAGCGCAGGTCCATGGGGTCGTGGGCGTCGCCGCGAGAGGCGATGCGGACGAATTGGATCTGCCCGTCGGTCTCGGTTTCGCCGCTGGCCCGGGGCACCACTGGCTCGACGCCGAGGGTGACCAAAGAACGCAGCACACCACGAGGGGGGCTTTCGGGGGAGAGCAGGAGGACGCGCACGGGCCAAAGATGGTGGAGTCGTCGCTAAGTTCCAGTCCATGCGGATTCTTCACCTGGCGAAATACTACTGGCCCCGCTCGGGGGGGATGGAGCGAGTCGTCCAGGGACTCGCCGAAGGCGTGGCCGAAATGGGCCACGAAGCCGAGGTCGTCGCGATCACCGCCTTCGGCGATCCTCGGCCCGGTCAGAAGCGGCGCGCGGCGGTGAAGCGCGCGTGGTCGTTTGCGCCGGTGGGGAGTCAGGAGCTCGCCCCTTCGTACATCGCGGCGGCGTGGCGTCGGGCGGATGTCATTCACCTCCATCATCCCAATTCGTTGGCCGACGTTGCCTACGCGCTGCGGTTCTCGCTGGCGCCGTTGGTGGTGACCCAGCATGCCGACTACCCCTCGTTCAAGTACAAGCTGCCGGCCAAATACGTCCTCCATCGGGCCGAGGTCATTTTGGTGCCGAGCCGGGCGCATATCGCGTTGTGCAGCGAGCTCAAGGGATTTGAGCACAAAGTCGAGGTCATCCCCTTCGGGATCGATGACGCGCGCTGGGCTCTGGTGCCGCCTCCGCCGCCCGGCAATCCGCCGCGGGCCCTCTTCATTGGCCGGCTGCTCCCCTTCAAGGGAGTGGACTTCCTCCTGAGAGCCCTTGAGCAGGTCCCGGAGCTGCGACTTGATATCGTAGGGTCAGGTCCGGAGCTGCACCGCTTGCAGACCCTCGCACAGGCCTTGGCGGTCGCCGACCGGGTCAAATGGTGGGGGGAATACCCCGACGAGGACCTGCCACGCCGGATGGCCGACGCCGATTTCCTCGTGCTCCCCTCGGTCACGGTGGATGAGATGTTCGGGATGGTGCTGCTCGAGGCGATGGCGGCCGGGCGGCCGATCATCACCACGGCGGTTCCGTCGGGGGTGAGGGAGGTCAACGAGCCTGGGGTCACTGGCCTCGAGGTTCCGATCCGGGATGTGGAGGCATTGGCCGACGCGATGCGAACCCTGGCCAACGACCCGGTCATGCGGGAGCGGATGGGTGCGGCGGGGCGGGGGAGGGTGCGCGAGCGCTTCACCGTGGCGGCGATGGCAGCGGCACACCTGGAGGTCTACCGACGGGTGCGGAGTCCGCATCCGCGGCGCGGAAAATAGACCGAAAATGAGTCAAAAAGATGGGGGGAGGGGGTATCGCTTCGAGGTGGTGTTGAAAACAATCTACTTTAATGCTGCGCTGTAACACATTTGGTAACAACGTATTCGGCCCCGTAGCTCAGGTGGTTAGAGCAGCGGACTCATAATCTGAAGGTCGAGGGTTCGAATCCCTCCGGGGCCATCGGGTTGTCAGGTGTCCAGAAGCGTGGTATCATGGGCAACAGCAGTCGCGGGCGATTAGCTCAGCTGGTTAGAGCGCGCGCCTCACATGCGCGAGGTCG
>JBDUDP010000007.1:0-59366 GCA_040002895.1 Gemmatimonadota bacterium
TGCTGAACTGGAACTTCTTGCGGGCACCCGGCTGGCCGGGCTTCTTGCGCTCGACGGCGCGCGGATCGCGCGTCAGCAAGCCTGCCGTCCGCAGCTTGGGCCGATGCGCCTCGTCCGCCGCGCAGAGTGCGCGCGCGATTGCATGCCGCATCGCGCCGGCCTGGCCGCTCATCCCGCCGCCATCGACATGCGCCTTGACGTCAAACGCGCCGAGGGTATCGGTGGCCGTGAACGACTGCTGGATGTGCTGCACCAGCGACGGACGCGGAAAGTAATCGCCGAGGGTGCGACCGTTCACATCCCACTTGCCCGTGCCGGGCGTGAGATAAACGCGGGCGACGCTCGTCTTGCGGCGGCCGACGGCCTGCCAGCGGAGCGAATCAGAACTCATCAGTTGGCCTTCGCGGTGACAATGGTGAGGGGCTTCGGCGTCTGCGCCTCGTGCGGATGCTCGGCGCCGCCGTAGACCTTCAGCTTGGTGCGCAGCTTCTGCTTGGCGAGCGAGTTCTTCGGCAGCATGCCGAAGACGGCCTTCTCGATCACGCGATCCGGATGCTTGGCGAGCAGCTCCTGGGCCGGCGTGTGGGTGTCATGACCCATGTACCCGGTGTGCTTGAAGTAGGTCTTCTGGCTCAGCTTGCGGCCGGTCAGCTTGACCTTCGACGCATTGAGCACGATGACGAAATCGCCACCGTCCATGTGCGGCGTGAAGGTCGGCTTGTGCTTGCCGCGAATGAGTTGGGCCACCGTGCTTGCCAGACGGCCGAGGGGCACGTCGGTCGCGTCGACCACGTGCCAGTCGTGCTGCAGATCGCCGTGCTTGGCGGTATACGTCTTCATCGAGTCTCTTCCTGACCACCGGGATGCCAAAAAACCACTTCGGACACAGACACGAAAGCTAAGCCGCTGTAAGGGGTTGGGTCAAGCCGAGAGGGTCCGCGGCCCACTGCGCCTGCCCGGCCCAGACGGCCCAGCTAGTGTGCCGTGGGGCGCTTGCGGGTGACCAGCAGGGCGTTGCCGATGGGCCGGGGACCCCCGGCGTCGGACGGCCGGTTGACCACCGCCCCGGCCACGAGGAGGGTGGTGGACCCCCCACCGTCGAGGTTCAAGGCCTCCCAGGCGCCCAACCGGAGCATCAGCCCAGACAGCTCGGCGAGGTCCATCCCGGCGCTGGAGGGCTGGCGGCCATCCACCGTCACCAGGATCAGTGTGCTGCTGTCCCGGCTGAACCCGAGCGCGCTCCGGGGGTGCCGCTGCCGCAGGCTGGCATTGGTGCCTTCTGCCTCGGCCAGCGCCGTGTCGGCGAGGCCCCGGCCATGAATGACCAGCCGCGGGAGACCTCCAACCAGTTCCCGGATCGCGCCGCGATCAGGAGCGGTGGACATGGAATAGCGCAGCTCGCTGCCGATCGGCCCGAGGGCGGCCAATCGACCCGCGCTGTTCGCGCCGCCGGCTATCACGAAATTCGGCCCCAGGGGCGTGCCGCCCCCACCGTGCAGGCTGTCCGCCAGCCGGAACCGCAGGGTGTCGCCGAGCGCTCCGAGCGGGACGAGTGTCCGTTCCAGCATGATTCGGCTCGCGCTGTCGCGCGGCGTCGAGGCACCGAATCGGGGCGTGAACAACACCACCGCATCGGCCGTCGGTCGCAGGTTCACGCCGTCCAGGGCCAGCCAGGGATAGCGCCGGGTGGAGAGACGGCCGGACCATGCCAGCCGGTCGATCGCCATCCGGCCGCCCGCGGTGAGGGCGAACTGACTCCGCACGGGTGGGGCACCATTCCAGACATGCACCGCACGCCACCACTCGCCAGCCACGACCATGTTGTTGGTGGCCTCGCCATCACTCAACTGGAAGAAGTCGGCATTGATCGCCGCGACGACGTCGATGTCGCCCTGATCGTGTCGACTGGCGAGCGAGGCAAGCGTTTCCCGACCAGCAAAGGCATCGCGCGCATGCACGACGCGCAGTGTGATGCCGGCGGTGCGCAGATCCACGCGCACGACGTTGATGTTCCACGGAGCGGCGTTCAGCACCAGCCGCTCGTGGACGACGCCGGGGACAACCTGGTGGGTGACGGTGGTGTCGAACTGCTGCGCGACGAGCGTCGGGACCGCACTCGCCGTCAACCAGACCGTGAGTGCCAGCACTCTCACGGCTCGATCTCGAGCAGGGGCTGGCCCTTCTCCACCGCCTCGCCGGCGGCGACGCGAATGGTGCGCACGGTGCCGGCGGCCGGGGCCTTGAGCTCGTTCTCCATTTTCATGGCCTCGAGCACCACCAGCCCGTCACCCGCCGCGACCACATCCCCCTCGCGCACAGCCACGCGCAGGACCAGGCCGGGCATCGGGGCCTTGAGGATGCCACTGCCTGCCGCACTCTTCCCCGCCCCGACCAACGACCGGATGTGTCGGGTCCGCTCGTCCTCAACCATGACTTCGCGCACGGCACCGCGATCGAGGAGCTGCCAGACGCCATCGGTGACTCCTGCATTCACCAGCTGATGGGATCGTCCGTCGAGCGTGAGTTGCACTTCCGGCGAACCGGGAACCGGGGAAAGCGACGCCACCATCGCGACGCCATCCACCCGCAACTGATCGCCGTCGAGCTCCACTTCGATGTCGCGTCCTGCGATGGTGACGAGGTATTTCATTTCCGCTCCAGGACGGCGACGCATTCGAGGTGCGCCGTCTGCGGAAACTGGTCGAAGCCGTCGACGCGCACGAGGCGGAAGGCGTCTGACATGCGTGCCAGATCCCGTGCGAGGGTGGCAGCGTCGCATGAGATGTAGGCGATGCGCTGCGCCGTCGACGCGGCCAGCGCCGCCGTGACTGCCGCATCCATGCCGGTGCGTGGGGGGTTGGTGATCACCAGGGCCGGGGGATGGAGCTGGACGATCCGATCCTCCGCACGTCCGGTGAGTCGCCGCGGTCCGCTGACGCCGGTCCGCTCGGCGTACGCCACCGCGCGGGCGTCGAGCTCGACGCTTTCCACCGTGGCTCCCCCGACAACGAGCGCCTCGGTGGTTTCGCCGATGCCGGCGTAGAGGTCCCAGGCGTGCTGCCCCCCCAGTGGCCCGAGCGCATCGATGGCTGTCTGGCGGACCACCGCGCCCATGGCCGGGTGGATCTGTTCGAAGACGGTGGCGGGCCAGGGGTCCTCACTGCCGGCCACGGCCCGCGGCGCGCCGCCCTCGGGGTGCCACCAGATCACCGCCTCGATGCCCGCCGCCCGCAAGCGCTCATGCAGCACCGGGCCGCGACGCCACGCTTCACCGTCCTCGGTTCGCACCACCACGTGCAACGAATCATCGCGGTCGCGACGCAGCACGACGCGCGAGGTGTTGGGTGGTAGTGCCGCCCGGGCGGCACGCACGGCCTGGTGGAGCGCACGAACGGCCGGTTCCGCGAGCAGACAGTCGCGCACCTCGAAGACCCGAGCGGCGTCGCCGGCACGATGATAGCCCAGCACTCCATCCGCCATCGCAAAGGTGACCTTGGCACGGTATCCCAACTGCACGGGCGAGGGGGTCACCACCGGATCGGCGACGTCGAGCTTGGCGATGCGACGCAGGGCATCCCCGGCATTGCGCGCCTTCACCTCGCGCTGCAGCGCCGGCGTCAGGTGCATCAGCTGGCAGCCCCCACAGCGGTCGGCGACATAGTGGGGGCACGGTGGCGTGACCCGCCCCTCGCCATGACCGAGAATCTCGGCGATCTCCGCCCGCGCGAAGCGGGCGTGCGTGCGTACGGAGCGCAGGCGGAGGCGATCGCCCGGTGCAGCACGGGGGATGAAGACGGTGCGTCCGTCCTCGAGGGTCGCGACTCCGTCGCCACCCGCTGCGATACTGCGCACGGTCACCTCGGGTGCGGTGCTGCTCATCGCAGCCCCTCGCGCCGTGCCGCGTCCCGCCACCCCGCGCTGCATCGTGTTGTGCCCTCGAGGGCCGCGCCCGCGAGAGGACGTCGGGCATTTCGTCGCTGCTCCTCGAGGAGTGCGGCGGTCACGGCGAGGCGCTGCAGCGTGGCCGCATCGGCTTCGACTTCGAGCAGATCGGGACGCCGTTCAAGAAACTGGATGTCGATGGCCCCGCGCACGAAGTCGGGGTCGTGCAGCAGTCGACGATGGAAGGGCGCGTTGGTGGCGACGCCGACGACCAGCAGCTCATCGAGCGCGCGTCGCATGGTCTCGATCGCGCGGAGTCGGGTCGAGGCATGGACGATCAGCTTCGCGAGCATCGAGTCGTAGTGCAGCGTCACCTCGCTGCCGGTCTCGATGCCGCTGTCCCAGCGGACGCCCGCGCCCGCCGGGGCACGCAACCAATGGATGGTGCCGGAACTCGGGAGCAGGCCGTTGGTTGGGTCCTCGCTGGTGATGCGACACTCGATCGACCAGCCGTGCGGCTGCAGCGGTCCCTCAGGTACCGTCATCGGCAGTCCGCGTACGATGCGCAGTTGCTCGCGCACCAGATCCACGCCGTACACGGCCTCGGTGACGGGATGCTCCACCTGGATGCGGGTGTTCATCTCGAGGAAGTAGAACGACCCGTTGGCGGCAAGGAGAAACTCACAGGTCCCCGCCCCGCGATACTCTACCGCCATGGCGGCCGCCACGGCGGCGGCGCCCATGCGCTCGCGCAAGGCCGCATCGACCGCGACGGATGGCGCCTCTTCCACGAGCTTCTGGTGCCGACGCTGGACCGAGCACTCGCGCTCGCCGAGATGAATGGTGCGGATGTGGTCGGCGAGTACCTGGATCTCCACGTGGCGCGGCTGCTCGATGTACTTCTCGAGATAGACGCTGCCATCCCCGAAGGCCTTGAGGGCCTCGCTCGCCGCCGTCGTCAGTGCGGTTGGCAGTTCAGCCGGGAGCCGAACCACGCGCATCCCCTTCCCGCCACCGCCCGCCGCGGCCTTCACCAACACCGGATAGCCCAGCGTCTCCGCCAGCACGGCCGCCTCCGCCGGGTCGGTCACCGCCGTCACGGCGCCCGGCACGATGGGCACGCCGGCCGCGGCCATCAACCGCCGCGCACTGGTCTTGTCGCCCATCGCGGCGATGGCGCTCGCTGGCGGTCCGACAAAATGCAGCCCCGCGGCAGCGACCGCTTCCGCGAACGCGGCCCGCTCGGAGAGAAAGCCGTAGCCCGGATGGACGGCATCGGCGCCCGAGCTGCGTGCCGCATCCAGGATGCGGTCCATGTCGAGATAGCTGCGGGCGGGGGATGACTCACCGAGGTGGACGGCGATGTCCGCGGCGCGCACGAACGGCGCGTGTCGGTCGGCGTCGGAGAAGACGGCGACTGCCTCGAGTCCCTCGTCATGGCAGGCGCGAATGATGCGCAGCGCGATCTCGCCGCGATTGGCGATCAGGACGCGCCGGATGTCCCCAGCGTTCATCGCGGGCAGGACGCGATGATCGGCAACCCCTGGGCGTCGCTCGCCAGGAAAAGTGAGCGACAGAGCGCCTGATTGCGCCGTGCCGCGAGATCGTAGGCATCGAGAACGGCTTCGCTCCAGACCGAACCGGCGAGCCCGGTGCGCGCCAACTGGTGGACGCTCATCGGGGCATCCTCACGGATTCCCGGCGGGCCGGCCGCGAGCACCAGGCGTACGGCGCGCCACTCGAGGGCGGGCGCGGTGAGTGAATCCACCGACGGCGACAGGCAAATCGGACGGTTGGCGCTGGCGCGCACCAAGGCGCTGGGCAGGGACGCCGCAGAGTCGACATCCAGTGCGCGCGCCATGGCTGCACGATAGCGCCCATCCCAGGCGTAGAGATCGGGACGCAGCAACATCAAGTCGCCGGAGTTGTCCTCGAGGAGTCGGGCACCCCATGCCGCGGCGGTCTCGACCAAGGAGCCCACTACGAGCACACCGCCGCGCGGACAGGAGGCGAGCAAGTTGCGACCCAGTTCGCTGAGCACCGGGGGAAGCGGAACGTCTTCGGGCGGGAGGCCCCGAGCCATCGCCGCGGACCAGCCGAACTGCTCGATCCGGTTGGTGGCCTTCTCGACCGCCACGAGCACGCGATGCACGGTGCCCGAGTCGGCCATCAACTGTTGCGACTGTTCAAACGCCGCGCCGGCGAAGTCGAGCAGCAACGGCCCCGGCGGCTCCCCTACGTGGCCCTCGCGATGCCACCGCTGCGCATCCGCGAGGTAGATGCGCCCGAGATAGAGCCAGGCCCGTCCATCGGTAGGCTGTTCCGCCAGATGCTGTCCCAGCAGATCGGTCGCCGCCATCCGATGGCCCTCACGCAGCAGCGCATCGGCACGCTGGACGGCGGTGCCTCCCCCGCCGCTCAGCAGGACGGGCGTCTGTGCGCCGAGCGCCGACGCGGAGAGTGCGACGACCGCGGCGAGTGCGAGTCGGACGCGGCTGGTGTGCCGCAACGCAGGGTGGGTCAGAGTGGAATGCATCCGTGTTTCTTGGGTGGGTTCCGGTCGCGCTTGGCACCGAGGGTCTGCAGCGCATCGATCAGTCGGGGCCGGGTGTCCCGAGGATCGATCACATCATCAATGTAACCACGCGCGGCCGCCTGATAGGGGGTCGCGAAGGCCTCGGTATACGCCGCCGTGCGGACGGCAGCCTCGGCCGCAGGATCCTGGGCCTTGGCGATGTCCTCCTTGTAGAGAATCTCGACCGCACCCTTGGGCCCCATCACCGCGATTTCGGCCGTGGGCCAGGCGAGGTTCAGGTCGCCGCGGATGTGCTTCGAACTCATGACGTCGTACGCTCCCCCGTAGGCCTTTCGCGTGATCACGGTGAGCTTTGGAACGGTCGCCTCACAATAGGCATAGAGCAGTTTCGCCCCGTGCCGGATGATGCCACCATGCTCCTGTGCCACGCCCGGCAGAAAGCCCGGCACATCGACAAAGGTGACGATTGGAAGGTTGAAGGCATCACAGAAGCGGATGAAACGCGCGGCCTTCACCGAGGAGGCGATGTCGAGGACGCCGGCCAGGATGGCGGGTTGGTTCGCCACCACGCCCACGGACTGCCCGCCGAGCCGCGCGAAGCCGGTCAGAATGTTGCCTGCGAACGCCGGCATGACCTCGAAAAACTTCCCGTCGTCGACCACCAGCCGCAGCACCTCGTGCATGTCGTACGGCGTGCTCGCCGTTTCGGGAATCAACGACAGCAGCCGTTCATCCCGCCGGTCTACCGGATCCGACACCGGAAGTCGCGGTGGATCGTCGACGTTGTTGGCAGGGAGATAGCCCACCAGTTCGCGAATCGCGGCGAGGCACTCCGGCTCCGAGGGATGCACGAAGTGGGCAACACCCGACGTCTCGGCGTGCACGTCCGCGCCACCGAGATCGTCGAAGCTGACCTCTTCGTGGGTGACAGTCTTCACCACGTTCGGTCCGGTCACGAACATGTAGCTGACGCCGCGGACCATGAACACAAAATCGGTGATGGCCGGCGAGTAGACTGCGCCGCCGGCGCAGGGGCCGAGGATGGCTGAAATCTGCGGGATGGCACCAGAGGCAAGGGTGTTGCGCAGGAAGATGTCGGCGTATCCGCCAAGCGACGTCACGCCCTCCTGAATGCGCGCACCCCCGGAGTCGTTCAGGCCGATCATCGGTGCGCCGTTGCGGAGCGCCAGATCCATCACCTTGCAGATCTTCGCGGCATGAGTCTCGGAGAGCGAGCCGCCGAAAACGGTGAAGTCCTGCGAGAAGACATAGACGAGCCGGCCCTCGATGCGGCCCCAGCCGGTGACGACGCCATCACCGAGCGGACGATTCGATTCCAGCCCGAAGTCCGTGGCGCGGTGGGTGACGAATCGGTCGAGCTCCACGAAACTGCCGGGGTCGAGCAGGAGATCGAGTCGCTCGCGAGCGCTCAGCTTCCCCTTGCCATGCTGCTGCGCGAGGCGCGCCGCCCCTCCGCCCTCCTCGGCCAATGCCTGACGGTGGTGCAGATCCTCGAGTCGTGCCCGGGTGTCTTTCATGGCTTCCAATATCTCGGCACCTGCCGCGATGCGCCAGAAGCGGCTCCCGAGGCCCTGATGAATCCGGTTGCCCCCATTCAACGCCGCAGCACACTTTCGCGATCCACGCCCTGCCCACTGGGCCATGCGCCACGGGCGGTCGAGACAACACTGTCTCGACCGCCCGTGGTTCGTTCCGTGGTGCCGGCCGGTTACTCGCCGTTGTCCTCGGCGGCCTTCGCCGCTTCGGCGGCACGCGCCGCCTCGGCAACAGCAGCAGCGACCTGCTCGGGCGACGGGATGCCGTCTTCCGGGTACTCGATGATCGCCACGACCACACGGTGGTGGATCGGATCGACCTCGAGGATCTTCACGATCACCTGCTGCTGCAGCACGACCGCATCTTCGGGATTCTGTTCCTGCCCGATCCCCATCTGCGAGACCGGGGCGAAGCCCTCGATGTCGTTGCCGAGATCGAGCACGATCCCCTTGTCCACGGGGCGCAGCACGGTGGCACGCAGTTCCGTCCCGACCGGAAGCTTCTCGCCGATCGTGAGCCACGGATCTTCGGTCGCCTGCTTCAGGCCGAGGGAGATGCGCTTGTTGTCGGAATCGATGTTCAGGATGATGACATCGACGCCGTCGCCCTTCTTGACGACTTCCGACGGATGCTGCACGCGCTTGGTCCACGACATGTCGGAGATGTGGATCAATCCGTCGATGCCCGGCTCGATTTCGACGAACGCGCCGAAGGACGTCAGGTTCCGGACCTTGCCCGAGATGCGCGTCCCGACCGGATACTTGAGCGGGAGGATCATCCACGGATCCTGTTCGGTCTGCTTCATGCCGAGGGAGATCTTCTCCTCGCTCTCGTCGACCTTGAGGACCACCGCGTCGATGGTCTCGCCGATCGAGACGATCTTCGAGGGATGCCGGACGTTGCGCGTCCAGCTCATCTCGGAGATGTGCACCAGCCCCTCGATGCCCGGCTCGAGTTCGACGAAGGCGCCGTAGTTGGTGATCGACACCACCTTGCCCTGGACGCGCGATCCCACCGGGTACTTCTCGGCGACGTTCTGCCAGGGATAGGACTGGAGCTGCTTCATGCCCAGCGAGATGCGCTCGCGCTGCCAATCGATGTCGAGGATCTTGACCTCGACTTCGCGTCCGATGCCGACCAGCTCGCTCGGGTGCGACACGCGACCGTAGGACATGTCGGTGATGTGGAGCAGGCCGTCGACGCCGCCGAGATCGATGAACGCGCCGAAGTCGGTGATGTTCTTGACGATACCCTTCCGGACCTGGCCCACCTCGAGCTCCTTCATCAGGTGCTCGCGCTTGTGCGCCCGCTCGTTCTCGAGGATCACCCGACGCGACACGACGATGTTGCGCCGGCGCTTGTTGAGCTTGATGATCTTGAACTCGTAGGTCTGGCCCAGGAGTTCGTCGATGTTCGGCACCCGACGGAGCGCGATCTGCGACCCGGGGAGGAAGGCATCGACGCCCATCAGGTTCACGACCACGCCACCCTTGATCTTCTTCATCAAGGTGCCTTCGACCGGCTGGTCGGACTCGTGCGCCATCCGGATCTTCTCCCAGACGCGCATGAAGTCGGCCTTCTTCTTTGACAGGACGACGGCGCCTTCCTGGTCCTCGAGGTGCTCGAGGAAGACCTCCACCTCGTCGCCGACCTGGAGGTTCTCGGGATCCTTGAATTCGTCCAGCGGTACCGAGCCTTCCGACTTGAAGCCGACATCGAGAATGACCGCATTCTCGGTGATGCGAAGCACCTTGGACTTGACGATCTCACCCTCGGCAATCTGGGACATCGTCCCTTCATACAGGGCCAGCATCGTCTCGTATTCTTCGCTGGAATAATCCTCGTCGTACAGATCGGCGCGCACGCGCAGGCCGGTCGTCGGCGCCGCGATCGGAATCGCGTCGGAGGTCGGGGTGTCGTCGGTGGCGATGGTATCGGGCATTCGGATAGGGTCCCGGAACAGCAACAGCGAGTCGCTGCGCGAGCTGCCGCGCAGTGTGGGGAGGGTTCCCCGAAGGGCCCGAAACCGTTTCGGGCAAGCCTTCAAGGATAGCGCAGGACTACTGCCCCGGCAACCCGCGCTCCAGTGCCAGTGCGACAATCCGGTCAACTTGCGCCGCGAGCGAGAGGCTCGTGGTGTCGATCAAAATGGCGTCCGCGGCCTGCCGCAACGGGGCCACCGCCCGCTCGGCGTCCCGTGCGTCTCGCTCAGCCAGGGCGGTGGCCTCGCCGGCCAGGAGTTCGGGGTCAATGGCGCCATCCCGCTGCTGGAGCCGCCTGCCAGCCCTCGCCTCCGGAGAGGCGGTGAGGAAGACCTTGAGCCGCGCATCGGGGAAGACCACCGTCCCGATGTCGCGGCCGTCGAGGACGCCCCCTCCGGCGGCCGCCACCCCCTCCCGAAGTCGGAGGTTGACCCATTCCCGGAGTTCGGGGTGGCTGGCCACACGGGACGCCCCCGCGCTGACTTCGGGGGTCCTGAGCGCCGCCTCGATGTCGCGGCCGTTGGCCCGAACCACCAGCGCGCCGCCCACCGGGTCGAGCGAGAGCCCCGCCCGCGTCGCTCCTGGCAGCACCTGGTCAGGATCCTCGCTCCCTTCCTCAAGGGCGACCCAAGCCAGAGCGCGGTAGAGTGCCCCGGTATCGACATGGATGAGCCCCAGGCGCTGGGCGACAAGCCCGGCGGTACTCGACTTCCCCGAGGCCGAGGGGCCGTCAATGGCGACCACGCGCTCGCCGCTCATTGCCCTCCCCCCGAGAGCCGGCCAAGGGCCGCCGCGAAACCAGGGAACGAGACGGCCGCGCAGTCAGGGTCGTCGACGCGGATCCGCGCCCCGTGCTGGCGGCCCAGCACCATGAACGCCATCGCAATCCGGTGATCGCCTCCGGTGGTCACTCGGCCAGCGAGTGGGGCGTCTGTCCCCTGCACCACCAAGTCGTCCCCCTCGGCCGCGGCCTCGACACCGACGGCGCGGAGGTTGGAGACCATCAGCGCCAGTCGGTCGCTCTCCTTGACCCGCAACTCCGCGACCGAGCGGAATCGGCTGGTTCCGGTGGCACGCGCCGCGAGGCACGCCAGAATAGGGAGTTCGTCGATGATGCCCGGGATGGCGTCGGAGGCCACATCGACGGCCTGCAATGACGAAGGTTGCGAGACCACCGTGCCAACCGGTTCGCCGAACGAGTCGGCACCCGTCTCCACTGCCAGGGTCGCGCCCATCTGGGCCATGATGGCGAAGTAGCCGGTCCGGGTCGGGTTGAGGCCGACGCCTGTGATGGCCAGCTCCCCGTCATCAGCCAGCAATGACGCTGCAATCAGGAACGCCGCGGAAGATGGGTCACCCGGCACGCTGAGGTCGAAGGCCGCCAATTTGCCGGTCGGGGCGAAGCGCAGCATTTCGTCGCGTGACGCCACGTCGTAGCCCAAGTGGCGCAGCATCCGCTCGGTATGGTCTCGGCTGCCCTCCCCTCCTCGGATGGTCACCGGGACCTGCCCAGCCACCCCAGCGAGCAGGAGCGCGCTCTTGATCTGGGCCGAGGGCACGCTGAGGGGCCAGTCGATCGGGTGGAGCTGACCGCCAGAAATCTCCAGCGGCAGGCCATCGTGGCCGCGATCCTCGACCCGGGCGCCCATGGCCCCAAGCGGCTCTGTGACCCGCCGCATCGGCCGTCGGCGCAGTGAGGCATCCCCTGTCAGTCGGCATCGGAAGGGGTGGCCCGCCAGTAGGCCGAGGAGTAGCCGCGCCGTGGTCCCGGAATTGCCGCAGTGGAGAGTATCGCGGGGCTGGGTGAAGCGGGCCCTCCCCCGGACAGTGACCCCTCCGGCAGTGCGCAGGGGGGTGATCGTGGCCCCGAGTTGGCGGAGCACCCTCGCGGTCGAGCGCGCATCGAGCGAGGTCAGGGCACCCTCGATGTGGGACACCCCCCTGCCGAGGGCCGCGAGCATCAACGCGCGGTGCGTGATGCTCTTGTCGCCGGGCACTCGATGAGTCCCCGCAACGCGATCTCGCTTGGTCATGACGGGGTGGAAACTCCAGCTGGAGACGTTGAGGATGAAATCGAGGCTCAGAATCGTATCTTTCTCGCCGGCAGGGTACAACCGCTTCCCCGTGTTCACCGCCCACTCCGGAATCTGATGACGCCACCAGTCACGACCACCTTTCCCGACGCCTGGCTCGCCGCTCATCTGGTTGATTCGGGGTTGGTTTCCGAGGAGACCATTGCCTCGGTGACCACCGCAGGGAAGTTCGGGCTCTGGTCGAGCGTCGTCGACGCGGGCCACTCCACCGACGCCGACATCATCCGGATACTCGCCGAGAAGTTCCGGCTCCCAGTCGCCGCGCTGGGCTCCATCGATGCCCGTGCCGTGACGGTGCTGCCGGAGGCCGCGGCGCGGAAGTATCACGTGCTCCCGCTTGCGGTGGACGAGAAGCAGATCCGGATCGCGACTGCCGATCCGCACGATCTCTCGATCGAGCAGAGTCTGGGTTTCCTGACCGGCCGCGATGTGCAACTGGAGGTGGCCTCCCCGGCCGCGATCGCGGAGAAGCTCGACGAGTACTACCGACCCGAGAACAGCATCAATCGCCTGCTGCAGGGGCTCTCGCCTGCCGGCATCGAGATGGAGGCGCAGGTTGAGGTCGAGGATCGCGATCCCGCCCTCGATGCGCCGATGTCAAAACTGGTCGATGCCATGATCGCCGACGCGGTCCGCATCGGGGCCAGCGATATCCACAGCGAGGTCGAGGGCGCGCACGTCGTCGTGCGCTACCGCGTCGACGGCATTCTGCGTGAAGTCATGCGCCTGCCCGAGGCGGCCGGTCCCTCGCTGGTGCGTCGGGTGAAGATCGTCTCCGGGCTCGACGTGACCAACTCGATGACACCACAGGACGGACGCAGCTCGGCCCGGGTCGATGGACAGCAGGTCGACCTGCGCGTGGCAACGGCCCCGGTGGCCCGACGCGGCGAGAAGCTGGTGATCCGAATCCTGAACAAGAGCAACCTCAAGGCTTCGATTCCCGACCTGAATTTGCCGCCCGAAGAAGCCGAAGTCCTCATGCGGATGCTGGGGCATCGTGAGGGGATGGTGCTCGTCACCGGCCCGACCGGCTCGGGCAAGACCACCACGCTCTACGCCGTCCTCAATCACCTTAAGACCGGTCGCGTGAACATCGTCACGGTCGAGGACCCGGTCGAGTACGATGTCGATGGCATCTCCCAGATGCAGGTCAACGAGGCGCAGGGGTTCACCTTCGCCACGGCGCTGCGCTCGGTCCTGCGTCAGGACCCTGACATCGTGCTGGTCGGCGAGATCCGCGATGGCGAGACCGCCACGATCGCCATTCAGGCGGGCCTGACCGGTCACTTCGTCTTCTCCACCCTGCACACCAACGACGCGGTCGCCGCGATCGTGCGACTCCGCGACATGGGCGTGGACTCGTTCAAGATCGGCACCGTGCTGCGTGGCATCCTGGCGCAGCGCCTGGTGCGCCGGCTCTGCGAACGCTGTGCGGAACCGATGCCGCTTGAGGACATCCCTGCGGAGGGACGGCCACCGGAGGGTTACACTGGGCAGTTCACGCCGCGTCAGGCCCCCGGCTGCAAGTCGTGCAGCGGCAGTGGCTTCAAGGGTCGTGTGGCGGTGATGGAGCTGGTTCCGGTGGAGGGCACCGTCGGACGGCTGATCGAGACCGGGGCAACGCAAGGCGAGATCCTCGCCGCCGCCGCCCCGTACGGCATGCGCACGCTCTGGCAGAGCGGTCTGGTGCGCTTCTGGATGGGCATGACCTCTTACGAGGAAGTGCGCCGCGTGTTGGGCGACACCGATCGCGGTGAGGACGCCGCTGCACCGGCCGAGGTGCAACCCCTGGCCAAGCAGCGGCCTCCTGCTCGGACGGCCGCGACGACGTCGGCAGACGGCGAAGGTGCCACCATTCTCCTCGCCGATGACGATGCGCAGATGCGGCGCCTGCTGCGCACGGTGCTCGAGCGCGAGGGGTTCACGGTCGTCGAAGCGGTCGACGGACTCGAGACGTTGGAGGCCATCGACACCCAGGCCATCGACCTCGTCTTGCTGGATCACGACATGCCCCGGCTCACCGGCCTCGGCGTGCTGGAGGAGCTGCGCGCCCAGATGAGTACCTCCGGCTTGCCGGTCATCATGCTGACCGCGCGCACCGACGACACCGAGAGTCAAGCGCTCGACCTCGGAGCGCAAGACTATCTCACCAAGCCGGTTCAGCCGCGCTCGCTCGTGGCCCGCGTCAAGGCCGTGCTCAAGCGCACGCGAATGGAGTGACTGTGGCGAACATCCTCATCGTTGAAGACAGCCCCGACAACATGAAACTCTTTCGGACGCTGCTCACCCTGAAGGGACATGTGATCACCGGCCTGTCGGGTGGTGAGGAGCTCTTTGCCACGCTGTCGGCCGAGCGTCCCGACCTGGTGCTGATGGACATACAGATGCCCGGGAAGGATGGCTATGCCCTGCTCGCCGAACTCCGCGCCTCGGAGTTCAGCAACCTGCGCATCATTGCGCTCACCGCCCACGCGATGTCGGGCGATCGCGCGAAGGCGATGTCGGCTGGTTTCGATGGTTACATCACCAAGCCGATCGACATTCGGGAGTTCCCCGAACAGGTGCGCATGGCACTCGAAGGAGGTTCACCGCAGGATGGGTAGTGCTGCGCGCACGCTTACGCCCGGCATCGAGACCGCGATCAGCCTGCCGACCTCGTCCCGCCTGCTCGAGGATCTTCAGGCGGAGCTGGTCGAGCAGATCGCGACGCGAGCTGCCGCCTCGGTCGCTCCCCCCAAGCGCATTGGCGCACCGGACCTCTGGCTCGGGGCAGCGATTGCGACCTGGCTGGCCGTGATCGGACTGCTGCTGCTGCGACCTGCGGTGGTTGCCCCGCCCGCCTCGCACCCGTTCACGCCGCCGGCCGTGCAGCGCGAGGCGTCACTGCGCTACGGCGTCTGGCTGGCCCGCGGCGCGGTGCTGCGCTTTGTCGCCGAGCATCATCGATTGCCCTCGTTCCTGGCCGAGACCGGCTTCAGCGATAGCACCATCGCACTGCGCGCGACCGGTGAGCGAAGCTTCGAGCTGGAAGGTCAGGATGGCGCGGCCACGGTGATGTTGGCGAGCGACGCATCGGCCGAGGCGTTTCTGGGGGAGAGTCTCACCCTACTGCAGGCACAGTAGGCGCTACCAGCACTCCACCGAGCCCTCGGCCACGACCGCCCGATGTGGGCTGGCCGAGGGAGGACCACGGTAGACGCCGCAGCTGTTCGGTGCGGTCGCCAACATGGTGTCCCGGGCCACGGCCTGCCAGGCCTCCCCGGAGAAGGATCGAAACTGCAGCTGGAGGTCGGCGGTCGGGACGAATCCCAGTCCTTCCCCACTGTCTGATCCGTCCAGCGACGTGGCGTATCGACCGGTCCGGGCATAGGCAGCGGACTGCGCCTGATCGAGTCGGACGAGCTCCCGTCGCAGAGCCAAATGCCGGTCGGCATCGCTCCGGCGTGCCAATCCCGTCGAGATGACGAGCCACAGGATGACGGCGCCGCCGAGCCCTGTCAGGCACATGAGGGTGAAGAGCCAGGGAGGAGCAGCCTCGGGCGGCGACCGACGTGGAGTAGTCATCAGCAAGGAGTCTCGCCCGGAAGCAGGATCAAGTGCAACATTGAAGCGGGAAAGGAGCCACGGGATGTCGGAACAAGATCGACGGAACCAGATGGGAGCGGCACTCGAGGAGGTCCTCATCGCGCAGCGCACCTCCGAAGGTGAGCTGCGCGCTTACCGGGCCGCCGAAGAGGCGCGGGGAACGCGCGTTCGGTATCAGCCGGGACTGGTGGTCTTCATCGTAGTCGCCTGGGGCCTGATTGCCGCTGCCTGGATCGCGCGACCGAGTTTCATCTTCGGGGTCAGCGCCTCGCGGGCGATCTCGGCCGAGCAGCGTGAGGCCAAGATGCGGTACGCCATCTACCTGCAGGGGGCGCGCATCGAGCGATTCCGCCACGAGTCCGGGCGCCTCCCCGAATCGCTTCGCGAACTCGGAACCGGCGTCGAGCGCGGGGTCGAGTTCGAGCGGACCGACGTGGTGCACTACCAGCTGGTCGGCACAGTGGATGGCAGGGTGCTGCGACTCAGCGACCAGATGTCGGCGGATTCGTTTCTCGGCGACGCCATCCGAAGCCTCCCCCCAGCTCAGTAGCAGGTGGGAGTCCCCTCGCGCTGGATGCTCGCATCGGGGGCGTAACTGGGTGAGCCGATGTACACCCCGCACTCTGAGAAATTCGTGTTCGCGATGCCGGGGTTCGTGATTCGCGCATTCCATCCAGGTCCATTGCCGCCAAGCGGGTCCATGCGCGTGAGCACCGCGACGTTGCCCTGGCTGAATCGGAAGGACATCACCCCGCTTCCGGGCACCTCGGGGCCAACCGTGTAACTGCCGGCATAGTCCGCGTTCGTGGAGAAGAATGCCTCCTGTGCGCTGACGAGATTCCTGAGATCCGAGATCATCGACGCCTTGATCGCCTTCATCTTGGTGGCCTGAAGCCGTGGGAAGCCGATCGTGGCCAGGATCCCGATAATCGTAATGACCACCATCAGTTCGATGAGCGTGAAGCCCTGTCTAGACAGGCGCATGTCGTCGACCTCCAGATTGATGGGACAGTGCTCAGGGCGGGATTCGAACCCGCACGGGGTTTCCCCCTGGGGTGTTTAAGACCCCTGCGTCTGCCATTCCGCCACCCGAGCGACCTGCGAACAATATGCCACAGACTCGCCGTCGGCGCCTCCCGCTACCTTTCGCCTCCATGAGACTCCGCCACCTCCTCCTCTTCGGCCTCACGACGGGCCTGTTCGCGCCGCTGCCGGCTCAACTCCCCCTGTTGACGGCCCCGCGCGGAACGATGCGAATTGAATTCGGGGGGAGCTTCCACCCCACGACCACGGTCTGGCGCGATGGAGCCAAGCAGGACCTGGGGGAAGTGCTGACGCTCCCCGCGCTGACGGCCTCCTCGACCCCGCTGCTGGCGGACCTCGAGGCTCGCCTGGGACAGCTGCTCGGACGCCCGGCGACCGCGACCCGGCTCGGGGGACTCACCACCACTGCCGAACTCCAACGCGGCGTGGGCACCATCGGACTCGCGCTCGGGATCACGCGGCGCATCACGATCTTCGGCACCGTCCCGATCGTTTCGGTGCGGAGTCAGCACGCGATTGGCTACAACCCAGACGGCAGCACCGTTGGTGCCAACCCGGCCGATCCGACGCTCGGCTCTGCCGCCGGTCGTGTCCAGACGGCTGCCTTCTTCGATTCGTTCGATGCCGCCCTCGCGACACTGGCCCAGCGATACACCCGCGGCGATTACACGAGCGACCCGACCAAGCAGGCGCTGGCACAGCAAACCCTGACGAACGCTCCCCTGCTCCGCAACTCGCTCTACGCGCTCCTGTCGGACTCGGCCACCGCCAGTGCAGTGCTCCCCACAGGATCCAGTGCCGACGGATCCGCCCTGCTCGGTCAGATCGGCGCGGTCCGCAACACGCTGACGAACGATCTGGGAATCTCCAGCTTCACCGGTGCTCCCGCACTCCCCACCGTGCCGCTCGACTCGGCGGGCTTCACTGCCCTGCTGAGTTCGCCCACCGGCTTCGACCTCGCTGCACCCGAGGATCGCCCGCTGGTGGGGATCGGCGACATCGAGGGGGGCGTCACCGCCGAACTGCTGCAGCGCGGACACCCGGGGGAGGCCTCATGGCTCGGCTTGTGGGTCCAGGGATTGGGGCGATTCCGCACCGGACAACTCCCACGTGCGAACTACCTCTTTGATCAGGGCACCGGCGATCGACAACTGGATGCGGAGGTGGCTGCGATTGTCGAACTCGGACGACACCGCCTCGGGCTGCGTGCCGAGGGGCGCTATACCATGCAATTGGCCTCGGATCGATTTGCGCGAGTGGCACCGCGAGACCAGCTGCTGGTGCCGACCACTCGGCGTGCCGCCGTGCACAGCAATCCCGGCGACATCCTGCAGGTGACGGCCCAGCCGTTCTTCCGGCTCGCACCCCGGCTCGCGTTTACGGGTCTGGTGTCGTACTGGCGGCGCGGGGCGGACGTCAGCAGTTATGTGGCGGGACAGACAGCGGTGGGTCCCAGCGGAGTGAATGCCGAGGTGCTCGATCCCGGCAGTGCCGCGGATGCGCTGCTGGTCGGGGTCGGCTTCAGCTACTCGCACGACGGCGTCCATCGGGACGGCATCCGGCGGATGCCGGTGGAGGCTGGATTCTCGATCGAGCGGACGGTGCGCAGTGGCCGGGGGCTGGTGCCCGCCTCGCTCACATCACGGCTGGTGTTCCGCGTCTACAAGGCGCTCATCAAGCATTAGGCGCCTCCTCGAGCAACGACAGGGCGAGGCGTCGCGCGGCATCACTCTCCGCATCGCCAAGCATGCGCGCGAGCTCCTGGACGCGATCCTCGCCATGGAGCACGGCGACATCACTGGTTGCGATGCCACCACGCGTGGCCTTCTCGACACAGAGGTGGTGATCAGCGCGTGCGGCGATCTGCGGGAGGTGCGTGATGACCAATACCTGGTGGCGCCCCGCCACCTGACTGAGTGCCTCACCCACCCGGACGCCCACTTCCCCGCCGATGCCCTGGTCCACCTCGTCAAAAATCAGCGTGGGGACGTCGTCGTGCTGCGCGAGTACCACCTTGAGGGCAAGCATGAGTCTCGACAACTCGCCGCCCGAGGCCACTCGTGCAAGGGGCATCGATGGCATCCCGCGGTTCACGCGAATCATCAGCGTCACGAGCTCCGCGCCGTGCACCCCGGATTGCGCCAGCGGCTCCAGTGAGACACTCAAGATGCCGCCCGCCAATCCCAATCGCGGCAGGAGCCGATTTACCTCGGACGCCAGCCGATCCGCGCCGTGCCGCCTCGCGTCCGAGAGTTCGGCCGCGAGCGACCGCAACGAAGCCTCCGCGGCCCGTTCCCGCGTCGCGAGCGTCTGCAAATCGAGGACGGCCGAATCCAGCAGTTCGAGTTCCGCGCGCGCCCCATCCCGAGTCGCGAGCACGGCCTCGATGCTGGCCCCGTGCTTCTGCTTCAAGCCGTGCAGCAAATCTCGCCGTCGCTCCAGCTGCTCGAGGCGTCCGGGATCTTCGATCAGTTCGCTGGCATAACGGTCAGCCGTCCGTGCGAGCTCGTCGAGTTGGGCGAACGCGCCGTCAAGCAACTCGCGCCAGTCCGCCACGCTTGCGTCCAGGCGTTCGAGCGATTGCAGCGCCTTCCCGGCCCGACCGATTGCCCCGCGTGCGCCATTCTCTTCGTCGTCGAGGGCGGCCTGCAGCTGCCGGGCATGGTCGGCCAACGCTTCGACATGGCCGAGGCGCGAGGCATCCTGCTCGAGCGCGAGCTCTTCCTCCTTGCGCGGCTTGACGGCGTCGATCTCGGCCACCACATGCCGCAGCCAGTCGGCCCGGCGCTGGGCCTCGTCCCTCCGCTCGGCCAACGCCACGCTGCTGTCGCGGAGCTGGGCCAGCTCCGCATGAGCGATCGCCACCGCGCGGGCCGCAGGGATCGCCCCGGCGAACGCGTCGAGCAGGTCGCGTTGGGTGCCGGCCTCGAGCAACTGGACGGTCTGGTGCTGGCCATGCAGATCGACCAGCGATTCGCCGAGCCGCGCGAGCGCACCGATGGTGGCGGAGGTGCCGTTGATCCAGGCGCGCGACCGACCCTCGGCCGTGACCTCGCGCCGGAGGATCAGGGACTCTTCGACGTCGATCCCTGCCAACTGGAGTTGCTGGCGTGTCGCGGTCGGCAGCGCCTCGAAAACACCCTCGAGGCTGGCCTTGCCGGCACCCGGGCGGACGCTGGCCCGATCGGCACGGTCACCCAGCAGCAGCGCGATCGCGTCAACCAGCATCGACTTGCCGGCACCAGTTTCACCCGTGAGGACATTGAGCCCCTGGGTGAGTTCCAGCGTGACATCGGCAACCGTGGCAAGGTCGCGGACTCGAAGCGAGACGAGCGTCACAGCCCGCGGTGCGAGAGGTCGCCCCAGTGCAGTTTTTCGCGCAGTCGGCGGAAGAACCCTGGTTCCCCCAAGCGCACCAGCACAACCCGCCACGGCGCGACACGCACCTCGAGGCTGTCGCCGGGGATGAGCACCGCCGTTTCCTGGCCGTCGAACGAGACGATCATGTCGCTGACACGGTTGTCGAGCGGCGTGATGTTGATCACCGCATCCGCTCGCACTACCAGTGGCCGCATGCCCAGCGAGTGGGCACAGATGGCCGTGACCACCATCGCGTCCAGCGTCGGCACCACCACCGGGCCGCCCGCGCTCAGGGAATACGCAGTGGATCCCGTCGGCGTCGCGACCACCAATCCATCCGCCGAGACCGGACCCATCGGTTCACCATCGATCAGCACTTGGAATCGAACGACGCGCGCCACCCCGCCCTTGTGCAGCACGACATCATTGAGCGCCGTCAGCTCGGCCGTCGCGGCGCCGCTGCCGCTCACGACCGTCGCCACCAAGGCGGAACGGGCCGACAGCCGATGCTCCCCCGCCGCGAATGCGTCAAGGGCGGCCGAGATCCCGTCGCCCGCGACCGTCGTGAGGAAGCCAACCCGTCCGAAATTGACACCGAGGATCGGGACTTCGCGGCCCATCAGCTGACGAGCACCGCGGAGGAGAGTGCCGTCGCCCCCGAACGTCATCAACAGGTCGAGGGCATCGGGATCGAACGCCGCGAGTGGCCTCGAGCAAAGGCTTCCCAGTTCTGCATCGCCCGAGAGCTCCCACCCTCGCTCATCCGCGAGCCGAAGGGTCTCGGCCAGCGCGTCCCGCAGGTCTGCGTAACGTGAGTTGCCGACGAGTCCGATGCGCAGGGGGGCCTCAGGACACCGAGGTGGTGATGAAGGCCGCACGCGCCGAATCGGCGATGCGGGCGGGGGAGAGGCCGTAGCGTTCGAGCTGGTCCGCACGAGGGGCCTGCACCACCAGCTCATCAGGAATGCCCAACACCACCACGCGGACCTCCGGATGTGACCGTTGGAGTCGGGCCGCAAGGAAGGCACCGAAGCCGTTGGCCTCCGAACCCTCCTCGCAGGTCACCAGGACGCGGCAGCTGTCCGCGAGTCGGGAGAGCATCGCCTCGTCGAGGGGTTTGATGAAGCGTGCGTTGACCGCCGCTGCGTTGATCCCGTCAGCCGCGAGGAGCTGGGCCGCTTCCAGCGCGGCGAGCGCCATGGTGCCGGTCCCGAGGATGGCGATTCCACTGCCCTCTCGCAGCATCTCCCAGGTGCCGTACGGAACGGCCGGTACACTGGCGATCGGGTTCGGGTCCGCGGGGGCCTTGTCTCGCGGATAGCGGAGCGAGAACGGCCCGGGATGTTCCAGCGCCGTCCGCATCAGCCCCACCAGTTCGTCGGCATCCTTCGGCGCGGCGACCGTCATCCCCGGCACGGCGAGCATGTAGGCGATGTCGTAGAGGCCCATGTGGGTCTGGCCATCTTCGCCGACCAGACCCGCGCGATCCATGCAGAAGAGGACCGGCAACCGCTGCACCGCAATGTCGTGGATGATGTTGTCGTACGCCCGCTGCAGGAACGTCGAATAGATCGCCACGATGGGGCGGACCCCTTGCGTCGCGAGGCCGCCGGCGAACGTCACGGCGTGTCCCTCGGCGATGCCGACGTCAAAGAAGCGCGCCGGGTATGCCTTCTGGAAAATGTTGGTACCGGTGCCCGCGGGCATCGCGGCGGTGATGGCCACGAACTCGGGGTGGTCTTCCGCCAATCCGACCAGCGCATCGCCGAACACCTGGGTCCAGGTCGGCGGTCCGCTCGCTTTCTTGCGCGCTTCTCCCGTCTTGGGATCGTACGCCGCGAGTCCGTGCCACTTCTCGCGATTCGCTTCCGCGAACGAGAAGCCCTTTCCCTTTTCGGTCAGTACATGCAGGACTCGAGGGCCCTTCATCCTCCCCACGAACGCGAGGGTGTCGCCGAGCTTCTCGAGGTCGTGCCCATCGATCGGGCCAAAATAGCGGAAGCCGAGTTCCTCGAAGAGCATCCCTTCGGAGAAAAGGTTCTTCACTGACTCCTCGACGTTGCGTGCCAGCTGCACCACGCCGTCCCCGAACACTCCGCCCAGTTTCAAGGTGACCTTTTTGACCGCTTCGCGCACGCGATCGGTGCGCGGATCCGCGACGATCCCCCCCAGCATCTTGGAGATGCCGCCCACATTGGGAGAGATGCTCATGCCGTTGTCATTCACGATGAGCAGGATGTCCCGATCGGAATGTCCGGCGTTGTTCATCGCCTCGTAGGAGAGCCCGCAGGTCAGGGCACCGTCGCCTACCACCGCCACGACCTTGTTGGTGCCACCCTGCAGATCACGCGCGGTGGCCATGCCGAGGGCGGCCGACATCGCGGTGCCCGCATGTCCGGCACCGAACTGATCGTGCTCGCTCTCGTCCCGCTTGAGGAAGCCGGAGAGGCCCCCCACCGAGCGCAGCGTCTCAAACTGGTTATTGCGGCCGGTGAGCAACTTCCAGGCATAGGCCTGATGGCCCACATCCCACACCACCTTGTCGGTGGGGGAATCGAACTCGTAGAGCAGCGCAATCGTGAGCTCCACCACCCCCAGCGAGGCCCCGATATGGCCGCCCGTGACCGAGACGCACTCGATCAACCGGTCGCGAATCTCCTGCGCGAGGAGTGGCAACTGATCGCGACGGAGCTGCTTGAGGTCGGCTGGGCCGTGAATACCGGCGAGGAGGGACACTGTCGCTCCGGGAGGAGGAGGGGTCATGAAGTCCGAGTCACAATATACCGTGCCAGGGTGGCCAGGGACGCCGACGGCAGCTGGGCATCCGCAAGGGCCTGGAGTCCGAGTTCCTGATGCCGCTGGGCGGCCCGGCGGGCCCCCTCCACGCCGAGAAGTCCCACATAGGTGGACTTGGCGAGTTGGGCGTCTTTCCCGGCCGTCTTGCCGAGGACCTCGGAGGTACCGGTGGCATCGAGGACGTCGTCGGCCACCTGGAAGGCGAGGCCGATCTCGTCTCCAAAGCGGCCATATCCCTCCAGTTCGTGCTGGCCTGCTCCGGCGGCCAGCGCACCGAGCAGTACCGACGCCCTGATCAGGGCACCAGTCTTCCCCCGGTGGACGGTCATGAGCTCAGGAAGATCGAGCCGTCGCCCTTCGGCCTCCAGATCCATCCACTGCCCGCCGACCATGCCACGGATCCCGCCTGCCTCGAACAAGGCGTGAGCCAACTGCCCGATGCGCGCCGGAGCGAGCTCCAGCTCGCGACCCGCGCGACCAAGCTCCTCCGCCGCCACGGGCACCAGCAGGTAGCCGACTCGACTGGCGGTCGCGGCATCAAAGGCGCGATGCGTGGTCGGCCGCCCGCGGCGCACATCATCGTCATCCATGCACGGCAGGTCGTCGTGCACCAGGGAATAGGTGTGCACGATCTCCACCGCGGTGGCCACGCCAGAGATGCCGGGGGAGTGTCCGCCGGCGGCGCGGTAAGCCGCGATCACGAGCGCGGGGCGCACCCGCTTGCCCGGGCTGCGCAGGGCATACGCCAGTGCCTCACCGAGCGGAGCCGACATGCCGGTGGCCATGCGTTCGGCGCAGGCCTCAAGTTCGCGATCGACGATGTCGCGCGCTTCGGCGAGGAGGGCGAGTGCATCGCCCTCCGTCGAATCAGCCATCGAGCGGTTCGGTCCTGAGTCCACCCGTTTCGGCGTCCTTGAGCACCTGCATGACGCGGGTCTCGGCCTCTTCCAACCGTTTCTGCGCCGCCTTCAGCCGACCCACCCCTTCCTCGAAGAGTTGCAGCGCGGATTCGAGCACCAGTTCGTCATCCTCGAGGGTCCGGACGATCTCCTCGAGCCGGCGGAGATCCTGGTCGAGGGATGTCGGCTTCTCGGTCATCCTTCCTCCACGCGTGCGACGACCGTGCCGTCCGCCACGCTCAGGGTGAATTGGGTTCCCTCGCCGAGGTCCGCCACGTGGCGAAGCACTCGGCCATCGCGAGCGCGCGCCACGGCGTAGCCCCGCCCCAGCACATTCAACGGCGAGAGCGCGTGCAGCTGAGCGGCGTGCTGTCGCAAGGCCGCCTCCCATCGATCCAATCGATGCCGCATCGCAGGACGCAGCCGCGTCTCGAGGTGGCCCAGCCGCGTCGCGGGTCGCTTGACATGGCGGGCCAACGCGGGCGCCAGCCGGCCGCGCGCGGTCAGCAATCGACGTTCGGCACCGCGGAGGCGATCGAGCAGTGCCGCCCCCATGCGATCCCGCGTGCGCGTGAGACGCTGTTGCCGAGTGGAAAGCAGGTCCAGGGTGGCCGAGACGAATCCTGCGCGCAGCACCGCGACCCGTGCAGCAATGTCGCGCCGATCCGGCAGGGCAAATTCGGCGGCCTGCGACGGCGTCGCGGCGCGCACGTCCGCGACCAGATCTGCCAGCGTGACATCCACCTCGTGCCCCACGGCGCTGATCACCGGGACGGGCGTCGCGGCAATGGCGCGACACACCGCCTCGTTGTTGAACGCGGCAAGATCCTCCTTGGCACCTCCGCCTCGACCGATGATGCAGACGTCGATTCGCTCAAGTCGTGCCACAATCTCCAAGGCCGCCACCAGTTCACCGGGGGCAGCATCACCCTGCACTGCGCTGTTGATCACCAGCAGCTCAATACCGGGCCACCGGCGCGTGGCCACCGTGATGATGTCGCGCACCGCGGCGCCCGCGACGGAGGTCACAATGGCAATCCGGCTGGGATAGGGCGGCAGCGTGCGCTTGCGTCCCGGGTCGAGCAATCCGTCGGCGAGTAGTCGCTGTTTGACCTGCTCAATGGCTTGCGCCTGCGCCCCGACCCCGATCGCCGGAAGCACCTGGGTCGCGTTGAACCGCAAGGCGGTGCGCTCCTCCCAGACGCTGGCCGTGCCGAGCACGAAGACCTCGGTGCCCTCGACCAACGGCTCACGCAGTCTCGCGGCCGCGAACTTCCACATGGTGCAGTCGACCTTGGCCTCGGCATCTCGCAGGCCAAAGTAGAGGTGTCCACTGGGATATCGCTTCACCCCGACCACTTCCCCGCGGACCCAGACGGCGGGGAAGTCATCCTCGACCCGGTGCTTGATGGTGCGCGCCAGGCGGGCGACCGTCCACGCCTCCTCGGTGCCACTCATCGCGCACGCACCTGCATCGTGGCCGCTTGAAGCGTATTGACCAGCAACATTGCAATCGTCATCGGTCCCACGCCACCGGGCACCGGAGTGAGCGCGCCCGCGACGTCGCGCACAGCGGCAAAGTCGACGTCTCCCACGACGCGATACCCCTTGGGATGGCTGGGATCGACGACCCGGTTGATGCCGACATCAATGACCGACGCACCCGGCTTGACATCGGCCGCGCCGATGAATCCGGCGCGCCCGATGGCAACGATGAGAATGTCGGCAGTACGACAGACGGCAGAGAGATCGCGAGTCCGCGAGTGTGCCACGGTGACCGTGGCATCCCCGCCAGGTCCGGACTGCAGCAGCAAGGACGCCATCGGACGTCCCACGATGGTGGATCGCCCCACGATGACGGCGTGCGCGCCGCGCGTCTCGATCGCCGAGCGCTGCAGCATCTGCTGAATGCCGTACGGCGTGGCGGGCCGGAAGGCGGTGGGATCACCCAGCAGCAGTTTGCCGACATTCATCGGGTGGAAGCCGTCAACGTCCTTGGCCGGGTCGATGCGCCGCAGCACCTTGTCCGTGTCGATGTGCGGCGGCACTGGCAACTGACAGAGGATCCCGTGAATGCGGACGTCCGCATTGAGCCGGTCGATGACCGCGAGGAGCTCGGCTTCGGGCGTGTCGCTCGGCAGTAGTACCGTCTCGGAGTGCATGCCGGCCTCGGCGCAGGCCCGGCCTTTGGACCGCACGTAGATCTGTGATGCCGCATTGTCGCCGACCAACACCACTGCGAGCCCGGGTACGATGCCCCGAGCTCGCAAGCGGGTCACATCCTCCGCCACTTCGCTGCGAATGGTGGCGCCAATGGCGGCGCCGTCGAGCAGACGAGCCGTCACTTTGCGATGTCCGAGGCGCGCGTTTCCCGAATCACGGTGACCCGGATCTGTCCGGGATACTGCAGTTCACCCTCGATGCGTCGCGCGATCGTTTCGGAAAGATCCTGCGCCTCGGCATCACTCACCTTCTCCGGGATCACGATCACCCGAACCTCGCGTCCGGCCTGGATCACGGTCGTCTTCTCGACGCCCGGGTAGCTCCCGGCAATTTCCTCCAGCTTGGTCAACCGCTTGACGTAGCTCTCGAAGGCCTCGCGCCGCGCGCCCGGCCGGGATCCGCTGATGGCGTCGGCCGCCTGCACCAGGACTGACTCACTGCTGTCATGCGCCACGTCGTCGTGGTGGGCCTCAATGCAGTTGATCACGGCCGCATTCTCGCCATACTTGCGGGCCATCTCGACGCCGAGTTGCACGTGGGTCCCTTCGTGCTCGTGGGTCAGGACCTTGCCCATGTCATGCAGCAGGCCGCCACGCCGTGCCAGCGCCGCGTCGAGACGCAGTTCTGTCGCCATCATGCCGGCGATCCAGGCGACTTCCTTGGAGTGCTCGTACATGTTCTGGCCGTATGAGGTCCGGTAGCGCATCCGGCCCACGAGCTTGATGAGTTCGGGGTGGAGCCCGTGCACGCCGGCATCATAGGCGGCGCGCTCACCGAGTTCGACCAGCTGGCCCTCGAGCTCGGACTTCGCCTTCACCACCAGCTCTTCGATCCGCCCCGGATGGATGCGTCCGTCGGCGACCAGTGACTCGAGCGCACGACGGGCGATCTCGCGACGAATCGGGTCGAAACAGGAGACGACGACGGTGTCGGGGGTGTCATCGATGATCACATCGACGCCGGTGGCCAACTCAAAGGCCCTGATGTTGCGACCCTCGCGACCGATGATCCGTCCCTTCATCTCATCGCTCGGGAGTGCCACCGCGGCGACGGTACTCTCGGCAGTATGCTCCGCAGCCAGCCGTTGCGTGCTCATCGAGATCAGTCGGCGCGCCTCGCGATCGGCATCGCGGCGCGCCCGCTCCTTGATGTCGCGCGCGCCGGCCGCGGCCTGGGTCCGCGCCTCATCCTCAACTTGCTGGCGCACCTCGCGCGCGGCCTCCTCGGCCGAGAGCCCTGCGACCCGCTCGAGTTGGACCTGGACCGCCTGCAGCTCGCGCGTCAGCGCTTCGCCCCGCTCGGTGAGAACTGCCTCGCCGCGCTGCAGCTCGGCCCGTCGCTGATCGAGCGTCCGATCCTCGGTGCGGACGTGCTGTTCGCGCTCAATCAGCTGCGCCTCGCGGTCGCTGATGCGCCGCTCTGCCCGCTCCACGTCTTCGCGCCGGCGGGCAGCTTCCCGCGTGGCCTCCTCCTTGAGCGCCAGCGCCTCTTCCCGGGCCGCGACCAGCTGTCGCTCGCGCATCGCGGCCGCATCGCGTTCGGCCGTGCCGCGCAACTGCGCGATTTCCTGCGTAGCCGCGGCGACCACGGCCCGCGCGGAGCGGCCCTTGGAGGCGAGCACCATGTTCCAGCCGAGGACGCCAAGCAGGATGCCCAGCGCGATACCACCACCCGTGAGGGCCAGGAGGGTCGGGTCGATCATCTATGGCTCCATGCGGCGCATGACACGCCGCCGTGCAGTCAGTCCGTGCCGGCGCGATGGCCGCGCTTCGACGGGGGAAGCAATCGCGCCAGATCATCGGCGAGAGTCGTGACACGCGCCGCCACGTCCTGATCACTGCGGCGCGCCCGAAAGAGCTCATCGGTGACGGCGAGTCCGGCCAGGATGGCCGCCTTGTGGGCCTCGATCGTCGGCAGCATGGCCCGAATCCGGCGCAAGGCATCGTCGAGATAGGCAGCCACCTCGCGGGTGTACTCCGGTGGCAGTTCCGAGCGGACCACCAACTCCTCGCCACCCACCTGTACCCGGACCGAATGCTTGGGGGTGTCGCTCATGCGGTGACCTCCGGCTCGAATTCACCCTCGACGAACGAGAGCCGCTGCTGCAACTGCTGCAGCGCCTCGCGCGCGCGGTCCACCCGAGCGTTCAACTCCAGGTTCTCGCGTTCGAGGTCGAGCAGGTGGGCGCGCATGCGCACCACGTCATCGCCCGGCACCATGCCGTCGGTGGCCTTGAGTCCCGACAACTCGCCCTCGGCCTTGAGACACCGCCGCCGCCAGGCTGCGAGCTCCTCGGTCACGTGCCGGAGCAGCCGCTCCAGATCGGTGAGGGCCGCGAGGTCAGGACGAACGTAGGGTGACGTCAAGCTCACGCTCCAGCGAAGTGAGCAGCCGGTTCACGGCCTGCTCGACCTCGGAGTCAGTCAGAGTACGATCCGCCGCGCGAAAGATCAGGCGAACAGTGATGCTGCGCGTGCCGGCCGGCAGCACCGGTCCGCGAAATTCGTCGATCACGGTCACGGACTCGAGCCCATGGCGCCGACCCCGCTCGCTGAGCAGGGCGATCACGGCATCGATGCGCTGGGCCAGCGGCAGCAACAATGCCAAGTCCCGGCTGCTCGACGGATACGCCGGCGTGGGCTGATAGCGGGCGGTGGGTGCCGGCGCCGTCGTGACCAGGATTTCACCGACATGAACCGGTGACGCCCAGAGCGGCGCGTCGGCTGTCGCCTCCTCACACCACCCGACCACCGCACCGTCTGCCGCTCGGGCCACCCAGCGCCCCCCGTCAACTTGAACCGTCGCGGAGGGTTGCGCCAGAGCCGTGAGCCGCTCGAAGAGCGACTTCGCGTCCCACCGGTCAAACGGCGACGACTTCCCCGCCCCAGTCCAGTGGGCTGGCGCCCGATCGCCGGTCACGGCGAAGGCCGCATGCAGCTCCTCCACCGGCGCCTCCGACCCGCGGCTCGCAAACACCGTCGCCACCTCGAACAGCCGGATGGCCCCCACATGCGCGGCCCAGTTGGCTTCGACCTGCCGCAACAGCGACGGCACCAGTTCAGCGCGCAGGCTGCCGTGATCTGCCGACAAGGGGTTCAGCAACCGCGGGGCGTTCGGATTCCCACCCGCGACCATCGGCAGGGTCATCACCTCGGAAAGTCCCAGCCCGGCCAGACCCACCCGGAGCCCCGACGCGATGGCCCAAGCGGCATCGTCGGTGCGCTCGGCCGGACGTGACGGACGCAGCGCATCGGGAAAGTCATCGTAGCCGTGGAGTCGGGCGATCTCCTCGATCAGGTCAATCTCGGTCACGATGTCGGGCCGCCAGCCGGGGACATCGACGGCAATGCGCTCGTCATTCGGCTTGCTGACAACCGTGGCCCCAATTGCCACGAGATGCTGCTCCAGTTCGAGCCAGGGCAGGCTGAGTCCCAGCACCTGCGCCACCCGAGCGGGACGGAGGAAGATTCGCGGTGGGAAGGCCGGCACCGGCGTGCAATCCACGGTGTCACCGTCCACTGTCCCTCCCGCGACGGTGATGATGAGCCGGAGACAGCGTCGGAACGCATCGACGGCTCCCCAGCGATCCGTTCCACGCTCGAAGCGCTGCGAGGCGTCGGTGCTCAGTCCGATCGCCCGTCGGCCTTTGCGCACGCGGGCCGGGTCGAACCAGGCACATTCGAGAAAGATGTCCGTCGTGGCATCGGATACTTCGCTGTCGAGGCCGCCCATCACGCCGGCGACGCCGATCACTCGCTCGGTGTCGGCGATCACCAGCGTCCCCTCGGGGAGGGCACGCGTGACACCATCGAGTGTCACCAGTGACTCCCCCTCCTGTGCGCTGCGAACCACGACAGCGGGGCCACGCAACTTGGCCACGTCATAGGCATGCGTTGGCTGATTCAGTTCGAACAGGATGTAGTTGGTTGCATCGACGACGTTGTTGATCGAACGTCCCCCGACACTCTCCACGCGCGCCTTGAGCCAGGCCGGTGACGGGCCCACCGTCACGCCACGGATCACCGCGCCGAGCAACCGGCCACAGCCGTCGGCATCAGCAATGCCGATCCGCACGTCACCTGCGTGCGCCTCGTCGCCGTGCCGGGTCGGTGTGGGGAGATCCACGTCGGCCATCCCCTCGATCTCCGGCAGCCGATAGGGAATGCCATACGACGTCGCGAGCTCTCGCGCCACCCCCTTGTGACCCAACAGATCCGGGCGGTTCGGGGTGACATCCACATCGAGCTGCTCATCGGCGCCGTCCACAATGGTCGCGAGTGAGGTGCCCGGTGCGGCATCGGTCTCGAGCGTGAGCAGCCCGTCGTGATCCTGACCGAGGCCGAGCTCCCGTGCGGAGCACAGCATGCCCTCAGACCACTCGCCTCGAAGCTTCCGACGCTCGATCAGCATGCCACCGGGCATCACCGTGCCAAGCCGCGCGAAGGGATAGCGACGGCCCGCCTCCACATTCGGCGCACCGCACACCACCGACCACAGCGTGCCGCTGCCATCATCCACGGTGGCGACGCGCAACTTGTCCGCGTTGGGGTGCGGGTGGACCTCGGTCACCTGCGCGACGACGAACGCCGCGAGGTCGACGCCGAGCGGGGCAATGGCGTCGACGGGTGCGCCCAGCATCGCGAGCCGTGACGCCACATCGCGCGCGTCGAGCGGCCGACGCAGGAACGCCTCCAGCCAGCGGCGGGAGATCTTCATCGTCCGATCCTCCCGAACTGGGACAGGAAGCGCATGTCGCCCCCATACAGCAACCGGATGTCCGGCAGGCCGTAGCGCAGCATGGCGATGCGTTGGGGTCCCATGCCGAACGCGAATCCGGTGTAGCGCTCGGGATCCAGGTCGCAGTTCCGCAGCACATTCTCGTGGACCATGCCGCAGCCCAGAATCTCCATCCAGCCCGTGCCCTTGCAGGCATTGCAGCCGGAGCCACCGCACAACAAGCAGCCCACATCCATTTCGGCAGAGGGTTCAGTGAACGGAAAGAATGAGGGGCGGAAGCGTACCGTGGTATCCGACCCGAGGAACCGCCTGGCAAAGTGCGCCAGCGTGGCCTTGAGGTCGACGAAGGTGATCCCCTCGTCGACGGCAAGTCCCTCGACTTGCGTGAAGGCAGGAGCGTGCGAGGCGTCGAACGGATCGTTGCGGTAGACGATGCCGGGAATCACCACGCGATACGGCGGTGGTCCCGCCCGCATCACCCGCAGTTGCACCGGCGAGGTGTGCGTGCGCAACAACAGCCGATCGCCCTCCGCGCGTGGCGCACCCATGGGATCGAGGTAGAGCGTGTCGTGCATGTCCAGCGCCGGATGGTCGGGCGGGAAGTTGAGGCCGGTGAAATTCATCGCCTCACTCTCGACTTCGGGGCCGAGCGCCACGGTGAAGCCGAGGTTGGCGAAGATTGCGACGATTTCCTCGACCACCAGGGTCACGGGATGCCGGGTGCCGACCCACCGGTCGCGCCCGGGCATCGAAAGATCGACCGCGGCCGGGTCCACCACGCGCGCGCCACCCTGCAGCAATGTGCGGCGCTCGGCAAAGGCGGCCTCGAACTCGCCCTTCAGGGCATTGAGCGCGGCGCCGAGCACGCGGCGCTCGTCGATCGAGCGCGTCGCAAGCGCTTTGAGTTCGTGGGTGAGGGCGCCCTGCTTTCGCCCCAGGACGGCGATCTCCTCGGCCGCCAGGGCGTCGGCATCAAGCGAGGCGACGGCGGCAAGCCGGTCGCGCAGGGGATGCAGCAGGGAATCGTCGGGTTCGGGCACACGGACTCCGGACGGAGACTGCGAAAACGGACACGGGGCCGCCCGTACAGCGACGGCCGGCCCCGCGGAGCATCACCTCAGAACGGGCGACTCAGCCCTGATGCGACTTCGCGACCTCGGCCAACTTCGCGAACGCGTCGGCATCGTGGACAGCGAGGTCGGCCAGCACCTTGCGATTGATCTCGACGCCGGCCTGCTTGAGCCCGAACATGAGCCGCGAATACGAGAGCTCGTGCATCCGGGCCGCCGCGCCAATGCGCGTGATCCAGAGCGTCCGGAAGTCACCCTTCTTCTTGCGCCGGTCGCGATAGGCGTACGCCAAGCCGCGCTCGACATTTTCCTTGGCGGCCTTGTAGAGCTTGCTCCGTGCCCCGAAGCCGCCCTTGGCCGCTTCCATGATCTTCTTCTTGCGGGCGTGGTGCGCGGGACCGTTGGTTACGCGTGGCATGCTGGATTCTCCTCAGGCCTGAAGCAGCTTGATGGTGCGACGATAGTCGGCGGAACTCACCAGCGCCGACTTGCCCAGCTGGTTCTTCCGCTTGGTCGTCTTCTTCGTCAGAATGTGCCGCTTGTTGGCGCGCGACCGCTTGATCTTGCCGGTCCCGGTCAATGAAAAGCGCTTCATGGCGGCGCGCTTGGTCTTCTGCTTGGGCATGCGTCTCTCCGTTCCTGTTCCGGCCCGCGCCTATTTCGGCGCCAGCACCATGATCATGTTGCGTCCGTCGAGCTTGGCATCCTGCTCGACCTTGCCGATGTCGGCGAGCGCTGTGGCAACGCGATCCAGGACCGCCTTGCCCAGTTCCGTATGCGCGATCTGTCGACCGCGAAACATCATCGTCACTTTCACCTTGTTGCCATCCCCGAGGAACTCCCGGGCATGGCGGGTCTTGAAGTCGAAGTCATGGTCGTCGATGCCCGGCCGGTACTTCACTTCCTTCAGGTGAATCACGTGCTGCTTCTTCTTTGCGGCTCGAGCGGCCTTGGCCTCCTCGAACTTGAACTTGCCGTAGTCCATGATCTTGACGACGGGCGGGCGGGCCATCGGCGCCACCTCGACCAGGTCGAGGCCACGCTCTGCTGCGGCCGCCAGGGCTTCCTCGATGGAGAGGACTCCGAGTTGTTCGCCTTCCGCCGTCACCACGCGAACCGGCGAAATCCGGATCTGCCGATTCACTCGAACCCGACGCTCACGCTCGAAACTGGACAGTGGGCCATTCCCTCGTTTGAGACCAGAAAAAAAGACACCCCGCTGATGGCGGGGTGTCCGTAGAGGCGCACCGCACGCCCTGAGGCGTGGATGCTTATGACTCTTCGGACCCGTTCACCATACCTGCCGGTTCGGGGTGGAGTGGTTTCCCACTCGCTTCAACGGGGAGCAACCTATCCCGGACCCAGCCCCCGGTCAAGGGGATGTGGTTGCACCGTGCAACGCGCGGTCAGCCTGTCGGGGCCAGGGCCACCTCGGCCAGCGTGGTGCCGCGCTCCCCCGCCACTAACCGCCCACCCACGGTCTCGGCATCGTGGGTGAACACGATCCGCCACCCTTCGGCCATGCCGCGGTAGAAGAGCGCCCGCTTGCTCTCGAGCGTTCGCAACGGCTCGACGTCGTAGCCCATGATCCAGGGCAGCGGAAGGTGATGCGCCGTCGGCACGACATCGGCCGGGAAGAGCAGCGCCTCGCCGGCACTCTCGATCAAGACCGACAGGTGCCAGGGGACATGCCCCGGGGTCACCATCACGCGCACCCCCGGCACCACAGTTTCGGCCGGCCCCTCGAGCAAGCGGAAGCGACCGGCTTCCACCACGGGGACGAAATTGTGCGGCAGGTAGCTCGCCTGGGTCCGTTCGTTGGCGTGGGTGGCCCACTCGTATTCCCGCCGATGCGTCACGTAGGTTGCCTTCGGAAAGCTCAACTGGACGCGACGCTGCGGGTCGTCGGCTGCGATGAACGTGTCACCGCCGGCGTGGTCAAAATGCAAGTGCGTATTGACCACGGTCCGGATGTCCGCCGGCGTGTGGCCGAGGAGGGCGAGGGAGTCTTCGAGCACCGTGCGGCCAGAGGCCCCACTGTTCTCGACACCGTAGATCTCGCGAAACTTCTCGCCCTCCTTGTTGCCGAGGCCGGTCTCGACCAGCACGAGCCCATCATCATGCTCCACCAGCAGGGCGCGCAAGGCGAGCGGGATACGGTTGCGAGCGTCGCACGGAATCCGGCGCTCCCACAGCGGCTTCGGGACCACGCCAAACATCGCACCGCCGTCGAGCCGTTGGATGCCGCCCTCCAGCGCGTGCACCACGAACTTGCCGATGCGGAACGTGGTGACGCCGCTCATATCGGCAACTCCCGCACCGGCGTGCGGTGCATCAATTCGAGTTCGGCGAGCGTCTGCGTGCCGTGTTCGCGCGCGGTGCCGAGCAGCCGCTGCAACAGCATCCCGGTCACCATCGCGTCGCCGGCGGCACGATGGCGCGCAGCGAACTCCAGGTCGAATCGGGCCGCGAGCGCCCCGAGCGAATACGACGGCTCGTTGCGGATCAGCCGGCGGGCCAACCGCACGGTGCAGAGTCGCGGACCATCGAGCGCGAGATCCCGACTGCGCTTCACCTCGGCGCCCACGAAGCCCCAGTCGAACCGCGCGTTGTGCGCCACGAAGACGCGGCCGGCCAGTGCCGCCACGACTTGATCGGCGATGTCGGTGAAGGCGGGGGCACCCGCCACCATGCTGTCGGAGATCCCGGTCAGGTCGGTGATCCGACTGGGGATCGGCCGACCTGGATTCACCAGCGAATCAAACACCACCTCGCGACGGGTGCCCTCCACCACGACCACGGCGATCTCGGTGATGCGATCCTCTCCGACCGCGTGCATCCCGGTGGTCTCGACGTCCACCACCGCGAAGGCACACTCCGCGAGCAGCGGGGACCCCTGTGCGGCACGCACCAACGCCCAGCTGGCGTCGGTGCGTTGACGCACCCGCGGGTCACTCCCGAGGAGTGCGGTGGCCAAGCGCTCCGCCACCGCGAGTGGCGCGTTGGGGAGGCCGAGGACGCGTTGGGCAATGGCCGTGGCATCGAGCGGGCCCTCGCGCAACAGCTCGATGGCGCGCTCGACCAGGGTCCCCTGCGGATGTGCGGTCAGGCCGACCACGAATGCCTCATGCGTGCGCGCCGTGCTGGAGGGAATACGACAGGGTTTCGAGTTCGATCGCGAGGTTCACATTTTTCACTTCCACTCCGTCGGGCACCTGCAACTGCACCGGCGCGAAGGAGAGGATGGCGGTGATCCCGCCGGCCACGAGGCGATCGACCAACCCCTGTGCCGCATCGCCCGGTGTCACCAGGATGGCGATGTCGACACGCTCGTCGCCCAACAGGGCCTCGAGTCGCGCCACGTCCTGGATCTCGAGCGCCCCCCACGTCCGCCCGATCTTGGCCGGATCCTTGTCCACCACGGCCACGATGTCGAAGCCGCGAGCACTGAACCCGGAGAACTTCACCAGCGCCCCGGCGAGTCGCCCTGCCCCGATCAGGATCACGCGATAGCGACGGACCAATCCCAGGATCTCGCGCAACCGCCCGGCGAGTTCATGAACATCGTAGCCGAGTCCGCGCTTGCCGAACGAACCAAAGAAGGAGAGATCCTTCCGCACCTGCGCCGACGTGGTGCCGGCACGACGCGCGAGTGCCTCCGACGACAGGGTGTCGCGCCCCTGATGATCGAACTCCTCCAGGAAGCGGAGATAGATCGCCAGGCGGCGGACGGTCGAATCGGCGATCTTGCGGGGCTGCATTTGTGAAATGTTTCACGAGCGGTGGTCTGGGGCAACTCTTGCCTCATCCCGCCCGGTCGAATCAGCCGTCGAGGGCGTGCAGGAGGCGCAGGAATCCTGCCACGTCGACCACCTCCGGCCGGACATCGGGATCGATCGCGGAGCGCGCCAGGAGGTCGGCCGCGGCGTCGGCGGAGAGGCCCAGCGCCTCGCGCACTGCCCGCTGCATCCGCTTGCGCCGATAGGAGAAGAGCGCCGTGACCAAGGTCCGGAACGCTTTCACCTGGCTGCCGGCGACCAACGGGTCAGCGCGCGGCACGAGGTGCAGCACCGCCGAATCGACCTTCGGCACCGGGGTGAAGGCCCCCTTGCCCACCGTGAACAGGCGCTGCGCGTGCGCCACCGCCTGGATGCCGATGGAGAGTGCGCCGTAGTCATCATGCCCTGCCGGGGCCACGATGCGATCTGCCACTTCCTTCTGGACCAGGAAGGTCACCGACGCCGGCAAGGGTGCCGTGAGGGCGCGTTCGAGCAGCGGCGATGTGATGTAGTAGGGAATGTTGCCGACCACTCGCCACCGGATGCCGTCCACGGTCCAGGGTGCCACCAGCTCGGCCCAGTCGAGCAGCAGCGCATCCCCGGTGACCAGCGCGAAGTTTCTCCCGGTGAATCGCTGCTGCAGCGACGCGACCAACCGCTCGTCGCGTTCGATGGCGACCACGGTGCAGCCGCGGTCGAGCAATGCCGCCGTCAGTGCCCCCTTCCCCGGACCGATCTCGAGTACGACGTCCCCGGCACCCGCCGTGCTCGCGGCGGCGATCCGGTTCAGCAGTCGCGGGTCGCTGAGGAAGTGCTGCCCGAGTGACTTCCGCGCCGGCACACTCATGTGCGCAACACCAGCAAGGTGCGATCATCCGTCAGTCGACCGCCGAACGCTGCCACCTCATCCAGCACCAGATCCACCAGTTCCTGCGGCGTTCGGTCGCGCTCGGCCTCCAGTCGCGCGAGCAGGCGACGCTCGCCGAAGCGTGCACCGGAAGCATCCTGCTGGTCAACCAATCCATCGGTGAACAACACCAAGCGATCGTGGGAGAAGCGCCACGGCACCACCGTGCGTCCGAACCCACCCCCCTCGACAAGGCCGAGCGGTGGCGCGGTCGGACTCAGGCGCTCGGCGGATCCGAACTCCGGTAGTCGGAAGGCGTGGGCATGCCCGGCATTGGTGAACGTCAATCGACCGGCGGTGGGATCGAGGATGCCGTAGAACACGGTGAGGTACATCTCGGTGAGACTGAGGTCGTCCCGGAGCGCCTCGTGCATCAAGGTAAGCGTCTCGTCGGGCGGCGTGGCGGCGTTGGCATGGATGCCCGCCGTGGCCATCACCTGAGCCGCGATGATGGCGGCCGAGAAGCCATGCGACGAGACGTCACCGAGCATCACACCGATCCGGCCACGACCCAGCCGCGAAAAGGTGTAGAAATCACCACCAAGGGTTTCCGCCACCTCCGAACGCACGGCTACGTCCGCCTCACCACGCAGGACGGCGGCAGTCGGCATCAGGCGGACCTGAAGGTCGTGGGCGACGGCGAGTTCGTGTTCGAGGCGGTGCCGCTCACTCTCGGATTCCACCAACCTGGCGTTCTCGAGTGCGGCGCCAATCTGGGTGGCGACGGCCGAGACGAGCTTGGTCTCCTCGTGGGTGAAGGCACCGCCGCCTGCGCGATCAGCGAGGGCGAGCGTTCCGACCACGCGCGACGGCTGCCCAGCCGCGGCGTAGCTGATGGGCACAGCCAGCACCTCCCCAGGCACCCAGGTCGGTTGCCGCCCCGTCGCGATGCGCGCGTCGCGAAAGGCGCGCGCCACGACCGCGTCCTGATCGTTGACGGAAACCTGGGGAGGAATCACCCCATCAACGCCCCCGACGGTGGCCACGAGTCGCAGGACGTCGGATGCGGCGTCGTGGACTCGCAACCCCGCGCGGCGCGCGCCGACAACGGCACTGACCTCCCGCAGGATGAGCGCGGCCACCTCATCGACGGCCCGGGCACGACCCAGCAGCTCGCCGATGGTATAGAGCAGGTCGATCTCTTCGTAGCGTGAGGCCAGCTCGCCCGTCAGGGCCGCGGTCGAACGGTCGGCCTCCAGCAGTGTCCGGACAATCGGAAGCAGCCGTGACACCAAGTCCTCAGCGCGATCGGTGGTCTCGGGCAGTATCTCGAGGAAGAGTCCCGGTGCATCGGGCACCGCATGCCAGGAGGCCGACTGCGGTCCCTCGCCGCGCGGGGCGCGGGGCGCCGGAGCGCCGGTCGTGGACCCCGCGACCAGCGCCCAACGCTCGCCATCGAGTCGCCAGAGCCGCAACGTGGCCCCGGCGAGGGCCCCGAGCGGCGCCAACGCGCTCCCGAGGTGGCTCAGCAGCGGGGCAGCGTCATCCAGATCGTGTTTCCCCGGTCGTTGAAGTCCACCTGATCGGCGAGTGAACGAATCATGAACAGGCCACGACCTCGTGTGCCGTCGACGGCGCCATCGTGTGTGGGATTGGGCACGGCGTGCGGATCGAAGCCGTCCCCTTCATCGGAGACGGCGATGATGATCCGATTGCTGAGCAGCTCGATGTCGACGACCACTCGCCGCGCCGGGTCGTTGCGGTTCCCGTACACCATGGCGTTGGCCACCGCTTCCGCCACCACGGTGCAGAGTCGGAACTGAGTGCGCGTGGACACGGCGGCCAGCGCAGTACAACAGGCCACAACGGCGTCGACGACATGACCGACCTGAGTCACATCGGTCGACAACTCCACCCGGAAGTGGTCATGCCCACTCCCGTCCTCCGATGCAACCCGCGCGGCGGTGACCATCGGCGGCCTCAGAACCCCTCGAGCGCCTCGGCGGTCGTCTCGGAGATCGTGAACAGGGTGTCGAGCTTGGTCAGCTCGAACAGGGACCGGAGATCCTCGTTGAGGCCGACCAGTCGCAAGTCGCCACTCGCCTCGCGCACCTTCTTGCTGATCGACACGAGCGCACCGAGTCCAGAGGAGTCGATGTAGGCCGTGCCCGTGAAGTCGAGCAGGAACTTCCGTTCCCCTCGATCCAGTGCGTCCTGGATCAGCTGCTTCAACTCCTGTCGATTGGCCACAATCAACTGCCCTTCGAGCCCGACCACCGTCACGCCACTGTCGCTCCGCGCTGCTGTGAACCCCATCGCTGCCGCTCCTTGTCTCAGTCCGACCCGACGCCCGATTGGAGCGCCACCATGGCTGCCACGTCCACAATATCGTCCGTCGAGGCCCCGCGCGACAGGTCGGACATCGGGCGCGCCAAACCTTGCAGCAGTGGCCCGGCCGCAGAGGCATGCGCAAGTCGCTCGGTGAGCTTGTAGGCGATGTTCGCCGCATCGAGTGACGGAAACACCAGCACATTGGCCCGCCCTGCCACCGGCGATGCGGGGCACTTGCGTGCCGCCACTTCGGGCACGAGTGCCGCATCCAGTTGCAGCTCCCCGTCGGCGAGCACGTCGGGGGCGAGTTCCCGGAAGCGTGCCAACGCATCCTGCATGCGCGACGGGTCCGGTCCCGTGGCACTGCCCTTGGTGGAATACGAGAGGAACGCTACGATCGGGGCATCCCCCACCAGCGCGCGCCGATCACGCGCCGCCGCCACGGCCGCATCGGCCAGCTGCTCGGCCGTGGGCATCGGGAGTACGGCGATATCGGTGTAGGTCAACACCCGCCCGTCGGGGAGCGCGTGGTACATGGCGGCGCTGACGGTGTTGAGGCCAGGGCGCAGCCCAATCGCCCACAGCGCGGCGCGGACCACCTCGGCCGTGGTGGCCACGGCACCCGCGACACAGCCATCGGCCGCCCCGATGGCCACCAGCGACGCGCCGTAGCGCAGCGGGTCGCTGGCGAGATCGAGTGCGTGGACCCCGTCGCGCACTGCCCCGGGACGTCGGGCGCGCAGATGCTCTGCCACGGCCGCGAATTCCGGCTGCTTCGAGGGATGGCGGCGATCACCGTCAAGCAGTCGCGGCACCGCGATGTCGAGATGCGCCAGGATCTCGGCTGCCTCCTGCACCCTCGGATCATCGCCTTCGGTGAGCACGATCCGCGCTCCCCGCCCTGCGGCACGCGAGCGGAGCTCGGCGCGAAAGCTCACGCGCGAAACTTCTGCTGCAGCGCCTCGGCAACGGCGGGCGAGACCAGCCCCTCAAGATTGCCGCCGAAGCGGGCGGCCTCACGCACGAGCGAGGAGGAGAGGTAGGTCAGATCCACCGCGGGCACCAGAAACACCGTCTCGAGTTCGGGGTTCAACCGACGGTTCATCAACGCCATCTGGAATTCGTACTCGAAATCGCTCACCGCGCGCAGTCCGCGCACCGCAAGGGTTGCCCCGCGGTCCCGGGCGAAGTCGGCGAGCAGGCCGGAGAACGACGCCAGTTCCACACGCGGTTCGTCGCCCACCGCCGCGTGGAGCAGTTGCAGGCGTTCGTCGACATGAAAGAGCGGCTGCTTGCTGGGATTGATGGCGACGGCCACGATGAGGTGATCGGCGAGCCCGAGCGCGCGCCGGATGAGATCCTCATGCCCACGCGTGGGCGGGTCGAACGAGCCGGGGTAGATCGCGGTTCGTGTCATGGGGCCCGAAAGAAGGAGACGGCGACGTCACCCCAGCGGCGAGTGTCGCCGCCGGCGATGGTCACCTTGGATGAGTGCTCCACGGCGAGGACGGCCGCGAATGGGACCACGCACCACAGTTGCACCAACTGCTCGGCCGCATCGCCTGCGAACGGTGGATCGGCCAGTGCCAGATCAAACGCGTGGGCGCCGAGCGAGGCGACATAGCGCAGCGCGTCGTGCCGCGTGATGGTCGATTGCGATTCCGCGCCGAGCGATGCGACGTTGGCCTTGAGGGCATTGAGCGACGGCGTGTTGAGTTCAATGAACGTCGCCTCCGCGGCACCGCGTGAGAGGGCCTCAAGCCCGAGCGCACCACTGCCGGCGTAGAGATCGACCACGCGAGCCCCCTGCAGTTCGGGACCGAGAATGTTCAGCCACGCCTCGCGCACCCGCTCCGCTGTCGGCCGGACCCGGGCGTCCCGCGGCGTCGCAAGCCGCCTGCCCCCCCACGCGCCGCTGACGATCCGGGTCAAGCGTGGCCTCGCGGCGCCAAGGCCACCACCCGAGCCTGCAGCGAGGACCGACCCTGAAATTCGTTCCGTTCGAGCTTGAACGCCACATCCACCAGCGGGGCGCTGCGGTAGTCGATGCGATCCGCCCAGCCGAAGGCGATGGCATCGAGAGTGCGGCCGGAGCCCTCCAATCGACATTTGAGGTGGTTGGTGCCCACTTCCCGACCGCCCTCGAGGCGGACCTCCCGTGCCCCGTAGACCGGGGACGGATTGCCCATCCCGCATGGCTCGAGATACCGCCCGAGCCGCTCCAGGTCATCGGTGACCTCGCCCAGCGAGAGTTCGAGATCGACCCGCTGGGTGGAGCCCAGTGCTTCCGGCGCAAGCCGTGACTGGGCGGTCTCGTTGAAGCGCGTGCGAAAGGCATCGATGCGCTCCGGTCGGATCGTCAGCCCGGCGGCCATGGTGTGCCCCCCGAACCGTTCGAGCAGGTCACGGCACGAATGCAGGGCCTCGTGCAGGTCGAACCCGTCGATGCTCCGGCCGCTCCCCTTGCCCCATTCGCCACTCGTCCCGATGAGAAAGGTCGGTCGACCATACCGCTCCACAATGCGCGACGCCACGATGCCGATGACGCCGGGATGCCAACTCGGATCGTGCAGCACCAGGCCGGTGTGCTGCTGCGCATCGGGGTAGTCGCGTTCGACCATCGCGAGCGCTTCGTCGAGAATGCGCTGATCCAGCGCCTGACGCTCCCGGTTCAGCTCCTCGCACCGAGTCGCGAGCGCCGCAGCTTCGCGCTCGTCATCGGCGAGCAGCAGTCGGAGGCCATCCTTGGCGTCGGCAATGCGTCCCACCGCATTGAGGCGGGGTGCCAGCACGAACCCCACCTGGCCCGCCCGCAATTCCGTTGTGCCGACGCGCGTGACCTGGAGCAGTGCCCGCAGGCCGGCCCAGCGCGAGTCGGCCAGCACCAGGAGCCCGTGCTTCACCAGCACACGATTCTCGCCCGTCAGCGGCACCACATCCGCCACGGTCGCGACCGCGACATAGTCCAGCAGGTGCATCGGAAATGCCGCCGGGAGGCCCAGCGGCTCCACCAGTGCCTGCACCAACTTGAAGGCGATGCCGGTACCGCACAGCATGCCGAGGCCCGACTCGTCGCCCGCTTGCTGGGGATCAACGATCGCATCGGCCGGCGGAAGGGTGGCCCCCGGCAAGTGGTGATCGGTGATCACGACCCGTCGTCCGGCCGCCTTCGCCGCGGTGATTGCCTCCACAGCCGTGATGCCGCAATCGCAGGTCAGGATCAATCCCGCGCCCACACGTTCGGCCTCGCGCAACCCGGCCGTGCCGAAGTCGTACCCATCCTGCAGTCGGTGCGGGACGAAGGGGTGTACCACGCCGCCAGCGGCACGCAGCGCCCGGGTCAGCAGCGCAGCGCTGCACTGTCCGTCGACATCGTAGTCGCCGTGCACGAGGATGGGCACGCCCCCACGAACCGCGGCGACAACTTCCGCCACGGCGGCGGTCATGCCGGCGAGGCGGTACGGATCAGCGAGCGAATCGAGGGGGGGGCGGAGGAAGCGTCGAGCCAAGTCGACCTGACTCAATCCGCGCTGCACCAGCAGCGCGGCCAACGGGAGCGGGAGGGAGAGCGCCGCGGAGAGCGTTTTCGCGGCCTCCCGATCGGGAGCCGGCGCGAGCCGCCAGCGCGGCGCCGTCGTCAGACGGCGACCTCGGCGAGGTAGACGATGGCGCCACACATCTCGCAGCCGTCGAGCAACAGTCCTTCGGCCTGAAGGCGACCGATCCGGGAACGGGGAATGGCGGTGAAGCAGGCCGTGCACGTCGCATGGCCGGTGGGATTGCCGGCGGGCACGAGGATCTCCGAAGTGCGGGAGCCGCGCAAGCGATCGTAGCGAATACGCAACGCACGATCGAGCTGTGCGGCCGAGGCCTCCCGCTCGCTCGTGGCGGCCGTCAACTCCCCTTCGAGGGCCTGCCGTCGTCCATCGAGCTCGCCGCGTGCGGCCGCCTGCTCCTCCTCAAGTACCGCGAGCCGCTCGTGGGCGCCCTTCACTGCGGCAGCACGGGTCGATGCATCCTCGGAGAGTCGCAACCACTCGCCCTCCTCCTGCGTGAGGATCGAGCGACCGAGTTCGACATCGGCCATCAGTTGTGCCGCGACGCGGGGGCTGCGCTCCTGTTCGAGGCGCAACCGCCGCGCCTCGTGCTTGGCCCGCTGATCTTCGAGCTTGGTGGCGGTCTCGTCGCGCCGGCGCGCCATGTCATCCGCCGTCCGAGTCGCGGACGCGATCTCGGACCGCAACCGATCGAGCACCACATCGAGCGCCGCGCGCTCGGTCTCGATTTCGGCGACCCGGCCGTTGATCTCGGCGAGGCGGCGGTCCTTGCTCTGGACGTCCAGCAACTTGGGTAGGTCGGGGTGCATCAGTTCACTCCTCGGTAGACGGATCGCCGACACCGCGCTGCGGCCTCGGGGTGGTGGCAAGATACAACTTAAACCGCGCCTGCCCTTCCTTGGTGAGGGCTTGCCAGCGGCGACGGCGTTCGAGCGGATTTGGTTCGGCGGCGATGTCGGGGAAGTGGTGAATCTCCTCCAGTGCCTCGATCGCCCCGACATACTCCCGGTCGACATCGTACCCCTCGGGCGCCCCACCGGGCTCCGTGAGGCGATCCCAGGAGTCCCGCGCCCGGGCATCCAGCGCGGGGAGGGCGTCACCGATCGGGGCACTCGGAGGCAACGCCGCCAGCGCGGCATAGATGCGCTTGAAGGCCCCCACGGTGAAGCGATCCACGGGAATCTCCTCACGCGCGCGCGCGAGCCAATCGGGACGCAGGAGGAGCAATCGCAGCAGCTTTCGCTCGATCTCTGCCCCCGGAGGCCGCGGACCCCGCGGTACATCGTCGCGAGTGGGAGCACGCGCCGGGGCCGCAGCGGGCGCGGGCTGCCGCGCGGGTTCATAGCTCGGTCGCGCTGCCGCTTCCTGCGCCACGGTGTCACGCGGGATGCCGAGCCGTTCGGCCACGCGAGAGATGTAGAGCTCCTTGGTGACGGGATCCGCCGCCGCGCGAAGCGTCGAGAGCAGCCGATCGAGCGCCTCGCGTGACCGGCGCACATCGCTGAACCATCCCTTGAGCTCCAGCAAGTGAAGCTTCCGTTCGAGCAGGTCAACGGCATCGTGCAGGATCGGCTCAAGCGCCGCGGCACCACCGCGTTGCACCACGCTGTCGGGATCGTCGCCCGACGGCATGGTGGCCACGCGCACGCGCACGCCATGCGCGAGCAGGACATCTCCCGCGCGGAAGGTGGCCTTGAGCCCCGGACCGTCGCTGTCGTACAGCAGGATGATCTCCTCGGTGTAGCGTCGCAGCAGCGTTGCCTGGCTGTCGGTCAGCGCGGTCCCGAGCGGGGCGACCACGTGATCGATGCCAGCGAGCACCAGACGCAACACATCGAAATACCCTTCCACCACGATCCCGAACCCCGCCTTCCGCATCGCGTGCTTCGCGAGATGCATCTGGTACAGCTGCTCGCCCTTGTGGAAGACCGGCGTCTCGGGCGAGTTGAGATACTTGGGCTCCCCCGCCCCGATGATCCGCCCACCAAAGGCGACCGAACGCCCGCGCAGGTCGTGGATCGGGAACATGAGGCGACCGCGAAAGCGGGAGAACAGGGTGCCGTCATCCCGGCGCATCGCCAGCGCGGCCTCGACCATCACCTCGTCGCTGATCCCCAACTGTTTCATGGCGGCGACCAGGTCGCCTCCGCGCGGTGAATACCCCAGCCCGCATTCGGCGGCGGCATCGAGCGAAAACTGGCGCTCGAGCAGGTAGCGGCGAGTCGCCTCGGCTTCGGGGTTATCCCGCAGCTGGGCGGCGAACCAGGCCTGCGCGGCGTCGGTCGCCTGATAGAGCGGTTCCCGGGGATCCGATCCGGCGCGCTCGGTCGTCTCCGGAATCTCAATACGGTAGCGCCGACCGACTTCCCGGACCGCCGTGGGATAGTCCATGCCGAATCGCTCACGATACCAGGTGAAGACATCACCCGCCGCATGACAGACAAAGCAGTAGTAGAGGTTCTTCTTCGGGATCACGGCGAAGTTGCGTCCGGTCCCGTTGTGGAAGGGACAGGGTCCCCGGTAGTCGCTGCCCTGGCGCTTCAGCTGCACGGACTCCTGCACAATCTCCAGCAGGTCCGCGGTATCGCGGACGCGCTCGACGAGTTCGTCCGGAATCCGCCCCATCAGCGAAACTCCACGACAGTCACCCCGGTCCCGCCCTGCTGCCGTGGTGCAAACGCAAACGACGCGACGCGGGCGTCGCCTTTCAACAACCGATGCACCACCTCGCGCAGGACGCCGGTACCCATGCCGTGAATGATACGGAGATGTGGCTGCTCGGCGAGGGTCGCCCCGTCGATGGCGGCGTGCACCATGGATTCCGCCTCGTCGGCGCGCATGCCGCGGAGGTCGATCTCGTACGCCGCCTCACGGGTGGGGGCGTCGACCTCGACCCGGGACCGCTTCGAGACCCCGCCGCCTGCCTCGGGCGCCAACACGACCAGCGAGACCGCGGACACGACCAGCCGCATGGTGCCAACCGAGACGACCGCGCGCCCGTCGCTGCGCAACTCGAGCACCTCACCGGTCGAACCAGTGGTGAGGCGAACCCGACGGCCCACGGCCAGCCGTTCGCCACCACCCGCGGGGAGCGGGTCGGATTCCTCAAGCACCCGGGACTCGCCACGCACCCCTTCCTCAAGCAAGCGTCGAGCCTCCCGGGCCTGGGCCTCGTCACTGGCTCCCTTCGCCAACGCAAGCGCATCCTCGACTTTCCGACGGGCCTCGAGGAGGTAGGCCTTGGCCTGCCGAGCGCGATCACGTTCAGCGTCCTTTTCGGCGCGACGGAGCGACTCCTCACGGGCCGATTGATTCGCCTCGCGAACGCTCGCCACCGCTTCGCGCCGCTCCACCTCACCCTCGCGCTCTCCCAGTGTGGCCTGCTCGCGCAGCAGCGCCTGTTCCCGCGCCTCGACCTCCGCGAGCAGGCGATCGAGCTCCCGCTCGGCCTCCGGAACGAGCGCCTCCGCCTGCGCCAGCACCGCTGGGTCGACGCCAAGCCGGCGGGCAATGGCCAGGCCGTACGACCGTCCCGGGATCCCCTTGGTGAATCGATAGGTTGGCGACAGCGTCGCGGCATCAAACTGCAGCGAGCCGTTGACCACCCCAGGCACGCGTGAAGCGAGGCTTTTGAGGGTCCCGAGGTGGGTGGTGGCCAGCGTCAGCGTCCCGCGCCCGGTCAGCGTTTCCAGCACCGCCATCGCCAGCGCACCGCCTTCTGCGGGATCGGTCCCCGAGCCGACCTCGTCGAGAATCACCAACGTCGCCTCGTCGGCACGTTCGAGAATCTTCCTGAGCTCTGCGACGTGCGCGGAGAAGGTCGAGAGGTCCGTCGCGATCGATTGGTGGTCGCCGATGTCGACGAAGAGCCGGTGCACCACTGGCAGCACCGAACCCGCGCCGATCGGTGGCACGATGCCGCTCTGCGCCAGCGCGAGCAGCAGCCCGGTTGCCTTGAGCAGGACCGTCTTGCCGCCGGTATTCGGTCCGGAGATCAGCAAGGTGCGCTCACCCTGGTCGAGCACGAGGTCGAACGGCACGACGTCGATGCCGCGCGCGAGCAGCAGCGGATGCCGCGCCTGCCGCAGCGAGAGCGTCCCGCCCGGCGGCGCGATCTCGGGGACTTCCCCGCCGGTCTGCACGGCCCAGCGCGCCCGCGCCGCGATGGTGTCGACCTCGACCGCAACCGTGTGCAGGGCGCGAATCGTGTCGCGCACCGGACGCAGTGCCTCCGTGAGATCCCGCAGCACCTTGAGCGTCTCGCGCTCCTCGGCGATGACCGCCGCACGCACCGCGTTCCCGAGCTCGATGGCCGCGCTCGGTTCGATGAACAGCGTGCCAGCGCTGCCGGACTCGTCGTGAATGATCCCTTCGGGCCGACTCCGCGCATCCCGACGCACCGGGATCACGTAGCGGCCGCCCCGCATGGTGACGGTGGCACCGCCAGGAATGGCGGCGCTGTCCATCTCCCGCAGCAGGGCATCGAGCCGGCGGATGAGCCGCTCACGCGCAGCATGCACTTCGCGGCGAGCCGCCGCGAGCGCGGGCGAGGCGCTATCGAGGAGTTGGCCGTCGTCACCCAGCGAACGTTCGAGCAGGCGTTCGATGGCGCGATCGGCCGGCGGCACGCGCAGGCCGGCGAGACGTGGGCACGCGTCGGCGAGTCGCCCCAGTTCGTTGTCGAGCACCCGGCCGGCCGAGAGCGTGGTGGCGACATCGGCCAGCTCGCCCAGTTCGAGCACACTCCCCTCGACGCGAAGTCGGCCGAGCGCACCGCGCAGCGGCGGAACCGGCGGGACGGCAATCGACTCGCCCCGACGCAACAGTGCGAGCAGCTCGCCGACATGGGCCAGCTCGAATCGGATCCAGTCGGCGTCGCGGCTCGGCAACCGGGCGCGGATGGCCTCCGCGCCGAGCGGTCCGACCGCATGCTCCGCCACCACCTCGAGGGCGATGTCGAACTCGAGTGCGTCGAGCGCCTCAGCGGAGGTCTCGGGATCCAATGCCGACGGGGTGCCGTCCTCCAAGAAGGACCGCACCCCGTGCGCTGCCATCGCGGGACCGGTCATCCCTGCTGCAGTGCCTCTCGAGCGATCTGGTTGATCACCTTGCCATCCGCCTTGCCCTTGAACTGGGCCATCAGGGCAGACATCACCCGACCGAGGTCGGTGGCGCCGGCGGCAATCGCCGCGCGGGCGGCGGCGCGAATCGCCTCGGGGTCGGCCTCCGGCGGGAGATACCCGCGCAGCACGCCGATCTCGTATTCCTCTTTCGACACCAGGTCGAGGCGTCCCGCCGCGGTGAACTGCTCCACCGAGTCGAGGCGCTGCTTGATCTGTTTGCGGAGGATGTCGGCGATCTCGTCATCGGTCGGTTCGCGGCCCAGCTCGATTTCGCGATTCTTGAACGACGAAAGGACCGTCCCCAATACCAGGGTTCGGTCCTTGTCTGACGCCTTCCGCGCGACGACTTGGTCGGCGCGCAGACGGGCGGCAATCTCAGGCATGCGAGGGGCGGCGACGCGTCTTGCGCTGCGCGGCGTTCATCTTCCGCTTCCGCTTCTCGCTGGGCTTCTCGTAGTGGCGATGCTTGCGGAGATCCGACAGGATCCCGGCCTTCTCGCACTTCTTCTTGAAGCGCTTCAGTGCGCGCTCGAAGCTCTCATCCTCGTGGATGACGACTTCCGACATTTAAAAATCACCCCTCTCGTGCCCCGTATCAGGGGGCGGTTGGTGCATAGCAGGGGAAAGATTAACGGCCGGGGGGCGCTGGGGCAACCGAGAGGGCCCGGCGCGAGGGGAACGGCGAGCTGCCAGCACCCGGCGCCCGGCGCCGGTCGATGGGGCCCGCTACCCCGGAGGCCAGTGCATCTGCCGCCCACCGAGCAAGTGGAGGTGCAGGTGGCCAACCGTCTGCCCCCCTTCCCCGCCGGTGTTGACGACCAGCCGGTAGCCCGTGGGGGTGAGGCCGAGGCTCTCGGCGCACTCCACCGCGAGGCCCATCACCTCGCCCAGAATCCGCCGACCTGGCTCCCCAATGGCATCAGCAGCCGAGTCGAGATGCTCGACCGGGATCACCAGCACATGGGTGGGGGCCTGGGGGTTCACATCACGGAAGGCGAGGGCGTGTGCGTTGCGCGCGACGACTTGCGCGGGGATCTCGCCGGCCACGATGCGACAAAAGATGCAATCGGTCATCCGACACTCCGCGCACGCTCGCGCAGCTGCAAGGTGAGCACCGCCGCGGCCATCGCCGCGGTCTCGAAGCGGAGGATATGGGGTCCCAACCAGATGCCGGTGGCATCGAGCCGCTCACGTAACCACTCCAGTTCCGACGGCGCGAAGCCACCTTCTGGCCCGATGACCCAGCCCACCGGCTCGGCCGGCCGCAGCTCCGCCAAGGGAACGCCTTCCGGGTCACCGAAAAACCAACGCACGCCGCTGCCGGTGATGCCCAGCGCAATAAGCGGAAGCAGGTCATCCACGACGGGAAACCAGGGATTGCCGGATTGTTTGCATGCCTCGCGCACGCGGCGCCGCGCCTTCTCGATGCCGGCAGGGCGCAGGCGCGACTCCACCTGCCGAGCCCGCTCCGTCTCGATCGGCACGATGCGGGTGATTCCCAGCTCACCGCATTGTTGGACCACCGTGAGAAAGCGATCGCGATCGCCGGCCCCCAGTGCCACAATCAGCGGGGTCGGTGCCGGCACGGTGCGCACGCGCGTGACCTGAGCGCTCCACTCCGCCCCGGTGTGCGCCAGCACGGCGTCTGCCACGGCCCCCGCGCCATCGAGCAGCTCGACGGCGTCTCCCTCGCGTCCGCGGCGCACGTCGGCATGGTGCGTCTCCGCCGCGTCCAACGTCAGCGTCACGCCGTCGGCCAACGCCCCCGGGTCAACCAGGAATCGCATCATCCCAGCCGCGCGGCGACGCCCCACCAGCCGGCATCGTGGACATCGTCGATCACCGCGAGACCGTGTCGCGCGAGCACTGGGCAGAACAACGATTCCTCCGCATCCTCCATCCCCGCAAAGATCGCGATACCGCCCGGCGCGAGCGCCTTCACGATGCCCGGCAGCAGCAGCGTATTCACGGTCCGCAGGATGTTGGAGCAGATCAGATCCGCGGGTCCGGCCAGCACCCCCAGTTCATCGGCGTCGCCCACGAGGAAGGTGACGCGATCGGTCACCCCGTTGCGCTCGGCGTTGGCATCGGCAATGGGGAACGCCTCGTCATCGACCTCGATGCCAATGGCGCTGCTGGCACCCAGCTTCGCGGCGGCAATAGCGAGGATGCCCGAGCCACTGCCGAAATCGAGCATCCGTGCGCCCGGCACGAGATGGCGTTCCAGGAGCGCGAGTGCGGCGCGAGTGGAGCCATGTTCGCCGCTGCCGAATGCCGATTCCGGATCGATGGTCACGACTACCTGCCCGGCGTCCGCCGTCACCGGCAACCAGGACGGCGTCAGCACCACGCGTCCAAAGGTCCGGCTCTCGATGCCATCGCGCCAGCGCACCGACCAGTCGACCGGAACCAGCGGTGTCACTGCGCCCCCGATCTCGGCAAAGGCAGCCGACAGTTCGGCAAGCAGGCGCGCCGCCTCGGACTCGGAGGTGGCCACCGTGAGCAAGCTGCCCGGCATCGGTTCCTCGACGCCCTGCCCCGTGGCCGCGACCAACGCGGCCGCCACGGCATCGGTGTCTTCCTCGCGACACGACACCGCGATCCGCCACCACTGGTGCGTCATGTCCCGAGCGTCTCTTTGCGCAGTGCATCCTTCAGCTTGGCCCAAAAGCCACCTTTCCGACTCGGCCCATCACCCTCGTGTTTCGCCAATTCGGCAAACAACTGCTGCTGTTCATCGTTGAGATCATCCGGTGTCCAGATATGGGCCCGGACGTTGAGATCTCCGATGCCGCTGCCACCGAGGCGCGGCAGTCCCTTGCCGCGCAGGCGCAGCACCGTGCCCGACTGGATTCCGGCCGGCACAGTGAGTGCCTCTTCGCCGTACGGCGTGGGGACCATCACCGTGGTACCGAGGGCTGCCTGCGAAAAGGACACGGCCAGTTCATGGACGAGGTTGTCGCCATCACGAGTCAGGCGATCGTCGTCCTTGACCTCGATCATCACCACCAGATCGCCGCGGGGACCGCCGCGCGGACCCGCCGCGCCCTGCCCCCGCAGCGTGAGGTAATTCTGCGACGAGATGCCCGCCGGAATGTCGACGCTCACGGTGTGCTCGCCCTTGACCCGCCCATCGCCGCGGCACACCTCACACGGCGTCTGGATGGTGTGGCCCTCGCCCTGACAGGTAGGGCATGGCCCAACCTGTACGAACTGCCCGAACATCGAACGGGTCGCGCGCCGCACCTCGCCGGTACCGCCGCAGGTCCCGCACGTGGCCGGCGCGGTGCCCTTGGCGGCGCCGCTGCCACTACAGGACGCGCAGGCGGTGAGCGTCTTGACCTTGATGCTGCGCTTCGCGCCCAGCGCGACTTCCTGCAACGTGAGCTTCACCGTGACGCGAATATCCTGGCCGCGATTCGCTTCCGCAGCGCTACGTCCTCCGCCGAAGATGCTCTCGAACCCGCCGAAGCCACCGAAGTCGCGCATGAAGATGTTGAGCGCCTCGGTGAGGTCGATGTGCTCGAACCCCCCACCCGCCCCAAAGCCCCCACCCGCACTCGCCCCTGGCACCGTGCCAAAGCGATCGTAGTGCGCCCGCTTGTCCGGATCACTGAGGATCTGGTACGCCTCCGAGATCTCCTTGAACTTCGCTTCGGCGTCCGGTGCGGCATTCCGATCGGGGTGAAATTGCATGGCGAGGCGGCGATACGACTTCTTGATGTCGTCGTCCGTCGCGTCGCGGGTGACTTCCAGCGTGATGTAGAGATCGCTCACTGAATCAATCCTTCGACCAGTCGTCCGGTGTGTTCCACCAGGCCGATGATCTTGTCATAGGGCATGCGAGTCGGGCCCAGCACACCGATGACGCCCGTGGCCCCGCCTCGCCGATACGTGGATGTCACCAGCGTGAACCCCGCGAGCCCGGGTTCGCCGTGCTCGCCACCGATGGTGACGGTGAGTCCGTCCTGCTTGCGCTGCGCCAGTGCCTCGTGCAGCACATCGCGGCGTTCCGTGAGCGACAGCAACGATCGCATCCGCTCGCTCGAGGCGAACTCCGGCTGCTCGACCAGCACCGACGCGCTGCCCAGCATCACCGGCTCGCGGGTGTCCTGCAGATCGAAAAGCGTATCCCCTTCGGCCAGGATGATGTCGAGCAAATCGGCGCGATCCACCGCAGTGCCTGCATCACGCAGGCGGGCCGACAGCGTAGCGCGGATCTCCCGCAGACTCAAGCCAGCCAGTCGATCGTTGAGGACGCGCTGCACCTCATCGATCTGATCGCGCGCCACGACCACCGGCAGCCGGACGTAGATGGTCCGCACCGCGCCGCTGCGCAGATTGAACACCAGCAGCAATCGCTCCGACGACACCGCTACCAGATCGAGGCGCTCGAGCACGATCTCCTCCAGCGCCGGGGCCACCGCGACCCCAAGTTCCTGGGTGAGAATCCCGAGCACCTGAGCGGCGCGCCGCAACAACTCCTCGCTCGCACTCGCCGCCGCGTTCAGTTCCGCCGAGAGGTGGTCGCGAATCGTCGCGGTGGGCGGGGAGTGGCGCACGATGGTGTCGACATAGAAGCGGTAGGCCGCATCGGTGGGAATTCGCCCCGCCGACGAATGCGGGTGGAACAGGAGTCCCTTCGCCTCAAGCTCGGCCATGGTGGTGCGGATCGACGCGGAGGAGATGCCCAACGCCGAGCGATGCGCCACCGTCTTGCTGCCGGCGGGCTCAGCGGTCGCGATGTACGACTCGATGATGGCCTCGAGGACGCGGCGCTGCCGCTCCGAGAGTGTCTCAGGACTGCTCATGGGGGCGAAACTTAGGAATGTACGATGGCGGCCACCAGCGCATCGAGCCGGAGCCACCCTTCGATTGTGAGCCGGACCTGCCCCTGGTCGACTTCCGCCCATCCGGCGCCAACCCAGGCAGCGCAGGCCTCTGCGGGGAGTTCGGACACCGGCAGACCGGTGGTCGTGCGCAGGCCAAGGTAGCGCTGCTCAAGTCGCCGGGCAGCGGCATCAAGCACCTCCGCACCCGCCTGCAAGGGCGCTCCGCTCATGGCGCGGTCGCTGAACTCCGCCCACTCCCGCACGTTCCACGCACGCACCCCGCCCAGATAGGAATGGGCCGACGGCCCAAGCCCGAGGTAATCCACCCCGGACCAGTAGGCGCGATTGTGCCGGGAGTGACGTCCTGGCAGCCCGGCATTGGAGACCTCGTAATGCTCGAGACCGTGGGCGACCAGGGCACGGTTCGCCGCGAGATATTCCGTGGCGTACCGCTCCTCGTCCACCGGAATGGCGTCCCCTCGGTCGGTCCACCGCTGCAGCGGCGTGTGCGGCTCCACCGTCAGGCCGTAGAGCGAGAGGTGGGTGGGTTCGAGGGCGAGTGTGAGGTCCAGGTCGCGCTGCCAGTCGCGACGCAAATCGGTCGGGACACCGAAGATCAGGTCCATCGACACATTGCTGATGCCAGCGGCGCGCAGCGCGGCCACTGCCGCAGGCACCTGTTCCGCCCGGTGCGTGCGGTGCATCCACTCGAGCACCGCCGGGTCGAAGGTCTGAACCCCGAGCGACACGCGATTGATGCCGACGGTGACCCAGGCCGCGGCGCGTTCGTCGGTGACATCCTCCGGATTCGCTTCGAGGGTGATTTCGATGTCCGGATCGAACGAATGGTCGGCGCGCAGCATGGCGATGACGGTTCCCAAGGCCGCCGGGTCGAGTCGCGACGGCGTCCCACCACCGAAATACAGCGTCGCGACGCCCGGGGCGGCACGCCATGCCGGATCCGCTGCGCGCTGCGCCCACTCTGCGCGGATCGCGGCGACAAACGCAGCGTGCGGCGTGACCCGCCGGACCGCGATCGCGAAGTCGCAGTAGGAACAGCGACGCGCGCAGAACGGGACATGAACGTAGACGTGCATGGCTGCAACTCTAGCGGAGTCGCCGCGCGGAAGGCAGTCGATTCACGGACCGCGGCGACGGTAGAGCGCGCCCGGGAGCTGCTGCGCCAGCCCGCCGAGCTCGAGACCGAGCAAGGCCGCAAGCAGCTCCCCGACGGGAAGCCCCACGGCCTCGGCGAGATCGTCCACACCACGACTGTCGGGGCCGAGCGCGGCAAGCACACGCGCCTCGGTGGGTGAGAGTGTGCACGGTACCGTCGGCGGTGCCAGCGGCCTGGCCTCGGACGGCAATCCGAGCGCGACGAGCATGTCTTCCGGCTCGAGCAGCGGGATCGCACCATCCCGGAGCAAGCGATTCGTGCCGCGTGACGTGGGCGACGTGATCGGCCCCGGGACGGCGAGCACCTCTCGGCCCTGCTCGAGGGCCGACCCCACGGTGATCAGTGTGCCCGATCCGTCCGCTGCCTCGACCACCACCAGCGCCAGCGCCAGACCGCTGATGAGTCGATTGCGGCGCGGAAAGGAACCCGGTTCGGGGCGCGTCCCTGCGGGTGACTCGCTCAGCAACAAGCCGTCACGCAAGATCAGCTCATAGAGCGCACGATTGCGTGCGGGATAGACGACATCGACTCCGGCACCGAGCACACCGATCGACGCCCCACCAGCTTCCAGTGCAGCGCGCTGCGCCACGGCGTCGAGGCCTCGTGCCATCCCGCTCACCACCACGAGTCCGGCCGCGGCCGCGAGCTGCCCCAACCGCTCGGCCACCTCCCCGCCATAGCGCGTGTGGTCACGACTGCCGACGATGGCGACGGCGGGACGATTGGTGAGTGCGAGATTGCCGCGCGCGAACAGGATCGGCGGCGGGTCGGGGATCGAGCGCAGCAGGGCCGGAAAGTCTTCATCGGCAGGAGTCAACAGGAAGTGCCCGTGCGCCAGGCACTCCGCAACGAGCGCATCGGCTCGCTCGAGCGGAGGGTGATGCAGTGCACGGACGAGCGTGCGCGGAAATCCGGTGAGGGTGCTGGAGTCGTGGGAAGGTGCCGTCAGGCAGGCCTGTGCACTTCCATGCGCGGAGAGGAGCTGCGCGATGCGCCGGGGGCCGAGGCCGTCGATGAGCGCGAGCGCCACGTAGGCGCGGCGCTCGTCGGGGTCATTGGTCGGGCTCGACCTCGTCGTCGAAGAGCGCGCTGGTGTCGTCGTCGTCGACCACTTCACCACGGCGCACGTCCTGCACCAGGGACCACAACATCTCCTTCAGGTCGTCGAGCCCCTGCCCGGCCGCCGACGAGATGTCGACAATCCGCAGCGCATCGGGGGCGTGAACCACCGGCAGCTCTTCATCTTCCGGCAGGAGGTCGCGCTTCGAGAGCACCAGCACATGGGGCTTCTCGGCGAGCACCTCGCTGTACAACCGCACCTCGTTGCGAAGGCCGTCGTACGTGAGCTGCGGGTCGGGCGAGTCGAGCGGCACCAGATACGCCAGCACCCGGGTGCGTTCAACATGCTGCAGGAACTTCAGTCCGAGTCCCTTCCCCGCATGCGCTCCCTCGATGATGCCGGGGATGTCGGCCACGACGAAGGAACGCGATCCGGAGAGTCCCGCCACGCCGAGGTTCGGCTCCAGCGTGGTGAAGGGATAGTCCGCAATCTTGGGGCGGGCGGCACTGATTACCGACAGCAGGGTGCTCTTTCCCGCATTCGGTTCTCCGACGAGCCCGACATCCGCGATCATCTTGAGCACAAACGCGAGTCGGCGATGGCCACCTTCCTCGCCCGGTTCCCACTCGCGCGGTGCCTGATGCGTCGACGACGTGAATCGGGCGTTGCCCCGGCCGCCGCGACCACCCTTGGCCACGAGGATTTCGTCGCCCTGCAGCAGGACTTCGCCGAGCAACTCACCGGACTCGTCATCCTCGATCACTGTCCCGGGAGGCACCGGCATGATGATGTCGGCGGCCGATGCACCGGTCCAGTTCTTCCCCTTGCCGTGCACGCCACGATCAGCCCGCCACGCGGTGCGATAGCGATAGTCGAGCAAGGTCGAGAGGTTCGACTCGGCGCGCACGATGACGGCTCCGCCATGCCCGCCGTCGCCGCCATCGGGGCCACCCTTCGGCTTGTACTTGAAGCGCGCAAATGAACAGGCGCCGTCGCCGCCACGGCCGCCCCAGACTTCCACGACCACGCGATCGACAAAACTCATTCCAGTGGACTCCAGCCATCGACGACCGATTCCCAAAGCTCCTTGACCGACTTCCAATGGTCATAGGAGAGGAACGGGTTCACGAGGCCGAGGACCGCCTCGACCTCCTCCACCGAGGCGCCGGCGTTCAGGGCCCCACGCAGGTGGGAATGCAACTGCCGTGGGGTGTCGAGCACCGCCGTCTGCGCAATGACGCAGAATTCTCGCCGCGCGAGGTCGAGCCCCGGTCGCGCCAACGTGCGACCATAGCCTTCCACCATCATCCAGACATCGAGCGCGGGGTGAAGCTTGGCCACGTTCTGGCGCAGCTTGGCGTAGTTGTCGCCGTAGACCGTTCGTAGGGTTGCTTCGCCGCGGCGAGTCCACTCCTCATGCTCGCGATAATCGAGGCCGCCCTCGGCGCCTGTCGCCGGAGTGCCCACCGCCTTGCGCCAGAGGCCAGCCGCAATGAGCGTGCGCGGCCAGCCGGTCATCAGCACCGATTGCAGCAGGAGTTCATCCACCCACTCCGGCGGGACCGCCGCCTCGAGGGCATCGGTCACCTGATCCCGCACCACTGGCTCCTCGCCCTGCGCAATCGCGGCGGCGAGCGAGACAAGCGCGCGAGTGGGATCGTCGAGCAGTCGCGCAGATTCGGTCATGTGGCCTCCGCAGCAATGACGAGAAGTGCAGCGCGCATGGCGAGTGGGCTCACAGGAAGCGCAGCTCCCCCGCGGTGGCGAAACGCCCCGTGGATTCACCGCGCGTGTTCCGGATGCTGGGCGTGCGCCAGCGATCGAGTGACGGTGCCGTCCACTCGCGTGCTCCACCGAGCCGCGCGGTGACGGCGTCGAGGACCGCGACGAGCGCGATCTCCGCCGACTTCATCTCGCCGTCCTCCACCTTCAACGCGACCCCGAGACCGAGTTCGGGGAGCGCGGCGGAGTAGACGCCCTCGGCGCCGATCTTCGCGACCACACGCTCGGGCCACGCAGACATGACCGCGGTGTCGAGTCGGTCCGTGCCGGCGACGAGCGCCGGCGCAGCCATCATTGCATCGCGCACGAGAGCCAACGCCGGCGACTCCGCGGTGCCCAACCGGGCGTACGCGCGAGCCATCGCTGCGAGTGGCAATGCGACGGCGGCGGCGGTGCAGCCATCCACGCCCCACTGCAACGACTCGGCCGCGACACCCGACCAGGTTGCAATGCTCTCTGCCACGCGATGTTGGACCGGATGGCTGCTGACCTCGTAGCCTTCGGTGGGCCAGCCATGCAACACCGCCAATGCCAGTAACGCCGAATGCTTGCCGGAACAGTTGCTCCACAGCGGAGTCGCGACCACATCGTCGTGGATCATCCGATTGGCCAGCGCCGGCCACAGCGAGGGATGCCCGCCGCACGCGAGATCCTGCTCGGTGAGGCCCAGGGCCCGGAGCCAGCGCGCCCCGACATCACGATGGATCGGCTCCGCGTTGTGGGAGCCACAGGCAAGCGCAAGCATCTCGCGGTCGAGTCCGAAGCGCTCGATGCCGCCGCCCTCGACCAGTGGCAGCAGCTGAAACGGCTTCGCGGCCGACCGCCAATAGGTCCGCAGGGAAGGATCGCCGGCGTGGGCCACCAGCGTCCCGTCGGGTCGGCTCACGGCCACCGACAGGCGATGGACGGATTCCACGAGCGACCCGCGCTCGACGACAACGGTGAAGTCTGACATAGGAACGCGAAGATACCCGCCCGCCTCCCCGCGTGGGTAGTTTCAGGGATGACGCGAATCCGACCCGCACCCCGCCCCGCGGCCGCCGGCCAGCCCGCATGACCACCGCCCTGGCGATGGTCCCGCGCGAGCGGCTTGAGACGCTGCTCGATGAAATGCACGACGTCCGGGTCGTGGTCGTGGGCGATGTCATGCTCGACCGGTATCTGGCCGGCGACACCGACCGCGTCTCTCCCGAGGCCCCCGTTCCGGTGGTCACGGTCGAGGAGGAAAACGATGTCCCCGGTGGCGCCGCCAACGTGGCCGCCAACGTCTCGGCCATCGGGGCCATCGCCGAGCTCATCGGAGTCGTGGGTCAGGACAACGAGGCGGAGGCGTTGCTGGAAGAGCTGGCGGGGCTCGGCATCGCCAGCGACGGCCTCATCGTCGCGCAGGGCCGCCCGACGACCTGCAAGACCCGGATCGTGGCCCGGGGGCAGCAGGTGGTACGGATCGACCGGGAGGTCACCAATCCGCTGGCACCGCGCGACCGGGAGGCGGTGATCGCGCGTGCCGCCACGGCACTGGCCGATGCCGACGTCCTGATACTCGAGGACTACGACAAGGGCACCCTCGACGCCGACTTGGTGAAGACGCTCATCGGTGCGGCACGCGCGCGCGGCATCCCGGTGATCGTCGATCCCAAGCAGCGGAACTTCTTCGCCTACGCCGGCGCGACGCTGTTCAAGCCCAATCGCCGCGAGCTTGAGAGCGCCTTCGCCGCGCACTTCGGGGGCGAGGACAGCGACCTCGAAATCGCCCGTACTCGGCTCGATGTGGAAAACCTGCTGCTTACCCTAGGAGCCGAGGGGATGGTACTGGTCTCGCCGGGGCAGCCGCTCAGGCGCACGCCGAGCATCGCGCGGGAGGTCTTTGATGTCTCGGGGGCAGGTGACACCGTGTCAGCCATCCTGGCGGCGGCGCTGGGTGCCGGGGCGACGATCGACGAGGCGGCTTGGATTGCCAACCTTGCCGCGGGCGTCGAGGTCGGCAAGCGCGGCACGGCGACAGTCTCTCGGGATGAGCTTCTGGACGCCTGGGACCACGAATTTGCAGACTAAGTGTTTTCCACAATGGTGGTTTTCAACATTCCACGTTGTTTGCGGATAACGACTTAGGAACCAGGCAGCAAAAGGCCCCCGCACTCCGAAGAGTGCGGGGGCCTTCTGTGTTCCCGTTCCGAGCCAGCCCGGGAGGCTCCACTCACTGACTGACTCGGCGGTCTTCACACCACCTAGCGAGGTGGGTCGGACCGATGGGCGATGAGGGGCTCGAACCCCCGACCTCGCGCATGTGAGGCGCGCGCTCTAACCAGCTGAGCTAATCGCCCGCGACAGATCGCTCCCGATATTACCACCGGCAGAGTGCCGGGACAAGCCAGCCGTTGGAGCGACCTGAGCGGGGTGTTTATTCGGCTGAGGAAAAGGGAGCCGCACCGAATAGACACCGAAGAAGATACGCTGGCCAATCGAGTTGCGCTAGGGGAGCCAAGCGATGGGACAGGGGTTGGTGAGGTCGGCGGCCCAACGGGTCTCTTCCCCGTCGGCGATTCGGTAGGTATAGAGCGTCCAGAGGGACTGGAGTTGCGGGAGGAAGCGACAGTACGCTAGGAACTGCCCGTCGGGCGAGAACCTCGGGGACGAACCCGTGAGGGTCCTGAGGAGCGTGGGTGGCGATGCCCCGTTGTAGCCCATGAGTTGGATTTTCACGATCTTCCCGCCCCTGTCGTATCGATCGTGGCGTACGCAATCCACCCCCCATCAGAGCTCCAGGCAGTACTTCCTCCAAGTATGTTTTCGTCGCCAGACGTGAGGTATGTCAGTGTTGTATCCGGTGGTCGCATAATGGCGAGCCTAGTCGCAGCAGCCGCGCTTGCTCGAATCGTGAGCAGTACCTGGTCGCTGTGCGGCCGCCAACTGAGGAACGACACCACTCGCCCGTCGGCCCACAACTCGCTGGACGAGCGACTGGCGAGGTCAAAGAACCGTAGGGTATTCAGCCCACGTTCTGGAGCCGAGACCGGAACCAGCAATTTCGACTGGTCTGGCGAGACGGCGGGGACCCCTGAGCTGACCCTGTTTGCGTGGACGCCTGCCTAAGCTTTTTCCATCTGTTGTTCG